>NZ_CP077639.1:2693293-3404391 GCF_019056395.1 Terribacillus sp. DMT04
GCACCAATACCGTACATATTATATACTGTCTTACCTTTGTAACTATTCCCTTTAGCCAATGAAGACGTTCCATTTCCTGTCTCTAATAAAGCATGAGAAACCAGGTAAATATCATTAATCCCATAAAGCTTACTAGCCTCAATGAATGCTTCCGCTTGGCCGCGCAATGTACTGTCTTTCGGAGCTTTTTTCTCAATGTAAGCATTTAGTGTTTCTTTATCAATCTCACTTGCGCGTGTTAAGTCTAGAAATTGAAACTTTTGTTTCTCATTATCTAGAAAATTATTTGGATTTAAGTAGTAAGCAATGTCGCTAGGGCTGGCATTCACCCATTGACGATCGCCGGTAAATTCAATCTTATACCAGCTGCCTGACTTACCAATAATATTCACTTTAGAGTCTTTACTTAAAGTCCCTAGAATCCAGTAATCTTTACTTGGACCTCCTCTTACATTAAGTAAGTCAGCGGTTACTTTACTATTATCGATATAATCCATTGATACATAAGCACTATACTCATTATCTGTTTGAGCGCCTGCATCTTTCTGAATATTGATTGCTTCTTGAAGAGTCAAATCATACTGTGTGTTTCTTTGATAACTTTCGGTAACAAAAGACTCGTGAAGCCACATTGTTTTGTTATTCATCACACCTCGGTACCAAACATTACTTCCTACTCTCTCCGTTAGTGTCACAGAGAATGTTTCGCCCGCATAATCGGATAAATTAGCTTTAACAATATCTTTTGACCCACCCCAAGCCTTAGTATAGGATGTACCTTTCCCATTTACATAGAAAGTTTTATGTTCTTTATCAATTCCTTTATGAGATCGGCTGTTTAGATCTCTGCTTCGCACCCAGCCTAAAACTCCGTTTTTTGCACTCGGTTCTAAGCTAATCAAATAAAACACTTCGTCAGCTGCCTTCACTTGGCGTTTAACGTAGTAAACAGTATCCGTAAGGTTTGCCTCGGAGGCAACTTTTCCTTCTGACTGATCATACCAATGCTTATAAACAACTGCATCTTTTCTCAAATGGCCTAATCGGCTTGTAGAACTTTCCACACCAATGTCTTTATATGATTCAACGTAGGAAGAATGGATAAAGACATTCTTGCCTTTAAGCATTCCGCGGTACCATGTGTTCGAACCAACAGTTTCAGTCAAATTAACTTCGAACTTTTCTCCTTTTAATGAAGACAGTGTATAAACTTTGTTTTTAGAACCGCCCCATGCTTTCGTAAAAGCTTCGCCAGTTCCTTTAACATATAAAGTCTTTCTATCATTATTGATAGATTTGTGTGTTCGCTCATTAAATTCTGATGCCTTCACCCAACCTACTACACCATTTTTGCTGCTTGGCTGCGTGCTAATCTTGTAATATAATTCACCATTTAGATCTGCTTTCAGCTTTGCATAATACACTGCATTTGTAAGCCCAGCTTCTTCAGCAACTTTGTATGAAGACAGATTAGATAGATCCGCATATATACGTGAATTGTTGCCAAGATGTCCTAACTTACTCGTAGAACTTTCTTTTGCTACAACTTCTTTAACATAAGAAGAATGGATAAATACATTCTTACCGTCCAGCATTCCACGGTACCATGTATTGGTACCTACAGTTTCAGTCAAATTAACCTCAAACTTTTCTCCTTTTAGTGAAGACAGCGTATAAACTTTGTCTTTAGAACCACCCCATGCTTTAGTAAAAGCTTCGCCAGTTCCTTTTACATACAAAGTCTTTCTATCATTACTGATAGATTTATGAGTACGTTCATTAAACTGAGAAGCTTTTACCCAGCCCACTACACCATGTTTACTGCTTGGCTGTGTACTAATCTTGTAAAATAACTCACCATTCAAATCTGCTTGCTGCTTTGCATAATATACTGCATTTGTAAGTCCAGTATCTTTGGCAACTTTGTATGAAGACAGATTAGATAAATCTGTGTATATACGAGAACTATTACCAAGATGCCCTAACTTACTTGTTGCACTCACTGTTGCACCGTTGGGACTAGTTGTAAGGTAAGCAGAATGGATAAATACATTCTTGCCATTGAGCATTCCGCGGTACCATGTATTGGTACCAACAGTTTCAGTTAAATTAACCTCAAACTTTTCTCCTTTTAATGAAGACAATGTATAAACTTTGTCTTTAGAACCGCCCCATGCTTTTGTAAAAGCTTCACCAGTTCCTTTTACATACAAAGTCTTTCTATCATTGCTGATAGATTTGTGAGTGCGTTCATTAAACTCAGATGCTTTCACCCAGCCTACTACACCACTATGCGGCTGCGTACTAATACGATAAAATAACTCACCGTTTCTTTTCGCTTGTTGTTTTGCATAATATACCGCATTTGTAAGTCTAGCTTCTTTGGCAACTTTGTACGATGATAGACTAGCTAAATCTGCGTATATACGGGAGTTGTTGCCAAGGTGTCCTAGCTTGCTCGTAGAACCCCACTCTAATACGTTCTCAGCTTTTGCGGATATGCTGCCAGATGAAGAAATTGTTTTCTCCTCTTGAACTTTTTCTTTCGCCTGTGTGACCTTGTCTTCTGCTACTGGTGCTTTTTGTGCATTTGTTTCATCTTCGGACTTCTTCTCTTCAGGAGCAGAATTTACTTCTTCATCATTTTCAGTCGCACTATTGTTCTCTTCTGATAATGATTCGGGCGTAACTTGTTTAGTGGATGCCTCTTCCGTTGATTTTTCCTTCTCTGTTTCAACTGGATTTTCAGCTTCTATCTTCTCCACCTCAACAGCTTTTGTATCTTTAGTTTCCACTTCGGCTTCTAAATTTACATCATCTTGACTAGTTGCAGGGACAACCTTATCCTGATCAATGACTTCTGTTGTTGTTTGGGATGATGTTTTTTCAGTATTTTCTGCAGCTGAACTATAAACAGGTGCAGTTAAGTTTAATAATAGCAGCAGTACAATAAGACTTGCGACTTTTCTCATAATTCTCCCCCAACGGCTTATTTGATTTTCAATGTGCAAAGAATAGAGACTAATATGTATGTCTATCTATAAACCCGAGACTATAAGAGCACCACCTTCAGAGAATTCATAGGTATAAAGTCTATACGCATATAAACTTACCAATGTTAATTATATTACAAACTTAAACAATTTTTAACAATAATCATCAAAAATTTACTCATTTATAAATTTGTTGGCAAATCTACTAAAACAAACACAAGGAAAGTAGTGCAAAGTAGCCCTTTTGGATTAGTTCAGTAATAGACTCCACTTCGCCTAGGTTAGGATATAAGAAAATAAAAAAAACCAAACAACCTGCAATTAAAGACAGTGTTGTTTGGTTTTTCCATATAGCTCTATGACATTAATTTATCTTAAAACTTAAATTACCATGTTTCTCAGTGAAATAAGGTTTGACTTTACGGTTTGATATCTTACTTAAGTCCCCTTTTACTTCTCTTTTATTTCCCACTCTTATATTATGATAAGTAGTTCCGTCTTGAACTTCAATACTGAAATCGTACGTTTCATTTTTTTGCATAGATTTTGCATCAAAGGTTACAGAATATATCTTTTTTCCTTCTCTGCTGTCTGTAAGTTCTGCATTTAAAGCAACAGACTCTCGTTTTTCTTTATTTTCCAACGTTGATCGTAAATAAAACAGACCTTTAATTGTCGGATGTACATCGCGTTCCGTCTTACACGTTATTTCTACTAGAAGCTTGTATACATACTTATTACTTTCTTTAATATCTAATAATTTGGTGCTTACATCATATGGACTAACCTTCTTTTCAGTATCTCTGAATAACTGCAGCCACTTCTCTGCAAACTTTTCATGGGTGAAGTCCTTAATATAATACAGTGCTTTTTCTTGGAACATTGCTTTTTCATCCTGGCTCAAATTCAAATAATGTGTAATCTTCTCTGCCAATCTTTCCACATTCTTATCTTCTACCAGAAAACCATTCTCACCATTATGAATCATATCAGATGGACCATATTTTATATCATAAGCTATAACAGGCGTCCCATTTGCAAGACTTTCCTGTACCACGAGCCCAAATCCTTCATAGTTAGACGTAAGTATTGAACAATCTGCTTTTTGCAGTACCTCATCAACATTACTGGAATATCCTTTTAAAATTACATTATCTTTCACTTTTAAGTCTGTAATTAACTTGTCTAAAATACTTCGATGTGGGCCCTCACCGTAGATAAGAAGTTTTGCATCATGCACCTTCTTACTAACTATGCTGAAAGCTTTGATTGCATCTTCTATATTTTTTTCCTCATGTAATCTTGAAATGAGTACAACTTCTTTATTATTTTTCTTATGCTTTATTTCTTTCTCTTCAATAGAATGCGGTATAACACAATAATTGCTTCGATTTCCGAATCTATTAATTACATCTTTTTTTTGTTTTTCCGTGAGCAGTACAAGGGAATCGACATCATTTAAGTTATTTAATACGGGTCTATTACCCGCTCGGATAATATCTGTGCCAGGGCGAATATGTATACTGTGGGTCATAAATACTTTTCTTACATTTTCATTGTCTATACTAAGTATAACCGAATCCAAACCTCTGGCTTCTCCTACCAGATAGGTTAACGAAGCTTCTACAAATTCCATAACAAAATATTTTTTAAAAGCATCAAAATCAGTAAACCTTTGATACCTTCCATTCGAAAGGAATAATATAATACTCTTGATTGTATCCTTACCGTTTGCTGCATCGAACTCTCTAGTCAGATATACAGACTGATCTTTCCTATATAAAACCTGTCTTGATATGTAACCATTCAAATAAAAGCTTCTGGAATATAGGTAACCATCCGGATCCAGTGTTTCTTTTTTATACATTTCGTTATTAGGGTTGAAATATAATAACTCTGCTAGATTATCATCTTTATATACTTTTTCCATTACTTTAATGCCATCTTTGTAGAGCTCGCGTTTTGTATTTGAAATGTTTACCTCTAAACAGTCATTCTCTAGAATCTCGAACTTAATCATTTCATGGAGTTGATTCCTGCTTCTGTAAAAATCATTTATATTTTCTATACGAATATTATTGGATAAATTATAACGCGCCGCAATCTCTTTTCTAACTTCTGTGAATTTTTGATCCAAGTGAAAAGTAAGTATTGTTGATCCTAAGTCCTTCAATTCATCCAATATCCTGGCTTTATTAAGTAATGAAGCGGTTAACCCACCGTGATCCTTATCTAACCTGCTCGTAATATATACTACATTCATACTAAGACCTCCATGTTATATGTAAAATGAATGACCGCAATTACTAATTATACTATTTTCTGTAACTAATAAGGGAAGAAATTATACTATAAAAGCTTACACACAAAAGCGCAAACTTAAAAGTATTTTCATTTAGTTAGGTGTTCGTATTACTACCTCTGCACTAGGCGTCTGTATTCTCTCAAAGTATTCCTAAGCATTATATATTACAAAGAAACCGACCAACGAATATATTCGATGCTCGGTTTTCTACTATCAGTCATCTGCTTCTTCACTCTTCTGCATTGACCGCTCAAATAACTCTATGCGTGAAACTGGAGGAGACAAAATTACCTTCTCTTTATCAACTGCTTCTGCTTTATTCTCAAGGCCTGGCAGTATTAATTGATCGACAACATTTTGTGAAGCTTTTCCAAGTGTATCATCGAAGAAGTAATCGACAAAAGGTTTAATTTTATGCATTTCAAATTCCTGATTCTTAATTGCATAAATCATCTCATCCGTTGTTTTTAAGAGAGGCCCAGGGATAAATTCAAAGAAATTATAATAAAAATCTCTGTCCTGAATATATTTCTCTACGTCGAAACCAAAGAATAACATAGGACGATTTAGCAAGGCGAATTCAAAGCAAACGGAAGAATAATCGGTAATCAAGATATCTGTTACAAGTAACAAGTCATTAATTTCCCGATATTCGCTAAAGTCATAAAAGAAATCAGCGTACTCATATGGTATTGTGAGATTATTCTTTACGAATGGATGAATCTTGAATAAGAATACATACTCTTCATGTAGCTGCTCATAAAGCTGCTTTAAATTCAACGTTTCAAAAGGATAGTGAGCAGATGCCTGTCCGTTTCCTCTAAAAGTCGGGGCAAACAATATCACTTTCTTCTCTTTTAAATGAGGATACTTATCAAAAAGTCGATTTCTCACATATGATTTATATTCCTCATCACTAAATATATCTGCACGCGGAACGCCTGTTGGAACTACTTTATCTAAAGAAATTCCAAATCCTTCTGAATAGTTCTTTCGTACACCTTCACTGCTGACTACAGCCTTTGTATAGTTACGATGATTTTTTGAGTGCGGAGATGGTCCGCCTGGGCGGCCTATTCTGCTGTAACCAAACGTTTTAAAAGCACCTGCCGCATGCCATATTTGTATTAATTCTGAATTCGTTCTAATCTTCAATGGATATATTAACGGATAGAAATCATCTAGCAAAATAATCTTCGAAGTTGCGAAATGATAAGCCATCTTTAATAAATCCGAAATCGTTTTCTTATTATTTATCCGTTCATTGAATAAAAATAAGATATCCAAATCCAGATTTCTTCGATGTAGTTCTTCATAAACAAAGTAGAAATTACCATCTAATTCAGATCTGCTGTCAGAAGCAAATACAACTTTCTTTGATTTAATTGGAAGCAAACAAAACAGCATATAAAATAGTCTAAAGAATCGTCTCTTAAATGCTTTGACAAGTCTATGCTCTTTTGTTTCTTCGTTATCCGGCATATCTCTTGGATCATACGATTGTAATAGCGAATTCTTAAGATTTAAAGTCTTCGTATGCGTGTTAAAAGATACAAGTAGGTTATACTTCTGTACCTTTTTTGCCGAAAAGTATTCCAATTTTGTTGTTAGAAGGTCACTTTTAAAGAACGTCTTCACATTTGACAAGGGAATAATTTTTTCATATTTAATTGTATCCTCTTCGGCTGCCATCTGCTCTAATTTAATAAAACAGTCGTATTCCCCTGCCTGAAGTGGTTTTCCGTTATTCATTGCCGATAGGTTAATAACGCCCTTAAAACCATCCAATAAGTCTAGATCCTCTGCAATAAAAGGATCAACATTCTTAAGCTCCCCATACTTACAGTTATCTAATGCGATAGTAATTGTATGCATTTCAAGTATTTCCATTGGGTCTATGTCTTGTAGATTTTCATTATCTTTTTGAAGCTTCTCAATATCAAGATTTGGAACAAGCAATAATGATTTTCGTGTACGGTCTTCCGTATATGCCTTAATATCTTTTACAGAAGCATACCCTTCTATTTCAAGATAAGGCCCATTTATACTTAGATCTGTGATATCACTCTCGACGATAGCATTCCTATCAACCGGTATATTTTTATTATCAATAGAGGAAATAAACAAAGGTAACGCCTCTCTCTTTTACTTAAAGTCACGGACTATTAATTCTGAAACTCGACTTGTATTATCAAAATTCAGTGATACCATCCGTGATGAATCAAAGTACTCATTTTTACTTCTTGCGTTAATCCATTCAACCAGCTGCTCACTTGTTTCCAACATATCACCATCTGAGATGACTTCTAATTGCTGATATAATCCCCGATTTGTTTCGTATTCATGCAAATCTGGAATAAAATGAGCAAATGGTTTCCTTAACAAGGCAAATTCGAAAACGGAAGAAGAATAATCTGTCATAAATGCATCAGCTATAAGCATCCATTCATTAATGAAACCTGACGAAGCAACTAATACATTACTGAATTCTGCAAGCTTATTCAGTTCTTCAACAGGTGTATATGGATGTGCTTTGTAAATAATTTGAACGTTGGGGTTAATTGCTTTAGCAATATCTTTGATTACCTTCTCCATGTTCAAATTTGATTCTCGCTGCGCTCCTCCTGCCCGGTAAGTTGGAGCAATTAACACACGGACCGTATCGACATTGTTCCAAATTGGAAAGCTGCTGAAAAGTTTCTTTTCAACAGCTTCAACGTCCTTAACGGATGTAAATAAATCTGTTCGGGGAACACCAATAGGAATAACGCGTTCTTGCGGAAGATTAAAAGCTTCTGCATAAAAAGGTACAACGCTAGTAGAAGAAACATACACATGCGTATACGTGGCATGGATCGGTACAAGCTTTAAATAAGATGGATTCGGGCCGAAATTGGTTCCTATTGTGCTGTATCCAAACTTTTTAAATGCTCCTGCGGCATGCCATAATTGGACTATCTTAAGGTTTTGGTCTTCCTTAATCAAGTACACTGGCAAGTAGTAATCATCTAAGATGACACATTTAGCTTCAGCAAGATAGGGAATTTCTTTCAGCATGGAGAGATTCCACTTATTTGCCCCTCTTATAAAGCGAACCTTTGCATTCGGCACCTGGCGCAATAGTTCATCATATACATAAGCCAGATTGCCTTCTGGTTTATCAGTTCTATATAGAGCAAATAAGTAGTACTCTCTATTCCCATTGTTCTTAAATCTATAAAGTTTATAAGCTAGACGGAATAAACTTCTATACAGCCAGATAAAAATTCTCTTCCATGGTGACAGAGAATCCATTTAAATAAGCCACCTCATGACAGTCTTACCCCATGAATTGGACAAGTCGCTCTCAAAAGCGTCCGTCGCATCTTCTATTTTTTTAACTTCGTGTACCTCTCCGATGATGGTACTAAGGTATTCCACAATCTCTGGATAATCTCTGTAGATATCGACCGTTCTTTGGAAATCAGCTGCTCCGCTGCGGCTGCTGCCAAGCAAAGTCAATCCTTTTTCTAGTACCATTCTAGTGTTCACTTCAATAGGATATTCACTAACTCCCAGTAAGCAAACAGTACCTTCAGGTTTGATATGATCGATAATCTGATCCAGCGCATACTGACTGCCTTTCCCGCCTGCACATTCAATTGCATGGTCAATGGAAACTTCATCCGGTATCTCGTCAATCTTATATGCATTATCTACGAAAGAGAATCTTGCCAGCTTGTAGTCCGTCTTGCCGAAGATGGAAACAATGCTTTCTGGGTACAATTTCTTAAGAAGAAGGCATGTAATGAATCCTAGATTTCCGTCACCCCATACACCAAATGAATCCTTCTGTATGTGTGATTTCTTCTCAAACCTACTTATCGCATGTACTGCAATTGTAACCAATTCGGTAAAAGCAGCTACATTCATATTTATATCTTCAGGAAGTTCTACGATACGATCTTCATCAAGAAACACGTAGTCTTGCATGAATCCATCATATCCACTGGAACGAAATTTACTTGACCGTAAATAATTTTCAGCAATCACTTCATTTTTTTCTGTCGGAGTGTTTGGTACCAAAACAACTTTTGTTCCAACTTTACGTTTTCCGGTAGGGTCATAGACCACCTCACCAACGCCTTCATGAATTAAAGCCATTGGCAATTTCTTTTTCATCGCTTCTTTTCCTCTAGTGCCTGTATAGTATCTTTGATCAGCAGCACAGATAGAGAGATGCGTAGGTCTAACCACAACTTGATTACCCATTACGGTTTTATCTCGGTAGGTTACTTCAAATTGTCTTGGAGAGACAAGACGGTATACTTGATTAATCATTGGTTCAAGCTCCCTTTAATAATAGCATTCGATACATTCAAGTCATAAGGTGTTGTTACTTTGATGTTAAAGATCTCACCTTGTACAAGTTTTACTTGTTCGCCTTTTAAAGAGAATATCTTACAAGCATCAGTAAGAATCGTTCTCTCTTCTTCTGATAACTTACTGTATAGATCTTTAAATACACTTATTTTAAATGTTTGAGGAGTCTGCCCCTGGTACATATGGTCTCTTCTAGGGATTGAAGTAATATAATCCTTATCTTCCGACTCTACAATCGTATCTATTGCCGGGATCACTGTATCAACAGCACTATTCTCAAGACCATGTTCAATATTCTCTTGAATGATACGATGTGTCAAAAATGGACGAACGGCATCATGTGTTACTAAAATATCTTCATCCGTAAGTTCATTCTCTTTTTCAATATAATTTACAATACTCATAATTGTTTCATTTCGATCACTGCCGCCAGTAATTACTTCTACTACAGGAAGGTTAAGTTTGTACTTTTTTAAAATATCTAACGTATGATTGACCCACTCTTTAGGCGTTGCGATGATAATTTTATCAAACTGACTATTCAAGATAAACTTTTCTACTGTATGCACTATAATAGGTTTCTCGTTTAATAACAAAAATTGCTTAGGCATTGGTACGTTTCCCATTCTTGTACCTTTTCCACCTGCCAATATTCCAGCGTAAATCATATAGTCACCTCTTCGGTTAATTTTCTCAAGACTTTAACTAAAATAATGATTCAATCGTTAAGCTGATCATTTACGTTTGTTTCACAATTAAAATGGATTTTGTTCATTTTTTGTAAAATAAAATATCCAGATAAATGATATATGATTTCATAACGTTTGGCAACGACAACACTGTAACATTCTAGCACTACCTGTAATATAGAAGTAGTATTTGTCGACAAACAGACACTTATTCCCAAATAGATAAAAAGCGCTTCTTTCAGTAACAGCACCATATTAAAGAACTTTATTACTGTAGTTAAATGAGGTTATCTAGTTATTACAGAAAGAAGAATCTAAAAATTACTTATTGGTTAGTACTTTGCTGCTGTTCAACGAAGCGTGTTAAGAAAAGAATACTTATTGATCTGAATAACTATAAGATTATTGTCATTTGGGGAAAAGGTGAAAAAAGGTGCAGTTAACAAATTGATCGTATTCCATAAAAACAAATAAATTTTATTTTTACGATTTATAAAGGTTGTATCTGCACATGAAATTAATGTAAGGTAAAGAGTTTACTTGATATTTAAGTTAAACGTTAATATAATGTTAAGGAGGTGTAAATTGCTCATATATGCATTTACACCTTTTTATTTAACTCAATCATATTCCATATATATTTCTATAAATTTGGAAGGAGCTTCTCAATGAAAAAGGTATTAACGTATGGAACGTTTGACTTGTTGCATTGGGGCCACGTGAATTTACTTCATCGCGCAAAAGAAATGGGCGACTATTTGATTGTCGGTATTTCTTCTGACGCTTTTAATAAAGAAAAAAACAAGAAATCTTATCATAGTTTTGATAATAGAAAAATGATCTTAGAGTCTATTCGCTACGTTGATAAAGTGATTGCTGAAGATAGCTGGGAACAAAAAATTGAGGATATTAAGAAGTATGAAATTGACACTTTTGTCATGGGAGATGACTGGGAAGGAAAATTTGACTATTTGAAGGATTACTGTAATGTCATTTATCTTCCTAGAACGATTGGAATATCTACTACTAAAATAAAGGGTGATTTGTTGGACGTGGATAATGGTTAGAGAGCTTGCCATTTCTCTTTATCTACTTTTCTTCAAAACAATTTTCATAGTATGTAAGTTATTTCCTCAAAAGAACAAAACCACTCTGGTTTCTTCTTTTGGGGATAATGTCTTATATACGGCAGAATCGTTGGAGAAATGGAATACAGGAGAAATAATAATATTAAAAACCCCATCTTGTCGTGAAGATTTTAGTAGTATTCAATCAAAAGTGATTCCTTTTTCCTTAGTAAATTTCTCAGCATATGTAAAAGGCATTTATCATCTAGCAACCTCTCGCATTGTCATGGTAGATAACTATTTTGGATTTTTAGCTGTAACTGACTTTAATGAGAATGTGGAGTGCATCCAATTATGGCACGCAGCTGGCGCACTTAAAAAGTTTGGATTAATGGATCCTTCTGCCAAGTTGAGAACCTCCAGAGCACAGGAAAGATTCAAAAAGGTGTATAGCAAGTTCTCTTATGTCACAGTAGGTTCTGAAAAGATGGCTACTATTTTTAAAGAAAGCTTCGGGCTATCTAATACGAACATATTGCGTACTGGTGTGCCTAGAACGGACTTCTTTTTCAACCAGGACAATATAGCAGTTTGTGAAGCGAGCTTATTAGAACAGTATCCTGTGCTAAAGAAGCGCAAGGTCATTATGTACGCGCCAACTTACCGTGATGATGAATTAGATAAGCCGAAGATAGCACTCGATATTGAGCGTCTCTATCGGGAACTTGGTCAAGAATATGTCTTATTCCTGCGCCTCCATCCTGCGGTTTCTTGGGATTTGGCTAATGTTTACCCAAACTTTGTCATTGATGTTACACACCATAAAAATATCAATCCGCTTTTATTAGTGACAGACATTCTAATTACCGATTATTCCTCCATTCCATTTGAATATTCTCTTCTAAATCGGCCAATCATCTTCTTTACCTATGACTTAGAAGATTACCAGAGAAAACGGGGAGTACCGGATGAATATCTCGAATCTTTACCTGGTCCAATGGTAAGAGATACAAAAGCAATAATTAAAACGATCAAAAAGAACGATTTCTATTTGGAAAAAGTTCAAGCTTTCGCTAAACAATGGAACCAGTATTCCAATGGCCATGCGAGCGATCAGCTCGTCCAAGCTATGTATTCGTCCCATACGGCTGTGGCTGCCACCGTAAAGCCGTCTGCACAGACAACACGCTGATTTTCTATCAGCGTGTTTTTTTTGTACAAAAAGAACCCTTCTCCGATTAGAGAAGGGTTCTTCCTCTTATTGATGCTGTCGTTTACGTTTTTCTTCTTCTGTTTCTTTATGGAAACCGACCATATTGAGCAGCGGACGATAGCGTTCACTAATCAATCCTGTAATCTCAACAATCAGTTCAATGAGTATTGCCAGTGAAATAATTAGGATAGCTGATCCCCACATCGTTGCTTCTGTATACAGGACACCTGTAATACTGAAGATACCGCTAATGGCATAAATGACGATAACCGTCTGACGATGCGAGAATCCTAGATTCAACAGACAGTGATGCAGGTGGAACTTATCCGGCGCTGACAATGGTTTCTTTTGTACGATCCGGCGGATGATTGCGAACGTCGTATCCAAGATTGGTACTCCAAGGATGATAATCGGCACAATCAAGGAGAATAAAGCGACGTTCTTGAATAGTCCGCTAACAGATAGCACGGCTATCATATAGCCAAGAAACAGCGCTCCTGTATCTCCCATGAATATCTTCGCCGGGTGGAAGTTAAAGACTAGGAATCCAAGCGTGCTTCCCAAAAGGAGCACACCCATCATGGCGGAAATTGGGTTCCCCATGCTGATTGCGATCATGGAAATGGTGAACAGCGCGATAGCGGAAACACCTGCTGCTAATCCATCCAATCCATCAATTAAGTTGATTGCGTTTGTGATACCAACAATCCACAGAATTGTAATTGGAATTGCCCATGCGCCAAATTCAATTCGGCCTGTGAAAGGCAGTGTGACAAAGTCAATCTGAATGCCGCCAAGGACTGTTACAGTCGCTGCTGCAATCTGACCGATAAGCTTTACTTTTGCTGATAAGATAAATTTATCATCAAGCATTCCAATTAATGTAATCATTGTTGCACCAATTAAAATCGGTGCAGTATTCGAATCATTTGGCATGAAAATCAGATAACCAAGAATGAAACTGATGTAAATGGCCAGTCCGCCAAGCCGCGGCATAATTTTCTGGTGTACTTTTCTAGCGTTTGGTTTATCCGTTGCTCCGATTGCGAATGCCAGCTTTTTCACCATAGGTGTCAGCACTAGCGATAAAACGAAGCAGGCTGCCAACGCTATGATTAAAGGCGTTATGTGTACCATTCGTATCCTCCTAAAATAGCTTGCTTGCAAACGTAAATGCGTATTTTTTTATTTTCCGAGTATTATAAGCTACTAGATTTCGACAGTATTCTATTCATGTTCTGTACTATTATAATGTTTCTGGCAGCAAAACTCAATTACATCCATTGTAAAGTTTGTATGACGAGCCTATGACAGCCGTTTACATTCTCTTAATATTCCTTAGGCTTCTTTTAGGAAGTTGTTTAGAATGGAGAACATTTGCTCTTTACCAGATTTGAACGGGACTGGCTCAAAGCTTGCTGTCTGTTCCATGACCTTACCGAGATCTTCGCCTTCTCCCCAGCTTAGAATATGCTTTTGTTCCAGGAAAATAGATAAAAGCTGCAGCTGGTGATCATCATTATGTTCGCCATACTTTTTCAGCCGTGCTGCTGCAATCACTTTCTTTCCTTTCTTTAAAGCAGAAATAACGGATCCAGTGCCGGCATGTGTAATGACAATTCTAGCATCTGCCATTAGCTGATCCATTACGTCATAGTTAACAAATGGCTTGATGTTCAATACATCACTTTCGTACTTTGTGTGGCCTGCCTGGACGACGACTTCTTCTGTTTCTGTTATAATTCCTTCCCTCTTGAGCCGCTCTACTTCTTCTAAAAGCCGTGTAAAGGGAAGTTCATGGGTTCCTAAAACAACGAGTATCAATAGATGGACCCCCCGTAGACCGCTTTCGGGTAAATCTGCTTCATTGTTTCCCATTGCACAATGAATAAGTCGGCAATTGGATAGATCATCTTTCCTGATAAAGTTGGCGACGTGGACTTTGCAAAGCTTTCAATAAAGATAACTCTTTTCCCAAAGAGTTTAGCGATATAGCACATCGGAACGGATGTATGCGCACCTGTGGAGATAACGACATCCGGGCGATGTTTCAGGAATAAAAAGATCGACTTGATGATGTTATAACTGAACTTAAAAATATAGCGAAAAGGATAGTTTCGTGCTCCGTAGACAAGAAAGCTCATTGGGTGCTTCCCTTTCATCTGTTCCGTAATTTCGGATTTCTCCGTCACAATATGATAATCATATTCCTTGAACAATGGTTCCAGCTGCAATAGCTGGGTTAAATGTCCGCCGATGGATGAGATTAGAAGCAGTTTTTTCTTTTTCATCAAGAATTCGCTCCATTCCGTTATGGTTAGATGCTATTGAAAGAACTTCTCCGGTTTCTGTCTGAGTAATCCATATAGGAACCCGAGGAGCAGTGCTAAATAAAATCCAGATGCTGGTGATGATAGAATATGACCAGCTATGAACGCTGCTCCAAGTCCGATACAAGCGCCGGCACCTGTAAATAATGCCGAAGCATGTAAGGTCCGGAAACGCTGTTTGAAAATAAATACAAGAATGCTGCCGATAACAAACAATAAAGGAAGTATCAGAATGAATGTGCCTAAATAACCGAAACCAAAGAACCAATCAAGAATATCCATCTCAATAATACGCGGTTGTTCACCTGTATAGTTCCCGCCAATACCCATACCAAAGACTTTTTGGATAACTGGTGCATGTTCAAAATAGTAAAGAACTGTACCGAAATACTCCTCTCGGCCGTTTAAAGCCATGAGCTGCCAGGAGCTCCACTGCCTGACACTTCCCGGAGGCGGGACCTCTCCTTCTTCCACTTCTTCTGGAAGCGGTGCTGTTTCTAGGGCCTCTTCCTGCTGCTGCGCTTTTTCATTGGCCATTTCAACAGATAAACCGAGGTTGTTGCCGATTGGCATCTCCGGTGTAACAAATATGGTCACCGCCAATAATACAAGCACAACACCTGCCTGTATGAGATTGCTTCGCTTCACAATGACTTGTACAAGCAGCAGAACAAACGCAAAACCTAAAACAACTAAAGCTGCGCCAAACGCAACCTTCGTTCCGATTGTGAGCATTGCCCATATCATGACAGCGACGAGTGCTGTGCAGATAATTTGTGCGAGCATCCCCTTCTTAACGAACAGATAGTAGATGATTGCTCCGCAGAAGCCCATGCCTAAAATGGCACTGATTTCATTGCCGGAAAAGAACCAACCGGAATGACCTTGTTTCGCCAAGTAATCGTAGCTTCGTTTGCCTGTTCCTGTTAACTCGGCAATCAGCATAACGACGCTAACAACGCTTGTATTGATGAACAGGTACTTTGGCACCGTGACCTTCCAATCACGATTCTTACCAAGATGGCGGAAGATCATGACATAAACGAGCAGCGCCGTGATGAAGAAGAAAGTCTTCAGGATAAACGTCAGCTCACCCACAGCCGAGACGGGATCTTTCCATACCATATTGACTGCAAAATTGGCTGCAAAATAAACAGCTAGAACAGCCATGTAAATGAACGTATTTCTGCTCCATCGTCTATCCGGGTAACTAAGCATGTACAGCATGCCAATCGGAATGACGAGAAGTCGTATCGGATTGGAAACCGGTATAGAGAAATACGCCAGTAAATCAAGAAAAGGCTGAGCTAGTATAAAGAAGATGAATAGTTTTTCTAATGTATGATGATTATCCTTAAGTCTTTGCATCAATGCTTGCAACTGAATGTCCTCCTTCGTGCCACTCTTGCCAATTTACTTAGCAGCAGAGCCGCCTCTTCCCAATAGGATATAAAATGATTGTATTTTCATCAGGAATACGCAGAGCAGAAATACGATGACTCCGCTAATTGAACAAAGCAGGATCGTGATTATCGGCTGCAGCTGATTAACTACATCTTTTAGCAGGTAAACAGCAATTCCCATGATAAGTACACTGATTGTCGTTTTCGCAACATCCAGGAGCATTCCTTTAATCGGCAGCTCACCCATCAGCTTGCGGAACAAAAGGAAACAAGTCAGCGCATAAATAAAGCCTGTTACCGATGATGACAGCGGAATGCCGATAAAACCGAAGCTTGCTGTAAATATGTAGTTTAGCAAGAGCTTTAAAGCAATGGACAAAAAGCCGAGCCGCATCATGTAGTGCCCTTTTTCCATTGTATAAAAGCCATTGTTTACGATAATAACCAAGCTGTAGAACAGAATCGTTCCAAAATAATAATATGCTGCTATGCTCGTCTCTTCTGTATGCTGCGCAGTAAATTTTCCATTTTCAAATAATACAGAAACAATCTCGGGCATGAGCAGCATCATCCCTGTCAGAACTGGCAGAAGCACGAAGTACATAATTTGTAAGCCGCGCGTAATATTCGCCTTAAATCCTGCTATATCTCCTTTTGTGTATGCAGCTGCCAGGAGCGGAAATACAATCGTCCCTATCGTAACGCCGACAATATTCTGGGGAAATTGCGTCAAATTCTTGGCTATATTCAGATAAGTAACGAAGCTGTCTCCAAGTCTGTTAGCAAACGATGTATCAATCGTTAATGTAATCTGCCCAATCATAGCCGTGAGTGCTACAGGTATGAAAATGTGGAAAAACCGCTTGTTCTCTGCCCAATTAATCTTGCCTTCCAACCGAAGAGTGCGTTTTGGCATAAGCAGTATTAATTTAAAAAGCAAGCTCAGGATGACTCCTGCTAAATTACCGAAAGCGAAAGCATACGCGCCAATTTGATCCGCAAAGAGTAAAGCACTCCCAATCGTTCCTAACAAGACGATTGCTTGGGCTAAGACGGATAAGTAATACTTGTTCTCTGCGTCAAAGTAGGCCTCCAGCACAGCATTGACTCCGACGAATAATAACGAAGAAAGAAATATAATCGTCATGATTGTCGCCATCTGCGCTGTGTCACCTGTTAAGTTGGGAAACAAAAGCTGAATATAAACAGGTGCAATAGCAATGAACAGAATGGATAGCAGCAAACTGAACAGCAGCGTGCCTTTCCATACATTTTGAAGATGAGACAAGCCTTTATTCTTTTCCTCATATTTAATGAAACTAGGTACAAATGCGCTCTTCATTCCTGTTGTCAGGAACAGAATGAACATATTCGGTAATGCAAATGCCGCATAGTAAGCATCTGCTTCACTGGTTGCTCCGAAGTAAAAGGTAATCAGCTGATCACGAATCAAACCAGATACCTTCAGTAAGAGCGTCACCAATAACAGCAGCAAACTGGCGATGCGAAGTTTCGACTTCATGATAGGACCTCTCTCTATATGCCCATACAGCATGCAGCTGATGAGATGCGTATTGCTGGGTAAATTATAAGGCGGAAACGAAAGCCGTTTCAAGGCAATTTACAGTAACTTAACGTTTGCTCATGGGCTCAAGATGCCTGAACCCTTTACGCTATTGATCTCGGGGATTTCTTTACAATATATTCGCATAAACAGACTATTTACAATTACTTCACCCTTTATTAACAGATCCACAATAATCCTTTGCTAGACTTGGTTCGACATATCCTAGATAAGGAATGGAGTGTGCGTATTGAAAATAGCTGTATTGATTCCATGCTACAACGAGGAACAGACTATCGGTGACGTAATTGAGTCTTTCAGGAAACAGCTGCCGAATGCAGATATATATGTGTTCGACAATAATTCAAAAGACAAAACGAGTGAAGTAGCACGAAAGCATGGTGCGATTGTCCGCCAAGAATTCCAGCAAGGGAAAGGACATGTGGTTCGATCCATGTTTCGCAATATTGATGCTGACTGTTATGTGATGGTGGATGGTGACAACACATATCCGGCTGAATTTGTCCATGATCTGATTGCACCAATCCAAGAAGGACGAGCCAACATGGTTATTGGTGACAGACTGTCCAATGGTACGTATGTGAAAGAAAATAAACGCAAGTTCCATAACCTTGGCAATACGATGGTAAAAAACTGCATCAACTTTCTTTATAAAAAGAAACTTAGCGACATTATGACCGGCTACCGTGCTTTTGACCGCTTGTTTGTTAAAACAATGCCGATTATGAGCCCTGGTTTCGAGATTGAAACAGAAATGACAATCCACGCATTAGACAAGCGGCTGTCGATTGTCGAAGTGCCGATTTTGTATCGGGACCGTCCAGAAGGAAGTTATTCAAAACTGAATACATTAGCAGACGGACGCAAAGTATTGTATAAGATTTTTACGCTATTCAAGGAGTATAAACCGATGCTGTTTTTCACAGCGTGGTCCATGCTGTTTTTTGTGCTCGGTTTAGTTGTCGGAATACCAGTTATCGTTGAATACTTCAATACGCAATTCATCACTCGGGTGCCTTCTGCGATTCTGGCTGTCGGGTTGATTGTCCTATCGGTGCTGAGCTTCGGCTGCGGTGCCATACTGGATACTGTAGCTTCCAATCAGCGCAAGCAGTACGAATTAGAATTGAATCGAATTCAAGCTGAAACGAAACCAAAACCTGTCCAAGGTATGACCAGAACTGGAGGCTCTATGTAATGCTGCAATTCCGGAACTTTTTAATAAGTGTGGCTGCAGGATTTGCAGCCACTATTTCTGTATTAGCTGTTATGCAGGAAAGACAGGATACCTCCCTTTTGAAGTATGCTGTTCTTACTGTGATTAGCATTTGTTTCTTTTTTGCTTTCTTGACATTTCGCAGAGGGATTACACATGCGGTTCTGGAGCGTCGTTACATATTAGTTGGTATCATGATTCTCTCGGTGTTTACACTGATTAGCTTAATTGACTGGCCGCTGTTTCTGAATCGGCCTTGGTATGAGACAGTGATTATTGATTTCATTTCACTGGCAACAATTTTCTGTTTCTTTTCCTTTATCGCCTTTCTTTTATTGAAGGGCGGCTATGTATGGCAGCGGACAGAGGTAAGCAAGTGGACAATATTGTGGTATATGCTGCCGATGATTTTTGTCTGGATGTTTTACTTGCTTGCCTTCTTCCCAGGAAATATGAGTCCAGATTCCTTGAACCATTGGCGGCAAGTGGAGAACATGGAATTCAATAACTGGCATCCATTTGCTTATACAATGGTCATTCTTGTATTGACGCAAATTTGGGATTCACCAGCTGTTATTGTTATTTTCCAAATGCTGCTGTTGTCTTTTGTTTATTCATTTGGACTGTATTCTTTCCGCCAATATGGACTTGGTAAGAGAATCGCCTGGGTAGCCGCAATCCTTTGGGCAGTACTGCCAATCAACGGTATCTTCTCCACCATTCTCTGGAAAGATGTTGTTTATAGTACGTTTATCGTCTTCCTGACTATCTTTGTGATGAAGACTGTATTACAAGAAGGGAAAAATCTGCGCACCTGGAGCGGCATTGCTACTTTTACCATTGTGTTAGTAGGCATTGCGTTTTTCCGAAATAACGGATTGCCGATTGCCATTCTGACTGCAATTGGCATGCTAATCGCTTACCGTCACATTTGGAAGCAGCTGCTGACACCGCTTGTGCTCGTCTCTGCGCTTTATGTGATTGTGACGGGACCCGTGTTTACAGCTTATAACATTCAATCAGCCAATCCGAATGAATCCATGAGCATCCCAACACAGCAAATAGCTGCTGTTGTCTCTCAGGACGGAGAGCTGACAGAAGAACAGCTTGCTTACCTTGATACGATTTTGCCAATCAATGACTGGAATGCTTATAACCCGTATTTAACCGATCGAATTAAATTCCATGACAACTTTCATGAAGATGTCATTATAGAAGATATGGGGAAATATTTGTCTGTATGGTTTGATATTGTGAAGCAGAATCCCGCCTTGGTAGTAGAAGCTTATTTGAAACAAACGTCATTAGTATGGCAAATTAATAAGCCAGTTGACGGCTATACGAATCCTTACACAATTGACGTGGACCCGAATGAAATGGGTCTGGAAACGAAACCGGTCAGCCAAACATTGTACGATGGGGTAGAATATTTACTGGAGACATCTCGCTATCATACAGAAGAGCTGTTCTGGCGCCCAGCGGTATTCAGTATACTCATCATCTTTTTCAGCTTGATTGCTTCACGTAAATTAGGAGCAGTAGCTTGGCTGCCGATCTTACCAGTTCTCTTTAATACAGCGACAATCTCTGTCGGCTTGCCGGCACAGGATTACCGTTACCTTGTAAGCAATGCAATGGTAAGTATCTTCTTCCTGCTCTTTGCTAGTCTGTATAAGAAAGGAAAGGAGCCAGCTTATGGCGTACACGCATCCCGAAAGTAATCCGCAGCATAAGCCAAAGCTTGGCCTTGCGTTAATTCTGCTGTCTGCAGCTTTCACGAGTGTTGGACAGCTATTATGGAAAATTGCGGATGGAGAGATTAATTTTCCGCTCCTGGTTGGGTGCGTTTGTTATGGTGCAGGTGCAGTAACGATGATAACGGCGTTTCGATTTGGGAAGCTAAGCGTACTGCATCCGATGCTGAGCCTTGGTTATGTATTTGCTCTATTCATGGGAGCGTTTTTCTTAGAAGAGCCTATTTCGCTCATGCATATCATTGGCACAGCGTTAATTATTGTAGGTGCTATCTTGATTGGAGGCGGTGACAATTAGCTGGGTCTTGTTACTGTCTTGCACACTGCTCGGAGCCATTGGCGGATTCTACTTCAAACGCGCCAGCGATCCGCTGATGAACACCTATCGTACTTTATTTATTGGCCTTGTCTGCTACGGTTCAGCAGCTTTAATCAATATTTACGTGCTGACGTTGCTTCCCTACTCGGTCGTCTTCCCACTGACGGCGATCACCTATGTGTGGACGCTCTTACTTTCGTATTATTTTCTAAAGGAGCGTATTAAGATGAGGCAAACAATCGGTGTCGGGCTGCTTGTTGCCGGCGCCGCATGCCTTGTCCTCTAGAAAAAGACTCCCATTTCATACATCATGAATGGGAGTCTTTTTCTTCTGCTATATTCTTATTAATTAGCCTGTAAGGACGCACCCTCACGAGCTCTGTGAATTGCTGGGATAAATGTAAAGTGGAAAACTTAAAGTCTGTATCCGCCCAACGCATGATAAAACCAACAGTAGCTGCCATTTGAAAATGAATCATCAAATCATAATCTACTGGGATACTTGGTTCCTCCGTTTCCATATATATATCACCAGATAAGCACTCCACGAAAACGTTCAGCATCTTGTCATGGATATCTGAATACAAAATGCGCAGCGCCTGCAATACGTGTCTCTCCTCATAGATATGCGTAAATATCCGCATCGTTGACGGAGCCTGCTCTTGCAGATTAACATACGCACTATGTTTATACGGCTCTAGCAATGCTATTGCAATACCATCCAAAAAATCCTGCAAAATTCTTTCTTTCAAGCTCTCTTTATCAGCAAAGTGCTTGTAAAAAGTACCACGATTATAATCCGCTTTATCAGCAATTTGCTGAATGCTGATACGTTTCTCTTCTTCTGCTAAAACCAAGTCAACGTATGCTCGCTTGAGTGCATTGATGCTTCTCCTGCTGCGACGATCTGTCTTCCCATTCATCAACAAAACAGTCCTTTTTGTTCGTTTATTATTATGCTGCTGTATTATTTTTATACGAGTGTTGATTAGGTTACATTACCCAGATTATTGCGTATTGTTACTTCCCTGTCAATGAGCTAAGATTAATATAATAAGGTAACTATCAATTTTTCTGTTCGAATTTTAGGAGGCTGGCACAGTGAAAGAATTCCAAAATAAGGTCATATTAATCACTGGTGCTGCGGGCGGTATTGGATCAGCTGCAGCCGTAGCTTTTGCAGAAGCAGGTGCAAAACTCGCTTTAGTTGATCTATCACGAACAGCTTTAGAAGAAGCAGCTGCTTCTATTGATACAGAAAAGCTTCTGCTGGCGGCTGATGTGACGAATGAACAAGATACAGCACGCTACGTTCAAGAAACGCTCAACCGCTTTGGACGTATTGATGTATTTATTAATCATGCTGGCGTTAGTGGTGATTTTCTTCCCATAACAGAACAGACAGCAGAAAGTCTTCATGAAGTGCTCCAAGTCAATGTTGTCGGCGCTTTTCTTGGATTAAAGCATGTGCTGCGTGTTATGATACAGCAAAAAGGCGGTGCTGTCGTCAATACTGCATGTGCTGGGAGCTTGCTGGGCGGTCCTGGCATGAGCACGTATGTAGCTTCCAAGCACGCTCTGCTTGGCTTGAATAAGACTGCCGCATTAGAGGTAGCAGAGTATGGAATACGTGTGAACGCCATATGTCCTTCGGCAGCTGATACAGAGTGGATGGATGCGATTGAAACCAAAGCCGCCAGCGGACTTGAAGAAGCCGCACGCCGCGGTTTTGAAGCGAGTGTACCGATGAATCGATATGCAGAAGTGAAAGAAATTACCGATGTTATGCTCTTTCTTGCTTCTAATAAAGCTAGTTTTATTACTGGTTCTTATTTCCGCATTGACGGCGGACAAGGAACTACTTCCGTATAAAAAAAGAAAGACGAGCGACATAGATTGTCAGTCTCGTCTTTTTTATTTGGACTCTAATTCATCTTTCAATCTATCGTAAAGAATACGCGCACCTTCCGGACTAAGGTATAAATTATCTGCGTACTGCTTATTCTCTGCTGTAATCTCTCCGGTTATTGCACAAGTAAAACCAGGCTGATATTTTCGGAAGATGATCTTATCTCCTTCAACAAAGATCTCCACTGGATCTTTTTCCTCAATGCCGAACTCTCTTCTAATCTCTTTCGGTACAACAACACGGCCAAGATGGTCCACGCGTCTTGTAATTCCAGTGCTTTTCATGAGAACGCCTCCTTTACTGTGATAGACTTACTATACTATATTTTTCTAATTATTGAAAATCTTATGGTTGAAGAAAGAGCACAAACATAGCTATGTTCATGCTCCTTCCTATTACTGCAGAATACGTTGAAGCTCGCTGCGTGTACGATCCGCTATTGCTGCTTCTGATCCGAGATAGAATACCTCTGGTTGCTTCCCAATTCGGCTTAAGAATGCTCGTGTAGGTTTCGTCACTGCGTTTGGTCTCGTTAACACGATTGGAGCATCATACTTTGCTCCCAGCGGCGCTCCGGACAAGCTATCTACTGTCGTTTGACCATTAGCAAAGAACACTTTATCCGGATTAGATCCATAGTACTTCTTAATAACAGCTGTATTGGTTGCATAACGGTCAGGTCCATAAACTCGTTCGACAGATGCTCCTAGTTGCTTCACCTGGTTCACTACACGTTTTGAAACGACTGTTTCACTGCCGATGATGGTTACTTTTCTAATAGCATTGTTTCTTATATACTTCTTCACTTCTTCGTGCAGTGTACCTGTTCTTGTCAATAAGATTGGGATACCTTCTTTACCGGCATGCGGTCCAATTGTCAGCGCATCTGGTGATTTTTCATCTCCGACAGCCAAGAAAATCTCCGAAGGCTTACTAGCCACTTCTCTCACTTCTCCTGCTACCTCAACAGCTGTTGCATATCGGTGGGAGCCAGCAATACGTTTTATGCTGCTTCCTGGGAACTTTTTACGCAGCTCATTTTCTACATTTCTTGAGATAGCTGGTTCTGCGCCGATAATATAGATTGTTGAAGGATTTAATCTGTCAATTTCCGTTATCGTCACTTGTTCTAAGCGATCTTGGTCTGTCAGTAATAACGGTGAATCCAGCTGTGCTGCCAAGACGCTTCCGGTAAAAGCATCAATCGGCAAATCACTGCGTCCCAGCACAACTGCTTTCGGAGATTCTAAGTGCCAGCCGTAATTGGAAATACTGGCGCTAGTCGCGTTGCGTCGGGCACCTTCTAAATTGTGCACCACAACAGGTGCTTTGCTTAAGTACCCACTAGCAACGTAACCGCTTTTCCCGCTGCTTGTTCGAACAGGATACCAAACGTAATGATTCACATTTGAATTATTTGTTTGGTAGTTTCCTGTTATTGTTAGTTTCTCTCCCCTAGGCAGTGAGCCGATTTTTGAACCATTTGGGCTGCTGCGTAATGTCAGATTGCTAGCCGTGACATAAGCGGTGCTGCCTTTCTGGAAGTTCTGTGTGCTTTCGTGCAAGGGGCCTGGAGTAGCTATGTGATCAGTTTGAAACGAGAAGTACGTGCCGAGCTTTCCTGTGATCCTGCCAGGAGTCAGTAAGTGCGTCGGGAATGGTGTCGTGGAAATTAACGACTGATTCTCCATCTCCTTATAAACAAGCTCCTGATATGCTGTTTGGGGGTTGGCAATCGGATCATTGCGTTCTAACCTGCCGTTATAAGCTAGAATAGCAAAATACCAGTTTTCCAGTTTATCAGGATTTCCATCGTTTACTACCGGAATTAAGTTATAAGGCAAGCCCGATTCCGCTTTTGCATTTGCTTCGTTCCACTTATCCTTTAGAATCTTCATTCCGCGCTCAATGTTATAATCGATGTCATGCATGAGACGATTTATCTCTTCTTTATCGCCGCGATTATAATCGGAAACCTGCATAATACCGATTCCGATACAATCATAGCCTATTACGACATTTGAACCATCTGCAATTGAGCATGATTGCTGATAGGAAGGTGTGCTGCCCGTCCAGTACTGCTTCCAGCCGCTTTCGCGAAAGGCGATTGACTTCACAATCTCCGGCGGCACATTGTACGCATTGGCTGCGTCCGTCAGCTTCTGGCTAATTTCAGCATAACTTGGATTCGCATGATCCACAGAACTTGCGCGGAACATACTTCGTTTCACACCCTTATCTGCCGCTTCGGTACGCTTTCCTTCTGACTGTACTTGCTGCGGCGTAACTTTAAATGCCTCGATATACACTTCGGTTGGGGCTGCCAACGGGACATGTTGTTCTATCTTTGGATAGCTGACTTCCACTGCTGCTTTTTCTTGATCTACTGTCAGTCGAGCTCCTTCAAATAATTCAGATTGATAAATACGTTCCAGACTTTCTGCTGTGACATGTAAGATATCAAACCGCAGCGCCTGTGCAGTACCGTGCGTTCGGTACTCCACAACCAAATAAGATTCATTCTTCATGATTGCTTCTTTAATGGAAGCTACATCTGCATCCGGAATAGTGGATGTATAAAGTTCCCCTATGTCTCCAGTAATTTGCAGCGTGCCATTCTCTTGGTTCGTAACCTTAGCTGCTTTTCCATCTGACAATTGCACGGTGTTTGTACCTGTGGCAAAAGTATAGATATTTTCTTCGGCTTGAACATGTAATGGCTGAAACACTGCCAAGCAAGCGAGAAATAGGCCCGCAAAAAGGACAAACGCTATCGATGATCTGTTCTTTTCCACCTGTTACCCTCTTTCTTTTTCTAAATTTGCAGTTCAAGGTTTCTGTCGAATAATGTAACTGCTTCTTTTTCACTATAGAAAGAGCAGGTGGATTTTACTAGACACAAAGATGAAACTTAACACTCTATCATACGGTTTTACATGTAGTTAACATAAAAGGCGGCTGGGACATAGATACTTTGGCTATATAAAAAAATCCAAACAATACTGCGATTAACAGCAGCGTTGTTTGGATTTTTGCATTGGAAACTTAGTTGCGAGCATCGCTTCGGAAATATACTCCGCTTTCCTGCGGGCGGCTGGTGAGCCTCCTCGTGCAAAAAAACGCACTGCGCGGGGTCTTCCCTAGCCTTCCTCCCGCGGGAGTCTCCGTGTATTTCCTACGCTGATTTTTGTTATTGGAAGTCTTCACTCGTGTAGTCAGAATACGTAGACTCCTCGAAAATAAGAAGCAATTTTCTTGTCGGTTTCTACTTCAAAAGCTATTTCTTGTCAGACGATAACAGCTAGAGCCAGCAGCTGTCAGAGGGTTGCATTAAAAAAGTACGGATCTAGTAATCTTTTGCTTTTAGGATTATTTAATCTTGTTTTGTTTCAGACTCTTTCGGTCGGTATTAAACGGAAAATATCTTTGTAAGACGTGGCTTTATTGCGTCCACCTCATAGGAGGCAGCAGTTTTTCGGGCACCTGCTTTTATCATCTGCTTGGTTTCTTCCGGCAGATCCATATAGGTAATGATGCTGGCAGCCAGTTCATCTGCTGAACCAGGCTCAAAAAAAAAGCCATTTTGGCCATGCTCCATATAATCAAGCAATCCGGCCATACGGCTGCCAATTACAGGTGTGCCGCAGGCCATCGCCTCCAATCCAACTAAACCAAGACTTTCTCCTTCGCGCATGGTTGGAAAACAGAAAATCTCCATACTATTGTAGACACTGTTCAGCTTTTGTTGGGGCAGCAGCGGGAAATGAACAAGCACTTCCCTTAGACCATAGCTGTCTACCATCTCCTCAAATGCTTCCTTTTCTAAACCATCACCGATGAACAATAGCTTGTAGTTGTTCAATCTGCCTTGCTGCTTTAATAGTTTCGCAGCTTTCAAATAAACATCCCAGCCTTTGCCCCGGTCGATGCGGCCGACAAACCCAATATATTTATAGGAAGTATTCAGCTGTAATTCTTGATAAGCATGCTGCGGATCTTTTTCATAGAAGGTTTCCTTATTAATGCCGCCTGAAGGGAAGATTTCAATCCGATTGGTCAGTCCGTATTTTTGCAGTACGAGCTGCTTGTAATACGCGCTTGGCGTAATTACAGTGTCAGATACCTCCAACAGCCGCTTTACATAAGGCTGGTATTTCTCCCTTTTCTTGAATTCAGGCACCACATCACTGCCATGCACATTTGTATAAACTACCATATTTTTATTCAGCTTTTTCGCTATTAACACGGGAATGGAATTATGCGTGGCATAGTGCACATAAGTAACATCATACTTCCGAAAGATAGATTTACCGATTATGCGAAAAAAATGACTTCCGTATGCTAGCAGCTTGCCGATGGAGCTTGATTGTTTCGTGACGACAGTGCGGTCAAAACTTGCACCAGCCTGTGCAAGTATCTTTTCTGTATTCTCGACGAACACGCCATAGTTGGGATGTTCTTTGCTTGGATACATGTTAGCGATTAAATGAACTTTCATAAATGAGCCCCTTACGTACGTGATTGTAAACAAATTGTACGCTTATTCACCAATTGTTGCAGTATGATTGTAGATAACTTTAAAAACACTTTACAAACCATGATCTAACAATCCACTAAACTCCAACAATCAATAATCCAGCAATCCTAGCAGAAATTCATAGCTTGTAAACGATTCTCGGAAGTCTGACCAACTGATCTGCTGTGGTTTCCATGGTGTTACAAACGGTTCGTTGTCATAATAATCGCCTGCTCGAGCTGGTATCGTTGTGCCCGGTTCCATTCCTGAAGTAATAGCTGCTTGCTTGTCGTTCGTAGCTCCGACTTTGACATTCGTCGTGAAGGCCTGTCCGTTAGCCATTGTCCAAACCTTTCCATCTTTAATCTGATCTGGTTTCACTGCAGGAGCTTGACTAGCATATGCAAGCAGTATATCTGTTTTCAGGTGATAACCTGCCACTAGTTTCTCCGCTTGTTCTTCCTCGGATTGATAAGTTGCTTCAAAGGTATAAAAGCTTGTCTTATCCTTGATGGATGCAGGCTGATCTGCCAGCTCCGTAATTTCGCCTTCTAAAACAATACCATCATCTGCTACCGCTGCTTTTACTGTCATGCCGCTTTGCACTTGTTTTCGTTCTGCTTCTTCTAGCTCCCCGGAAATAACCAAGTCGCTGCTATTAATGGTAATGACAGGCGCTTCTCCAGGCACAGCAATATCTTTGATTGTGCCAGCAGCTGGACTTGTGACCGTGATGTATTCACCTGTATCTTCTAACGCTGACAGCTGTTCTTCTGCCGCAGCCAGGGCCGCTTGTTTCTCGGCAAGCTCTTTTTCCAGACTGATGCGATAATGCTCCTGAATTTGAGCTGTCTGTTCTTCCGAGGCCTGCTGCAATGCTTCACTTATTGCTTCTGTCCCGGCACTTTCTTCATTTACCACATCTGCATTCTCAAAAGTTTCCGGAATAGCGATATCCGTTGGTAGCGCACCTGCAGCAACATCTATTTCATCTATTTGGTTCATTGCTTGTTCGACAGCGGCTGTCTGCTCCTCTAGCGTTGTAATAGATGCGGAGAGCTCTTGATGCGTTGTCGTATAATCTCTAACGTGATAAGTAAAGAGGTCATCGCCTTCTTCAACTGCATCCCCTTTTTCCACAAGCATTTCCGATAACGAACCAGAAGCTGGTTGGAGGTACACGGGAATTTCATCTGCGGAAGTGAGTACAGCCGGAGCAGATAACGTCTCTTCCACATCCTGTGCCATCACCTGTTCCCAGTCTTGAATAAAATTCGTTCGTCCGATTCGACCTTCATCGTCCCAGAACAGAAGACCTATGTTAAGCAGCACAAGGACGGCTGCTGCTGGCAGAAAAATTTTCTTGATCACCCTTTAAGCCCTCCTATGCGAAGATGAATGCAACAAGTTTATTCCCAATACCGCCAAGCAAAGTAAGTAACAGCATATAGCAAAGATATATCATGCTTACGACAATCCATACATGCCACCGCTTTGCCGGAAATAAGACAAGCAGGCATCGAGTCTGAAAATATAAAATGAACAGTTGGAATATAGACACTGTGCCAAATAAACTGATGATCCACGGTTTATCTGTAAACAGGTCTGCAAGCACACCAAGTGAAAATGGCGATCGGTTCCATTCTAATCCGGCAGCCGGCAATAAAACCAGCCAGGTAAGTGCCTCAAATAGAAACACGATACCAACACTTAGCTGCAAAACCAGCAGTTTTTGATACGAAATTTCATAAAATAAATAGAATACTAGCGAAACGACAAATAAAACGAGGAGACCTATTACGAACCCAAGCACTAACCGCCCAATCACAAACCACAGTTTGGCGTATTCGTAGTCCGCTCCAGTATAGTCGGCTCTCAGTTGATTCAATGTTTCGGTCCCGGCTCCAATCCATCCTAAAGCCGCATAAACGATGCAAAAAGCAACTAGGAGCAAAGTCGTCCATAGCCAATGTCCCCGCAGAGTTTCTGCCTCCCGCAGCTTGAATAATGTCTCTTTTGGACTCGTCAAAAGGCGGAAAGGATTTGTATGATATGTCATGTTCGGCCATCCTTTTTCTATGTATATAGTAAAAGATTAACTTAATTTCTTAAAATTTGCACATTATTTACAATAAAAAAATAGACTGGCGAAATACCAGTCTATTTGGCGAATGTACTGTTCGGTCTGAGTGCTCTGTTTGTTTTGGCCTGACGAGGTACAACCGGACTGCTTAGTTTCGCTTTCCCATATTGCAGCAGCATATACGTAACAAGTGATAGTCCATATAAGATCGGCGCATAAATCAATCCCCAAGCAAAGGTATGGATAAATGGTGACTGTTCCAATGCCTGATCAAAGATGCTGCGCCATAGTGTGTGAATCAAATAGATTCCTACTACGTTTTTAGCGACAATCCCTACATAACGATGCTTGCCGATATTCCGCGTCTTCAAGGTGAACAACAGCAGGAAAACAGTTAACGGAATCGTACTAATGAGGTACTCTCCTTGCGGTAAATCCATGTTGTAATGAAGGATGAATCGCTCAATCAGATGCAGTGCAAAGCCAGATACCGCAAGCATCCCAACTGTTCTAGCTTTTATGCTGCCCATTGCTTGCACGATCTGCTTTTCATATAAACCAAAACAAGCTCCAAGTGCTGTATAAAACAATCCGAAGTAGATTCCATTCCGTGTTGTCTCCTCCATCGTAACATGGAATAGGGGACCATATGACTGCCCCATCAATCCAATTAGATTGAGCAAGAGACCTGCCAATAATGTCAGTTTAAGCAGGTGCAAACGGTATGCTGCGTAAATGATTATAATGGAAAAGATTAAGGCGAACATAAACCACAGCTGGTATTGCGTATAAGATATGCCATCTAATAGTGTACGCCATTGGAATGTATCTTGGAAATAAGCTGTGAGTGCTGCTTTTTGCTGATTCATCGTGCCAGTTGAAGTGGTAATAATTTTAATAAAGTCATATATCCAATAAAAGGAAAACCATGCTGCCAAAAGTCCAATGAGCTTGCCGGTATAGCGCTTGAAATAAGCAAATGTATCTTCCGTTCGTTCCAATTTCATAGCAAATAAATAGCCGGATGCAGCAAAGAAAAATGGCACAGAGAATCGTGCGAGTGTATCAATGATGAATGCCCATGTTTCCCCAGTCCCGAATGGGACAGCCGTATCACGGAACGTGTGTGTATGAATACAAACGACACCGAAAATGGCCAAGCATTTAAAAAAGTCGATGGAGTAATTTCTCGTCATGTGCATCTACCTGCTTTCTTTGTTCTACAGAATACTATCCGTCCTTCCTTCTTTATATACCCCCTGCCGCCCCGCTCACAAGGCTTTTAACAGAACTGTAATGACAATACAATCTAGGTGCAATATGATTACAAACTCTATCCACCAGACCTTATTTTTTCCATAAAAAAAAGCACTCACTTTCGTGAGCACTTAATTGGTGGTTACTAATGCCTTTAGATACAGATCCAATTTCTTAGCACGGCTCGGCGTTTCCCATCCTGGCTGCATGAAATATTCATCGAATATATCAGACAGTTCATCGAAGCGGCTATCTTGTAAAATCGCTTGGTTCCATTCATATAGCTGGCTGTATTGTTCGATATACCGTTTCATCTTCTTCTCAAATCCGGCCAAGTGATTTGCTGACGGCATACCGAAAAACGCAGCTCGCGCCGGATCGAATATGGGATAATGCACATTCAGTAAATGCAGCAGATGTGTTACTTGGGGGAACTGCATAGAAGGATTACCCCGGCGGTTCTTCACTTCATACAGTGCTCTTGTTAACTCGACAATACTACGCTTGTCCGGGTTTTGGGCAGCTCTTTGAAACAAATGGTAAAAGGTCTGTTCAAATTCCTCGGTCAAATTGGGATTTACTAAACCTATGTAATGCTTTAACACGTATCGGAATACCGGGTGGTGTTCGTTCTTCCTGGCTTCCCGGCGTAAATACGCATCAAGCGCGATGTCGTCTTGGCTGATGGATGTCAAAAGCTGTCCTTTATGCAGCAGCAGCTGCTCTAAAAGTCCCACTTCGGTGTATGTGTCGCGCATAAGACAGTTGTCCTCCTCCACTTCTAAGCTACTATTGATAGTTTACATGATAACATATTCAGCTTAGGAAGAAGAAGCAATGCGCCAGCCTTAAGACAAGCTTTGTCCAGCGAAAAAATGTTCGTTATTCAGTAACGCAATTACAGTGCCAGTACGTTTGTATTGCTGATCAAAGGAACGCTCCGATGTTTCGACAAACAAAGCAGTACCATTATAAAAGCCTACTTGGGTGCGGCTTTTCGTTTCTTTATAAGATTGGATGTGATAGAAGGATAGCCAGACACAATGTGTATTCGTAGGTGAGGATGATGGAAGCATATAAACGCCATGTGCTGGATGCACTGGGATTGGCACCTTCTTATCTGTCCGCAGCAGTCTGCCAATCGCATGTACCCTGCCTTCATAGGAGGAACCATACTGCATGCAGCTATGGTCGATTATGGAAAGAGGTGATTGTTCAACTAAAATCTCTTTGTCTGTTTCCAATACGCGGGATTGATAAATTGGGTCATACAGACGAAGAATGGCTACGGTATTTCGTGTAATTGTATACTGTTCCCTTTTTTCTGTGTGCATGGTTTCCTCCTTCAGTAATCGCTTGTACAAGACTATATTACTATAAAAGAGGATTTTAAACTGTAAAGCAAATGTAAAAAATAGTAAAAAAGAACGAAGCGTGTCGCTTCGTCCGTTTATTTAATCGCAAATGTAATTTCTGCTTCGCAAGCTAGCTCGCCGTCCACTGTAGCAGTTGCTTTTCCTTTGCCGATAGGCCCTTTCAAGCGGATGATCTCCACTTCAAGCTTCAATGTATCACCAGGAACTACTTGGCGTTTAAAGCGGCATTTATCAACACCTGCAAGGAAGCCAATTTTTCCTTTGTTTTCTTCTTTCATTAGCATTGCAAACGCTCCAGTTTGCGCCAGCGCTTCAATAATTAGTACACCAGGCATTACAGGATGATCTGGGAAATGGCCTTGGAAGAACGGTTCGTTGATTGTTACGTTCTTTTTCGCTACAGCACGTTTGCCTTCTTCAATCTCTGTTATTTGATCCACAAGTAAAAATGGATAGCGGTGGGGGATTATTTCTTTGATTTGTTGTACATCATACATAATATGGTGAGCCTCCTGAATGGTTGTCTTTCCTAAGGTATTATAACAAAAACAAGGCGTGTATGTTTAGCTTGTCTGCTATGAAGGGTATGTTTTTACAAAACAGTTGTAGGGAGGTAGCCAAATGCTTAATTTATTACTATGGATTGGCATCATTGTTGTTGCTTTCTGGCTTCTTGGTGTCATTTTTAATATTCTTGGAGGAATCATTCATATTCTCCTCGTCGTCGCGGTTATTATGTTTGTTATTTATGCGATTAAGAAGAGCAGGAGTAAGCGATAGAAAAAAGCTGGTCCGGATTCCGGAGCCAGCTTCTTTTATGATTTCTCATTAACCAAGTTATAAATATGTGTCCATGTATCTCGTTTCAGGACGTCAAAGGCATTGCCGTCGCCTAGTACGCCATATCCGAAGAGCATACCAAGCAGAAGGAATATGATCAAAATGACCGGCACGACAAGTAATCGAAGCCAAATGGGGAAGGCTCTTCTGCGTTGCTTTTTCGGCGCTTTCTTTCCTTCTGCCTGCTTCTTGTTGTCGTGCTCTTCTTTTGTTTGAAGTTTGGATGCATTATCCGGCATAACGTACTGGCTCCTTACTATTATCTAATCTGGTTGATAAGGCCGCTCATCTGATCACTCATGGAGATGGAGCGAGCATTAAACTGATAGGCTCGCTGCGTATTAATCATTGCTGTCATCTGCTGACTCAGATCAACGTTCGATCCTTCCAAGCTGCCTGCTTGCAGCTCTGCTTCATCTTGCCCTATTGCTCGGGCGAGTGTTGGGTCAGCCAATGTATACTTGTTATCTCCTGTGTGTGTCAAAACACGAGGATTATCAATGGCTGTGATTGCTAAATTTGCTTCTACAGCATTTACGCCGTTACGGCCTACCACAATCTCTCCGCGGTCATTGATTGTAATACTATCAAAATCAGCTTGCAATGCAATAGGACCTTCGGCACTGTTCACAAAATCTCCATCAGCAGTCGTTAAGGCAACTGTTCCATTATCTTGCGGCTGCAGATAGAAGTTCCCTGCGCGTGTATATAGTTCCTGCCCATCTTCTGCTGTAATTGTGAAAAATTGGTTGTCATTCACAAGTGCAGCATCTAAATTTCGGTCTGTTGTCTGGATGGTACCCATAGTCATAAGCGGGTTGGTGCTGCTTAAATAAGAACCAGCTCCGATGCGGATCCCGTCGCTGGTGGCGCGATTTTGCTCATTCGCTTCGTCAGCGGGCGGATTGTTCATCTGCTGAAAAAGCAAGGAAGAGAAATTCGCATTTTGTGTCTTATAGCCTGTTGTATTCGTGTTCGCCATATTATTGGAGATTACATCCAATTTATTCTGCAGCTGCCCCATTGTGACCGCTGCCTGCGTCATCATTCTGCTCATATTGCTCTTCCTCCCTTACAGCTTCCCAACTTCATTAACTGCTTTTCCTAAGCTCCCATCGTAAGCTGTCATCACTTTTTGGTTCATTTCAAATGTCCGATAAGCCTGCATCATGTCAGCCATTGTTTGCTGCAAGTTAACATTTGATCCTTCCACTGCGCCTTGGACCATATTGTAGGTAACGCCGTCCGTCGCTCGAGCATCTGCCACTTGTGCTTCTTCGCTCGCACTATATACATTTTCTCCTTGCTTGTCCAGCAGGTTGCTATCTTGTACATACGCTAAGCCTAGCTGTATATTACGGCCGTCTGCAAACTGCATCGTTCCATCCGCTGTTAGCTTATACGTTTGATTGTTTGTCTGGATAGCATTGCCTTCTGTATCCAGAACATAGCTGCCTTGGTCGTTTGTCAAAAAGCCTTCTGCATCAATCGTGAAATTACCGTTCCGTGTATACGCTTCTCCTTCAGCTGTTTGTACCGTGAAGAAAATAGAGCCATTGTCATCTGGGACATTGCCATCTACAAGCGCGGCATCTGTACGAATACCAGTCTCCCGTAAATCACCCTGCACGAAATTCGGAATTGTTTCTTGTACGTATACGCCCGAATTGATGCTGCCGATCTCCTTAGATGTGGTGGTGAATCCTGATCCGTTCATAGAAGTCGGTTTACTTTCCATGGACTTCAAAAGCATCTCAGGAAAAGCACGCAGCTGTCCTTGGTCCGCTTTGTATCCATTCGTATTCACATTGGCTAAGTTGTTGGACAGAACTTCTTGCCGGCGCTGCTGGGCAAGCATACCGGATGCTGCTGTATATAATCCTTTTAGCAAAGCGTAAATCCTCCTAGGTTCATTACCATGTTATCTGTTTCTCTTCCCTATATATCGGCTGAATGCTAAACAAATGAAACCCCTTCTGCAAACAGAAGAGGTTAATTTTTAAACTACTTTGCGTTTTTCCAACTTGTCAATGTTCTCCAGCATAATACCAGTACCTTTTGCTACGCAGTCCATTGGTTCTTCCGCTATGAAAACAGGAACCTTCAACTGCTCTGCAAGCAGCTGATCAATGCCGTGCAGCATCGCACCGCCGCCAGTCAAGATAATACCGCGGTCAATAATATCGGCAGACAGCTCAGGAGGTGTCTGTTCCAGTACAGTTCTCGCCGCTTGTACAATCAATGCTACTGATTCACGAAGTGCTTCTTCGATTTCTTCTGAATAGACTGTAATCGTACGCGGAAGACCGCTTACCATGTCACGCCCTCTAATATCAATTGATTCCTGGCGTGAGCCTTGGAAGACAGTTGCAATCTCAATTTTAATATTCTCTGCTGTTCGTTCTCCGATCAGCAGTTTGTATTTTCGTTTGATATATTGCAGGATTTCGGCATCAAACTTATCTCCGGCCATACGGATTGATTGTGCGGTAACAATGTCGCCCATGGATAGGACAGCTACGTCTGTTGTACCGCCGCCAATGTCAACAACCATATTACCGCTTGGCTGGAAGATATCCATTCCCGCGCCAATTGCAGCGATTTTCGGCTCTTCTTCCAAGTATACTTTCTTACCGCCTGATTTTTCCGCTGCTTCTTTGATTGCTTTTTGTTCCACTTTCGTGATGTTTGTCGGGCAGCAGATCAGCATGCGCGGTTTGGAAAGAAAACCTTTTACATTGATCTTGTTGATGAAGTAGCGAAGCATTGCTTCTGTTACATCAAAATCAGCGATTACGCCGTCTTTCAACGGACGAATCGCCTCAATATTGCCAGGTGTTCTGCCTACCATGCGTCGTGCTTCTTCCCCAACTTCCAGTACATTCCCTGTATTCCTGTCCATCGCGACAACGGATGGTTCATTGAGAACGATTCCTTTTCCTTTTACATGTATTAGTACATTTGCCGTACCGAGGTCAATTCCTATATCTCGTGCCAATATCCTCAGATCCTCCCTGTAAGATAGAAACTTTGTCGCATCCGTTCGAGAACATAATGCTACTTAGTATATATTCTAGCATAAAACATGGAGAATAGTAGCAAATTATGAAAGAAAATAAGGATAAAAGTAGCAATGTCAGGAAGAGAATGGATGTTCGCTTTCAGGCTAAAAGTTGGATTTCAAGCAGGTGATTCGGTATTTGTTTCGACACTATATTTCAATTTTGTAGCTTCTCCGCCTCGCAAATGACGAATTGCTTTATGATAATCAAGGATTTCCTTTACTTCGTTTGCAAGATCGGGGTTGATTTCAGGCAGCCTTTCTGTCAGATCCTTATGCACCGTACTTTTAGATACACCAAATTCTTTTGCAATTACACGTACCGTTTTCTTCGTCTCCACAATGTGCTTGCCTATGCGCACCGTGCGCTCTTTAATATAATCATGCACAGCTCATGCCTCCTTAAGTTGACGGTTCTTGATGTTCGTGAGACAAGATGAGAAGCAGACGTGAATCATATATGTACGATTTTATGAGGAGTCTAATGATGATGGCGTGTCCGCGGCGTTGAGCGCTTCACACTCGTTCCCTTCAATCACTTGCATTGGTTTGTAACATCTTATTAGCTGCTTCATTCTTTTATGCCACAAAAAAGACCTTCTCAGCGCGGAGAAGGTCTGCGGTTATCCATATCTTGAATAGCATACATCGGCAAGCGGGAAAAATAGAAGTCTTTATGTCGTCGGATGAATTGATGATAGGAGTCAACAAGAAAATCTTTCTTTTGATAAATGAGGCCGTAGAAGTATTTATAAAATGCAGTCTGTTTTTCAGGTTTCCGGACAGGATACCGTTTTCTTGCACTGCTCGTCTGCCCAAGCTGGAACTCAATATAAGCGAGTGCATACGGATCATCAGTCACGAACCTGTGCGGCAGATCAAAGTGCGCAGCTACAATCGGCAGGACTTGCCTCTCCAGAAGCGGGGCAAGAAATGTAATCTCGTATTGTTTCGCTAACTTACTTCCTTCAGCTAGATGTGAAAAGCTCGCAATTTTGTCATCAAAGAGGAATGTCAATCCCATCTTATAATGCTGCATCGCTCGCTGGCCTGGCAAATATGTATGATCCAGAATATTATTACTGTGCTTCCGGGCTATGATTAATTCGTTTCGCTTCCAATGATATTGGAATAGCAGTTTTTCTAATCGAACCGTCATCATACGCTGCAGCATGTAATCTTTAATATGCAGGATAGTCTCCTGAAGATCGTCGAGATAATGTCCGAGAATATAGTAGTCAGAGCAATAGAAGTGCTGATAAATCTTGCCGATTAATACAAGTGCCTTTGTCTCTGGATAATCAGCACAAACTCGGCTCGTTTGTCGTTCATATTCATCTCCTGGCAGTTTGTATATTTGATACTGAATAATCAACTCGTATAATTGGGCATATGATTTATTGCGCGCATGTAAGGATTGCTTATTTTTGTCAATCAGCAGCTGCAGTTCTTTTTCATAGAAATTCATCCCAAGGTAATCTATTCCCGCCAGCTGAACGTCAGCGGAAGCGGATTGTAAACAAAATCTGGCGGCTAAGTCAGCAGTCTGCTTCACCTCATGACTCGGCGCTACAAGCTGGACAAACGACCACAAGTCTGTTATTCGGCCAGATGCCGCAGATAACTTGCCCAAGTCAATCGCTTCTTTACGTACACTAGATTGATTCAACTTCCTTTTCTCCTCTCACATTTCCCAATATTACCCCCATAAAGTCACTTGACTTCGACTTTTTATTTATGCATGGCACCTTTACATTATTCCATCTTTTCAGATAATTACAACCTCTTTCAAGTTTGATTCGTTCGACAAATTACTGCTTTTCCTATTCATTTTGGAGGGCGGCTTTCTGACTAAGACGCAGCATACTTAGCGACTCCCAGACAATTACCGATCAATTTATCATTGATTAAAAGAATCTTTCTTTAAACAGCAAAAAACCGAACGCCTGTGATTCCTGTTACGGATTCTAGCGGTTCGGTTTTTTCTAATCCATTCATGCTCACTTTAGATCAAGTTTGAGCGGAAGAGCGAGAAGATGTTGCATCTTCTTCTGGCTGTTTCTCGTCATCTTGTTTAGGAGCTTCTTCTTCACCAGCGTCAGGCTTTGGCTCTTCTTCATCTTCAGAAGGTGCTGGCTCTGCATCTGCGTTTTCATCTGCTGGTGCTTCAGCGTCCGTGTTCTCATCTGCTGGTGCTTCAGCATCTGCTTGCTGTTGTTCGGTCTGACCAGCTGTATCTGCTGCATCTTCTTGTACTGCTTCTGATTCAGCTTTTGCTTCTTGAAGCTTGCTTACAGGCTGGTTAAGGAATGTTTCTGGGTTCACGGCTGTTTCTCCGTTACGCACTTCAAAGTGTACATGCGTTGCTTTGTCTTTAGCAAACAAGCTTTGTCCAGCTGCTGCTAATACATCGCCTTGCTTCACTTCTTGACCTGCTTCAACTTTTACATCTTCCAAGCTAGCATAATATGTTGTAACACCATTTTTATGCTCTAGCTGCACAACATTGCCATGCAAAGCGTCTTCTTTTACTTCTGTGACAGTCCCGCTTAATGCTGCGAGGACTTCAAACGAACCGCCATCTGCTGCAGCGTAATCCACTCCGGTGCTTTGATAGTATTTGTTGTCGTAGAGTACGAGTGCATTCTCTTGGGATTCGCTGTCTGCGTTGTGGTCATAGAACTTCGTTACGACTGTTGCTTCTGCATCTTCTGCTACAGGTGACTTCACAACTTCATCCTGTTCTGTTACAGGAGTTGCTTCCTCATTACTATCAAAAGATAGAGAGTCGAAGATACCTTTGTCTTCTTCTGCCTGATCGGCGTCATTCGTGCCGCTTTGATACCACAATACCGCGGTTAGAAGCAAAGCGGAAATACCAAGATACAATGCTGGGAAAAACCATTTTTTACGGAAAAGACGTTTCCATTTGGATTTTGAAACGTTATTTTTTTCCTTCATAGATCATCACCTCTGCAACCATTGTGGTCACAAAGCTAGATTCCTATACCTTGTACGCAGAAAAAATTTCCAATACTTATTTAGATACTAATTTCGCCCCATCTGCCGGCAGTTTACTAATCTCCGTATCCGTATAATAGTATGTCAGGATATCTTGATAAGACTTGCCCTCGTCTGCCATGCCGTTTGCACCATATTGACTCATCCCAACTCCATGACCATATCCTTTTGTTTCAAAAATAAGATGACCATCTTTCATTGCTATAGTGAAATCTGTCGATTTGAGTCCTAGCTTTTGCCGGATGTCTCGGCCAGTAAACTGCTTGCCGCCAATTTCCGCTTCCGCAACGCGCTGGCTGTCCGTACGCTTTATGTTACCTGGCGGCTCATTTGGATTGATTTTAATACCTAGCAGTTTTTCTGCTTCTGCTATTTCAAAAACCTTTTGATCAGCAAATTTGGGAGATTGCTTATCCCATGGACTTTCGACTGATTTTAAATACGGCAGCGCATTCTCCCAATAGTCTTCTGCATTTTCGGTGTAGCCATTACTCGTAGAGAAAAAAGATGGGGTGATTGGCTCCCCTTGATAGGTAAGTATCTCTCCGCTAGTCGCTTCTACCGCTTTGGTCAGCTTCTTCATTTTCTTCTCGTATTCTTTGCCCCATGTCTGCCTGAGCTCTTCTTCATTCTTATATACTTGATGACTGACTGTGTCAGATACTTCGATCGCTTCCGGTTCTTCAGCCTGATGATCTTCCATATAACGTACAACAAAGGTTCGCGCTGCAACTGCTTGTGCTTTGAGTGCTTCGAGTTCGAAATCAGCCGGCATTTCAGATGCCACAACGCGCGTTACATAGGTTTCCAAAGGTACGGTTTCAACCGTATTGCTCGCTGTTCGGCTCACCTCGACTGCCACGTTAGCTGTTTCTTTCACTTGTTTTTCTTGTTCCATTGCTGTCGCCGTCCTCTCACTGCCGCCAGGGTCTATAAATGGTACTACAATTAACGTAGGGAGTGCCACAATGACAGCAAACAAACAGGCTAGTAGCATGCTGATGAGTATATGTGACTTCAGGCGGCGTTTCGATCTGCTTTTTTTGGACATAGAGGACCTCCTTCTCTGACTGGTCTACTCTTTACTCTATGTAACTGACAGGGATTGCTAGAACAATTGCGCCTAAAAAAATAGAGCGCACGATGCACTCTATCAGCTCCAATATCTTCTAACCGCGCAAAGCTCGGTTTCATATACCGTACCTGCCAAGTTCAGCACTTCAATTCGCCTGCCTGTCTTCGGTGCATGCAGCATCTGCCCATTACCATAATAAAAGCCAACATGATGCACACGGCCTTTGCCTTTCTCATAAGCAAAAAATAATAAGTCGCCAGGCTCTGCTTGATTCAAAGGAATAAAACTGCCTTGCAAGCATTGTGCACTTGCATCACGCGGAATAGTATAGCCGCCAGCAAGATGCATATTGTAGGTGAACCCTGAGCAATCATAGCCCCAGCTGCTCATACCGCCCCATAAGTAATCCAACCCTAAAAATTGCTCTCCATACTTGAGCAAACCCTTTCCGCTGGCAGCCCGTTGTATCCAAAAGCTGCTCGCTGATTTCGGGATAATTCCTGGACCATATGGGGTTAAAACTTTATAAGCCAATGGCGTATCTTCTATATAAGGCAATCTGGTCAAAAAGCTGAGCGGGACGATTTCACGTCTTTCTTGTAAGAATAGATTCGTCTGCTTCGCACGCACCTCAATCTGCTGTTCTGTTTGCGGAAGCGGTGAAGCGAGCTGATGTACTGGTATCCAGCCAGGATAGCCGTTTGCATCTTTTGGTGTTGCTTGAGACGGAACGACCACTTTCACCCAGCTTTCTCTTCGCTCCACTTGCCATACTGATGTTCCGAAAAGAAGTTGTGATTGAACCAGATTATTCTCATGCAGCTCTAAACGGTCTGTATGTGAAAGTTGATGCACCCATGCTGCTGGATCAGCAGGATTGGCAAGAATGGAAGCATCTACTTGTCTGGGAGCGGCCGGATTTGTCCACAGATTAGCGACAGCTGCTGCCACGGTATATGCTTTCATGTTCCCATCTCCGCCGGTGCATCTACAGCTGTAATACCAAGTCCTGGTGTATCGTTAAGTATCAGCTTGCTTCCTTCATACTGCACACCACCTGTTACGATATCCTTCTGCAGCATGAGCGGAGCATCAAAATCGACGCGCGTGATATGCAGCTGACTGGCAGCCAGGTGAGCGGCCGCGCTAATGCCGATACGAGATTCAATCATACAGCCAACCATACATTCCACGCCGTATGTCCGGGCGATGCGGGCGATGTCTAAGCTCGGCTGCAGACCGCCTGCTTTCATTAACTTGATGTTTAGCAAGTCAACTGCCCGCATTTCCAGTAAGGTGCATGCATCTTGGGGAGAAAACAAACTTTCATCTGCCATAATCGGCGTTTGCACATGCTGGGTCACATATTGTAAACCGCGCAGGTCTGCCGCTTGGACGGGCTGTTCTACTAGTTCGATATCCAATCCGATCTCTTCCATCCGGCTGATCGCGCGGACAGCCGTTTTGCTTTCCCAGCCTTGATTGGCATCCAGCCGCAGTACGACGTCTTTTCCTACTGTTTTCCGTATGGCTTGGAGCCGCTTAATATCCGTATCTATATTGTCTTTGCCTACTTTTACCTTTAAGGTACGAAATCCTTCTTTCACATACGCTGCTGCGTCTTCAGCCATTTCTGTCGGCTCGTTAACACTCACTGTGTAATCTGTCTCCAGCGTCTGACGTGCTCCGCCAAGCAGCTGAAAAAGCGGTATCCCGCTATATTGGGCAATGCAATCATGCAGTGCCATATCGACTGCTGCTTTTGCATTTGTATTGCCGACGATGCAAGACTGCAGTTTTCCAAACAATATGTCACGCTCCAATAGTGACATGCCGATTAAGCCTGGCTTGATAACCGCTTCAATGCTGTAACGAATACTTGCCAAGCTGTCACCGGTAATAACATGCGTTGGCGGAGCCTCCCCCCAGCCGACAATCCCGTCATCTGTCGTTACCTTTACAACAATTGCTTCTGCTTCCGTCACAGTGCGGAGTGCTGTCTTAAACGGTTTCTTTAGCGGAACACGCGTCTGAAACAAGTTAATTTGCGCTACTTTCACACTGATACTCCTGCCGTTACACGCAATACTTTTGCTTCGGTATCCATTGTTGCTTCTGTTCCAAGCGGAACCGTAATATTCGGGTTGCAATGGCCAATACGGAATCCTTTCATAACCGGCTTTTGCAATTCGGTTAAATAATCAACAAACACTTGATCATAAGAAAGTAAATTCTCCGGGTCTTCCGGGATGCTAGTTGTAAAATCACCAATGATAACACCATTGGCACTCTCTAGCTTGCCTGCCTGCTTCAATTGATTGAGCATGCTGTCGACTCGATAAGGCGGCTCCTCAATATCCTCTAATAGAAGCAGCTTTCCGGCTGTGTCAATTTCGTCCGGCGTACCGAGTGTACTCACCAGCAAAGACAAGTTGCCGCCAACCAGAGGCCCAGCAGCATTGCCATGGACAATCGCTTCTAGCGGAGAAATAGCTGACGTATACACAACATCTGTTGGAGTGAAAAACTGCTGCAGCAAATCATAACTTAGCTTGGCGAAATCAGATTCGCCCATGTCAGAAGCAACCATTGGTCCGTGGAAAGTAACCAGCCCAGTGCGCTGCCGGATGCTCGTATGTAAATACGTAATATCGCTGTATCCGAGCAGCACTTTCGGCTTTTGTTTGATAAGTTGATAGTCTACCAAGTCGGTAATTCTTCCGCTTCCATATCCGCCGCGAGCGCAAATAATACCTTTTACCTCATCATCTTGGAACATCCGATTCAGGTCAGCTGCTCGATCCGCATCACTGCCGGCCAGATAACCATACTTGTCATACACATGTTTTCCCAGCTTAATAGTTAGACCAAGTGATTCCACTATTTCAATCCCTCGTAATAGTTCCTCTTGTTTAACAGGGCCCGCAGGAGCAACTATCCCAATCGTATCTCCTTTTTTCCATGCAGACGGCTTCATGCGCGCATCTCCTCCTTCATTTATATGTATGGGGTGGCAAACGGAAAAGAAGTGATTTTCACCACTTCTTCCGCGTCTGCCCTATTCGATATCCGCCCATTTCAACTCTAAATAACCGACCGGGTGCATGACGATATTTTTCACATTTGGTTTTTGCAGGTACACATGCTGGTAGAAATGCAATGGTATAATCGGCATTTCATCCATCAAAATCTTTTCTGCTTCCATTAGCATGTCAAAGCGCTTCGCCTCATCACTCTCTGTTTTTGAATCTGCAATTAACTTATCATACTGTTCGTTGGACCAGCCCGTACGGTTTGAAGAAGACTCGGTCGTGAAGCTTTCCAGGAAGTTAACAGGATCTCCGTAATCCGCTAAGAAAGAACCGCGGAATAGCTGATACACAAGCTTAGTCTGCTCTTCACTAAACACACTCGATTCAACAGTCTGCAGCTCCACATCGACATCCAAATTGTCTGACAGCATACTCTGAATCCCTTCAGCCAAGCGTTCATTCTCTGTATTTGTTCCGTACGTTAAGGTGACGGCCGGCAGCTCATCCCAGCCTTCTTCTTCCATTCCTTCTGCAAGCAGCTTTTTCGCTTCATCCGGGTCATCTTGAATTAAGTCGCCATTTTCTTCACGAAAATCGCCGCCGCTTGGTGTCTCGAAGCCATACGGTACGAACCCGCGTGCCGGCTGTTCCCCAATACCGCGGATAAACTCCGCAATATCATTACGGTTCATTGCCATCGCAAACGCTTTGCGAATCTTTTCATTGGTGAATGGCTCTTTTTGAACGTTGAATCGAAGGAATTGGTCGCCCGCCTGTACCTCGGTTACCAACTCCTCGCTACCCATCAAATCCTTGGCGTTGTCAGCTGGAATAGACGAACGATCCAAGTCGCCGCTTTGATACATTTGATATTCCGTGTTTGTATCGGCTACCATTGCCCAATTCACTTGATCGAGTTTTACCGTGTCTGCATCCCAGTATTCTGGATTTTTTGCCATGATAAGCTCTTTGTCATGCGACCAGCTGTCTATTTTAAAAGGTCCGTTGCTCACATAGCTTTCCGCTTCAGCAAACCATTCTGGATTCTCCTCTGCCACCTTTTCATTAACCGGGAAGAACGCCGGATTGGTGAGCAAGTTTAGGAAATAGCCAGTCGGTGCAGTCAGCGTTACTTCAAATGTCTTGTCGTCCACCGCCTTGATGGCAACATCATCAGCACGACCTTCTCCGCTGTTATATGCTTCTGCTCCTTCAATAACATACGCTAAAAATGCAGGCTGATAAGCTTGCTCCGGATCGAGCATATGTTTCCATGCATACACGAAGTCATCTGCTGTTACACTGTCGCCATTGGACCATTTGGCATCGTCACGCAAATGGAATGTATACACTTTGCCGTCTTCACTAATATCCCAGTTTTCCGCCATGGCCGCCTGCGGCTGATGATTTTCATCCAGACGGGTCAGACCTTCCATTAAGTTGTTCACCATGACCCAAGAAACACTATCGAAACCTTCTGGAGGATCAAGGGAAGTAGGTTCCTGCCCATTGTTGAGACGCAATACCTTCTTATCCTCTTCATCTCCTTCGCCGCCGCTTCCGCCAGCATTGTTATTCGCGGTACAAGCAGTAAGCAGAAGAACACATGCTGCCAAGCAAGCAATAATAGCCATTTTCCAGTTTCTTTTCATCATTTCTCCCCCTTTAGCGTTTCATCAGATTGACTGCTTTAGTTGCTCGTGCATCCTGCAGCCAGCATTCCACTTGATGTGATGCTGACAAATTGGTTGCAGACGGATACACGTTCGCGCACACTTGCATCGCATGGGCGCATCGAGCAGTAAATGGACAGCCTTGTGGCGGTGCAAACAAATCTGGCGGTGTACCATCAATCGGCTGGAGCACCGCTTCTTGCATATCAAGACGCGGGACAGAATGCAATAAGCCAATTGTGTACGGATGCTGCGGATTATAGAAAATAGCATCTTTGTCGCCGGTTTCTACAATTTTGCCGCCATACATAACAGCAACTCGATCCGCTACTCGAGCTACAACCCCTAAATCATGTGTCACAAGAATAATCGATACACCTGTTTTCTCCTGAATCTCACTGAACAACTCCATAATTTGCGCTTGGATAGTTACATCAAGAGCTGTTGTCGGTTCATCTGCAATTAAAAGATCTGGTTCACAAATAAGTGCCATTGCAATCACAATACGCTGCCGCATCCCGCCGCTGAACTGATGCGGATACTGTTTGAATCTGCTTTCCGGTTCAGCTATCCCTACGAGACGGAGCATATCTATCGCTTTTTGCTTGGCGCTATCGGTGTTTATCGACGTATGCTGTTTTAGCCCTTCCGTCAGCTGATCACCAACCGTTAATGTCGGGTTAAGTGCTGTCATCGGATCTTGGAAAATCATCGAGATGTCTACACCGCGTATCGCACGCATCTCCTTCTTGGACGTCTGGACTAAATCTCTGCCTTTGAATTGGATAGAGCCTTTGACAATCTTCCCGGGCGGTGACGGTATCAACTGCATGATACTATTACTCGTTACACTCTTTCCGCTGCCAGATTCTCCGACGATGGCAAGTGTTTCTCCTTTGTTCAAGTATAGACTCACACCACGGACAGCCTGTACGGTTCCACCGTATGTTGTGAAGTGTACATGCAGATCATCAATTTCAAGTATCTTTTCCATTTCGTCACCTCCTCAGCTTTGGATCGAATGCATCCCGCAAGCCATCGCCAAGCACATTGAAAGCAAACATCGTCAAGCTGATGAATAGCGCCGGGAAAAACAACAGCCACCAATCTCCAGAAAGAATAGCAGACAAGCCATCATTAGCCATGGATCCCCAACTAGCATTCGGCGCTTGGATTCCAAGTCCTAAGAAGCTGAGGAAGGCTTCCGCAAAAATGGCGGACGGAACAGTCAATGTAATTTGTACGATAATCGGTCCCATTGTATTCGGCAGAAGATTTCTTCGGATGATTCGAGCAGTACTAGCTCCAAGTGTTTTGGAAGCAAGCACATATTCATAATTTCGCAGCTGCATCACCTGACCGCGCACGATTCTGGCCATTCCAATCCAGCCAGTAATTGTTAAAGCAATAATAATCGTAAACAAGCTCGGCCCCATTACAACGAGCAATAAAATAACAACGAGCAGATGCGGAAGTCCGTAAAGCACCTCAATAATGCGCATCATCATACTGTCGATACGGCCGCCCTTGTAGCCTGCAATGCCGCCATAGATAATACCAATAAAGAAATCGATTAATGCGGCCGCTATACCCACAAACAACGACACACGCGCACCATGCCATAAGCGGGTAAACACATCGCGACCTAAATTGTCAGTACCGAACCAATGTGCAGCTGTAGGTGCCAAGTTTTGATTTCGCAAAGCACCTTCTGAAATGGAATATGGCGAAAGAATTGGCGCAAAGATTGCCGCCAAGATTAATACGACTAAAAAGAACAGACCCGTTACAGCGAGCCGATTTCTCTTCAGACGAATCCAGGCATCTTTATAGAAAGACAGACTAGGTCGAGAAACTTCTTCCGCCTTGCTTAAATCCTTGTCAATTGGCTGAAACCATTCATCGGGTATTTGCTGTACTGCTGTATTGATTGGACGATTGGAATGTTCCATTGTTAGCTGCCTCCTTTCTTATGCAGCTTAATACGCGGATCGAGGATGCTGTAAACGACATCAACTAAGAACAGCATAAAAATAAGAAAGGCACTGTAAAAGACGGTTGTACCCATAATGACCGGATAATCGCGGTTATTAATGCTTTCAACGAAGTATTTTCCCATTCCTGGTATCGCAAAAATGCGCTCAATCACAAATGTACCGGTTAAAATTGCCGCCACAAGCGTTCCCAATATTGTTACAACAGGCATCAATGCATTCCGCAGTGCATGCTTGATAACAATTTTTACTGGTGAAAGTCCTTTGGCACGGGCTGTTTTGATATAGTCCTGTGATAATACTTCCAGCATGCTGGACCTTGTCAGTCTGGCAATGATGGCGGTAGGACCAGTAGCCAGCGCGATGATTGGCATGATCATATGCATTGGTGAAGACCACGTTGCGGCGGGCAATAACTGCAAATTAACAGCGAGCTGCTGAATTAATAAGGTAGCCAAAATAAAGTTGGGCACCGAGATACCAAGCACTGCTAGTGTCATTGCTATATAATCAATAATGCCATTATGCTTTAGTGCTGCCAGCACACCTAACGTGATGCCAGATAAAAGGGCAATCGTAATTGTCCACATACCAAGCTCAGCTGATATTGGAAACCCTCTGCTCAGCAGATCATTCACTGTTTCAGTTGGCTGTTTAATGGACGGTCCAAAGTCAAACGTCACCAACGATTTGAGCCAAATTCCATATTGCGTAAGCATTGGTTCATCTAAATGATAATGTGCGTTCAAGTTTTCCTGGACAGCTTCGCTCGTACTTCGGTCTTGCGTTGTAAACGGATTACCAGGTATGCTGTGCATCAAGATGAAGGTCAAAGTCGCGATTACAAAAATGGTTGCAACCATAATCAGAAATCGGCGAATCAGATAAATCGCCATAAGCTCCTCACTCCTAACGGAAGATCGTATGCAGCGAGCGCCAATCTGGTTAAAGCACGCGTGCCGCTTTGTAGATTTCTTTTTCGATTAAAAGTTGTACGTTACATCTCAGAAGGGTCTGGAACCCGCTTTCCAGATTTAAAGTGCTTTGAGCGGCAAAATATGAAAAAATCTTGTCCCTCCGCACTCTTTGGAAGCGTTTACACTAATCTTTATTAGTAAATAAGCCTCTTCATGTAACTTTGTCATCAACAGGTTATCCTTCTCGGTCTGCAAATCTGTTTCTACTGCTAATTATGCATCCAACATGAATCGCCCAGCTTGCTCCCTGCAACCGTATGTATAATCTAATAAGACAGGGTTGCTTGGCATGTTTTCCGTATATCCTCCTTTCGCTAAGGCTACATTATTTAATGAATTTTCTAATTATTATAGCACAGCCTATTTAGGTGCGGAAGGCAGATTCAGATATTGTACGGAAGGTTATCTTACAAAAGCAAAAAAAAATAAGCCCCTTTTTCAAGAGACTTATTCCTATTTTACGCTTTAGTATGTTGTTTCCTCTACAGCAGCTGCTGCTTCTTCGAAAACTTCATCATTCACGCGTTCAATTTCCGCACCTAGCAAAGCGAGTTTACCGTGGAAATCAACGTATCCGCGATCCAAGTGCTTAAGTTCCGTTACGCGCGTATAACCATCGGATATCAAACCGGCTAGAATGAGCGCTGCTCCAGCTCGGAGGTCCGTTGCGGCAACTTCAGCACCTTGCAAATCTGTTGGACCTTCCATAATAACGCTGCGGCCTTCAATCTTAATATTCGCATTCATCCGGCGGAATTCTTCCACGTGCATGAAACGATTCTCAAACACAGTCTCCGTAATGATGCTAGTGCCTTCTGCACATAACATCAATGCCATCATCTGTGATTGCATATCAGTTGGGAATCCTGGGTGTGGTAATGTTTTAACATCCGTTGCTGTTAATTTATCAGGACCGATGACATGAATACCATTCGCTTTCTCTTTAATGGATACACCCATCTCTTCCATCTTGGCAGCAAGCGCACTTACATGCTCCAACTCCACGCCTTCAATCAGGACGTCACCTTTTGTGATTGCTGCTGCAACCATGAATGTTCCCGCTTCGATACGGTCGCCAATCATTGTATGCTCAGCACCAACTAATTCTTCGACACCCTCAATCCGAATTGTTTCTGTACCGGCTCCGACGATTTTGGCACCCATTTTATTCAAGTAGTTAGCCAAATCGACAATCTCCGGTTCTTTCGCACAATTCTCTAAAACCGTTGTTCCTTCAGCCAATGCGGCAGCCATAATAATGTTCTCTGTCGCACCGACACTTGGTACATCCAAATAAACTTTCGCACCTTGCAAGCGGCCTTCTGTACGCAATTCTACATAGCCATTTCCTACTTGCACCTTAGCTCCCATCGCTTCGAACCCTTTCAGGTGCTGATCGATAGGTCTGGATCCAATTGCACATCCGCCTGGCAATGCAACTTTCGCATGACCGAAACGAGCTAGCAATGGTCCGAGTACCAATACAGATGCACGCATCTTCCGAACATACTCGAAAGGCGCTTCTGTCGTCATTGGCTTCGCTGCATCAACAGTGATTGTACCTTCGCTGAAATTAACCTCAGCATTCATGCTGCGCAGTACTTCATTAATCGTATAAACATCGGCTAAAGCCGGTACATTATGAATAACACTTTTCCCTCTACTTGCAACTATACTTGCTGCGATGACAGGCAGTACGGCATTTTTCGCACCTTCGACCTTGACAGATCCCTTCAGCTGCCTTCCACCACGGACGATGATTTTTTCCAAGTTTCATTCTCCTCCGCGTCCAATTTCACTATATTAATATTCAGTCGTTATGATAGGCGTTCCTACAGTTACTGTTGATTGCCCATTCCCTTCATGTAATGCAAGCTGAACATTCATGTTGTCAGCTAAGGAATGGCTTGCTTTCAATTGTGTTGTATACCCTGTTGTAGTCGTGTAAACGTTATCTTCCGTATTCGTGAGTTGTTGAACATCTAATTTTTTCATGACATTCTGAAACAAAATATCCTCGCTTATTTTATCACCGAAACCCGCTTTCAGACAAGCGAATTTTTTTGCACTACTCGTGAAATATCGAGATTCTGCCTCAGCCGTCAAGTCTTGGACAAATGCTTGTGCTTTATCCGTCCATTCTGAACCGGAAACAGTATAAACGATTTCCGCTTGATACGCCTTATCAGTCGGTACTACTAGCAATATACGTTCGACAGCAGCAAATTGTTTATGGGGGGTATGTACCACAAATTTTGCGGCATTTTCCGAAATTTCCTTGGAAATATGTCCATGTGTCTCCAAACTTGTCAAAACTTCTTGTATTTCGTGCTGTGAAACAGCTTCCCGTATCGTAACCTCATACTGAAGCAGGTCCGCTCCCTCGCTTTTCAAAACATCGTACATCCGGTCAACATCTTCTGTCACTTGAACTGCTTCTGCTGCATATGACTCTATACCATAACCGATAAGCATACATATAATTACGATTAATGCGAGATAATGTTTCATTTTTGTTTCTCCCCTGTCCCTGTCATGATAGGAACAGTATGAACACTAAATCGGTTACATATACAGAGTCTGGTAGATTACTAGAATAAATACTAGTGCTTCTTCATCCATCCTGCTAGAACAAGTACTGAAGCTGCTTCGTCCAGCTTACTAGTTGAAGAAATACATTGCTGACAGTTGTACCAATAACAATAGTCAAAAAGATGATTAACATTCTTGCTTCAAATACTTTTCCTTTTTTAATTAATGCGTCTACATTGACCCCCATCAATATACGCCATGTAAGTGCCATAAAAGCAATGTGGGAAGCAATCCCAAGCATCGCATCTTGGCCTAATACAGCAAACATATGCTACACTCCTTAGCGGATAAGCAGATACATGCTGACTTTCTTGTCACATAATACCTAGTTATCCTTATTTCCGTACTATTAAACACGTTTCATCAAATTATACCGGTAATCATGCTGATTCGCTATGATTATTGCCCAGGAAATAGATTCTAGAAAAAAAAACAGCACTCCTTGTCGGAATGCTGTTTTTCATTATCGGGAATGTGACGCGACATCAAGTCGGTTGATTGCCCGGTTAAGCGCCTGTTCAGCGCGGATTTGGTCTAAGTTAGCCTGCTTATCCTGCAGACGTTTCTCAGCGCGTTTCTTCGCCTGTTCTGCACGGTCCACATCAATATCAGCTGCGCTTTCGGCAGTCTGAGCAAGAATTGTGATCCTGTCTGGACGGACTTCAAGGAATCCGCCGCTTACAGCAACATAATCCGTGCGGCCTTGGATCTGTAGACGAACCGAACTAACCTTCAATGGCGCTACAAGCGGAATATGTCCTGGCAAAATACCAAGTTCACCATTCTCCGCTGTACAGCTAACCATTTCATAGTCTGCTTCCAGAACAGGGCCATCAGGAGTAACAATACTGGTTGTTACGGTACTCATCCGGAGCCCCTCCTATCCTACTATTACATGATTGCTGCTTATTAATTAACGCCAGCTTTTTCAAGCACTTCTTCAATGCGACCAACAAGACGGAAAGCATCTTCCGGTACATTGTCGTATTTGCCTTCAAGAATTCCTTTGAAGCCTGCAACTGTTTCTTTAACAGGTACATAAGAACCTTTTTGGCCTGTGAACTGCTCGGCAACGTGGAAGTTCTGGGAAAGGAAGAACTGCACACGACGTGCACGAGAAACGACAAGTTTATCTTCTTCACTTAGCTCATCCATACCGAGGATCGCAATGATATCTTGCAGTTCACGATAGCGCTGCAATGTTTGCTGCACTTGACGTGCTACTTGGTAATGCTCTTCTCCAACAATTGCTGGGTCTAGTGCACGAGAAGTGGAAGCAAGCGGATCTACCGCAGGGTAAATACCTTGCTCAGAAAGCTTACGATCCAAGTTCGTCGTTGCATCAAGGTGTGCAAATGTTGTTGCTGGAGCCGGGTCTGTATAGTCATCCGCTGGTACGTATACCGCTTGGATAGATGTTACAGAACCTACGTTTGTAGATGTAATACGTTCTTGCAGCTGACCCATCTCTGTTGCAAGTGTCGGCTGGTAACCTACTGCAGATGGCATACGGCCAAGCAATGCGGAAACCTCAGAACCTGCTTGTGTGAAACGGAAGATGTTATCGATGAACAGAAGTACGTCCTGACCTTCTTGGTCACGGAAGTGCTCTGCCATTGTCAAACCAGTCAAGGCAACACGCATACGCGCTCCTGGCGGCTCGTTCATCTGACCGAATACCATTGCTGTTTTCGTAATAACGCCAGAGTCCTTCATCTCGAAGTACAAGTCGTTACCTTCACGTGTACGCTCTCCAACACCAGCGAATACAGAAATACCGCCGTGCTCTTGTGCGATGTTGTTGATCAATTCCTGGATTAGTACCGTTTTACCTACTCCGGCACCACCGAAGAGTCCAATCTTACCACCTTTGATGTAAGGAGCAAGCAAGTCAACAACTTTAATACCCGTTTCCAGAATCTGTGTTTCTGTTGCAAGATTCTCGAATTCTGGTGCTTCGCGGTGAATTGGATCTCTTTTGATTTCGCCTTGCATAGGCTCGTCCAAATCGATTGTTTCACCTAATACGTTGAAAATACGTCCTAGTGTAGCTTCTCCTACAGGCACACTGATTGCTGCTCCTGTATCCACTACTTCTTTTCCGCGCTGTAAGCCTTCTGTTGAAGACATCGCGATTGTACGAACACTGTCATCACCAAGATGAAGTGCTACCTCCAAAGTGAGGGTAGTCGTTTCATTTATTTGGACAACAAGTGCATTATAGATGGCAGGCAGGTGGCCGTTTGGGAAACGTACGTCCACAACCGGTCCCGTAACCTGTGTAATGATACCATTGCTCATCTGGAACCCTCCTATCTTAATCCTTATGATTGCAGCGCTGCCGCTCCGCCGACAATCTCACTAATCTCTTGTGTAATAGCTGCTTGTCGTGCACGGTTGAAGGTTAGCGTCAGATCATCAATTCGTTCGTTTGCATTGTCTGTCGCTGCTCTCATTGCTGTCATACGTGCTGCGTGCTCACTTGCTTTCGCATCAAGCAGGGCGCCGTAGATCAAACTCTCCGCGTACTGAGGCAGCAATACTTTTAGAATACCTTCTGCATCCGGTTCGAACTCGTACATGCTTTGTACAGAACGTCCGCTCTCCGGCGTAATATCTGTTAAAGGAAGCAGCTTCTGAGACGTAACTTCCTGAGAAATAGCGCTGTTGAAATGGTTGTAGAATAAGACCAATTCATCGATCTCTTCTTCTAAGAACATTTCTACAGCTTCGGATGCAATCTGCTTGATATCAGCAAAATCCGGCTGATCAGGCAATCCGATGATTTCTTTAGCGATCGGCAGGTTGTTCTTTTTGAAGAAGTCCCGGCCGAAACGACCTGCAGCAATCACCGTATATTCATCCGTTGAAGCGTGCTGGTGCTGAATTGTGCGGTAAACTTCTCGAATGACGTTGTTATTGTATCCGCCAGCCAATCCGCGATCGGCAGTGATAACAAGGTAACCCGTCTTCTTGACAGCCCGCGTTTGCAGCATGGGATGTGTCGCATCACCTGAAGCGGCGATTTGTGACACAACCTCCTGCATTTTTTCACTATATGGAACGAAAGCTTTCGCATTCTGCTCCGCTCGTGTCAGCTTAGAAGCGGATACCATCTGCATTGCTTTCGTTATCTGTTTAGTCTTTTTTGTAGAGTTAATTTTACTCTGAATATCTCTTAAGGATGCCAAGGCGCATGCAGCCTCCCTTCGCTAAGGAATACGTGCAGCATTCCGTTATTTATAAAGCATTATTTTACGACGAAAGTTTTCTTGAATTCCTCGATTGCACTGTTAAGCTTGTCAGAATCTGCTGGCTTACCAGTTTCACGGATGCCTTTCAGCAATTCAGCTTGATTTGCAGCGAACCATGTGTGGAATTCATTCTCAAAGCTCACGACTTGTTCTACCGGGATATCATCTAAGAATCCGTTAACCAATGCATAGATGATTGTAACCTGCTTCTCTACTGAAAGCGGCTGATGTAAGCCTTGTTTCAGTACTTCTACTGTACGAGCACCGCGGTTTAAGCGAGCTTGTGTAGAAGCATCCAAGTCAGATCCGAATTGTGCAAAGGATTCCAGCTCACGGAATGCAGCCAAATCAAGACGCAATGTTCCGGCAACCTTCTTCATTGCTTTGATTTGTGCAGAACCACCTACACGGGATACCGATAGACCTGGGTTAATCGCAGGACGTACACCGGAGAAGAACAGGTCAGATTGCAAGAAGATCTGTCCGTCTGTGATTGAGATAACGTTTGTTGGGATATAAGCAGAAATATCGCCTGCTTGTGTTTCAACGAATGGCAATGCAGTAATTGAACCGCCGCCTTTTGCATCGCTTAGCTTCGCTGCACGTTCCAATAGACGGGAGTGCAAGTAGAATACATCCCCTGGGAACGCTTCACGACCTGGAGGACGACGAAGAAGCAAGGAAAGCTCACGGTATGCTGCTGCCTGTTTAGAAAGATCATCGTATACGATGAGGACGTGCTTGCCGTTGTACATGAATTCCTCACCCATTGCAACACCAGAGTATGGTGACAAGTAAAGCAATGGAGCTGGATCAGATGCACCCGCAGCAACGACGATTGTATAATCAAGTGCGCCATGCTTACGAAGTGTTTCTACTGTTCCGCGGATTGTTGATTCTTTCTGACCAATTGCAACGTAGATACAGATCATATCTTGATCGTGCTGGTTTAGAATCGCATCGATTGCAACAGATGTTTTACCAGTCTGACGGTCACCGATGATTAGCTCACGCTGTCCGCGGCCGATTGGTACAAGCGCATCAATCGCTTTAATACCAGTCTGAAGCGGCTCATCTACTGATTTACGGTCCATAACACCAGGAGCTGGTGCTTCAATTGGACGAGTTTTGCTTGATTCGATTGGACCTTTGCCATCGATTGGCTGTCCTAGCGGGTTAACAACACGGCCGATTAGTTCGTCACCTACAGGAACCTGCATGATGCGACCTGTACGACGTACTTCGTCACCTTCACGGATGCCTCTGTATTCACCTAGAATAACAACACCAACGTTTGATTCTTCCAAGTTTTGTGCAAGTCCCATGACACCATTTGAGAACTCGATAAGTTCTCCGGACATTACATTATCCAGGCCATGGACACGTGCGATACCGTCACCAACTTGAATAACAGTACCTACATCACTTACTTCTATTTCAGTGTCATAATTCTCGATTTGCTGTTTAATCAATGCACTGATTTCTTCAGCTTTCATGCTCATGCGGTCTCACCTCTATCCTTATTTGCTCACATTTACTAAATTACGTTCGATACGTGTCAGCTTGTTTTTAATCGTGCTGTCGTAGATTGTATTGCCAATCCGTACTTTTAAACCGCCAAGCAGTGTCGGATCAACTTTGTTATCTATTGAAACAGCTTTTTTGCCGAGTTTTTGGGCGAATGTCTCAGCTACTGTCTGTTTCTCCGTCTCAGAAAGTGCACGTACAGAATAAACTGTTGCCTGGGCAGTGCCTTGGCTTTCGTCATACAAAGCTTGAAAGCTGTCTGCTACTTGAGGAATACTGTCAATTCGTCCAGCATCCAATAACAGCTTTAATGTATTGCGAACTTCGATGCTTCCAGCAGCGAAGCTTGTTTCAATCAATGTCTTCTTCTTATCCAAGCCAATCTTCGGCTCTGAAAGGAAACGGACAAAAGCAGCATCGTTCTGTGCCACTTGCTTCGCTGTGTGCAATTCGGATCGCACGCTCTCGACGATATCACGATTTACTGCTACTTCGAACAGTGCTTCTGCATATCGTTTTACAATTGTCACATCACGCATGGCTTATCGCCCCAATTCTTTCACATATTCACTGATAAGCTTGTCTTGATCTTCGGAAGAGATCTCCTTCTCGATGATCTTGCTTGCAATCTGAACGGAAAGGCTTGCCACTTGTGCTTGCAACGCTTGCATTGCTTTTTCCTTCTCGTGTGCGATATCTTCCACAGCGGCCTCTTTCAGACGCTCTGATTCACGTCGTGCTGCAGCAATAATATTTTCTTCCTGCTGCTGCCCGGCTTTTCTTGCTTCTTCTATAATAGCTTGTGCTTCCGCACGTGTTTGTTTTAATTCTTCTGCAGCTGTTTTCGTTGCTGCTTCAGCTTCCTTGCGGCTTGCTTCTGCCATATCAATCTCATTTGAGATGTATTCCTGGCGGTCCTGCATGACTTTTAATAATGGTTTCCATGCGAACTTCTTAAGAAGCGCCAGCAGGATGATAAAGCTGATAAGTTGAATCAACATGCTACCGATAGGTAATCCACCTACTGCAGCACCAATCGTAAGTGTTTGCAACTGTGCCACTCCTTTCGAGCTGAACTGTCATTTTCCCAAATCAATCGGGTTTTACAAAAAGAATGGCGAATATTCAAGATATAGAATTTCGCCATTCATTCAAATTATAGAGTACTTGCGATAGGTGAATTACATTACCATGAACGCGATAACTAGGGCGAAGATAGGGATAACCTCTACTAGTGCAACCCCGATGTACATTGTCGTTTGAAGTCTTCCAGCAAGTTCTGGCTGTCTAGCAATCCCTTCTACTGTGCGGCTAACGATTAGACCGTTACCAATACCTGCGCCTAGTGCGGCTAAACCAATTGCAATTGCTGCTGCTAATGAACCCATGTTAATTTCCTCCTTGTATTTAAAAACTGATTAATGTGCTTTTGAAACTTTGTGCGACATGTAAACCATTGTCAGCACTAGGAATATATAAGACTGAATTGTCCCGATGAATAAACTGAAGCCCTGCCATGCGATCATTGGCACAAATGCCGCAATCGTTGTGAATGGCGGATTGACGCCAGCTAGAGACTCCCCAATCAGAGATAACAATACTTCTCCTGCGAAAATGTTACCGAAAAGACGAAGTCCGAGTGTTAGTGTATTCGCCGCTTCCTCAATTAAATTCAATGGAAGCAGGAACGGCACTGGCCGGATATATCCTTTCAGATATTCTTTTCCGCCAAGAATCTTGACACCATAGAAGTTGGTGAGCAAGATGACCATCACTGATAATGTGAGTGTGGATGCTGCATCGGATGTCGGTGATTTCCACCAAAGGTCGTGACCTACAACAACCATGATGATGACACCAAGCATGTTACTAATAAAGATGTACATAAAGAGCGTTAAACCCAATGGCAGGAATTGCTTGCCTGTTTTCCAGTCCATTGCGTCGCCTATTACTTTCTTTACGAAGTCAACTAGCATCTCCATCACGTTCTGGAAAGCACGAGGTCTGCGCTGCAGATTCCTGCTGCCCAATACACAGATGATAAAGACGATAATAGAGGAGATGATGGTCATCAAAGATGTCGACAAGTTAAAGTCGAGCCATTCGATACCGAATGCATTATTCCACATTGGTGATCCGTGATTCAATTAATTTCACCTCTTTCATACTAGTCTTTTAAACTCGTGAAGAAACTATCTATAAAGATAATGATGTAGCCAGCAGCCAATCCAATTACTACTGCGATAAGATGGAAATAAGCGTCAAAACGCAGTGCGAGCATTACTGCAAGCACAGACGCTGCCATGCGGGAAAAGGTGCCTAAGGCAGGTATTCTGCCATGTGCTGCGACAGCTTCAGTGAACTGTCTGACTTTCCGTTGGAGAAGCCACATGGAGAAAAAACTGACTGAAGCTCCAAGAAACAAGCCGAGGAAAATGCGCTGGTACGGGGTAAAACCCGCTCCAAGCATCAAAAGTGCCAGTAAATATAGCATCCATTTGCATTGTCGTGCATGTATCATCTTATTGACCTGCTGCATTTTCATTACTCCCATGCGTGTAAGACGTACATTTACTGCTTATACTTATGTATGGAAAGCGGTAAATTCGTGAAGCTCTTGGATCGACCTGCAAACCACAAAGTACATATAATTGCTTGTCCACCATTATAGTCTTCTGCACTGGTACTTATACTGCTCTGTCTGGGCGCTGCGCGCAAACCACGCCACACACTTGAAGCAGATTACCCACCATGTGCAAGTTATAGAATACAATAGGGTTATTCACAGTGTCAATACAAGATTGTGAAATAACTTACAAAGTTAACAGAAACCTTACACGACAACATTGGATACGCTTCCACAAAAGTGGTTAAGGAAAGGTCTACCCGTATTAAACGCATAGGCCTTTCCCAATCATTATATCTGATATTGCGCACTTTATATATGACAATTTTGTGACACATGTTTCACTTGGCTGTACTATTTCATCCGCATCTGCTCTGACAAATAAAATGGCAGTTCTGCACTTACTACTTCTCCATCTACTGTTCGAAGCTGGATTAATGCCAGGTATGCACCTTCCCTGCCTGCCTTCTGTCTCGTCATCGTTCCCTTCAGCAGTCCAGGCTCTACTTGTTTCGCTGCTAACAGCCGTCTCTGATAGATTAGCGTATTCGGATCATACAAATCAATTTGCAGAGAAGCTGCTCCTTCAGGCAGGTAAATCTGATAACGATATTCCCCTCGTCTGGACAATGGCTTCCATTCCATCTCTAAGCCCATTGCCTTCGGGTTATCCGCTTGCTTTACGACAAATAAATATGGCAGATTTATTTGTTGTTCTCCAATATGAGCAGTTACATATCCTTGGTGAACACCTGATGACTGAATATCAGGATTGACAGAAATTCCAGCTCTTATTCGTTTCGTCTCATGCGGAGCTAATTCTAGCGGCATTGGCAGCTCCCAGCGAATTCCGGCAGTTGCTTTCGGCTGGTCAAAACGAATATCCTGTCTTGTGCTGCTTGCATTATAAACGGTCAGCTCATATTCGGACTTTTGCTTTGTATCAATCTTTCCAAAGCGAAGCAGTGGGTTCTCAATGATTACAGGAGCTTTGATCGCTTTCGCTGGCTGCATCTTGCCCATACCTTGCTCAATAGGTTTATAAAGACTTCCGTCTGGCTGCAGCAAAGGCTGTGCCGTTGTAAGCAATGCTCCTATTTGCTGTTCGTTCGTCCACTCTGGATGCGCTTCTTTTACTAGCGCCAAAGCTCCTGCCACATAAGGCGCTGCCATACTCGTTCCTTGCAGTGCCTGATAGCTCGAACCGGGCACCGTACTCCAAACCGGCGCGCCAGGGGCAGCAATCTCTGGCTTAATGGCCCAGTTACGTGTAACAGGGCCTCTGGAGCTGAAAGCGGCCATTTGATTTTGCAGCTCTATTTGCTTTGCATCTAACTGCACTGTTTTGTGGTTTTTCAAAAGCCACTGGCCATCCTGCTTGGTAACTGCTGCTACAGGAATGGTGATCGGTTCTCCCCCATCCTCAAGCGAGGCATTCAATGCTCCTGGCTGGTCGTTGTAAATTAAAACAGCTGCAGCATTCGCACGCTCTGCCATCCGAGCTTTTTGTGCGAAAGGTATCTTTCCGCGTTTGAATAACACAATGCTCCCAGAAGCATCCTTCAGCGTATGCTCACCTGTGCCAGCATCAATTACAGGCAGCGTGCGACGCTGCTTCCAAGGGATTGTCCCTTGAAGCGGCTGAATTGGAATCATCTTTTTGTAAAATCGTTCATATAATACAGCGGTTGTCTGCGGTGTTGTGACTGCTCCTACAGCTAAAGCCTTGGTAGCCGTAGCGGGAGACCCAACTGTCCAATTGGCTGGTCCTTCATTACCGTTAGCAGTTACAACACTAACACCTAGCTCCACTGCTTTATTGACGGCTAAACTGGTTGGCCAATCTGGACCGTTGACGGAGCTCCCGAGCGACAGATTAATAATATCCATCTTATCTTCCACTGCTTTTTCAATTGCAGCGATGACTTGAACCGAAGTACCTGTCCCTCCAGGTCCGAGCGCCCGGTAACTGTATATGTCAGCACCCGGTGCAATTCCTTTCATCTTGCCGTTAGCTCCAATAATGCCAGCAACATGTGTACCATGAATGGTAGCTCCTTCTTCTTCTGACGGCGTTTCCATCGGGTCCTCATCCCAATCCACCACATCAAAACCGCCTTTAAAGTTGGGTTTCAAATCTGGATGGTTGTAATCAATTCCAGTGTCAATAATGCCAACTTTAACGCCCTTACCAGTCACGCCTGCTGTTTTGGTGCCAAGAAAATCTTTTGTAACAAAAGGTATATCGACTTTCTTAGCTGTCGCTTTATACGTATGTACTTGATGTACGTTCAACAAATGGCTTTGCTGGGACAATTCTTGCAATTGATCTTCCGTTGCACGAAGCGCCAGCCCGTGAAACAACGTATCAAATTCCTCGACCACTTCAATAAATGGATAGTGCAATTCTACATAATCACGATAATCAGCAGCACTTCCATCCAATTCTACAATGACTGTTTGCTGTTCTGCTGCCTGCGCCGGTATCTGAAAGCTGATGATAAAAAATGATGCCAAAAAAAATAGGAACAAACGCTTCACAGGCTCTCCCCCTTTGTGCCATTAGCATGCACGAGAAAGAACCCACTATACAAAAAACCAGCTGAGATTAATCAGCTGGTTTAAAAAAAGCAGGTGGTTCCGTCTGGAAACCGAAATAATATTGGAGATATGTAGCAATGCGAACAGAAGCATCTCCATCACCGTATGGATTTGATGCTTTTGCCATCGCTTCGTGTGCTTCATCATCACGCAGCAAATGATCTGCCATTTTAAAGATATTATCTTCATCGGTACCGGCAAGTTTCAATGTCCCTGCATGGATACCTTCCGGCCGTTCCGTTGTATCACGCAATACCAAAACAGGTACTCCTAATGAAGGAGCTTCTTCCTGGACGCCGCCTGAGTCCGTTAATATCAAGTAAGAACGAGAAGCAAAGTTATGAAAATCAATTAACCCGAGCGGTTCAATCAGCTGAATCTGTTCATGATTACCTAAGATTCGATTCGCTATATCACGAACAGCTGGATTTAAATGCACCGGATAAACGATCATTGTGTCCGGATGTGCGTCTGCGATTCGTCTAATGGCAGTAAACATATGCTCCATGTTACCACCCAGATTTTCCCGCCGGTGTGCTGTTACAAGCACTAAACGCTTTCCAGCAGCTTGTTCTAAAATCGGATGCTCATAATGCGCATCTACAGTCGTGGACATCGCATCAATAGCTGTATTGCCTGTCACAGTTATTGATGTTGTGTTCTTGCCTTCATCAAGCAGATTCTGTCGTGCCTGGTCAGTTGGTGAAAAGTGCAGATCAGCAATGACACCTGTCAGCTGCCGATTAAGCTCTTCAGGGAATGGCGAATACTTATTCCAAGTACGTAAACCCGCTTCCACATGGCCAACCGGAATTTGGTTATAATATGCCGCAAGCGAAGCGGCAAAACTTGTTGTTGTATCACCATGGACGAGCACGATATCCGGCTTCACCTCCTGATAAAGCTCATCTAACCCTGCCATCACTTTTGTGGTGATATGCGTAAGGCTTTGACGCGCTTTCATAATATTTAAATCATAATCAGGTGTAATGCCGAATATAGTAAGTACTTGATCGAGCATCTCTCGCTGCTGCGCCGTAACCGTAACAATTGTTTCAAATTGCTCTGTCCGTTTTTGGAGCTCAAGGACGAGTGGTGCCATCTTGACCGCTTCAGGACGTGTCCCAAAGACAAGCATGACTTTCTTCTTATTTGGTACCATACAAACGGTCCCCAGCATCTCCTAGACCTGGAACGATATAGCCATGATCATCAAGCTTCTCATCCATCGCAGCTAAATAAATATCTACATCTGGATGTTCTTTCTGAATCACTTCTACACCCTCAGGTGCAGCAATCAGGCACATCAAGCGAATTTGTTTCGCACCGCGTTTTTTCAAGGAATGAATCGCATCATTCGCAGATCCGCCTGTTGCAAGCATTGGATCGATGACAATCAATTCACGTTCTTCAATATCAGAAGGGAGTTTGATGTAGTACTCCACCGGCTGCATCGTCTCTGGATCACGGTACATGCCGACATGGCCAACACGCGCTGCAGGAATCAGACGCAAGATACCTTCTGTCATACCAAGACCAGCACGCAAGATAGGCACAAGTCCAATCTTCTTCCCTGCAAGTACTTTCGTTTTCGTTTCAACGACAGGTGTCTGAATTGTTGTCTCTTCCATCGGCAGATCTCTCGTAATCTCAAACGCCATTAGCGCCGCGACCTCATCAACCAATTCACGGAATTCCTTCGTACCTGTATGCTTATCACGTATGTACGTAAGCTTATGCTGAATTAATGGATGATCTAAAACAAAAACATTACTCATTTCCGAACACTCCCTCTAAAAATATTCAAATCTTTACTAGTATACAGAAGATAAAAGCAAAAGAAAAGAGGGACAAGGGAAAGCAGTGTTAGACAGTAACAATAAAAAGAGCCCTTTTTTTCCTTTTGCTTTTGACTTTAAAAAAACACCCAAAAAGTTAAGTATTACGTTAACTTTTGGGTGTCCTTAAAAACTTATTAATTCGTGCAGCTACGAAATGGCTGAATGACTGCTGCTTCAGCCTATTCTTCTCTTACTTATAAAGCGGGAAACGATCAGCCAGTGTTTTGACACGGCCTTTAACTTCTTCTAGTTTTGCTGCATCTTCATGATGTTTTAGTGTATCTGCGATAATGCTGGCAAGTTCATCCATTTCTTCAAGCTTGAAGCCGCGCGTCGTAACGGCTGCTGTTCCGATGCGGACACCGCTTGTGATGAATGGTCCTTCTTGGTCAAATGGAATGGTGTTTTTGTTCGTTGTGACGCCAACTTCATCCAAAGCATGCTCTGCATCTTTGCCAGTAAGACCAAGTTTGCTAACATCCAAAAGAAGCAAGTGATTGTCTGTTCCGCCAGAAACAAGACGCACGCCTTCTTTTGTTAAACCTTCCGCAAGACGCTGTGCATTTGCAACGATTTGCTGTGCATATGCTTCAAAATCATTATCGAGGATTTCTTTAAAGCTCATCGCTTTTGCTGCGATAACATGCATCAATGGACCGCCCTGCATAGCTGGGAATACCGCTTTGTCTATTTGTTTCGCGTACTTTTCTTTTGTAAGAATCATACCGCCGCGAGGTCCGCGCAATGTCTTATGTGTTGTTGTCGTTACAACATCTGCATAAGGAACTGGCGTTGCGTGCACACCGGCCGCAATTAGACCCGCAATATGCGCCATATCAACCATAAGGTAGGCACCAACTTCATCTGCAATCTCACGGAATTTCGCAAAATCAATTGCACGCGGGTATGCACTTGCACCAGCTACAATCATTTTTGGCTTTACTTCAAGCGCTTTAGCACGAACAGCTTCGTAGTCCAGCTGCTCTGTTTCCTGATCCACACCATACTCAGTGAAGTTATACAGCTTACCACTGAAGTTCACCGGGCTGCCGTGTGTCAGATGACCGCCGTGACTGAGGTTCATACCAAGAACTGTATCGCCTGGTTCCAAGAAGGCGAAATAAACTGCCATGTTTGCTTGTGCACCAGAGTGCGGCTGTACGTTGACATGCTCTGCTCCGAAAATTTCCTTCGCTCGGTTGATTGCTAGATTTTCTGCTACATCAACATATTCACAACCGCCATAGTAGCGGCGGCCCGGATAGCCTTCCGCATATTTGTTCGTTAGTACGGAGCCTTGCGCTTCCATCACAGCCTGTGATACGAAGTTCTCAGATGCGATCAGCTCGATTTTATCGTGCTGGCGCCCTCTTTCGTCTTCCATAGCTTTAAATAGTTCTGGATCATTCGCTTGAATATGTTTCATTGAAACATGCCTCCTCGTGTATGGTTGATGTATGTCGTAGCCGGTGTTAGTCAGGGTACACAGCTCTTACGCCGCCAATTAGTTTAGGTCTTGTATAAGCTGTATTGACACGGGCACCGCCAATGAATCGCTGCTGTAATCGAAAAGGCACTGCAACTGACTTCAAATGCATTCCAATCATCGTCTCTCCGATATCAATTCCGGCATGCGCCTGAATGTCTTCAACCAATACCGGATCCTGAAACTGCTTGTAGGCGTACGCAGCCATAGAACCTCCGGCTTTTGCAACAGGTATCGCGGAAACTTCGGTCAAACCGTATTGCCGACTGATTTGCTTCTCTACTACAATAGCACGATTTAAGTGTTCACAGCACTGAAATACGAGATTTATATGCGTTTCTTTTTGCAGCCATTCCAGCTGCTGGTAAAGCAGATTGGCAATTTCCGTATTTCCGGCGCTGCCAATTCTCTCTCCAGCCACTTCGCTTGTTGAACAGCCAATCAGAAACAAATCCCCTGCGTGCAAGTGTCCACAAGAGGCAAGCTCCTGAACAACGGATTTTATATGATCTGCGATTGCTTTCATGTACACCCTTCTCTTCTTACTTGTTTTCGTAATCTGTAATTTTGTTTACTCGATTTTGATGACGCCCAGCTGTAAAGTCTGTGCCAATCCACGTTGAAACAATTTCACGAGCCAAACCAGCACCAATAACACGCTCTCCCATTGCAAGTATATTGGAATCATTATGCTCCCGTGTTGCTTTGGCACTGAAAACGTCATGTACAAGCGCTGCACGAATACCAGGTACTTTATTTGCCGAAATACTCATACCAATACCTGTACCGCAAATAAGAATACCGCGATCAAATTCACCGTTTGCTACTCTCTCTGCTGCGGGAATGCCGTAATCCGGATAATCAACAGAACCTTCACAATCACATCCTGTATCTACATACTCAACACCTAGTTCCGTCAAAAGGTCTGCTATTTCTTTACGAAGATTTACTCCACCGTGGTCTGATGTTAGAATTACTTTCATTTTCTTCATCCTTCCTTCCGAATTCCGCGTGATGCACGGATGTTTGTTGTGTAAATTGGAATTGCTTTAATTGTTCTCTGAGCGTACCTGCTTGTTCTTCGAGTGATGCAGCCAAGTTCTCCAGGTTGTGCATAACAGAAGCTTGTTCTTGTACAGAGGCACTTACTTCCTGCGCTCCGGCTGATGCCTGTTCTGCCAGCTCTGCTACATCTTTAGACTGCCCTGTTACCGAAGCAATTTCTTCTTTTTGCTGCTGTGTGAGCTTGCCAATTTCCTCAATCGAAGAAACAACCTGTCCAATCGCAGCTGTCATCTCTTCCATCACAACACTGCTCTCCGAACCTTTTTCTGCTTCGGTTCGCGTCAGCGCCAACTGTTCATCAATTTCCGTTACAACTTGACCGATGTTTGACTGAATTTCCTTGATGTTCCCTGTAATATCTTGGGCTGCTTGTCTGCTTTCATCAGCAAGCTTTCGTACTTCGTCGGCTACGACGGCGAAACCTTTCCCCTGTTCTCCAGCTCGAGCTGCTTCAATGGAAGCATTGAGTGCTAACAGGTTGGTCTGTTCCGCTATGTCGCTGACGAGACGGATGATTTGTTCAATTTCGGAGGCATTCTTTTCGAGCTGCTTTACATTCCCAATTGAATGCTCCTGCTTTTCCGAAATACGCCGAATACCTTCTACCAGTTCCATCACAACAGATTGGGAACTGTGCAATTTGCCAACCATGCCATTAGAAAGATTCTGGGACTGATCTGTCTTCCTGCGAACTTCCTCTGACATAGTTGTCGCATTATCGAGCGACCGGACGATTTTGCCGACAGCACCTGAAGTTGATTGAGCTCCTTCGGCCATTGTCTGCATAATCCCGTCAATCTCAATCACTTTTTCCGATGCCGTCATTGTCTCGGTCTGGATTTGTTTGGCGTACTGGTCATTTGCTTTTGCATTTGCATCAATATCACGGATCATTGATTTGAGGTTGTGCATCATTTTTTGGAAGGCACGTGAGAGCGCACCAATCTCATCATTAGAAGGAACAACTTCCCATTCGCCTTCTAAGCTGCCCTCAGCCGCTCTCGTAGCAACCTTCTCTAAATCCTTTAGCGGTTTCGTAATGAAACGCGCTGCAGAAAACGCTAAAATCCCTGTCCACAATACACCTAAAAATAAAGTGATAAGCACAAGTACGGCTGCATCGACATTCCAATACTGCTGCACAAAGGGATGTACGATATAAATGAAAACGGCACTCACGCTGTACGTGACCAATGCAAGAACTGTGGCGAAAATCGCTAGTTTAAAACGCAAGCTAAAGCTTTTCATGACATGAACCAGCCTCCATGCTGATAATTTGGTATGAGAGTCTTTTTACCTACTTCTCATTGTGAATCTTTTCTGCCAATTTATCAACATAGAATTCCAATTCCTTCAAGGTTTCTCGATACACATTCACCGAACGGCCAAAAGGATCCATGATATCTGAAGCTGGCATTGCAGTCTCCAGCTCCTGAATATGTGCGACTTCTCGCTCGTGCGCTTTCATAAATTCACTTTGGAATCGGTTCGGATCACCTTGATAGCCGCTTGCAAAATGGACGCGTTTTGTTTCTAAGTCCGCATATGCTTCTTGCAGCAGCTTCCAGGAGGCACCTGCATCCTCTGAAGCGAATTCAGGCAACGTATAAAGCTTTCCTGCAGTGTGTGGGTATTGCTCCAGCAGCAGCTGTTTGTGTTGTTCTGTCATTGTCAGAATCAAGTCAGCCCATTCCACGCGCTCTCTTGTAACAGGCTTGGATTGATGACCGAACAAGACGCCGGCTTCTTCCATAACAGTTACCGCTTGGTGAGAAGCAGCTGAACCATCGCTGGCAAAAATACCCGCAGATTGTACTTCCACCTGCGGAAGCCGCTTCCGTACAAGTGCTTCAGCCATTGGGCTTCTGCATGTATTGCCGGTACAAACGAATAGTAATTTCATTGAGAATTCTCCTTGCTTTTAAAATGGTGCTAGCATTAGTATACAACAGGAAAGACTATCTTACATGCTTCGATATATGGAACTTGTCTAACAAGTAAAACTATCAATATTTTATATTTGGCGATAAAAAAAAGACGCACCTAATGGATACGTCTCCCTCGTTACATACTGCCTGTGGCTGCCTTTTCCAGTCGGTTCATGATGGCAGCTCCAACATCTTGTTTTGGAAAGCTTTCACATAAAATGACGGATACATCTGATTTCTTGAAATGCCGCAATGCATCATATAAATGCTCTGCTACAGTAGCAAGGTCCTTACTCGTACCGCAAACTTGAACCCGCTCACTATCCAGCGTTGCCGCCAGTTCTTCTGTCGCAATGATGCCGACTTTTTCTCCGGCTTCTGTTAGCTTATCCGCTTGCTGCTGCATATTCTCTTTCACTAAGTACAGCGGTGCTTCTGGGGCATAATGCGTGTATTTCATACCTGGTGCTTTCGGTTTTTCCTTCTGCTCCCCTGCAAGGCCTGGATCAATCATTACTGTCCCAATTACTTTTTGAATTGCTTCTGCCGTCACACCACCTGGCCGCAAGATGACTGGTACAGCTTCCGTACAATCTAATACGGTAGACTCCAAGCCAATACCTGTTGGTCCGCCGTCCATAATGCCGGCAATTCGTCCATTCAGGTCATGCACAACATGCGCTGCTTTGGTGGGACTTGGGCGCCCAGATATGTTCGCGCTTGGAGCAGCAATCGGAATAGCTGCTTCCTCCAACAGTCGCAATCCTACTGGATGGCTCGGTATGCGAATACCAATTGAATCAAGACCTGCACTGACATTCGGTGCCACAGTTCCCTTACTTTTTAGGATAAGTGTGAGCGGACCAGGACTGAATGCCTCCAACAGTTTATACGCTACATCTGGAACCTCTTCAACAAGGTTCTCGAGCTGATTTATATTCGCCACATGAACAATCAGCGGATTATCGGAAGGCCGTCCTTTGGCTTCAAATATCTTCCGGACAGCTTGTTCGTTTGTTGCATCTGCACCAAGACCATAGACAGTCTCTGTTGGAAAAGCGACAGCTTCCCCTTGTTTAAGGAGAGCGGCAGCTTCGCTCATTGCTTGTTTATCGAAAGACTGCTCTGACACAGTCCAATGCTTCGTTTCCATCATGAATCAAATACTCCTTCTCCTATATATCACTATGAGCTATGATACCACAGAGAAAGCTATTCCCCAATGTCAGAGCGTTTTCTCCCACCAGCCTTGCTTCGCTTCAAAACCGTATAGCGAGATGAGCTGATCAAGTGTCTTATGGTGGCTGATCAGCCGCAGATGGCTTGCTTCACGGCGTCTTGCTTCCATGCTGGCAAGTTCCATACACGCTAATATGACGGTGCCGTTTGCCGGCGGCTTTACATACATGGAATGGACACGCAATGCCTGTTCGTCTTGTTCCAGACAGAAAAATGCGCGCCATCCATCATTTGTTTCCAAAACGTAGCCTTCTTCATATAACTTCTGCTGTTCTTGTTCCCATCGTGGCAAACTGTCCCCAAAAAAAGCTTCCAATTGCGTCAGCTCGAATGCTTGAGCTGGTATCAACTGCATACTCATTCCTCCTGTCAGATTCTAGTTAATAGATTATATGAACTGGAGGAACAAGATATGATTCTAGCTGAACCATTCTAATAGAAAGAACTTTACTTTTGGTTTTTCCTCTTTTGGCGGTTCTTCTGCTGCGATGTCCATTGGTTCTGCATCTGCATTTGTCTCTGCTTCTGCTACACTCGTCCCGCTAGAAAAATCCAAGAAACATAAAGGCGGAAACAAAACACACCACCAGTTCTCGCCTTCCCCTTCCCCTAGTGTGATTAAGACTGCTTCATACTGCCCCGCCGGGTACAAGTAAGTTCCGTAAAGCTTCGCTGGAAACGAAATATCTTCACTGTATTTCACGTTAAATTCCTGGCTCTTTCCTTGCTCATTAAGAACACGTGCTACTATTTTCTTGATTTCTGGCAGTTGTTCTTCAATGATTTCTCGCGCTTCTTCAATATCTGAAATATCCCGTACCCACTCGTTAATTTGTTTGTTCACTTCATCCCGAATCAAACGCTTCAGCTGCTGATCTGCTTCTGAATCACTATTGGCCAAAATACGAAGCCGGATTGCTTCATCTGGAATTTGCTTTACTGCCTGCGAATTATTGCTCACTTGTGCCTCTGTACTAGTACCTGGATAGAAGATATATAAAAATAAAAGGACGATTGCGAATAGAGATAATAAAAGCTTCTTCATACGATAACCTCTTTTCTTTTGGTTGTTGGTAACAGTATGAACAAGCTAGATCGTTTTAAACCTATGAATCTAGTTTTCGGTATAAAAAAAAGAAATGTGCTTTTGCACAATTCCTTCTTTATTGTTCTATCCAAGCAAACACCATCCGGTCTTTGCCATTTATATCTTTTCGTACTTCCACTTCAGCAGCAGGGAATCTGTCCTGCAATAACGTTTGGACTGCTTCTCCTTGCTGCCAGCCAATTTCAAAGCCGACAACAGCTGGGAAGGCAAGCACATCCGGCAAACCTTGAACAATCGCCTTATAAGCGGCCAGCCCCTTGTCGTCAGCAAATAAGGCGATTGTAGGGTCAAAATATTTCACTGTATCTGCCATCTGGGCCTTGTCTGCTTCATCAATATAAGGCGGGTTGGAAACGAGTACATTCACCTTTTGATTCAGCTGGTGAACGGGCTCCAAGTAACTTCCTTGCTTCACAGTGATGGAGGCACCGAGTGTCTTGCTATTGCTCTTAGCAACGAGCAAGGCACGTTCTGATATATCGGTTGCAATGACGTTAGCAGCAGGAAATGCTAACTTTAAAGAAGTCGCGATAATACCGCTGCCTGTGCCGATGTCAGCTATTGTCAGCTGCTTTCCGGGAAGTCGCTCTTGTATCATTTTTTCTATGCCCAAAACAAGTTCCTCTGTTTCGGGTCTTGGTATCAGTACATCACGATTCACATAATAACGACGACCAAGGAATTCTTCTTCTCCGGTAAGATGCTGCAGCGGAATTCCTGTGTTCACATGCTCTTCCAAATCCTTTCGAAAAGCAGCATAAAGAACAGGATCCACTTTATCCCGCAGTTTCATCAGAAGCTCCGTTTTTTTGATGCCTAAGTGATAGAGCAGTAACAGCTCTGCTACTCGCTCTTCACGCTGATGGACTTGCAGGAAGCCAGCCGCTTCTTTCAGCGCCTCCATGATAGTAGGTGTTTGGTTGTTATTCTCCAATTTGCTCAAGCTTCTTCGCCTGCTCTTCCATTATTAAAGCATCAATCACTTCATGAAGCTTTCCTTCTAGAATCTGGTCGAGCTTTTGGATTGTAAGACCAATACGGTGATCTGTTACACGGTTTTGCGGGAAGTTGTACGTTCGGATTCGTTCAGAACGGTCACCAGAACCGACAGCCGATTTTCGTGCATCATCATATTCCGCTTGTGCTTCCTGCTGGAACTTATCATAAATACGTGCGCGTAAGATTTTCATCGCTTTTTCTTTGTTCTTGATCTGGGATTTCTCATCCTGCATGGACACAACAATACCAGTCGGCATATGTGTTAATCGCACAGCAGACATTGTCGTGTTAACGCTCTGTCCTCCAGGGCCGCTGGAAGTGAATGTATCAACGCGGATATCTTTATCATGGATATCTACTTCCACTTCTTCTGCTTCTGGCATAACAACCACCGTTGCTGTCGATGTGTGGATTCGGCCGCCAGATTCTGTTTCTGGTACACGCTGCACACGATGGGCACCGTTTTCATATTTTAGGTTGGAATAAGCATTTGCACCGTTGATCATGAAGATGATCTCTTTATAACCGCCTACACCAGTAGTTGTTGCTTCCATCATCTCTGTCTTCCAGCCTTGGGCTTCTGCAAATCTGCTGTACATACGATAAAGATCGCCGGCGAACAGCGCTGCTTCATCTCCGCCTGCTGCTCCGCGGATTTCCATGATAACGTTTTTATCATCATTCGGATCTTTCGGCAGCATTAGAATACGCATTTGCTCTTCTAATTCCGGAAGACGAGGAGATAACTCGGAAATTTCAGCTTTGGCCATTTCCAAGATGTCTGGATCTTTCTCTTCGGCAAGCATTGTTTTCGCGTCTTCAACTTGTTCACTAATATCTTTGTACTCGCGATAAGCTTGTACAACGTCCGTCAAGCTTGCTTGCTCTTTGGAAAACTCACGCAATTTTTTTGTATCACTGATCACATCTGGATCGCTTAACAATTCGTTCAGTTTATCGTAACGGTCTACTAATGCTTGTAAACGGTCTAGCATATCGACACCTCTTTCTTTGCTTTATTATAGCTTCTCCCCTGGAGCCTAGCAATCGCTGCAAGAATCGCTTTGTCATAGCGGCGGATTGCTGTGGCACCTGCGGCAGACAGGATAATACGAATCGTTGCCGCCAATTTGAATCTGGTCGCCTGTATACACAGGTTTTCCATTACCATCCACCCGCAGATTCATTGTGGCTTTACGCGCACAGAACCAGCAAATTGTCTTCATTTCTTCAATCTTATCCGCATAAATCAGCATATAGCGGCTGCCTTCGAATAATTCATTCTGAAAGTCATTTTTCAGTCCAAAGCCCATGACAGGAATATCAAATGTATCTACAATTTCGGCAAGCTGAAGCACGTGCTCTTTGTTTAGGAATTGCACTTCATCAATCAAGACACAATGCGGCGTCGGCTCCTGGTTTTTAACGTATTGCAAGATGTTTGTCTCTTCAAAGATCGGAATTGCTTTGCGGCGCAATCCGATACGACTGGAAACATAGCCGACTTCATCTCTTGTGTCGATACCTGAAGTGAAAATAAGGACGGACTTATTCTGCTCTTCGTAGTTATTGGCTACTTTTAATATTTCAATCGATTTTCCGCTGTTCATCGCGCCATATTTGAAAAATAGTTGTGCCATGTCATTTCTCCTTGTCAAATAAAAAAGATAGTGCAGCTGCACACTATCTTGATCTATACTATATCAAAACCATTTATGTAAATCTGGATGGTCAGTGTACATAAGGCTATTTAAATTGGTTATAAAGCAGAAAAAACAGGCAAAGGGTGTTTGCCTGTTTTCGTCATATCTTAAGCTATTAGCCCAAGTTGTATTTCTTCTTGAAGCGATCTACGCGGCCGCCAGCTTTGTCAGCTTTTTGTTTACCAGTATAGAACGGGTGAGAAGCTGAGCTGATTTCCACACGAATCAATGGGTAAGTGTTGCCATCTTCCCATTCAATTGTTTCGTCGGAAGACTGAGTAGAACCTGTCAAGAATTTGTAGTCAGAACTAGTATCTAGAAATACAACTTTGTTATATTTCGGATGGATTTGTTCTTTCATACGTTAAGCACTCCTTTTTGCCCTGAATCCTTTGGAAACAGAGTTTATTGTGAGAGACCGATAACTGTCGTGAAAGCTCACATAACGTGATTATAACAGTCCGATAATCCCATTGCAAGAGGAAATCACTGTAATCAGGCGCGCTTGTTCGTGCCTTTTCGCTTCATATCTTCTTCCATATTTGCGAGAAATTCCTCGTTATTTTTCGATTGCTTCAGACGGCGCAAGAAGCGGTCTGCAAAGTCATGCGAATCCTGCATCGTTTTGCGAATCGCCCACATCTTATCAAGCTGTCCTTTTGACACGAGCAGCTCCTCTTTTCTCGTACCAGAGCGTACCATGTCGATTGCCGGGAAGATACGTCGCTCTGCCAGAGAACGGTCCAGATGCAGCTCCATATTCCCTGTACCTTTAAACTCCTCATAGATAACATCATCCATACGTGAGCCTGTATCAACAAGTGCTGTCGCCAAGATAGTAAAGCTTCCGCCTTCTTCAATGTTACGAGCCGCTCCGAAGAATCGTTTCGGACGGTGGAATGCAGCAGGGTCAATACCGCCGGACAGCGTACGTCCGCTTGGCGGAATTACTAAGTTATAAGCACGTGCTAATCGTGTAATACTGTCCATAAGTACAATAACGTCTTTCTTATGCTCCACAAGACGCATCGCGCGTTCAAGTACAAGCTCTGATACTTTGATATGATTTTCCGGTACTTCGTCAAAAGTAGAGCTAACTACATCAACATCCGGGTGTACGGAACGTTCAATATCTGTTACTTCCTCCGGGCGCTCATCTACAAGCAAGATGATTAATTTAGCATCTGGATGATTCGTTGTAATGCTGTTGGCAATCTGTTTCAAAAGCATCGTTTTCCCTGCTTTTGGCGGCGCAACAATCAAACCACGCTGCCCAAAACCTACCGGCGTCATCAAATCAATAATCCGCGTGGAGACTTTACGTGCTTCCGTTTCCAGGTTCATATGCTTATCCGGATATAAAGCCGTCAGTGCTGGAAAATGCACACGTTCCTTCGCTACTTCCGGATCTTCATTGTTTACTGCATCAACATGAAGCAGACCATAATAACGTTCGTTTTCTTTTGGCGGACGAACTTTACCAGAAACCTTGTCTCCGTTACGTAAATCAAAACGGCGGATTTGCGACGCACTAATATAAATATCTTCTGCACTTGGCGCATAATTAATCGGTCTTAAGAATCCGAAACCTTCGGAAGGGATGATTTCTAAAATACCATCCATGAAGAGGAATCCGTCTTTCTCTGCTTGCGCTTTTAAAATCGCAAAAATCAGTTCACGTTTCGTTAACTTTGCATAATAGGAAACACGGTATTCGCGAGCCATCGCGTATAAATCTTTTAATGTTAATGTTTCTAGATGAGAAATCGATAGTTCAGCCACAAAATCACCACACCTATTGTATTTAAGGACTTGTCCTTATCTGTTTGGCTGTTGGATGTAATATCCTAACATTCTTACTCTAAACTGTTGGAATCTAATTAAGCTGCTGGCCATCAGTCTTGGCCGAAGAGGTGCAAGAGAAGCTACTGGCATCCATGCATATCTCTAGAAGAAAAGGAAGGATGGTAGTGTATAACTAGAATAGAAGATTATAACTATCATTTTTTACCACAATACAGCTTTTTTAAACCACTTTATCATTGCTGCGTATTTTTAGCATAACTAATCATACATTTTCAGTGTGTAATATTCAACTGTATTTTTAGCGGAATGGTGGATTTTTTCTATGACATATGGGTTGGGACATGGCTCTAATTAAAGGGCTTATCAAATGTGGGACTGCTTTAATTGCCGCTCCGACAGAATACTTCGCTTTCCGCGGGCACGGCCTCAGCCTCCTCGCGCTGCTCCCGCTGGACAAGAAAGGCTCCGGCAGCATCGCACGAATAAAATCGTTCTTTATTTTTGAGGAGTCTACGTATTCTGCCTACGCTAAGTATGACTTCCTAGCTTAGTGGCAGTGTTAAACTTCATAACAACTCCATTAAAATAAAAGTAGCGATACCTTGTTGTTCAACCTAATCTTCATGCTTGACGTTTTAATTAAAAAACCGAACTGATGTAAAATCTTGTAGAGAAATTACATCGTAGTTCGGGTTTTGTATTAGAGAATATGGTTTTATTCTGGCTTACTCGACATCCCAAAAGCAGACATTAAAATTCAAGAATTCTGGAATTGCTCGACTTCTTGTTCGCTCATTTCTTCTCGCCAGATGTTGGCTCCAATTGCAAGCAGTTTTTCGGTAATACGTTCGTAGCCTCTGTCGATATGTTCTACGCCAGTTATCTCTGTGATACCATCAGCCATCAATGCTGCGATAATCAATGCTGCGCCTGCTCGGAGATCACTTGCTTTTACTTTTGCTCCCTCCAGCTGGACAGCGCCAGTGACAATGGAAGCACCGCCTTCCACCTTAACCTGCGCGTTCATGCGGCGAAGCTCGTCAATATGCTTGAAACGAGCCTGGTAAATTGTGTCCGTTACAACGCCAGTACCTTGGGCTTTCGTCAAAAGTGCTGTGAAAGGCTGCTGCAGATCGGTCGGAAATCCAGGATAGACAAGTGTTTTTACATCGACACTTTTTAGTTTCTCCCGTGTTCTTACCGTGAGCTGCTCTTCTCCCTCAATGATTTCTACGCCCATTTCACGCAGTTTGGCTAATAATGATTCCAAATGCTGTGGAATGACATTATCAATCACTACTTCTTCGCCTTGGGAAGCTGCTAAAATCGTGTACGTACCAGCTTCAATTCGATCCGGTATAATTGTATGCTGACAGCCGTGCAGCTGATCAACACCTTCGATACGAATGACATCTGTACCTGCTCCTTTAATTTTCGCACCCATGCTCGTAAGCAGTGTAGCCACATCAATAATTTCCGGTTCTTTCGCTGCATTTTCGATTACTGTCTTGCCTTTAGCACGTACTGCAGCAAGCATGATATTGATTGTAGCACCAACACTTACAACATCCAGATAAATTCGGGCCCCGCGCAGCTCATCAGCTCGTAAGTAAATCGCACCTTGCTCATTCGTCACTTGTGCTCCTAACGCTTCAAAGCCCTTGATATGCTGGTCAATAGGTCGAGGGCCTAAATAGCAGCCGCCCGGCAAACCGATAACTGCCTGTTTGAATCGTCCGAGCATTGCACCCATAAAATAATAAGATGCCCGGAGTTTCTTCACTTTTCCGTTCGGCAGAGGCATGGATGTCATATTGGCAGGATCAATTGTTAGACCTTGATCTTCTTCCTTCGTTACTACACCGCCAATCTCTTCAAGCAAATGACTCAATGTCTCAACGTCTGATATATCGGGCAGCCCTTCTATCGTTACAGGAGATTCAGCTAGAATTGCAGCTGGCAGGAGTGCCACTGCACTGTTCTTCGCTCCGCTGATTTTCACTCGTCCTTTTAAAAGGTTTCCGCCCTCTACTAATATTTTCTGCATAAGGAACTCCTCACATTTAGGATAACAGCAACGTTAGTTTTCGCTATTTTACCATTATTATACTATATACGACTGTTCCAGTCTGCAAGAAATCGTTTGATTCCCGCATCAGTCAGAGGATGCTCTGCTAATTTTTTTAGCATATCGAAAGAAACTGTGGCAATATGTGCTCCTTGTTGTGCAGCTTCGGTGATATGCATCGGATGGCGGATGGAAGCAGCAATGATTTCTGTTTCAATTGCATGCTGATCAAAAATCGCTGCAATTGTGCCAATCAGCTCCATCCCGCTATGACCGATGTCATCAAGCCGCCCAATAAATGGCGATACATATGTAGCACCTGCACGCGCCGCAAGTAATGCTTGATTCGCATTAAATATCAATGTCATATTTGTTCTAATGTTCAACTCAGAAAGAGACTTAACTGCTTTAAGTCCTTCGAGTGTCATCGGAATCTTCACCGTAATGTTTGGCGCTATTTCAGCGAGATCTTTTCCTTCTTCTACCATACCATTGGCTTGCTCTGAAATAACTTCTGCACTGACAGAGCCAGGATCTATTTCTGTTATTTCGCGGAGCCTATCATGAAATGATGCACCTTCTTTTGCCACCAGCGTGGGGTTGGTTGTCACTCCTTCCAACACACCAAGCGCGTTAGCAAGCTTAATTTCCTCCAAGTTTGCAGTATCCAAAAAGAATTTCATTTTCCCTCTCCTTAAGCGCTCCGATATAGTTTATGCAGCTTTTCTTTATATGGCATAGGATTGCACAACTTTCCTGTAATATCAATTATTTCGGGCTTAGACAGAGAAATTTGAAGCCTAAGGTCGGATGCAGAGCTCCGCTTCGATAATACACTCCACTTTCCTTCTTTTACTAATTGAACTCAACAATCTTACAGTTACTTTTGAAATGAAAAAGAAAAATCCGAACTGATGTTATTCTGCAAGAAGAATTTTCATCATCGTTCGGATTTTCTTTGGACTAAGATATATATGTCTTTGTTAAATCTGCTTACGCTTTACCTGAAGAACCGAATTCACGCATTTTGCCGATTACTGTTTCTTTAATCGCTTCACGAGCTGGTCCTAGGTATTTACGCGGATCATATTCGTTCGGTTTTTCTGCTAGTACTTCGCGAACGCGTGCAGCAGAGGCAATTTGGTTCTCTGTGTTTACGTTTATTTTAGAAGTACCAAGGGTAATAGCTTTTTGGATATCCTTTGTTGGGATTCCAGTACCGCCGTGCAATACTAACGGAAGATCTGTAGTGTTGAAGATTTCTTCCATGCGGTCAAATCCAAGGTTTGGTTCACCTTTATACGGCCCGTGAACAGAACCTAGTGCTGGTGCAAAGCAATCAACGCCAGTTTCTTCAACAAGCTGTTTACATTCGGAAGGAATTGCATATGCAGCTTCTGCATCACTTACTACAAGATCATCTTCCTGTCCGCCGATACGGCCAAGCTCAGCTTCAACGGATACACCATGCAAGTGAGCCAGCTCAACAACTTTTTTCGTAAGTGCGATGTTTTCTTCCAATGGATGATGAGATCCATCAATCATTACAGATGTGAAGCCAGCATGAATTGCTTTCGCACAAGTATCAAAGCTTGAACCGTGATCAAGGTGAATCGCAACAGGTACAGTAATGCTGTAATCCTCTAACAAACCTTCTACCATCAAGACAACTGTTTTGAAGCCGCCAATATATTTAGCTGCACCCTCGGATACACCAAGGATGACAGGAGAGTTTTCTTCCTGCGCTGCTTGCAGAATTGCTTGTGTGAACTCAAGGTTGTTGATGTTGAATTGTCCAACCGCATAGTTATCTTTTTTCGCTACTTCTAGCATTTCTTTCATTGAGACTAAAGGCATAACAAAGTTCCTCCTTCAAAGTTTGCACGACGGTCAGCTACTATGTATTTCTAGTCGTGTTAAATCGCTTCCATACTAGAATACCAAGTCACCGGTCATGGCGCAACATTTCTCGACGTTTATACCTGATTTGTACCTTGATTTACTGCTTGATTAACCATATTCCGCACTTTTAGAATATCGAAAGGCTTGGGAAGCACATCGATTAAGAAGTCATACCTTTGGCGAAATGCCTCTATCTCCTCTGCCAATCCGCTCATCATGATTGTTGGAATCACCAGACCTTGTTCCTGCAATCTATCTAATACTGCTGGTCCATCTAATACAGGAAGCTTATAGTCAATAAGCAAAAGATCTGGAACCTGTTTTTTAATCTGATCAAGCGCCTTTGCTCCTGTACAGACAGAAACGGCCTCATATCCCTCATCCCGAATGACTTCCTCCAGTAAAATTCGTATGCCTGGCTGGTCATCCACTATCAGCACGCGTTTATCCATCAGTAATCCCCCTAGAAAACGAAGCAAGCAGCTGCTTGCTTCGACATAATGTTCACTGCTTTGACGCAATGACACTTTTTTCTAGTAAAAAGCTCTGAATTCCTGCTTTTCTTATGAAATATTGTATCGACTTCTATCATTTGCCTTCTTTGTTCTGTAAAGAAGCACCTACAAAGCCATGGAACAGAGCGTGCGGGCGGTTTGGACGGCTCTTGAACTCTGGGTGGTACTGAGAAGCGATAAACCAAGGATGGTCTGCTAATTCAATCGTTTCGATCAAGCGGCCATCTGGGCTTGTACCAGAGAACACAAAACCTTTTTCCTCCATTTGTGCACGATATTGATTGTTAAATTCGAAGCGATGGCGGTGACGCTCGTAAATCACGTCTTCGTTTCCGTAAGCTTCTTTTGTCTTCGTTCCATCCTGCAAACGGCAAGGATAAACGCCTAGACGCAATGTGCCTCCAAGATCAGATATATCCTTCTGTTCTGGCAGCAAGTCGATAACTGGGTGCGGCGTTAGCGGATCAATCTCGCTGGAATGAGCGCCTTCAAGCTGCAAAACATTACGAGCAAATTCAATCGTTGCCAGCTGCATACCAAGGCAGATACCAAGGAATGGAATTTTTCTTGTTCGTGCATAATGAATTGCTTCCAGTTTTCCGTGAATACCGCGGTCACCGAAGCCTCCTGGTACAAGAATACCATCTGCATTACCAAGCATTTCTTCTACATTGTCAGCCGTCACTTCTTCGGAATTAATCCATTTCACTTCGATATCCGTATCATATGGGTAACCTGCATGCTTGAGCGATTCCACTACAGAAATATAAGCATCCTGCAGCTCCACATATTTACCAACTAGCGCAATGCGAACTGTCTTCTGCAAATTGGTAACTTTCGCAGCCATAGCAGACCATTCTGTCATATCAGCAGCAGAACTTTCCAGCTGGAAGTGATCGCATACGTATTGATCAAGGTTTTGACGCTGCAATGCAAGCGGTACGTCGTAAAGTGTTTCTTCGTCTTTTGCTTCAACAACTGCATTAATGTCTAAATCACAAGAAGCTGCGATCTTTTCTTTCATGTCCTGGCCGATTGGCATTTCTGCACGAAGAACGATAACATCTGGCTGGATACCAAGCGAACGCAGCTCTTTTACGCTATGCTGTGTTGGTTTTGTTTTCAGTTCACCTGCCGCTTTGATAAACGGAACGAGTGTACAATGTAAATACATCACGTTTTCACGGCCGATATCGGATTTAATTTGGCGAATTGCCTCTAAGAATGGCAAAGACTCGATGTCTCCAACCGTTCCGCCGATTTCTGTAATAACGATATCTGCGTTTGTCTGTTTACCAGCACGGAATACTTTATCTTTAATTTCATTCGTAATATGCGGAATAACCTGCACTGTTCCACCCAAATAATCGCCGCGACGTTCCTTTTTCAGCACAGTAGAATAAATTTTCCCTGTTGTTACGTTGCTGTATTTATTTAAATCGATATCGATGAAACGTTCATAATGACCAAGGTCTAAGTCAGTCTCAGCGCCGTCTTCTGTAACGAAAACTTCACCATGCTGATAAGGGCTCATTGTCCCTGGATCAACATTAATGTATGGATCAAATTTCTGGATTGTCACTTGAAACCCTCTATTTTTAAGCAAACGGCCCAGAGAAGCCGCTGTGATACCTTTCCCTAGAGAAGATACAACTCCTCCTGTAACAAAGATGTACTTTGTCAACGTAATCCCTCATTTCTAGCATTTATTTATAGAATACCCATGTCCGTAAAAAAAGTTATATAAAAAATAAAAAGCGCTCCCTTTTGTAAGGGAACGCGCTTTGGACAATTAAAGAGCCCACATAAAATATTACTGCTTCTTTGTGTCAAAGTCAATAACATTCAGCGATTATTAGCTTAGCGGTCTTCCTCGTCATTGTCTTCGTCTTCGTCACCAGTCAGCTGCATATCTTCGTCGACAACTTCGCGAGTTCCTTCGTCGGTATCCCCGCTTTGGTAATCGCCTTCGTAATCGTCCTCTGCAACTTCATCGCCGTCAATATCATCTTCTTCGTCACCGAAATCTTCATCGAAGCCTTCTTCATCCAATGTAAAGTCTTCTTCCAGATCATCAAGATCTTCATCTTCGTCTGCTGCACGTTTCTTTCTTTTCTTCGTTGGTTCGACTGTAACATCCTCATCAAACTGATCTACTGAATACCAGCTCTTCAGTCCCCAAAGATTGGATCCTCCAGTCATAAAGCGTCCATCTACGTTTAGATCTGTATAAAACCGCAGCAATTCGTCATCACGTTGATCTGCACTGAATTGCTTGATTTCGACAATCTTGTTGAATATATCTCTATAATCGGTTGCTTTGTTTTCATCCTCAAGAATTAAGTTCGTCAATTCCACGAGGGAAAAGTCAGCAAGCTCTTCTTGGCTGTATTCTTTCAAACCCACTGTCACAGCACTCCCTTTGTCAATAAGTTGGTTATGTTCACGTCTTCCGTTTTTGAACCATACCTTACATTATATTGCCAGGCCTGTCAAAATGCAATATTTCTTAAATTCAGCGGTTTTTTTTGCTCTGTTTGACATGTTTAGACAGCTGTTTAAATTGTTTACGCTGCTCAAGCTGTGCTTTAACAGACGTCTTTCCATCCAGATATTTCAGTTCACGCTGCAGTTTAACATAGCTGCGCAGACGTTCTGCATCTAACTCCCCAACTTGTATGGCATGTTGTACTTGGCAGCCTGGCTCATTTTTGTGCGTACAATCTCGAAAACGGCAATGTTCTCCGAGCTGTTCGATATCTGCAAATGCAGCCGACACACCATCCTGCTGCTGATCCCACAACTGCAGCTCGCGCATGCCAGGAGTATCAATAATCATTCCGCCGCCCGGAAGCTGTACAAGCTCTCGGTGTGTGGTCGTGTGCTTGCCTTTGCCGTCAGCTTCCCGAATGTCACCCGCCAGCTGTACCTCTTTTCCGTACAGCATATTAACGAGCGTTGATTTCCCTGCACCTGAAGAGCCAAGAAAAGCAGCTGTTACACCTGGCTGAAGCTGTTCCAAGATAGCATCCACACCTTGCCTATCGACAGCGCTTGTAATATGAACTGCCACACCTGGAGCAATTGCTTCTACTTCCGGCACTTTCTCTGAGATGTCTTCGCATAAGTCTCCCTTGCTCAATACAATAGCAGGCAGAGCTCCGCTATCATAAGCAGCCAGTAAATAGCGCTCCAGCCGGCGGACATTATAATCTTGATTCAGCGCCATGACGAGAAACACATAATCCACATTTGCAGCTACAATCTGCTCCTTCGTCACACTGCCTGCTTCCTTCCTGGAGAACTTGCTCTTCCGCGGCAGTAAGCGGTGAATCGTCGCCTTGCCTTCCTCATGCCGAGCGTCAATTAATACCCAATCACCGACCGCTGGATAATCTCCACTCTGCCGAAACTTTCCTGACGGTGTTGCCAGCAGTTCACCGTGATCATCTAATACTCTGTACGTGTGCTTATGCTCTAATACAATACGCGCAGGGGTCCAGTCTTTCGTATATTCCTGCCGTGCTGCTTCTAATTGATCATTCCATCCTAATAGATTCCATGCTTTGTTCATGTTTTCCTCCTAGTGATAGCTTTTTTGGCCATAATAAAAAGGACTGTTTGCACAGCCCTTCCACTAGAAGCTAGAAAATCACAGGGATATCCTGTTAATTCAGCCAGGCAGAAGGGATGTGCATTGCGACGGACAGCTTTAATTCGATCATAGGTGTCAACATAAACATCATCCCTTTCTGCACTCGGCTATTTGCCGAATCGCGTTGATTTGTTCTTATCATACATGAGATTGGCTATATTTGTAAAGCCTATAATTACATAAAGAAAGGAGTGCGGTATATGTCGATTTTCTTTCTTGTGCTGGCACTATTCCTTCTTTTTGCCGGACTGGTATTAATAGATTTGTTACTTGGCAAAAAGCAGAGCAAAAGAATGGCTGTCAATCGGCTGATCGGCCATAAACAAGCCTTTGTTTCCTTATTTGGTGATGGTATCAGCTTTTATAATGCACTCATTCGCGATATAAAAGCTGCCAAGCATTCGGTAGACATTCAATTCTTTCTTGTAAAATGGGATGAACCAACACAACAGCTGACAGAACTTTTAAAGCAGCGGGCACAGGAAGGCATTGAGATTCGTTTCTTACTGGACAGAATCGGCGGTTATCGACTGCCGCGCAAGGAGCGCAGATTATTGCGTCAAGCCGGTGTTATGCTTCGGTTTGCCAATATACCACGCTTTCCTTACCTGTTGTATAATCTTAACTTTCGTAATCACCGAAAAGTGACCATTATCGACCAACGGACCGTTTATGTCGGAGGATTCAATATCGGGAAAGAGTATTTGAGCAAGGAGCCGCGCTTTGGTTTTTGGCGGGATGCTGTCGTCAAACTGGAAGGAGAAGCTGTTTACACCTTCGTCCAAGTATTCGCCTCAGATTGGGGACACCATTTCCCTACGTTTCCGAAAGAAGCTCCAGCGCTTGATGGCGCGCAAGTGGAAATTGTCATAACGGAATCAGATGGTTATGAAGATTGGCTGCTGCATCAAATTCACCAAGCGAAGAGGTATCTTTATATCGGGACACCTTACTGCGTTCCGACAAAGCGCATAGAAGCAGCGCTCAAGCGGGCGTCTGATCGCGGTGTGGACGTTCGGCTGCTTTTACCTTACAAAGTTGACCATTATATCGTTAACCAAGTATCCTTTCATTTTGCACGGCGGCTGCTGCGTTATGGGATACGTGTAAACTTATATCACAATGGCTTTTATCACGCTAAAATTTTGCTGAGTGACGGGGAAAGATGTGCGGTAGGTTCTGCTAATCTTGATGGCCGGAGTTTATTAATTAATAAGGAACTCACACTCACAATCCGTGAAAATGACCTCTTTTATGCCCAGTTGCTGGAACTTTGGAAAAAAGATGAGAAAGCCAGTGTCTCGGCATCACTCGCTGTCATGCAAGAACGCCGATTACTAGCCAAGCTAACCGGCATCCTTTTCCGGCCGCTGCGTCATTATCTGTAAAGAACAAAGCATAGATAATCAATTGTAAATATGAGCAATAATGTTAGGCAATACGATGTCCCCCGCTAATGTAGGTTTCCTAAACAACGACATGTATTTCCTAAGCTCTCTCCAGTTTTTAGTGCACAAAAAAATCCAAACGAATTGGCTTTTAATTAGCAGCCTCGTTTGGATTTTTAATTTAGCTCTAGTCCAAGCCACGTTTTCGTCTTACATTTTCTCCGGTGCTTCTACACTGATAAGTTTCAATGTATTTTTAATAGTAATTCGCACTGCTTTCATTAATGCGATACGCGCTTTTGTTAAAGCTTCATTTTCCGGGTTTAATACTTTCTCGGCGTTGTAGAAGCTGTGAAGTGCGCTGGCAAGGTCAAATGCATACTGTGTCATGCGATGCGGCATGCGTTTTTCCGCTGCATCTGCGACAACTTGCGGGAATTCACCAAGACGTTTCAAGAGATCCAGTTCTTTTTCTGCAGTCAGAAGACTAGCATCAAAGGCATCATCTGTTTGGAAGCCTTTCTCCGCAGCCTGCGCCAGCATCGTGCTAATTCGCGCATAAGCATATTGAACATAAAATACTGGGTTCTCGTTGGATTGTGATTTAGCCAAATCCATATCGAAATCCAAGTGCGTATCACTAGAACGCATAACGAAGAAGTAACGCATGGCGTCAATGCCTACCTCATCCATCAATTCACGCAGTGTTACAGCTTTACCAGTACGCTTACTCATCTTCACTTTCTCGCCGTTCTCGAACAAGTTAACCATTTGGATAATTGTTACTTCCAGCGTATCAGCATTGTTACCTAGCGCTTGAATTGCTGCACGCATACGCGGGATATAACCGTGGTGATCGGCACCCCACACGTTAATCAGCTTGGAGAATCCGCGATCAAGTTTTGATTTATGGTACGCAATATCTGGCGTTAAGTAGGTGTAACTGCCGTCTTGTTTAATCAGTACACGATCTTTATCGTCACCAAAATCAGTTGAGCGGAACCAAACAGCTCCGTCTTTTTCAAAGACATAGCCATTTTCGCGAAGTGTTGCTAATGCTGTATCAATTTTTCCATCTTGGTATAAAGAAGTCTCTGAATACCATACATCAAATGGAACGCGGAAATCAGCAAGATCTTTTTCAAGCTTTTTCAATTCATATGTCAGACCATATTGACGGAAGAAGGCAAGACGCTCTTCTTCTGTTTTTTCAGTTAAGCTGTCTCCATGTTCTTTGGCAAGCTCTTGTCCAATGCCGATGATGTCTTTACCGTGGTAGCCATCTTCCGGCATTTCAGCGTCTTGTCCTAATGCTTGCAAGTAACGCGCCTGCACACTGCGTGCAAGATTGTCGATTTGATTCCCTGCATCGTTAATATAATATTCGCGGCCAACGTCATATCCAGCTGCATCAAGAATATTACTAAGCGCATCTCCTACAGCCGCCCCGCGGGCATGTCCAAGGTGTAAATCACCTGTCGGGTTTGCAGAAACAAACTCAACTTGTACTTTTTCGCCTTGCCCTGTATTCGTGCGGCCAAAATCGTCGCCGGCATTTAAGATTGTTGATACAAGTTCCCCAAGATAATCGTTTCTCATAAAGAAGTTGATAAATCCTGGACCAGCGATTTCAATTTTCTCAACTGGAGCATTTTCATAATTAAAATGCTTTTGCAGATCTTCTGCAATGGCGCGCGGTGCTTTTTTGGCAACGCGTGCAAGCTGCATTGCAATATTTGTCGCATAGTCGCCATGTGCTTTATCTTTCGGCTGCTCCAAAATGATTGCTGGAATAGACTGTTCATCAGCCAGACCTGCTGTATAAACGGCGTCTTGAATTGCCGCTTTTAATTTTTGTTCCGTTTGTTGTACGATGTTCATCCGTTACTCTCCTTTTGCACACGCAACGTCAATGCATGCTTTCGTGTCTGCACTTGATTGAGTGTTACCGTATAGCTTATTGTAAGCTCTGCCGGGCTGTCAGCAGCGAGCGGCGAGAACTGCATCGCGTGTGTGCTTGTTTCCATATGCATTGTACCATAAGGATGCCGGTATACGTTCTCTGTCGGCAGATTTCTTACAAAAACTTGCTTCATTTCAAAGCCGCCTGTACGTTTGATACTCACCTTATCTGCCGTGATGGTTATCATCGTATTCGTATCTTCAACTTCTTCTGATTTCTCTGTAAAACGTACAACTGTCAACCCGCCATTTGCGGAATACGTGCCAGCTGTTTGTAATGTTGTGTGCTCTGTATCTTCTTCATCTGTTATTGCCGTATCCATTTCAATCCATACTGGAATTTTCGTCTTACTCAAGCAGCTTCCCCCTTGCAGCAAGAAAAACGCTCCCTTAGGAAGCGCCTCTCTTTTTTATTTTAATAAATCCTGTACAAACTTCGGCAGTACGAAAGCAGCGTGGTGCAGTTCTGGCGTGTAATACTTCGTCTCTATGTGCGGAAGACCCGATGCATCCACTTCTTTCGGATGATGTACCTTACTTCCCATCGTAAATGTCCATAAACCGCTTGGATATGTTGGGATATTCGCCGTATAAAGTGCTGTTACAGGGAAAATTTCTTTGACATCTTTGTTGACTTGCGTAATCAAATCCGCCTTGAACCACGGATTATCCGTCTGCGCTACAAACAAGCCATCTTCCTTGAGCGCTTTTGCAATACCAGCATAAAATCCTTTGCTGAAAAGGTTAACTGCTGGTCCTACCGGTTCGGTGGAGTCCACCATAATTACGTCATAGACATTTTCACTTTCTGCAATGTGCATAAAACCGTCTCCCACACGCACATCCGCTCGCGGATCATCTATCATGCCAGCAATGGTCGGTAAGAATTTCTTCGAGTATTCGATTACCTTGCCGTCGATATCTACAAGTATGACTTTCTTTACTTTGTCATGCTTTAGTACTTCACGAATAACACCGCCATCGCCACCGCCTACGATAAGTACGTTTTCCGGGTTCGGATGTGTGAACAAAGGTACATGGGCTAGCATCTCGTGGTAAACAAACTCATCACGTTCTGTTGTCATAACCATGCCATCCAATGTCAGCATATTGCCCCATTCTTCTGTCTCCAGCATGTCCAGCTTTTGAAATTCAGTCTGTTCGCTATGCAAAGAGCGCTTCACTTTAGCTGTAATACCAAAGCTCTCTGTCTGTTTTTCTGTATACCAAAGTTCCATTAGCACTCAAAACCCCTCTGTGTATAGAATCCTATATCATCTCGCAACTAGTGTTGGTCATTTTTATAGCTTTAAACAATCAAATTATAGTGAAAATCAGAAAAAAAGCAACCCTTGGGAAGGTTTATTATCCTGCATGATGCCGATACTGTTCTAGACACCATGAAGGAAGCAGGCGATAGACTTGATTCGGATTCCTATACGACGTTGGCACAAGTGGCTCCGCCCGAAAAGATTGCTCTTACTCGGACTTGGAAGTATCGTTACGGCAATCACCGGACTGCTCCTCATCTGCTATTTGATGGGACCGCCGCCAATGACAAGCAAGTGGAGTACAACATTTTATGCAAATGACGACACCATCCTTGGAGAGCACTATGGCAATACACCTAAACGCTGGAAATCATTAGAGGAAGTATCTCCTCATTTAATTCATGCCACCATTTTGGCAGAAGACAAGCATTTCTACAACCATCACGGTTTTGCTTGGAAACGGATATTTGCTGCCGCTTTAAAGGATCTTCAGGCCGGTGCCAAAGTAGAAGGTGCCAGCACCATTACGCAGCAGTATGCGAAAAACTTGTATCTTACCAATGATAAAACGTGGACCCGGAAACTGAAGGAAGCGATTTACACGATACGCTTGGAAATGTTTTATTCCAAGGATGAGATTTTAGAAGGCTACTTAAATAGCATCTATTACGGGCATGGCATGTATGGTATTCAAGCTGCCAGCGATTATTATGTGGGCAAAGACCCAGCTTCTCTTTCTGGTGCAGAAGCTGCACTGCTTGCCGGTATACCAAAAGGACCATCCTATTACTCGCCATTTCAGAACAAAGAGCTTGCTAATGAACGCCAAGCTTACATTTATGGACTGCTGCAAAAGGAAGGCTATATTACGGAACCGGAAACGCTGCCTGCTGTATCCTTATCGACTGAGCAAGAACGCGAAACGATTAAACGTGCAGGTTACTTTCAAGACCATATAACAGATGAACTTGCCGATGTATTGGAGATGGATGAAGACGAGGTGTCCGATGCTGGTTATCGCGTCTATACAACGATGGACCCTGTGCTTCAGCAGCAGCTTGAACATCAAGTAGCAGATACCATCCCATCTTCTGCCGATGTGCAAACAGGAGCTGTTGCTATGCATCCAAAAACAGGTGCTATTGCGGCCATGGTTGGAGGAACCGATTATAACGAAAGTACATATAACCGAGCCACGTCGTCCAAGCGGATGCCTGGTTCCGCTTTCAAACCTTTTGTTTATTACACAGCGCTAAAACATGGATTCACTCCAACGACAAAGCTGCAAAGCGAGGAAACAACTTTCGATCTGCCAAATGGTGAAGTGTACGCTCCTGGCAATTACCATGGCTATTATGCCAATGAAGAGATTACGATGGAAGAAGCCATTGCGATGTCAGATAATATTTATGCTGTCAAAACAAATATGATGGTTGGAGCAGAGAATGTGGCGGCTGATGCCAAGAAGCTTGGAATAATGAGTGACTTGCAAGCTGTTCCCTCCCTCGCACTTGGGACCTCGCCGGTGACTGTCGAAGAAATGAGCGTTGCTTACAGCCGGATTGCCAATGGTGGTAAACCAGTAGAAAGCTATACAATTGAAAAAGTCGTTGATCAGCAAGGTAAAACAGTTTACACGCATAAACCGACCAAGCAGAAAAGCCGACTGGATTCGAAAAGACTATTTGTTCTTACCAACTTAATGACAGGTATATTTGACGATACGCTCAGCAGCTATATGCGTGTAACAGGAGCTACTATTAAAGACCAGCTGAGCCGTCCTTATGCTGGAAAATCCGGGACTACCAGCTCTGATAGCTGGATGGCTGGATTTAGTCCTGATTTGGTGACAACCGTTTGGACTGGCTATGATGATAACCGCTCCATGGATAAAGTAAAGGAACTTACCTACAGTAAACAAATTTGGGCTGGGTTTATGGAGGATGCCCATAAAGGGCAGCCAATTGAAGCTTTTCAGCCGCCAGCTGGCGTTCGCGGTGTTTTTATCGACCCCGATTCTGGTCTTTTGTCTTCACCTTCTTGCGAGAAGCGTCGTTTTACTTATTTTGTGAAAGGAACAGAACCAAAGCAGTACTGTCACGCAGATATAGACAGGGAACCGCTGCATCCAGATGAAGAAACTCCTGCCAGACGGAAACGCTGGTTTGACTGGTTATTTTAAATGAAAAGAGCCGTTGGAACAAACCAAGATCAATTCACTCTAAAAGCGAACGATGACTAGATCCATACTTTTTAATGCAGCCCTCTGATGCTGCCTTTCCAACTTTAGCTGTTATCGCCGGACAAGAATGGCTTTTGAAGTAGACACCGACAAGAAAATTGCTTCTTATTTTCGAGGAGTCTACGTATTTCTTCTACAAAAGTGAAGGTCTCTCATAACAAGAATCAGCGTAGGAAATACACGGAGACTCCCGCGGGAGGAAGGCTAGGTTAGACCCCGCAGTGCGGTTTTTGCACGAGGAGGCTAACCAGCCGCCCGCAGGAAAGCGGAGTGTATTTCCGAAGCGATGCTCTCACCTTCATTTCCAATGCAAAAAATCCAAACAATGCAATATTGTTTGGATTTTTTATAGCTTAAACAGTGATGTCCCAGCGGCTTCTTAGCTTATTGAAGCTGGTTTTCCAAGTCTTTTGAAGTTCTTTCCCAGAATTCAGGTTTGTATGTCTGGAAGAATTCAAGCAGCAATTCTTTTGATAAGTCATCCATATGTTCCAGCACGTACATGCCTTTCATCGATTGCTCCATGTGTTTCACGTGCTCTGGCATGGACTTGTACGCAATTCGGTTTGGACGGTCAACGATGATCTCGCTGGCAGCTGCACCAAGATAGTATGGACCGTCTTTGCTATTTTGCACTGTAACCCAAACAATCCAATACCGTTTGCCGTCTTGCACTTTATCTTTATCATTCTGAAAACGCACACGTCTTTCTACCTGGCTGCGCGCATGCATCGCAGCCATATCTACATAGGCCGTCTTCTCATGCGGATCCACGATGACCGGGCTCATGTTCTCCAGACTGATAGCACCGACGCCGTAACCGCCATGCCCATCTGTTGAGTCATCCTTCATAATCGTGAAAGCATTATTCTTCTTCTTTTCCATATTTACCGCTCCCTCGACTTTTGCTTCTATAGTAGCATGCGACAGATTATTACTTCAATTCAATTGTTTTATCAATATGACAAGTCACTCAAAACTGCTAAATAAATCAAACTTAAACATATCACTGTACCTGCTAGATCACAAAAATAACACCAGCTACTTCATTCTAAAAGAAGAATAGCCCCCTCACAAAAACAGATTAAGTCATGCATCACCCGGGAAGAGTACAACACAGCGACTGCAGAAAGGAAGATTTGATGTATTTTTGGCTTAGTTTGACTTTTGCAATTGGGTTTGCGCTTATTCATTATTGCTCCAAGTATATGGGCTTCTTAAAGGAAACACCGCGCAGTAAATTTCTATCAATTTCAGCTGGAATAGCGGTTGCTTACGTGTTTGTGCACCTTCTTCCTGAACTGAATCATTACCAAGAGCTGCTGAATGACGAATTAGAGCACCACATATGGAGCTATACAGAGAACCATATTTATATTCTAGCGCTGATCGGCTTAATCTTATTTTATGGTTTGGAAAGACTGGTAAAAGTGTCAAAACAAACGACTAAGCTGCATAATCCTGATGAGACAAAATCGGGTATCTTTTGGATTCATATGAGCTCTTTTTTCCTGTACAACAGTATTATTGGTTACTTATTAGTGCGAGAAGAATATGAATCTCCATTCGGTATGCTCTTCTACTTTATTGCGCTAGGTGTGCATTTTGTTACGAACGATCGGAGCCTGCGCAGTGACCACAAGCACATCTATGACAAATATGGCAGATTACTTCTGACAGGTGCAATCCTTTTGGGTTGGATAGTTGGTGTTATGACAGAATTAAATGAGCTCATCATATCCTTGCTCACAGCCTTTATTGCAGGTGGAATTATATTAAATGTAATGAAAGAGGAACTTCCAGAAGAGAGACAAAGCAGTATAGTCAGCTTCCTGCTTGGTGCAGCAGGCTATACAACATTGCTACTGTTGATTTGAAGAAAGGGCTTAGGACGAAGGTGCTTAAGTTACCGCTTCGGCCGGAATCGAATACAAAGCGACAGCCTTTCTCACCAATACTATATAAAAAGCCGGGCAGTTCTGTTTAACTCCAGAATTGCTCGGCTTTGTTTTATGCTTGCAGCTTTTTCATTGAAGCGATGAATTCCCATGCTTGGGTCATCTCTTCGTCTGTATAGTTTTGTTTCTTCTTGACTGTCCGTACCTTCTCTTCCACTTCCTCTTGCTGCAGCTCTTCGAAATATAACATCGTCGAAACGAGTTCCAGAAAACGGGAGCTTTTTTCTTTTAACAGGTGAACGGCCTGTTGGTAATCAGGAAAGTGATTATCATAATGGGTGAGGAACTGCTGCCCCTCTTCTGTCATTGTATATCGGTACTGAATATAACTGCTTTTATCTTCTTTTGTCTCCTGGAGTAATCCAAGATTGCTCAATTCATCTACACGCAAAGATAATTCTTCTGAATACGGTCCGAATAAATGGAATTCATATTTCTCTCCGAACGGAACTCCATTTTTCTTCAGTATGTAGATCATCTTTTGCAATTTCTTCCTGCCTACTACTTCTTCCGCGGAAGAAAAGAACTGCAGGAGATTCGCATGATTGGCTAGCATAGCTGCTCCTCCTTATTGAAATAATATCTCAAAAATCCGCTGCTTCTGTGTGCTCTCATCCGGCAAAGCTTCTAGTATATCTTGTGGAAAGTATAATTTATGGTCTGTTCGTTTCTTACCCGAAATTGCTTCCACTATATCCGATTGGCGGGATAATTCCTTCAGTTTCCCATTTGGAAGCTGCAAGTGAATCGGAAGCCGCTCCTCTTCTTCCCCAGGACGGTAGAAATCATACGGCAAATCAGAAGAAGAGTCATCAATCAAATAATATTCCGGATCGATGCCGACTTCATAGAAAAGCTTCGACAATTCTACCATTTCCTTTACGTGCAGAAGCGGATTGAATTCGACATATTTGAACAATCTGCGATTCAGAAATCTTTCGCACAAGTCTCTTAGTATATCATCTTCTTCCTCCAGCCAAGCTTGGAAATAAAAGCCTGTGACGTTCTCATCAAGCCGAATATAATCCTCCAGCGTTATATCTCCATCGAATAAAGAAATAAAATGCTCTGGTCGCAATTTAAACGTATAATCACTCAAATAGAGCGCTTTTGCACGGTGCAAGATTTTCGTCAGGATAACCTCCGCGCTGCGCGTAACAGGGTGGAAATATACTTGCCAATACATCTGATAACGGCTCATGATATAATCTTCGACTGCGTGCATACCGGATTCTTTAATAACCACCTGATCTTCACGCGGCCGCATGACCCGGAGAATGCGCTCCATATCGAAGTGACCGTAGCTTACGCCAGTGAAATAGGCATCCCGCTGCAAGTAGTCCATTCTGTCAGCATCAATTTGGCTTGAGATAATGCTGACGATCAATTTATCGCCATAGGTCTTGTTAATAACTTCGGCTACCTTTTTTGGGAAGCTGGCACTCACTTTACGAAGCACATGATTTACACCCGTATTACCAAGAATAATCTTACGAGTAAATTCCTCATGATCCAGACCGAATACCTTCTCAAAAGAATGAGAGTAAGGTCCATGTCCTAAATCGTGAAGCAACGCAGCACAAAGCACGAGCAGGCGCTGTTCCTTTTTCCAATTCAAACGGTTTTCGAAATTGCTGACAATCCGTCTGACGATCTCATAAACGCCCAGAGAGTGGTTAAAACGGCTGTGTTCAGCACCATGAAACGTCATATAAGAGGTGCCAAGCTGCTTAATCCGGCGCAGCCGCTGGAATTCAGGTGTTGCGATTAAATCCCATATTACCCGGTCGCGGACATGTACATAACGATGCACAGGATCTTTGAAAACTTTCTCTTCCTCTAGCTTTTCGTCTCGATACGCCATTTCCTCTGCCTCACTTTATGTCATTGAATCTCGATTATTTTTGTCCAATAGACTTAGTTTATAGAATATTGCTGGTTACGTAAATAACTTAAAGTAATTTTTACTCGTTTCTTGTCTGCCCTGTTTTTTGCTATACTATGTATTGGCGTTTTCATGCCATTTTGTTGAAAAGGAGCGCGTATGACGTGTTGCATACATTATTTGAATCACCAGAATTCCGCATCATCGACCATTCCAAGGAAGACAGTCCCGACCAGGCAATGGCTTCTTTTGCTATTGATGATGCACTTGCAATATCTGTTGGAGAAGAATTAGCTGTACCAACAGCAAGATTATGGATTCATGACCGAACGATTATGCTCGGTATTCCCGATTCCCGGCTGCCATATATAGAAGAAGGCGTGGCTTATTTAGAGGAACAAGGCTACAAAGCAGTCGTTCGAAATTCAGGCGGACTAGCTGTTCTTTTAGATAAAGGCGTCGTCAATTTATCTTTTATCTTCCCAGATGCAAAGCATATCGGTATCCATGATGGCTACCAAGCTATGGTATCCTTCATTCAATACATTTTCCAGGATTTAACGAACAAAATCGAAGCATTTGAAGTAGAAGGTTCTTACTGTCCAGGCACCTATGACTTAAGTATAGATGGCCGTAAATTTGCTGGTATCTCACAACGCCGGGTTAAAGATGGTTCGGCCGTGCAAATCTACTTATGTGTGGATGGCAGCGGTGCTGGACGAGCCGAAGTTGTTCGAGCATTTTATGAGCGAGCAAAACAACATGCTGAAACTCGCTTCACGTTCCCAGAAGTAGTGCCTGAAACGATGGCATCCCTAGAAGAACTGCTGCATGTTCCGATAACAAGCGAGCAAGTATGCAAGCGAATTGTCGATGGGCTTGCCTCCATTACACGCATCAACCCTTCCGACAAGATGACGGAGCAAGAAATGCAGTGGCAGCAAGAACGAATGAAGCTCATGCTAAAACGAAATGAAGATTTCCAACAAAAAAACCGCTAAACCGTTCGCCGGTCAGCGGTTTTTCTCTTTTTCAAGAAAGCTTAATGCTTGTTTTACTGTCGAGTAAAACGGGATATTCTGTTCGTGGAAATCAACGCTTCGCACACTTTCCATCGCCATCTTCGGGTGAAAACCTGTCACAATCAAGCGAGTACCCATTAATTCAAGAAGCTGATGCAAGCGAAGCACACCATCATGGACACCACTGTGAAAACGGCTGATTCCTTGCAGATCAATTATAAAATTCTGCTCTCCGGTTTGCTGCACATGCTCCCCGACTCTCTCAAGTATTTGATTGAGCCTGCGATCATCAACATCGCCAATCAAAGGCAAAATTGACGTTGTATCCGTAATTGGTACAATTGGTGTTGACAGCCTTGATACTTCCTCTAAATAATGCGCAACAAGCTCTTCATTGAGTTTTCGCTCAGTTATATCCTTTTGCACCCCAACGAAAAATGTCTTTTTTTCATCATCTAGGTAAATTGGATATATCTCCAGCTCATTCCAAAACATCTCGCCGTCTTTGCGGTAATTCTTTAATTCCACAACAATGGGATCTTCTTGCTTTATAGCATTGCGAATGATTGTCACATCATTTTTACTTGTATCTTCACCTTGCAGAAAACGGCAGTTATGGCCGATAATTTCCTCGGAAGTATAACCAGTAAGCTCTTCAAAGCCTTTATTGGTATAAATAATCGGATTATCAGGTAGTGAAGGGTCTGTAATTACCACTCCTGCACCTACGTAATCGATAGCATGCTTTACAAATTGATCAGTTACTTCGGATGAATAGCGGAAATCCTTAACCAAACACACTCACTCCTTTAACCATGTAAACAACGTCATTTTACTATAGTCAGGCAGAAAATACAAAAGATAGTATTTTGTGTCGACTGATAGATAAATACAAAAAAAATCCAAACTTATATGAAACTCATGTCGAGATTCATCATCGTTTGGATTTTTTGAGCACTTCTTAGCAGTACTTATTGTACGGATTGTGCTGCAGTGATTAGTGTAAGCTTGTACACGTCTTCTGCGTCACAGCCGCGGGATAGATCGTTTACCGGAGCGTTAAGGCCTTGTAGAATCGGACCTACTGCGTCAAAGTTACCAAGACGCTGTGCGATTTTGTAGCCAATGTTTCCTGCTTCCAGGCTAGGGAATACGAATACATTCGCATCACCTTTTAGTACAGCATCTGGAGCTTTTTTCGCTGCTACAGATGGAACGAAAGCAGCATCGAATTGGAATTCTCCGTCTACAACAAGATCAGGATTTTTCTCTTTAGCGATTGCTAGCGCATCGGATACTTTCTCTGTTTCCGGAGATTTCGCGGAACCTTTTGTAGAGAAGCTTAAAAGTGCGACTTTTGGATCGATGTCGAACATAGCTGCTGTTTCAGCGCTTGCTACAGCAATCTCAGCAAGATCTTGGCTGTCTGGTGCAATATTGATTGCACAGTCGCCAAATACATAACGCTCGTCGTCTCTTACCATAACGAATGCACCTGATGTTTTCTTATAACCTGGCTTTGTTTTAATAATTTGAAGCGCTGGGCGAACTGTATCAGCTGTAGAATGAGCCGCTCCGCTAACAAGACCATCTGCTTCGCCAGTGTAAACAAGCATTGTACCGAAGTAGTTTTCATCTTTTAGCATTTTCTTTGCATCTTCTTCCGTTGCTTTACCTTTGCGGCGTTCTACAAACGCTGCGACTAGTTCATCGAATTTCTCGTAAGTATCTGGGTCGATGATTGTTGCATCATGCAGGTTGATAGACAATTCTTTTGCCTTGCTCTCCACTTGTTCTTTATTACCAATAAGAATCGGTGCAATAATGCCCTCTTCTGCAAGCTTTGCAGCTGCTTCCAAAATACGTTCGTCCAAGCCCTCTGGCAAGACGATCCTTTTATTTTGACCTGTCACTTTTTCCCGCAATGTTTGAAATAAATCACTCATCTAAAAACCCTCCTAGAATATGTCTGCTTTTCTATAGTAAATCTTTTTGTTTTACTTTTAAAGTCATATAAACCGCCGCTGATTTTTTTAATTAAAATAACCACCTCTATAGATGTTCCCTTTTTTGTCAAAGTATACACGTTTTACTGCGTTCACTCTTGGTATAATAGAGATAGAAGAAGTGAGCACAGACAGGGATGCAGCATTGCTGTTTGTGTTACACTATATTGAAAATGTGTACGTAAAAGGAGTGTTTAGGCATGGCAGAAGCAGTAGAAACCATGGACGGCTGGTATTGCCTGCATGATTTCCGTGTAATGGATTGGACAAGCTGGAAACTAGCGTCTGATGAAGATCGCCAAGCAGCAATCGAGGAATTCCAAAACTGGATGTCTGATATGGAACAAGTGGAGGAAGCAAATAACGGCAGTCAGTTAGCCTATAAGATTATTGGTCACAAAGCTGACATTATGTTTATGATTTTGCGTCCGACAATGGATGAGCTGCAAGAAATCGAGACAGCGTTTGATAAGACGAAGATTGCCTCGTTTATGACGAAGAGCTTTTCTTATTTATCCGTTGTGGAGCTTTCTAAATATATGAGCAAACCAGGCGTCGATATTGAACAAAAACCAGAAGTGCAAGCACGCTTGAAACCAATCCTGCCTCGCTGGGATTACATGTGCTTCTATCCGATGGACAAACGTCGGATGAACGAGGATAACTGGTATTCTCTAGAAAAAGATGCGCGTTCCAAGCTTATGTACGAACATAGTAAAACTGGACGCAAATATGCTGGTCAAATTAAGCAAATTATAACTGGCTCATTCGGATTCGATGATTGGGAATGGGGCGTTACACTGTTCGCACATGATCCGCTGCCAATCAAGAAACTTGTATACGAAATGCGCTTTGATGAAGTGAGTGCGCGTTACGGCGAGTTCGGTGATTTCTATTTCGGTAATATCTTGGAAAAAGATGCCGCTGCAACATACTTCCATATTTCATAATAGAGGCTGAGACATAATTGTTTAAGCTATGTAAAGATCCAAGCAATACTGCAAGTAACAGCAGCATTGTTTGGATTTTTTGCGTTAAGGATCTACACTCCGCTGATTTTGTTATGGGAAACCTTCACTCGTGTAGACAGATTACATAGACTCCCCCGAAAATAAGAGCGATTTTCTTGTCGGTACTTATTTTAAAAGCTATTTCCGTCCGTCCGACGATAACAGCTAAAGTTAGGCAGCAGCAGTCAGAGGGCTGCATTCAAAAGTATGGATCTAGTCATCGATTGCTTTTAGGATGATTGTATCTTGTTTTGCCCGGCGCTTTTTTTATTTGCACTTGTTCTACTCCCCGTATTGCCTACATACCTTGTAAGAGAACAGGCATGAGTTTATCTGACAAAAGGAGCAAGCGGCTGACCTGATGTATTAGTTCAGCCGGGAACCTTTGGACGAAGAGGATATGGAAAGGGGATTGAAAAAATGAGCAAGAATCAAAACCAAGAGAACCAAACTCCGAGCACTCCGCAATTCCAGGAACAAACCCAGGCTTATTCTTACCCGCAAGTTCCTAACTTCAGCTATCCGTATCGCCAGCAGAACCAGCCGTATTATCCACAGCAGCAGCAACAGCCAGTTCCGCCTACAACAGCAGGCGGCAACATGGGATTCCCGCAAGGCGTTGGAGGAACTGGACTGCCAGTTGAACAATCGTACATTGAGAACATTTTACGTCTTAACCGTAACAAACTAGCTACTGTTTATATGACTTTTGAAAATAATGACCGCTGGAATGCGAAGATCTTTAAAGGTGTTATTGAAGCTGCCGGGCGTGATCATCTTATCCTGCGCGATCCGGAAAATAACCGACGTTACTTGCTGTTAATGATTTATCTGGACTATGTGACTTTTGACGAGCCGCTTAATTATGAGTACCCTTATGCCAATCAAGGTAATATCGCAACTTATCCTCCACGATAAGAAAAACCCTCTGCCCGCATGGCAGAGGGTTTTCTTTATAAATGTTTTATTGCGGTATAACCGAGCAGAATCCAGCCGATTAAGAACGCGACCCCGCCAACTGGTGTAATTAAAGCAAACAATGTTATTCCACTGACAGCATATAGGTACAGTGTGCCTGAAAACAGCAGAATACCTGCTATGAAGAAACGGCCGGCAGTTGTCAGCGTGCCTGCTTGGATTTTTTGCAGCAATAACGCAACACCAATGATCGCAATCGTGTGGAACATTTGATATTGGACCGCTTTTTCCCATGTAGCAATGGCTTTCTCAGACAATCTGCCTTCCAGGCCGTGTGCGCCAAATGCGCCCAGTGCCACGGTAATAAATCCGCTGATCGCTCCTATTAGTAATAAAGCTTTCATCATCCTGCTCCTTTATTAAAAATCAAACAAAGATTTGCCGTTTGATTCCTCATCATCGTCTTCGAATGTTTTTTTCGGCTGCTGAACCGGCCATTCTCCTGTCATTGCCGCCCACTCTGCTGCTGAGGGCTCTGCAGAAGGTTCTGAGCGTTTAGGTTCAGGCATTTGTATCTTAGCCGGTGCATCATTTTGTAAAAACAGATCACACATAGAACGGACTGCACGTACGTGCTCTCGCTGTTTCTGGACATCATCCATTTGCAGCGCCCGCTCCAGCTCCTCTTCCATCTGTCGCAGTACTGCCTTTTCACTTAACAAACCGTCCACCTCCATCATGTACTTCATTATGCATTATAACAGAATCGGTCATAAAAAATTAAATGACGAAATACGCACAATTAACTGGTATTTTTTACTCAACTGTCTTGGAACAAAAAAAGTCCGCCATCATGGCGAACCTTCTTGTTATTAAAGCGCTTGTTTCATTATATCGGACCGTTCAGCAACGTATTGTTCATGCATCCATTTGAGAAAGTCGTATTCTGTGGCTGTGGAAGGGCGCTTAAGTTCCTCCTCCACTTGGTCGACAAAGGATAAAAAGCTAATCATTGCTAATTACCTCCTCTGGTTATAGCCTCTGTAATCCATTCTAATGGACAAAGCTATGCTTGACAATAAGTTTTCAAAATATTCACGACAAATTAACATTCGCCAAATATCTTGTTATTCTTCGGTATTTTGCAAACGGAGCTCTAAATGACTAATTCGCTGCTTCAACTCATCTACCTCTGCTTTTGTTGCCAAGCCTAGTTCATTCACTTTCTTTTGCATATTTTCTTGATTTTTTTCGTTCCACTCACTCGATTTCGCTTCCCCTTTTTCGACAAATCGCTGAATCAGATCCTTCGCTTGCTGAGGGGATATCTCACCTTTCGAAACAAGCTCCTTCAATTTCGAATCCAGCACTTCTTTCCCAGTTAACGCCGCACCAACACCTAAAAGAAATCCTTTGCGTAATAAATCTGCCATATTTATAACCTCCTAGTCTTATTTATGGAACGGAGCATCAGAACATGCTTGATAAATAAAATCAGCCACAATCCAAAGAAAATGAATGTAAGGATAAATCCAACAAACAGCAGCCATAGCGTATGATGTAGAATCCCTTGAATACCTGTGTATACAGATCCAGCAGTCAACGCGAGAAGCAGCACCGTATAGAAGAAATAAAACTGGTGCAGCAATTGATTCTTCTGCTTATCCCGTTCCCACCCCCGCTGCTTTTCTCCGTCCGTCAGCCAGTCGACAACGGCTCTTGGCATCGATAAAAATGGACGGAGGGAATTAGTGAGAATACCTGTGTAAATCGATTGATGCCGTTTTGATCCTCGCATCCAGCGCAGAATAACCGGCTTTCCCCATTCTACAAGATCAGCTTGAGGATGTATGGCGGCAACTAGACCAATCGCTAAGGAGACCGCTCTGCCTAGGAATGCAAAATCGGCCGGCAATTGAATCGGCTGTTCCTTCACAATCGCTTGCAACTCTTCCATCAGCTGCAGAAAAGACTCCGTATCTCCAATATCAAGCTGTCCGCCTTTGTACAAATCCACTGTTTTGCGAATAATTCGTTTTACTTTGTATGTATCAGCTGATGGAAGCAAGAACTCCAATTTGTACAGCGCTTGAACAACCGCATCATAGTCATCAAGCACAATTCCTTGAATTGCTTCTCGTAAATAGTCTGTATCAGAAGACTTGATTTCTCCTACCATGCCGAAATCAAGCAGTACAATCGTTCCGTCAGGCTGTATCATAATGTTACCCGCATGAGGATCTGCATGAAAAGTGCCGCTGTTTAAGAATTGATCTGAAAAGAAAGCAAATAACTTCTGCGCAACTTGTTCACGTGATATCTTTTGGGCATCCAAATAGTCCGTATCTGTTATTTTCCGTCCTTCCACCCAATCCATAACTAATACTCTTCCTGTACAAAACTCCGGATAGTATGTAGGAACGTTGATATCCGAATTATCTTGCAGTCTCTTTTTAAAATAATTGGCATGCTCTAATTCTTTCCGAAAATCCAACTCCCTGCTGATTATTGTGACCACTTCTGTGTAGAGCGCCTTCATATCCGACTTCTTGCCAATACTTGTTAACTTGCGAAGCAGGAAGAAAACGATACGCAATGCTTTAAAGTCTTGGTGAAAGATCTCTCTTACATTATGACGCTGTACTTTAACAGCTATTTTTTTGCCATTCTTTAAATAAGCTTCGTATACTTCTCCAATAGAGGCTGATGCAACAGCATGCGGATTGAGATGCTGGATTTCCAATTCATAACGGCTGCCCAGTTCCTTTCGTAATATAGCTTCGGAATATGTAAATGGTGTTGCTTTTACTCGGTCGACTAGTCCTTCCATCTCCCGAATGAAAACCTTCGGCAGCAAATCGGCACGCGAGCTCAGGAACTGACCGAGCTTAACGAGTAATCCTCCCAATTTTTCCGCATTCTTTCGATATTCTCTTGCCTGTTTCGTAAGTAATGCTTCCCATTCCTGTTTGTCTTGTTCATCCCACACCCGGCTGTGCAGCAGGTAAAATTTATAAATCTGAACCATAAAACGAATGACCATCCATACGATAGTCAAAATACGTCGGGTGGATCTGACACGCATGGCACACCTCTTTTTCTGACAATTGCCTTCTTTCTTATTATTATAACGACTCTTATCCTTAGTTGTCTATTAACCCGGCATGGTGTCATAAAACCTAATAATTAAAGTTTTATAAATATTTTTTATTAAAACAGTTTATTTTTTATCGGTAAACGCTTACAATGTTGATATATACGACTGATGATAAAACCAATAAACCTTAACGGAGGTATAGTATGTCTAGCATATCTAAAAATGCTGTTCTGCCCGACAGACGTTCCGCGGAAGATGTAAAGTCAAGAAAGCACTATCTGTATCCTTCCTACTTGCTTGAAGATCAGCTAATGGAGGCGGTATCCGACGGTAATCTTACGGAGGCATTATCCATTATTGAAAGCCTATCCACTTCAGAGCGCCCGAAGTATGCCTTTCAGCCGTTACGTTCTGCTAAAAACCAATTGATTAGCATCTGCACCTTGTACACACGAGCTATTCTAAGAGGAGGCGCATCACAGGAAGTTGCCTCCAATTTGAACATGACCTACATGCTGGAAATTGAAAACTGTCAGACCGAAGATGAACTCTCCGAGTTAGAGTATGATATGCTCGTCCGCTTTATTGAAGGACTGAATAAAAGCAGAGCCACGCAGTATTCCAATATCATCAATGAAGCAATTGGATATATCCAGTCACACATTCTCGAGGATCTTAGTTTGCAGGCAATCAGTTCTCATTGCAACGTAAACCCAAGTTATCTTTCTCACCTGTTTAAGAAAGAAGTCGGTGTATCTACTGTCCAGTTTATTAATCAGAAGAAGATTGAGGAAGCAAAATACTTCCTTCTCCATACAAGTCAGTCCATTGCGGACTTGGCGAAAAAATTCAACTTCTGCAATCAAAGCTATTTCACCGCACAGTTTAAGTTTTATACATCAATGACGCCAAAACAATTCAGAGATGCACGCACTAGCTGAACAAAAAAAGTCCGAACTAAGTCAAATTCTGCTTTAGAGTTTGATCATAGTCGGACTTTTTTATTGGTTCCAATATTGCCTTCTCATTAGCTTTTCAGTTCTATTAATGGCTTCCAAATACGAAGAACCCAACGCTGAGACAGGATCCACACAATACTGAAAGCGACGAATAGAAGCCCCAGGATATCAAGTGTATTGCTGACTTCGAACAAGTCTTCCACACGGATATATTGAATAGCGAATCCGTGCAATAGATAGACGTATAAAGTTCGCTGCCCATATTTTGAAAATGGCGTTTCCTTTGCTGGTATAAGAGACAGCACACTTGCCATCATCCCTGCTGATATGACATAAACAAGCATGCGTATCAAACCTCCTGATTCGTCAGCACCTATTTCTGCAAATGATTTTGAGCCTAGCAGCCAGCCTGATGATAGATCAGGAAAGTGATACAATATGACACCTGCTGAAATAAGTACCACACTAGCCCCTATCCGAATTGGCAGGCGCCTGAGGACAGCGAGCTGCTCTTTTGTCGCCCAATAGCCAATTAAGAAAAACGGAAAGAAAACGAAGGTGCGGGAAAGACTTAATTCTGACCCGATTGTATCAACGTAACCTGCCAGCACACCGATTAAAACAGCAAGTGGAATGCCAAGGAGCGGTCTTACATATTTGAAAAGTATTAATAGCATGTGCCAGCAAAATAAGCTGATCAAGAACCATAGCGCCCACTGTGGTATCAGTACAGACTGCAGCCAATCTTCTTTTCCAATTGCATAATAAAACAATGTGTAGATGACTTGGAAAAACAAGTACGGCAGCAGCAGTTTTTTAACAAGCTTCTCAATAGCTGCCTTATGTCCCATTCCTTTGGCAAAGAATCCCGCCAAAAAAATGAAAACCGGCATATGGAAGGTGTAAATCCATGTATAGCTTGTTTGCAGAATTAACATATCCTGATATGGCTGAATCAAGTGTCCGAATACAACTAACGCAATCATAAGCCATCTTGCATTATCAAAATACATATCACGTTCCATATTATCGCTTCCTTTTTCCTGCTTGTATGGTTTCATCATACGGAGCAAAAATCAGGAATGCTAGCACCTATACGGATTCTTCATCCACTTGTAAGCATGCTGTCAAACCGCTGTCATACCCGCAATCTGTGTGTAATGAAAGGGGCAGAATTATCCAGCCTCTGGCTTCTTCTTCGCTCTGGTTGTCGTTTTTCGCTTTGTCGTCTTTTTCGCTGCCGGTTTATCTTTTTTCGCTTTATCCAAAGAAGCTTGCAGCGCATCCATCAAATTCGTTACATTACTCGGCTGCTTTTTAGCTGTTGGGATATGAACTTCTTCATGATCCCGCTTAGATTGGATCAAATCAAGCAACGCTTCGCGGTAATCATCGTTGTACTTTTCAGGATCAAAGGTGGCGGTCAGCTGGTCAATAAGCAGCTTGGCAGTTTTCAGCTCTTTATCAGCAACTGCATCTTCAGCAGGAATATTCGGTACATCTGCTACATTGCGGACTTCATCTGGATAGTGGATTGTCTCTGCAACTAGTACATTTTTATAAACACGAATAACAGCCAGCTGTTGTTTGGAGCGTATAACCATTGAGGCAACCCCAATCCTTCCCGTCTCTTCCAGCGCTTTACGAAGTAAGCTGTACGCTTTTGTACCGCCTTCATTTGGCGATAGATAATAGCAGCGCTCAAAATAAATGGGGTCAATTTCTTCTAGACTGACAAAGTCAACAATCTCCACTGCCTTATCTTCCTGCTCTTTCTGCAAAGCCTTTAGTTCGTCTTCATCCAATACAACAAATTTATTTTTCGTGTATTCGTAGGCTTTCACAATATCGTCCGTTTCTAATTCTTTCTCACAATGCGGGCAGACTTTTTCATATTTGACTGGTGTTTTACACGCTTTATGCAGCTGCCGTAGTTTCACATCTTTATTTTCCGTAGCAGCATGCATTTTGACGGGAATATTCACTAGCCCGAAGCTGATGGTTCCTTTCCACATCGTATGCATGATTTATTTCCTCCTTTTTTGGCTAGTTTGTGCGATAGGTGCATGTTTAATTCTAAGGCAATGTTCTCAAACTAGAACGAGAAAAGGAGTGCGATACAATGCAGGTGATGAAGCCAATTTACCGAGACACCTATCCTGTTGGCGAGGAATGGATTTATGAAGTGAAGTATGATGGGTTTCGAGCCGTGTTATCGGTGACAGATGATCATATTCGACTGACTAGTAAAAATGGTGTTGACTTAACTGCACAGTTTCCAGAAGTGATTTCGTTCTGTAAGCAGCAAAAACCACTCGTTCATAAACATATCCCTTTCTCCATTGACGGGGAATTAATAATACCGAAAAACAAACTTAGTGGTGATTTCGGTATGCTACAGACACGAGGAAGAATGAAAGCAGCAGACCGGATCCAGCAAATGGCATCCAAACGCCCTGCTGTTTTCATGGCATTTGATTTACTAATCGACAGCGGAAAAAAGCAAGAAAAGCGCCGACTGTCTTCACGAAAACAAGCACTTCGGGAACTAATAGCGCTTTTCCGTGTGCACGCACCCGCTATCCATTTTGTTGACTATTCACTTGATCCGGAAGCATTATTTCATGATGTTGTGCTGCATCAAGGAGAAGGTATAATAGCGAAACGGTCTGTGAGTACGTACAAAGCTGGAAAACAACATCATGACTGGTACAAGATCAAAAATTGGCGAACCATTACAGCCGTCCTGACAGCTTACGATACGGAAAATGACTATTTCCATGCCCAGCTGTCAGCTGGTGAAGGAATGGTCGTACCAATTGGTAAATGTAAGCATGGTCTTGAAGATAAAGAACGGAACACACTGACCGCGTTTTTCAAAGAAAACGGAAAATCAGCGAACAACCTCCTCACGCTTCCGCCAGCGGTCTGCGCTAAAATTCATTGTTTAGGACAGGCAGATGAAGAATTACGTGAGCCCCGTTTTCAAGGCTTGTCCCCGCAAACAGCTGCTTCTGACTGTACCGTTCAGCAAGCAATTTTAGACTTGGCACAATTTCCGCAGTCGGTGGAATTAAGTAAGCTGGATAAGCTATATTGGGAGCAAGCAAGCATTGAGAAGCTAAGTTACCTTTTGTATATCCGAAAAGTTGCTCCTTTTATGCTTCCTCATATGGTAAATCGAGAGCTGACCGTTATCCGCTGCCCAGACGGCGTAGAAGCAGATTTTTTTTATCAAAAGCACAGGCCGGATTACGCTCCAGACTTCATTCCTGCTACCAAGACCTTGCAGTGCCTCGATTTGCAGAGTTTAATTTGGTACGCCAATCATGGCAGCATTGAATTTCATGCACCTTTTCATTACATTGGTGCTGACTATCCATGCGAGATTGCGATCGACTTGGACCCGCCTACTGATGATGCACTTCCATTGGCTATTAAGGCTGCCAATTTACTGAAAGAGTGGCTTGATCAAATGGAACTGCATCCATTTATTAAAACGTCAGGCAGCAGCGGACTGCAGCTGTTTATCCCGCTGCCTGAAAGACAGCTCTCTTATGAGCAGGCAGGCACTTTTACCGAAGCATTGGCCAGATTACTTGTACAGCAGCATCCGGATCTTTTTACTATCGAAAGAATGAAAAAGAATCGCCATGAGCGATTGTATATTGATTATGTGCAATTTGGAAAAGGAAAGACACTCCCTGTTCCATACACTGCCAGAAAGCGCAGCGCCGGAACCGTTAGCGCCCCCTTATTTTGGGAGGAAGTGAAAGAAGGTTTATCGTTGCGAGACTTCACTATTGAGACTATGCCGGAGCGGATACGGCAAAAAGGCTGCCCCTTCACTTCGTATGAGGAAGTGCGGAACAGCCAAAAGCTGGATTCTATTTTAGAACTGGTGTGATTATTTAAATTTGAATGCCCAGGCACCTTTGCGGAAGACTGCTACAACCGTTCCATCTTCCTTCACGCCATCGATGTCCAAATCAGCAGATCCAATCATGAAGTCTTCGTGCATGATACTGTCATTCACTCCTGCAGCATCTAGCTCAGCTGCAGTCATGTCATTGCCTCCTTCAATACAAGTCGGATAAGCTTTTCCTAAAGCAAGGTGGCAGGACGCATTCTCATCAAACAAAGTATTGTAGAAGATTAATCCAGATTGTGAAACTGGTGATTTATGCGGTACTAATGCTACTTCACCAAGACGCTTCGCACCAGCGTCCGCTTCGAGAAGGTTTTTCAGTGCTTCTTGGCCTTTTTTCGCTTTGTAATCCACCACTTCACCGTCTTTAAAAGTCAGCTCAAAGTCCTTAATCAGCTGGCCGTTAAAATTGTATGGAAGTGTACTAGATACGGTACCATTTACGCCATTTTTGTGCGGCATTGTAAACACTTCTTCTGTCGGGATGTTGGCATTAAAATCAACACCTGCTTCTGTCGGACCTGAACCGCCGCTCCAAATATGACCCTTCGGAAGCTCAATTGACAAATCTGTTCCTTTTGCTTTATAAATTAATTTCGAGAACTGCTGTTTATTTAGATAATTCGCTGCTATATGAAGCTGTGCGTTGTGTGCCTTCCAAGCTGCATTCGGATCTTCATTTCCAGTCACACGGCTGATGCGCAAGATTTCTTCCATCATAGCTTCCTGTGCTTCTTCAACAGGTTTATCCGGAAATACTTTTTTAGACCAAGCTACAGTTGGATAAGCAACGATGGACCACTGCATTTTGTCTTTCATCATAAATTCACGGTATGGCTTCAGGCCTTTACCTGCTGATTTCATATAGGCAGAAACCTTTTCTCCATCCACTTTTTCCAATAGATCTGGATTCTCTCCTATAATGTTCAAAACAGCATAATTATCTTTTACCATTTCATTGCGGCCGTGGAATTTCCAAGCTGGCACATTCTCCAGAGCTTCTAGAGGTGCATGTGTATAACGCTGCACGACTAGCTCTTCGTCAATCCATTCTGTATGTACATCTTTTGCTCCTGCTTTGTATGCTTCTTCAGATACCATCCGAACGAATCGAACAGCTTCAATCGGTGCAACAAGCAGTAACCCTTGACCTTCTTGCAGATTGACTCCTGTCTGGATAGCCAGTTCAGCAAATTGCTGCAATTGTTTTTCGAATTTCTTCATGTGTATCCCTCCACTAACATCTATATCACTTCATTATACCTTAAAATTAGAATATTCACGAAACATAACATTGAAGCGACGTACATTCTGTATAGATGAAGTTCTTTTCAAGACAGGCAACGCTAATAAAAAAATCTGAACGTGAGAGAATTCCTGTATTCTCATCATCGTTCAGATTTTCTATAAGCTGAGGACTAGCATCCCCATTTATTTATTTGTCAGTGCTTGCTCCAGTGTTTCAATGTTATGATTCATAAGACTGAAATAGTCTTCCCCATCATTCACTTCTTCTTCGGTAATTGTCTCCAGATTATGAATACGCAACACATCCGCTTCAATCTCATCTTGTACAATCGTCGCTACTTTCGGCGATACATTTTGCTCAAACAAAACGTAATTCAGCTTGTTTTCTTCAGCTGTATGAATGATATTCTCTAGTTCTTGCTGAGAAGGTTCATTGGTAGGAGACAAACCAGTGATGGCAATCTGTTCAATACCATATCTGTCTTCCCAGTATCCGTAAGCAGCATGAGAAACAATAATTTTCTTATTCTCCTTGCCTTCAACAGTTTGCTGGAACTTCTGATCAAGTTCGTCCAATTTTTCTGCTACTTCTTTATAGTTCTCTTCGTAAGCAGCTTTGTTGTCGGAATCCAACTCGACAAGTGTATCTTTTATATTTTCGGCCATTTGTTTAGCACGCTCTGGATCAAGCCAATAATGCGGGTCCATGCTGCCGTGATCGTGATGGTGTGCTTCTTCTGCTGCACCTTCATCGCTGTGATCATGTTCTTCTTCCGCTGCCTCATCTCCATGGCTATGGTTATGTTCTTCCTCTGCAGCTGCCTCACCTTCATGGCTGTGGTCGTGTTCTTCCTCTGCTGCTGTCTCACCTTCATGGCTGTGGTCGTGCTCTTCCTCTGCAGCTGCCTCGCCTTCATGGCTATGGTCGTGTTCTTCCTCTGCAGCTGCCTCACCTTCATGGCTGTGGTCGTGTTCTTCCTCTGCAGCTGCCTCACCTTCATGGCTGTGGTCGTGTTCTTCACCAAATGGCAATAAGTTAATATCTCCTGCCAATTGCTTAATGGTCACATCTTCATCACCAATTGCATCAGCTATTGTTCCAGCATACGTTTCCAGCTCATCACTGGAATAAAGAAATGCATTTGCTTTTGCGATGTCAACAATCTGATTGGATGTTGGTTCAAAGCTGTGTGCATCACTTCCCGGTGGAAGCACAGACTCAACATCTACTGAATCGCCGCCGATTTGCTCCGTAAAATACTGAATCGGATAAATAGTTGTGTAAATCTTCATCTTACCGTCTTCTGTGCTGTTTTGACTGCCGCCGTCCGAACAAGCTGCAAGCAAAACAAGCAGGAGAGCGGTACTTATAGCAAATAATGATTTCTTGAACATAATAATCCTCCCGTTGCGTGATAAACTCTATTGGAAATTATATCGTAACCATTACTATTTGTAAATAGTAATGGTTACGTCTGTTTCATAAAAAAACTGCCTATCAATAAATTATTGACAGGCAGGACAAACACCATACACTTCAAAATTATGATTTTCTATCGTATAACCGCCCGGCAGCACGGTTTGCACATCAGCTATCGGACAGACATCAATTGGTTTTGTTATGCCGCACTGCTTACAGATGAAGTGGTGATGGTGGCCTTCTACATTGCAGTGGTAACGGAAATGCTTATCTCCGTCAATTGTTGTCATCTCCAAAATACCGAGCTCAGCCATTGTATATAAATTGCGGTATACGGTATCGTAACTGGCGCTTGGAAAATCTTCTCGAAAATCCTTCCAAAGATCGTTTACCGCGGAATACTGAGACCGCTTCTGAAAAATATCCAACAGTTTTTCGCGCTGCTTTGTCTGTTTAAAGCCATTCTCTTTCAGAATATGCATCGCACGTTCACTATTCATACGCTTTCCGTCCTTTATTGTAAAGTAAAGCTTTGTCAGGAAGTTTGTTCGATGTTTAAATCAGCTTCCAGACTCACTTCCACATTTCCTTTAATTGCTCTTGTAATCATACAGCTTTCTTCTGCTTTCACGGCCAGTCTTTCCAGCATCTGAAATTGCTTAGCTGAAGCTTCTGCTTTTAAAAAGATAGTCGGCCGGTGAATGATCCGTTTATATGTTATGACACCGTTTGTTTCGTCAACAATGCCCTCTGACTCCAATTTCATCGAAGCAAGCGGTAAGTCTGCTCGCTCTATCATCGCTGCCAAGGTAATAATATAGCAAGTGGCTGCTGCACCAAGCAACATTTCATCCGGGTTTGTACCAATGCCAGGACCACCCATTTCAGGCGGAATACTAATTTCTGTCTTTAGATTTCCTGCTTCTATTGTACCAGAGCTATTTCTTCCTCCTGGCCAAGCTGCTGCTAAGTGAAAATGATGTTCTGACATGGTTTGCATCCCTTTCTTTATCTTCTCTTACTTCTATTTTAACGCTTCTATGCCAGAAAGACAAAATGTCTGATTAAAAAAACCCTTCTGCCAGATGATTAGCAGAAGGGTCTGATGTTTTATTATTCTGTTCCTTCAGGGGAATCTTCTTTCTTATGCTCCACTTTGTTCTTGCCAGAGACAATCCAGCCGATAACAGCTATCGCTACAAGCACACCATAGAAGATAAGCTTCCATATAGTCGAGTGCGCAAAATCATGCGGCAAGACCCCAAGGGATTCGTGAGCCAGCGTACTAACAAGTAATTTCACACCTACCCAGCCGACGATGATAAATGCGGCAATTTCCAAAGCAGGTCGCGTATGAAGCAGGTCCACAAATATATTCGCTGCAAAACGCATGATAATAATACCGATCATACCTCCAGCTAAAACAACTGCGAACTGCCCAGTATCTAAGCTGCCGACGTTCCCCCATCCTGTTGGAGGAAGAGCTACTGCAAGTGCAACAGCGGCAAGAATGGAATCGACCGCGAAAGCTAAGTCAGCAAGCTCTACTTTGAAGACAGTCATCCAGAAGCCACTTTCCTTCTTTGGCTTCTTATTAGCAACATCATTATTTTTTGCGCTAAATTTATCGTACAGGTTCTTGATAGAGATAAATAACAGATACGCTGCACCAATCGCCTGTACCTGCCATACATCAACAAGGAAGGAAATGACGAACAGAGATGCGAAGCGAAGGACAAATGCTCCTACGAGTCCATAAAAAAGTGCTTTCTTTCGTTGTTCTTCCGGCAAATGTCTTACCATAATTGCGAGTACTAATGCGTTATCTGCGGCTAGAATTCCTTCAAGCCCGACAAGGACAATCAGCACCCACCCGTACTCAAATAGTAATTGTGCATCCATGTGGTTACGCCCCTTTTAAGTTTAGTATGCGATCTTTTTGCAATCGTACCCCTTCTCGGCTTAGGCATAACACTTTTTATAAAAAAAAGCGAGACCTTTACCAAGAAGGTAAAGGTCTCGCTAACAACGTCTGAGTTGCCAATAAAGCCGGAGATTTCTCTCGGAATGACGACTTTATTGTGTAGCTACTCCCCTTTAAAAGCAAATTGCGCTTATCACAAATTAAGTGTAGTCGAAATCTCCATTCAAGTCAACTATTACTGCAAGTACTTCGCAAGGTCTGCTTTGAGCTGCTCCAATAGTTCTAAGCTGCTGTCATAACTTGTGCTGCTGACGCCATAATAGCTCTTAATTTTTGGTTCTGTTCCTGATGGACGCAGACATACCCAGCTGTCTTTTTCCAGGAATAGCTTGATAACATTTTCTTTTGGCAGTGTCAGCTTCTCTTCGCTGCCGGAATCAATATTATGGCGGGTTTGTGCTGCATAGTCTTCAACTGCAAGCACTTTTAAGCCGCCTAGCTCTTTTGGCGTATCGGCACGAACAGCATCCATCATGCTGGCAATCTTAGCCGCTCCGTCTTTTCCTTTTAACGTAATCGAATGCAAATCTTCCAGGAAGAAACCATGTTTCTCATACAATACATGCAGTGCTTCTAGAAGCGTCTTGCCTTGAGCGCGCCAATGCGCAGCCATTTCACAAGCGATTATGGCAGCTTGTACTGCATCTTTATCACGTACAAAGTCACCAATTAAATAACCGTAGCTTTCTTCATAACCGAATAAGAATTTCTCAGATGTCGATTCAAACTGCTTAATCTTTTCTCCGATATATTTGAAACCGGTAAGCGTGTCAATTGTATCAACACCGTAAGATGCAGCTACAGCACGTCCCATTTCGGTAGTTACAATTGTCTTCACTAACTTCCCATTACGCAAGTCCTCTTCGGATGCATTTGTAAGCACGTAATCAAGCATCAGCGTACCGAGCTGATTACCTGTCAGCACTTGATAAGCACCTTTTCCATCTTGAACTGCCACACCTAGACGGTCTGCATCAGGATCTGTTCCGATGAGTACATCAGCACCGATTTCTTTCCCTTGTTCCATCGCAAGAGCAAAGGCTTGGTGTTCTTCCGGATTTGGCGATTCAACAGTTGAGAACTCAGGATCCGGCTGTGCTTGCTCTTTGACAACATGAACATGCTGGAACCCTTGCTGATTTAAACCGCGAAGGACAGAATCATGTGCTGTACCATGTAATGGCGTGAATACAATTTGCAGCTTGTCCAGCTGCTCTCTTGCTGAATCAGACATGTTGGAGATTGTTTTTAGTTCTTTAAGGTAAGCACTGTCCACATCTTCTCCAATTACATGAAGCAGTCCATTATTGCGGATTGTTTCTAAATCTGCTGCTTGTACTGCTAGTTCGTCCTCAACTTTTGCTATTTCACCAATAATTGCTTCGGCTTGTTCGGGAGGAATCTGCCCTCCATCTTCGTTATATACTTTAAATCCGTTATATTCCGGCGGATTATGACTTGCTGTAATCATAATACCTGCAGCAGCCTTCAGATGACGGACAGCGAAAGATAATAGCGGTGTCGGACGCAAAGATTCAAACACATGTGCGCGGATTCCGTGCGCACCGAGCACACGAGCAGTTTCGTCTGCAAATTCGGGTGACATATAACGAGAATCATAAGCAACCGCTACGCCGCGGTCTTTGTAATCCGTGCTATTGTTTTCCAAATAGACAGCCAATCCTTCCACGGCTTTGCGGACGGTATAGATGTTCATGCGATTCGTACCTGCTCCCAGCACACCGCGCATACCGCCGGTGCCAAATGTAAGTTCTTTATAAAAAGCATCTTCTAAAGCTGTTTCATCATTTGCGAGGGCTGCCAGCTCCTCTTTATATTTTGGATCAAGTGATTCAAATGTACTCCACTTCTTATATGTATCTTGCCATACCATATATGCTTCCTCCTGAAAAATAAGTATAGTCATATCCTACCACATTCCGTCTTCAAAATGGCGCGGAATCCCACCTTACTGGAAATTTAACAAATCCTTTGTGTATAGGGTTACGATACAGCCCCGCTATGCTATGCTAGGCTATATCACTAAACGCGGAAAGGTACTGATTTACATTGACACAGAAAAAATGGTTTCAAGGCTTAGTCGCAGCTGTTCTGACTTTCACACTGATTCTCTTAATCGCGAAAGTCGATTTTATTTTCCAGCCGCTGTTTACTTACATAAGCGCAATTGCATTTCCTATGATTGCAGCTGGCCTGCTCTTTTACATTACAAAGCCGCTCGTGCTGCTGCTAGAGAAAATTCGCTTCCCTAAGTGGGTGGCCATCCTGACAATATTCCTGCTGCTCATTGGCTTAGGGTATCTTGTCTACAAATTTGCTGCCCCAATCGTTCAGAATCAATACCAGTCCCTTGTAAACAACATCCCTGCCATAACAAACCAGGTTACAGGACTTGTTGATTATTGGCAGAACAACCACTCTTCCTTGCCAGATCAAGTGGAAAATTCTATTGAGAACTATGCAAGTAATCTACAATCCAAATTACAGGATATTCCTGGTTATTTGATTGGCTTTATATCTAGTCTGGTCAGCTTCTTGTTCACACTAGTTCTCGTACCCTTTTTCTTATTCTTTATGCTTAAAGATGGAGATAAATTGATTCCATTTATAACAAAATTTTTTGATAAGAAAAAAGGAGCTAGTGTAAAACAGCTGTTAGAAGATGTCAATCACACGCTAGCTTCCTTCATCCAAGGTCAATTAATTGTAAGTTTATGTGTCGGCACCATGCTCTTCATTGGCTACTGGATTATTGGTTTAGATTATGCGTTAACACTAGCCGTTATCGGTCTTGTGTTCAATGTCATTCCGTTTCTCGGACCGTATTTGGCAGCTGTACCAGCGATTCTTGTTGCTTTCTTCCAGGAACCAAAACTGGCAATTTTAGCGGCTATTGTTATGCTGATTGCGCAGCAAATTGAAGGAAACTTGATTTCTCCAAATGTCATGGGTAAGGCGCTCAGTATTCACCCATTAACCGTCATCACGCTTATATTGGCTGCAGGAAGTGTTGCCGGTTTCCTTGGATTGTTATTTGTTATTCCGTTTTACGCCGTTTGCAAAACGATTATTACCCACTTCTACAATGAATGGGTCAATTCTAGAATGAACAAAAAATCTGCTCAATCAGAATAGGAGGACACCATATGCCAACGCAGCCTCCTTTATGGACGAAGGGCTTTATTTTCCTCTTACTTGGCAACTTGTTCACTTTTATGAGTTTTCAAATGCTGCTGCCAAACTTGCCGCCTTATATTGCGTCAATTGGCGGCAGCAGTTTGCAGGTCGGACTGGTAACAACGACATTTTCCATCGCAGCCATCTTGATTCGCCCTTTTATCGGTCATGTCTTACTAACGAAGAAAAGGAAGATGCTGATTTTAATTGGCTCCTTCCTGCTCCTCGTTTGTACGATTCTTTATCCTTTCACTCAAATTGTCACACTTCTGTTAATTTTTCGTTTTCTGCATGGTGCAGCCTGGGGATGGAGCACCACAACAAATGGTACCGCTGCTGTCGACTTAATACCAAGAAAACGAGTTGGTGAAGGAATGGGATACTTTGGTCTTTCCATCACAATCGGCATGATCATTGCACCAAGTATCGGTATTTACCTTTATCAAAATTACAGCTTCCGCACACTTATCACTGTATCCATCTTGCTTGGCATTATTGCTTTTCTGTTTCTGGCGTTTACCCGATACGCAGAACCTGAAGCTCTGGCTCGCAACCAAGCCCAGCCGCCAACCTTTTCATTTATTCATTCTCTTATCGAGAAAAAAAGCGCTTATCCTGTACTTATCACATTCTTCACTTCTTTCGGATACGGTTCTATCGTTACTTATCTTGTCTTATTCGGAGAAGAACAGCAGCTTACCGGAACGTTCCTCTTTTATTTGACTAATGCTTTGTGTGCGACAATCAGCAGACCGTTTACAGGGCGTTTATTCGATGCAAAAGGGCCTTGGCTGTTAATCATGGGCTGTGCCATTGTCGCCTTTGTCGCGATGTGGATTCTTAGTATGGCAACAGCAAATTGGTATTTTATCTTATCTGGGGCTTTATTCGGAATTGGATATGGGTCCATGATCCCCGCTCTCCAGGCGTGGACTATTTCCAAGACTGATGTGGAGAGAAGCGGTATTGCAAATGGCATGTACTATTCATCTATTGATTTTGGCATCGGGCTAAGTGCTGTTATTCTCGGTATCTTCCATCAGTACGTTTCGACAGCTATTTTGTTCCAACTGTCGAGTTTCCTGTTTTTATTCGTATTCCTGTTTACGCTGCTGGATTACCTCGCCAAACGGCGTGAGAATAAACAGAAACTTCATGTAAAGAAAATATAAATTTTATACTGTAATTATCTATAAGTATTGATAAAAGGGAATCTGGTATTATCGTCCTTTTTTCTGCATACTTTTCGACTTTCATTTGTATTTATTTATAAAAGCATGTAGTATAGGGATAATATTTTCAACATTGCTTTAATTCCAGCTAACAATGTTGATGCTGAAGTTTTTCATTAACCTGTATCAGTACGAAAGCAGTTTGCAACAAATTCTTCGGAAACTTGGAATGCATGCAGGTATAATAACTGGTTCCGTCTGGATGGGCTAATGAAGGCAAGTTTAGGCTATTTTATACTTATAAGGAGGATCTATTTATGCAGACAACAAATGTTTTGGAGCTGAAAAAGCAGTATGAACAAACACATTTTGAGCTGTTGAAATTGTTGAACGAACAAGCAAGCTTGAGGCAGCAGCTGAAGGATCTTCCCGAGAATGAGCGCAGCGAAACAAAAAAACTGCTGCTTGCAGAACTAAAAGCACAGAATGAATCCGGCGTACTTGGAGATGCTGCGATGGACGCTATCTTTAAAGCTGTTATGCAGGCAAAAACAAAAGAAGAAGAAGCGGAAAGCAAGCGACCAATGCTCGTCTCCCGCGCTTATAAGAATGAAGACACCGTTATTGATTTGAAAGGCGAAAAAATTGGTACTGGTAAAGCCAGCTTTGTTTTTGGTCCTTGTTCTGTCGAAAGCTACGATCAGGTAGCCACGGTAGCAGAATCCTTGAAAAACAAAGGGCTGAAATTGCTTCGCGGCGGGGCCTTTAAGCCTCGTACCTCTCCATACGACTTCCAAGGGTTAGGCGTGGAAGGCTTGGAGATTCTAAAGCGTGCAGCAAATGAATACGACCTGGCTGTTATTAGTGAGATTGTGACGCCGCATGATATCGAAAAAGCGCTTGATTACGTCGATGTTATCCAAATCGGTGCTCGCAATGCCCAAAACTTTGAATTGCTAAAAGAAGCGGGGCGTACGAACAAACCAGTTCTGCTCAAACGCGCTTTATCTGGAACAATCGCAGAATTCATCGCTGCAGCTGAATATGTACACTCAGAAGGAAACGGACAAATCATTCTTTGTGAGCGCGGTATCCGCACATATGAGACAGCAACACGCAATACGCTTGATATCTCTGCTGTTCCGATTCTAAAACAAGAGACGCATCTTCCTGTCATGGTTGATGTAACGCACTCTACTGGCAGAAAAGATATCATGCTTCCGTGTGCGAAAGCCGCTTTAGCTGTTGGAGCAGATGGTGTTATGGCAGAGGTACACCCGAACCCAGCTGCTGCACTATCTGATGCAGGTCAGCAAATGGATCTTCCAACGTTCGATACATTCTATAATGAGCTTGCCAGCTTCCAAGGCAAAATTTAATGCAGCAAGGACCGTCACCAATATGGGACGGTCCTTGTTTATTTAAAATTGATTGCGCAGCTTTCTGCCACCTGCTTATATCCGATTCTTTGGTAAAGCTTATTCGGACCATCATTGTCTGCATCCGTAAACAAACAGCAGAAACGCTTTCCATCTTGTAGTAATTTAGCTGACAATTGTCCAACTAGCGCTTGTGCGTACCCTTGCTGCCGATGTTCTTGCGGCGTAAAAACAGCATTGATTACAATACCGTTCCTGCTTTCTCTCGAACATCCCGCCATACTGACAGGTTGGCCATCTACCTTCCAAATGTACATTCTCTGCTGTGAAATCAGTCTGCCAATCGTTGCATCTGCTTGCTCTTCTGTTCTCTTTTCTCCCAACTCTTTCCCAAATCGTATAAGCCAATCACGCAACAGAGTGAAGTCAGCAGAACGCGCCACTTGTATTTCTCCTTTTGCTTTTCCTGTATTCTCTACGTAATTAAGCTGATAAATAAACTGGTTCATATGCAGTTCTGATTGTTTACCGCTCAGCTGATGCCAAGCATGCGCAAATTGCTTTGCTTGCACGATTGGACCAATGACACCTGGAAGATCTGGCGTTAATGTCTGAACAAATGCCGCCAGTCGCTCTGCATCTGTCTCTTGCCATAACAACCCGTGTGAAATGATGAGACGTTCGCCCTTTATAACCAGAAAAACTGTCCTTATCTCTCCAGCTTGTTCTCCGTATCCAAAAGAAGCGCTCATATCCTCCCCATCTGCTATTCTGCGTAAAAGGCCAAGCAGTAAATTATTCGCTGCCTCGTGTTGTAATAACAGAGCTTCAACTGCCGCTAACAGGCGGCTTGCATCGTGTTCTTGAATAAAACGCATTGTCTTCCCTCCAGCTTGACGAATTGGATGATTATTCCTATTCTTAGTGTAGAGGTGATTATATGAACAAACAAGATTTGGAAGCAAAATTAGCCGAATTAAAAATGACCTACAGCAGTGTTTCAGCTGATGCGGATAAGCTGGCTGCAAGCGGAACTGGTGCATCACATATGGAAAAGCAGCTAGAGCAGATGGAAAGAGAGATAAAAACCCTTCGGCAGCAGCTGCGAAGCTTGGAATAATTCCCAATTTAACGGATATACTACAATACATGCAAAGGTTTTGGATTGTTATTAGAAAAAGCGTATAATCTATATTATAGATACGCATTTTTTTGCGTTTAGTAAAGGGAGAGATTTTATACATGAATAGTCCGGATGATCCTGGGAGTCCAGTTATACTCCAGCTTGTATTGATTGGTATTTTAACTGCACTGAATGCTTTTTTTGCTGCAGCAGAAATTGCTTTGGTTTCACTGAATAAAAACCGCATTTCACAGCAAGCAGATAATGGCGACAAAAAAGCAGCAATGCTAGAGAAGCTAATTGCGGATCCAAGTAAGTTTATTGCGACGATTCAAGTTGGTATTACACTGGCAGGGTTCTTCTCCAGTGCCTCTGCTGCTACTGGTCTTGCCGACCGGTTTGCTGGCGTGCTGGGAGATATTCCTTATGCACAGCAAATTAGTGTTGTAGTCATTACCATATTGCTGTCTTATGTGACACTTGTATTTGGTGAGTTGTTCCCTAAAAGGGTTGCCCTTCAAAACGCGGAGAAGATAGCTAGATTCTCTGTTACGCCGATACTATTTATTAGCAAGATCGCAATGCCGTTTGTAAAGTTCCTATCCTTCTCCACCAATATGCTCGTTAAAATTACGCGTGTAGGAAACGATGCGGAAGCTGAGAAAGTCTCCCGTGAAGAGATTAAGCTTCTAGCGCAGACGGGGCAGGAGGAAGGAATTCTGAATGAGGATGAGCTTGGGATGATTAAAGGTGTTTTTGACCTTGATGATAAGATTGCCCGTGAAATTATGACTCCGCGTACAGATACATTTACACTCAGCATTGATACCCCGCCGAATGAATTGGCGGATATTCTGCTTGAACAAAAGTATTCCAGAATACCTGTCTATCAAACAGACAGCGATACAATCGTTGGTATACTGAACATCAAAGACTATTTCAAAGCAGTTCGGGTGCATGGGTTTGACAGCGTCCGGCTTGAATCGATCTTACGGGAAGCACATTTTGTTCCTGAGACGAAGTACATTGATGATCTGCTGAAGGAATTGCAGCAGACACATAATCACCTGGCAATTTTAATCGACGAGTACGGCGGTTTCTCCGGAATTGTAACAATGGAAGATATGATTGAAGAGATTGTCGGAGATATCGATGATGAATATGATGAGATTGAGGGCCAGTTAACACGTATCGATGAAAATACGTATTTAGCGAATGGCTCGCTCCAGATTGATGAATTTAATGACTTCTTCGATACAGATATCGACGTACCAAACTTTGATACGATTGCAGGTTTCATACTCGACCGTGTCGGATCTATTCCAGATGAAGATGCAGATACAGTGGTAGAATATGAAAATATGCTTTTCACTGTTGAATCCGTCCGCGACAACCGCTTGGAGAAAATTAAAATAGAATTAAAGCGCCCGACAACTGAGGCGACAGTATAAAACACAAGACTGCCTGTTCTATTCAGGCAGTTTTTTAATTTTTCTACTAGAAAGCGAACTCGTATGTAATCATGTTATGCTATACCTAACGAGGAATGAAGAAAGGATTTTGAACGTGGAAGCTACAGCCCAGCAAATACTAAAGGATTATTATGGCTATGACACCTTTCGGGCCGGACAAGCTGATGTGATTGGTCATGTTATGAAGCATCATAATACGTTAGCAATTATGCCAACAGGCGGCGGTAAATCTATCTGCTATCAAGTGCCAGCTTTACTGAATCAAGGGACAGCCTTAATCATCTCCCCTCTTATTTCCTTGATGAAGGATCAAGTTGATGCACTGACAGCGATGAACATACCCGCTGCTTATGTTAACAGCACATTAGAAGCTGCCGAAATGGAATGGACGATGCAGCAAGCGGAACACGGCGCATTCACATTTCTTTACGTCGCGCCGGAGCGTTTGGAAAATCCACGGTTCCTGCAAACGATACGCCATCTCTCGATTAGCTTAGTTGCATTCGATGAAGCCCATTGTATTTCCCAGTGGGGACATGATTTTCGCCCAAGCTACCGGTCTGCTGTTTCCATTCTGGATAAACTGCCAGAGAGGCCGCCGGTTATGGCACTCACTGCAACAGCGACACCCCAGGTTGCAGACGATATCCAAAGACTGCTGCAAATCAATGAGGATCACACGGTGCGTACCGGATTTGCGCGAGAGAATCTGCGTTTTCAAGTAGTAAAAGGAGCAGATAAAGAACGATATATATTTGATTTCATTCAGAAACGAAAGCATGAAACCGGAATCATCTATGCGCCAACTAGAAAACTAGTTGATCAGCTTTACCAATTTCTTAACCGCCAAGGAGTTAAGACAGCTAGATACCACGCCGGTATGAGCGAAGCAGATCGTCAGGCAGCTCAATCCTCCTTTATTCAAGATGAGGTAAACGTGATGGTAGCAACAAACGCATTTGGTATGGGCATTGATAAAAGCAACGTGCGCTATGTGCTTCACTATGCGCTGCCGATGAACATGGAGGCTTATTACCAGGAAGCCGGTCGTGCCGGTCGTGATGGTGAGCCAAGTGATTGTGTACTTCTCTTTTCCGGTCAAGATGTTCATTTGCTGAAGTTTTTAATCGAGAATTCATCTTCCGATACGCAAGCCGAATATCAAAAACTCCAGCAAATGATGAATTACTGTCATACACAGTCCTGCCTACAAACGTATATGCTGCATTACTTTAAGGATCCCCATATTCCAGAGGATTGCGGCCGTTGCAGCAACTGCCTTAATGAATTTGAGAAGACAGATATAACGAAGGAAGCACAGATGGTTCTATCTTGTGTGAAACGCATGAACGAACGCTTTGGTGCCGTGCTCGTAGCTAAAGTGTTAAAAGGATCGAAAGACAAACGGATCAAACAGTTTGGCCTTGAAACCCTTTCTACGTATGGGATTATGAAAAATCGTACCGAAAAGGATATTACCCAGTTCATTCACTATCTCTCAGCTGAAATGATTCTTGCACCGACGGATGATAAATATCCGGTGCTGACTCTAACAGATGAGGCGGTACGCATTCTGAAAGGTGAAAAGAAAGTGATGATGCAGATTGTCAAAGCTACGGAGACAGCGGAAGCAGATTATGATGAGACGCTTTTCCAGGAGCTGCGGCAATTGCGCAAGGAGCTCGCCCTAGCAGAAGGTCTGCCTCCATATGTCATTTTCTCGGATGCTACGTTAAAGGAGCTATGCCGGTTGGTACCGCATAGTGAGCGGGAAATGCTGGAGATTAAGGGAATTGGAGAAAGACGAATGGAACAGTACGGCGAGCAATTCCTCCAGGTACTTGTACAATATGAACAATCGCAAGCTGTTCCAGTACAAACGAAAAAGCCTTTACTGCAAGAAAAGCAAGATACACCAAGTCATTTGATCAGCTACGAAGCATTCGAACAAGGACGCTCTTTGGATGACATTGCAAAGGACAGAGACCTGACTCCTCTTACAGTGAGCAATCATTTATTTAAAGCATATGCTGACGGAAAAGCACTTGATTTAGAGCAGTTCTTTTCAGAAGAACAAGAAACAGCCGTATTGGATGTCCTGAAGCTGCATGAAGAACTTCCGCGGCTGCGAGAAATAAAGGAACAAATGGACGTGCCATGTGACTACCATGGTATTCGTGCTGTGCTGGTGCATAACGGTATATTAGAATAAGAAAAAGGATTACTGGCTGCAAAGCCGTAATCCTTTTTTTGTTAATCAAATTTGATTGCCCAGCTTCCGTCACGGAAGACAGGTTCTGATGATCCATCTGCGAAAACACCATCAATTGCAAGGTCTGCTGATCCAATCATAAAATCCGTATGCGTTAAGCTGTCATTAACGCCATGCTTATCTAACTCTTCTTCATTCATGGATGAGCCGCCTTCCAATGTTGTTGGATAGGCTTTTCCTAAGGCAACGTGACAGGATGCATTTTCATCATACAATGTGTTGTAGAAAATCAGACCCGATTGGGAAATTGGTGATTCATGCGGCACCAACGCCACCTCACCAAGATGCAAAGCGCCCTCATCTGTTTCCAGCAAGTGCTTCAGCGTTTCTTGACCTGTTTCTGCTTTATAATCAACAACTTTGCCATCCTTAAACGTAAGCGTAAAGTTATCGATGGTATTGCCATCGTAAATCAGCGGCTTCTTGCTTGTAACTGTTCCTTCTACTTCATATTTATGAGGCATTGTGAACACTTCTTCTGTCGGCATATTTGGATTGAATTCCGTACCGCCTTCTGTAGTCGAAGAACCGCCTTTCCAAATGTGACCTTCCGGCAAGCCAATTGTTAAATCTGTACCTTCGGATGTGAAATGAAGCTTTTTATAGCGCTTTTTGTTTAGTACATCACGGGCATGATGCAGCGTTGCATTATGTTCTTTCCATGCTTGTACAGGATCATCCTGATCGACACGGACAATTTTAAAGATAGAATCCCACAGGAGCTGTGTTGCTTCTTCTGCAGATTTTCCTGGGAAGATTTTCTGTGCCCAAGCATCAGTTGGAATTGTAATGATGGTCCAAGGAATAATGTCATTCATGGTGTACTTGCGCAGGTGCTGCAATGCTTGTGCTGTTGCCTTCGTTGCCTGCGCCACCTTATTGCCATCCACATCTTTTAAAAGATCCGGATCAGTGGAACGAATTTGCAGCAAGGCAGCTCCCTTTTTCATGTAATAAGCGCGCTGCTCAATTGCCCAATCTGGAATGTCGGTCAGTTCTTCTTCTGATTGATGTGTATATTTTAAAAGCGTTAATGTATCATCCGTCCAGTTAATATGTACATCACTGGCTCCTAGTTCGTAAGCGCGTTTGGCGATTAAACGGACAAAATCTGCTCCGCTGATTGGCGCCATGATGAACAGCGGCTGGTCTTTTTGGATATTAACACCTGTACGCAAGGCGACATCTGCATATTTTTCTAACATTTCTTTCGCTGGCATTGGATTCAATCCTTCCCGTTACTCAATTCAGACTATTCTTCCATTCTAGTGAAGTATGAGCAATATAGCACGAAATATGCCTTAACTCTTCTGGTTTTCAATTTCTTCCACAACGAGAGATAACGCTTCCCATCGCTCCATCTTCTCCTCTAACTGCTGTTCCAGTTCCTGCTGTTCTACAAACAGCTGCTGCACGCGCTCGCTGTTGCTGCCCGCTTCTGTTATCCCTGTTGCGCAAGCTTCTATCCGTTCTTCCAGCTCCGCAATTTCGTCCTCAATCGTATTCCACTCTTGCTGTTCCTTGTACGACAGTTTTTGCTTTTTCTTTTCTTGGCGTTCCGGTGCGGGGGCCGTTTTTTGCTGCTGCACTCTCGGCTGCTCCAACATCTTTTCTCTATGCTCACTGTAATTGCCGTAAAATGTGGAAACAGCTCCTGCTCCCTCAAAAACAATCAGCTGATCTACAACACGATCTAAAAAGTATCGGTCGTGGGAAACAGTAATAACAACACCAGGATATCCATCCAAGTAATCCTCAAGAATACCCAGCGTCTCTGTGTCTAAATCATTGGTAGGCTCATCAAGAAAAAGAACATTTGGCTCTTCCATCAGAACACGGAGCAAGTACAATCGTTTTCGCTCTCCGCCAGATAGCCGATGAATATACGTATATTGATGGCTGCGCGGGAAGAGAAATTGCTCGAGCATCTGCTCTGCCGTTATAATATCGCCATCTGCGGTTGTGATAACCTCTGCAACTTCCTTAATATAGTCAATGATACGAAGCTGCTGGTTCATATCTTGTTGAAGCTGTGTATAATATCCAAGCTTCACCGTTTCTCCAGTTTCAACCTCTCCTGCTGTTGGCTGAATTCTGCCGGCAAGTGTATGCAAGAATGATGTTTTTCCGCTACCATTCGGTCCAATGATGCCGATTCGATCGCCTGGATTGAATAGAAAATCAAAATGACTGAATAAAGGTTTCTCACCAAACTGAACCGTTAGATCTTTTGCTTCTAACACTTTCTTACCTAACCGTGCAGCCCCAACTTGAAGATTCAGTTCATTGTCTTGGGTCTGGAACTTGGTTTCCTTCATCTCTTCTACTCGCTGAATTCTTGCTTTTTGTTTCGTCGTCCGTGCTTTAGCACCACGGCGAAGCCACGCAAGCTCCCGGCGAAGTGTGTTTTGATGTTTCTCCTGATCAAGTAAGGTTTGTGCTTTCCGCTCCGCTTTCTTCGTCAAGTAGGTTTCATAGTTTCCTTCATACCGATAAAGGCTGCCCAGCTCCAACTCGAATATATGACTGGTAATTCTATTTAAAAAATACCGATCGTGCGTCACTAACAGAAGCGCTCCAGGATAGTTTGGCAAATAACTTTCCAGCCATTCAATTGTTTCATTATCCAGATGGTTAGTCGGCTCATCCAGAAGCAATAAATCAGCTGGCTGGATGAGCGCTTTCGCTAATGCTACTCGTTTTCGCTGTCCACCTGACAATGTATCGACAGAGCTGCTATAATAATTGACACCTAGCTTAGACAATATCGTCTTCGCCTGCGTGCTTGCATCCCAGGCGTCTTCAGCATCCATCTTTGCTTGCAGCTGGAATAACCGGTTCTGCGTCTTGGTGTCTTCCGGATTTTTCTCCAATGCAGCAATGGCCTCTTCGTATGTACGAATCGTCTCCAGAATAGGGCTCGTTCCACTGAATACCTCTTCTAATACTGTCTTTCCTGCTGTAAGTTCCGGTTCCTGCGCTAAATAAGCCAGCTGGAACGTTTTGCTATGGTCAATATCCCCGCTATCAGCACCTTCTATACCAGCTAATACTTTTAATAGCGTTGACTTTCCGGTTCCGTTTACCCCGACAAGTCCTATTCGTTCTCTGCTCTCTATATGAAAAGCAATGCGGTCAAATAGCTGCTTGTCTCCATACGTCTTTGTTAGGTTTTCCACACTAAAAATTCGCATATAATCTCTCTCCTTCCCGAACATAGAAAAGCCGCCCGTTCCAGGCGGCTTTTCCTTATCCAGACCTGCTTATTGCTGTGGCATGGACTTTCTGGCACCGTGATTGACAGGGCCAACATATTCATTCAGTTTGAAGCCTCCGCGAATCGCTTCTGTAATGAACGTTTTCGATTCATAAATAGCTTCTTTCACACTGCTGCCATTAGCAAGCAATGCACAGATTGCCGCAGAACTCGTACAGCCTGCGCCATGTGTATACGTTGTATCTACATTTTCATTTTCGAGAATTTCGAATGTTTCTCCATCATAAAGCACGTCAATTGCTTTATCTGTATCCAGCTTGCTGCCGCCTTTAACGAGCACGTACTTTGCACCAAGTTCATGAATTTTCTGTGCTGCTTCTTTCATTTCTTCCACTGAGTGAATCAACGGCATTTGCGCAAGCTTAGCAGCTTCAAATAAGTTAGGCGTAATCACTGTTGCAAGCGGAACCAGCTTTTCACGCAAACTCACGGTATTTTCAGGCTGCAGTTCTTCGTCTGCACCTTTACATACCATTACTGGGTCGATAACGACATTCGGAATATTGTTTTCTTTGATCATAGCTGCAGCCAATTCGATGATTTCAGGAGAACCGAGCATGCCAGTCTTCACTGCGTCAACACCTGCGCCTACTACAATTGTATTTAACTGCTCTTTGACTGTATTTACATCAACAGGAAATACATGATGATGCCAATTATTATAAGGGTCCATCGCAACGATTGTCGTTACAGCTGACATACCGTATACGCCGAACTCCTGCATTGTTTTTAGGTCTGCTTGTATACCCGCTCCGCCCGAGGAATCTGAACCTGCGATTGTTAAAGCTTTTTTCATTTGTTGCAACCCCTTTGCATCTGCTGTCATTTTTAATAGCTGATTGTATTATACTCCTATTCCTTCTTGTCTATCAACCAACGCGGATACACAAAAGCAGATAGAGTTAACTTTCTAAACATTCGGCTTTTTTGTTGATTTTTAGCGAAATACTTCTCCTTTTACTGGAAAACTATGTTGATTTTGTAATACAATGAATCTAGTTGTTTTTTCCTATTTTTCTTAAGTGGAGGTGTGCCTGTGGAAGGACATAGATTGGAAGAATCCTATTTAAATACAAGTTCCGCACTCCATCGTCGGCACTATGGTCAGTATTTCACCCCAGATGCTATTGCAGACATGATGAAACAGTGGGTGCTACACAACCTGGAAGGCAAGCATTTGCTTGACCCAGCTGTCGGCCTTGGAAAGTTAATAAAAAATATACCAAGCAGTTATAAAGTTGATGTTTATGAAGAGGATTCAGAAATCTTGGATGCAAATCGCACCTTCTTCACTTCGCAGCCAGCCGTCCAGCTGCATCAACGAGATTTTCTTTCGGAAGGATGGGATACAAGGTATGATGGAATCCTTTGCAACCCGCCGTATATCCCGTTCCGTAATGAAGATGAAAGAGAAATCTACTTAAATCTATTCCGACAGCGAATGGATATTACATTGTCTACATATACGAATTTTTACGGTTTATTCCTGTTGAAGGCATTGCACCAACTAAACGAGAAGGGGCGGGCTGCCTTTATCGTTCCTTCCGACTTCTTAAATGCCAGATATGGCACCAAAATAAAAGAATACCTTCTCTTGGATCGCAGTTTGACGATGATTATCAACACTGATATTCAAATGGGATGGTTTAAAGGTGCAGCGACAACAAGTTCTTTGCTTTTATTCGACAAGTCAAGAAAGACAGATACAATTGAATTTATCCGTACGCAGTCTGAACATGAGCTTGAGCAGGCTGCCGCGTATATAACGTCTAGCCGGGAAAAACCGATTGGAATTGTAAGACGAATTCAAGATCTTAACCCTGCTAGTAAATGGCGTCTGCATTTTTATCAAGAAAACCAGAAACGTTTTACGAATGTACAGCCGCTCAACCATTTTGCTGCTGCAAAGCACGGTATCAAAACAGGATCAAACCAATATTTCTGCTTTAATAATAGTAAAGTGAAGCAATGGCAAATCGGGCAGCAGCACTTCCTGCCTGCACTTTCCAAGTCAAGTCAGCTGAAAGATCTTTTCTTCACTTACACTGATTACAAGCGACTTGTGCAGAAAGATGAGCAAATGCTTCTGCTTCATGTTGATGATACGCAAGAGCAAGACCACGCAGTGATGCAGTATTTAGCGGATGGAAAGGCTCATCGGGTTGACCAGCGCCATACTATTCGTTCCAGAACACCTTGGTATCGACTCCCAGTTTTAGATCCCGCACCAATTTTAGTGAGTGTGTTTAACCGAAAGAGCATACAGATTGTCCGTAATAAAACAAATGTACGTCATCTCGACCAGCTGATTGGTATTCACTTTTATGAAGAGTACGAACAAGATGTTGATCTTTTTATGGCTTACTTCCTCAGTGACAGAGCGCAAGAGCTGATGGCTAATCCACATAAAGAATACGGAAAAGATCTAAAGAAATTAGAAGCAAAAGATGTGAATACATCACTTGTACTAGATGTGCAATCACTAACTGCCGAACAAAAGCATGAAATTCTGGACATCTACGGACGACTTGAATATTTGATAATCCATGATGGAGATGAACGCGAGAAGACACATCATCTTCAAATGCTGAATGATCTATTCGATGCATTGATTCGACCTTGTGACGATGAAAGGGAATTAGGGCAAACACAGAATGGATAACAAATACGAAGAGCTTAAGGGGGAAAACAATCTGAATGCAGCTTCTGGAAATACATACACATTCCGCGGACGGCTGGAGACCCTTTTCGCACAAATACCGCAGGACCCCATGAGTTTAATTAACTCGTAAGCCTATATAAAAAAGCGAACTTAGAAAATTTAGCTGAAACAATTTTCTAAATTCGCTTTTTAAAATTAACGAAAAGACATATATGTGCTTGTCCAACTATTGCTCTTTTTTTGTACGCACTCTTCCTTTTCTATCAACATAGGTATCAACTAACCCTAAACCCGCAGCTCTTTGAAGCAATTGATTGGTTCTAGTTCTAGACGAAGCTAATCTCCTGTCCCTATTCTGGACAATTCTCAAGCCAGTATTTTTATTTTTTAAAGTTGTCATAAAAGCACTCCCTATACTAATAATTTATTCTATCGTAAAAGTGTGCCAGCCCACACATTTCTGCATAGAAAACCACTGTTCTTTCATCATCTTCCGCAAAGTCTTCTGCTTTCTCACTTTGTATACAGAGAACTCCTACTACCTCTTTCCCTATTTTTATTGGGACACCGAGTATAGAACCGTACTCATGTACAGGTGCAAATTCTCCCTGAAAATGTTCATTGTCCATGGAAACATCATTTATTAATAATGTTTCTCCAGTTTCCCAAATATGTCCTGCAAAACCATCTCCAATTTTAAATAATCTTTCCCTCGATGAACTAAATTCAATTCTATTATATGTGAACATTTCAAGTTTACTCTCATCGTTTATAAAGTAAATAGTTGAAGATTTATCAGCTCGATCTTCAAGAAGTATAGTAACACATTCATCTAATACGTTATTACAAAACTCATACTTCCAATTTGATTTTCCTTCTTCCATAAGTTGGGTTAGTGACCTAACCAGCCTGCTGGTATTTTTATGATGTCTAATAAAGATGTCACTAATGTACGTAATCTCATCCATCTCTAGCCCTTTTGTCTCAAGTTCTGCAATGAGATCTATGTTGTAATCCTCCAACGCATTAATTTTCTCATGTAATTGCGTATTTTCTTTAATCAAACTCTTATCTTTATAATCCTTAGATTTTTCAAATTGCTCATCATAAACAATGTTAGGAATGTTAGTAAAGCCAATAGATACAGCACTGTCATTGGTTCTAAGGTATTTTGCAATTCCAGAAGATATTACAATAAGAGCTATTACTAAGCTCAACCATCTTACCATAGAGAATGTTGTATATGTCTCGTTGTTCCAGTAACTAACAATTTTCACTAAAGCCTCTCCAACACCTATAAATATAAGTGTTGTTAAGGAAAATCCAATAATCCAACTTACCAATACCTTCACTTTTTTATTCATGGAACCATTCCCCATACAACTATTTTTCACTTCTTTTCGACATCTATAGGCAAAATACCTTCTCAGATAAAAACATACTATAATTTTACGAATTGTTTTTTATTAAGGAAATTTAATGTATAGGTACATAAAGAAAGACGAGCTTTGCCTTGAAGCAAGCTCGTCTTTTTTTATTCGTCGAAGTTACGGCCGTCATTTCGGAACCATGGATAATCTGTTCCGAATGCTACTGCCATCTCTTTGGATCGTTTTAAGCGTTCTTTGCGATACGCAGCACGCTGCGGCGCGCCATCGTACAGCCATTTCTCTTCTGGGCTTTCTGGAAATACTTCCGGCACCTCGATGGGCTGTTTGTTATCATCGAGTGCAACCATGGTAACGAATGCTGTTGCTGATACTTTTCTGTCTCCTGTTCGCAAATCTTCTGTTACTGCTTTGACGAACACTTCCATGGAAGTGTTGCTCGTCCAGGTTACAAATGCCTCCACGCAAATAGTATCTCCTACTTTTACAGGAGCGAGAAAATCGACGCTATCGGTAGAAGCTGTTACAACAAGCTGTCTGGCATGACGGTAGGCAGCAATTGCAGCAACATCATCAATATGAGCCATCAGCGTTCCTCCGAACAAGGTACCGTGTGTATTTGTATCAGGAGGAAGTACATGGGATGTTTTCACTGTTAAAGATGCGATACATGGTTTTGATTTCACTTGATTTTCCTTCTTTCTGCCAAACTTCGGCTACAAGATCGGGGAGATCAAACGCGCGATAGATTCTTTAAATCGAATCCAATTTGATCTCTGCAGATATAGATTATGTGAAAGCTGTGTTGATAATAGGATATCCTCTTCAAATTTTTCTTTCAATACCCCTGCTGTATTTTGATCATATAAAAATGCATTTACTTCAAAATTCAGCCGGAAGCTGCGGACATCAATATTGGCTGTACCGACAGAAGCAATCTTGTCATCGACAACAATCGTTTTGGCATGCAGGAAGCCATTTTGGTAAATATAAACTTGTGCACCCGCTTTAATCAGCTCACCAACATTCGAATATGTTGCCCAATAAACGAATGGGTGATCGGGCTTATTCGGAATCATTATCCGCACATCGACACCCGACAGTACCGCAACCTTCAGGGCGTCTGCCAAACTTTCATCCGGAATGAAATACGGCGTTTGGATATACACGTATTTTTTGGCTGAAAGAATCATTTTGATATAACCATGTTTTATCTGTTCCCATTCCGAATCAGGTCCGCTGGAGACAATTTGCATCCCGACATTGCCAACTGGCTCTGACAGATAATAGCGATCTTCGTATTCAATATCATGCCGGGAAGCTTGGTTCCAATCCAAAATGAAGCGTGTCTGCATGGCTCGTACTGCTTCACCAGTGATCCGCAGATGTGTATCACGCCAGTAACCGAATTTCTGATCTTCACCTAAGTACTCATCGCCGATATTAAACCCGCCAATGTACCCTACCTGACCATCAATAATCGCCAGCTTCCGGTGATTTCGATGATTGAGCTTCAAGTTAATTTTAGGAATGAAGGATGGAAAGAAGGCTTCAATTTCAACGCCAGCTTCTATCAGCTTGCGCACATAGCTCTTCTTAATACTTCTTGAACCCATATCATCGTACAGGAACCGTACTTTAACGCCTTCATGCGCTTTCCTTATAAGTACATCTGCCAGCCGTTCCCCTAGTTTGTCACTGCGCACAATGTAATACAAGAGATGAATATGATTCTTCGCTTGTTCTAAATCATGTAGAAGTGCATCGAATTTCTTGTTCCCATCCGTGAAGACTTCTACTTCATTGCCTTGGGTCAATATTGCATCATCATTACGCAGATGCATATAGGCAAGGCCTTTGTACTCCTCAACTGCAGGTTGCCTATAAGAAAATGTATTTTCCTCAATAGCCCGCAATTGGGCTTGCACTTGCTTCTTAACACCAAGCCTCGATTTTGTATCCCAGGTGAATATTTTTCCTGAGAGTTTGCGGCCGAATAGTAGATAAACGATAAATCCCGCTACTGGTATAAAAACGAGCACAAGCAGCCAAGCCCATGTAACACTAGCATCCCGCCTTTCCAAGAAAACGATCGCTAATGCGAGGAGGATATTTATAATAGTTAATAATCCTAATAAATACGCAAATATATGCACATGTGCTACTCCCTTCATCTGTAGCATATTTCCAATTGCCCATACTAATATATAGTATCATATCTGACATTGGCAACTTACCAGAATCTTAAAAAGATGCAAAAGTATTGAAAAGCGGCCATCCCAGCCGTAGACTTAACTCAAACAGAAATAGAAAGAGAGGCGCATGCCAACATGCAATCGCAATCATCTAAGTCCGGCATCATATATGCAGCACTTGCATACATGATGTGGGGTGTACTGCCTTTATTCTGGAATTTATTAGAGGACGTCGATGCTGGCCATTTATTGGCCCATCGTATCGTTTGGTCCTTTGTTACAATGATTCTCATTGTGTTTGTCTTGGGAAAATTCCGTTCTTTCATTCAGCAAATTAAGGACCTTTTCTTAAATAAGCGCGCGTTTTGGGGATTATTCGCAGCTTCTCTGACAGTGAGTGTCAATTGGCTCGTTTTCATCTGGGCCGTGAACGCAGGACATGTCTTGCAATCCAGCTTAGGTTATTATATTAACCCGCTGATCAGCATACTGCTGGCTATGATTTTTCTGAAAGAAAAAAGCACACGTCTGCAGATTGCAAGTTTTATTCTGGCCGCGTTTGGAGTCATTTATTTGACCGTTAGCTACGGCGTATTTCCATGGGTATCCTTACTATTGGCAATCAGCTTTGCTGTATATGGGCTGCTGAAGAAAGTAGTGACAATCCCGCCAATGTTCGGGCTTACAATTGAAACCATGTTCGTTACACCGCTAGCCGTCCTTTATCTGCTATTCGCACCAGCTGCAGAAGCTACATCTATCTCGACTGGAACAGCTGTTATCTTATTCTTATCTGGTGCCGCCACAGCTGCACCGCTATTGCTTTTTGCTCATGGCGCGCGCAGGCTGACGCTAACACAAATCGGACTGCTTCAGTATATAGCGCCAACCCTTATGCTGCTCTTAGGTGTCACTTTATTCGGGGAAGCATTCACACATGCGCATCTGATCGCCTTTTCTTGTATTTGGGGAGCTTTGGTTCTCTACTCCATTTCCGGAATTCGGTTGAAACGCCTGACTGCCCGGCACCCAAATACTGCTAAAACTGCAAAATAAGCCACCTTTACTTACGAAAAGGTGGCAGAAAAAGCAATAATACAAATAATCCACATAAGATAGTAGCAAAGATGTATAACGTCCCTTTAATCAGTTCCTCCTGTAACAGGAAGGAGAAAAAACTGGTGACAAGCAAAAGCAATGCCGTTACAGCAGCAGGGATGAATAAAACAAACGGATCTTTTGTGAAATGACGGAGTACGCCAATGCTAATCAATGCAATTCCTGAAAAAGCTAACAGCAGTAAGGAAAAATCCATGCCTGCACCTCCTCTGTTCAGCTTATTCAGGAACAGCCTGAAAGGTTAAAAATTACCGGCAAAAACTGCCGGTAATTTTAAAACTGCCGCTGTTCTTCTATCTCTTGATGTGCATCATAGATAATAACTTTACTAGGCGCATTATCCTTGGCCATGCTTTCAGCTTCCATAACAGCTTCATCTCTTGTGCTGTGATAATCCGTTGGTGCTACGTCTTCAATCTTCACATACCAGCCTGTTACATCTCTATTTGGGACTACACTGTATTCTTTCATCTTGCATCCTCCTCTTATTTTTTCTTATTTGTTTTTTTCCCGACTGCGCCTTTCCTGAAACATACAGAACCATCTCTTCCCACTATCCAACTTTGTCGAAATCTAGTAAGATATAATTTTACGTTAAATTAACAATTTACCTTCTCCGTGTCCGCCAGTTTTAAAGTTTAACAAGCTGGATACGAAACTATATTTTTAAAACGAGGTTGATGATGCTTGCAAAAAAGAAAAGTTTATTTGATTATTGCATCGTTTCTGCTCGCCATCGTCATCGGAGCTGTGATACTATTTGCTGTCTCTGATAAGAAAGCGACCGTCACTAACGCCCCTTTAGAAGTTGTCCCAATTGAAGATTCAGCCCCTGAAAATACGGAAGATACTTTGGGCGAATCAGAGGATACAGATACGTCCTCCGAAATTAAAGATGCCTTTCAGCGTTTGTTTAATGACACGATTGGGCTCTTTATCAAGGAAGATCTTCATATTACAGCAATTGGAGATTCCTTGACACAAGGTGTGGGCGACAAGACTGATAAGGGTGGTTATGTCGGCATTCTTCAGCAGACATTTGAACAAACAGAGGACCGTGTAAAGATTGATAACTTTGGTAAACGAGGCAATCGAACCGACCAGATGCTGAAACGCATGGAAGACCCCGTCATCTCCGCTTCCCTGGAAAATGCCGATGTTGTTTTAATTACAATTGGTGCTAATGACATTATGAAAGTAACGAAAGATCATTTCACAAACTTGGACTATGATGATTATAGTAAGGCTATGCCAGCCTACGAAGAGCGGATGAAGGAAATCTTCCAAAAAATCGACACACTAAATCCAGATGCTGAAGTGTATTTGATTGGTTTTTATAATCCCTTTGAAGAAAACTTCCCCGAGCTAAAAGAACAACTTGGTACGATTATCAAGGAGTATAACAGCATTGGAGAGAAAATCGCCCAGAACGAAGAACAGCATTACATTGAGACAGTCGACTTATTCCAAAATGAAACAGCAAACCTGTTGTCTGATGACTATTTCCATCCAAATGAAATTGGGTATGGAAAAGTAGCTGAACGGGTATTGGAAAGTATCAAACCCGTGATACAGGAAGAAGAGGAAGACGAAGAATAGGCAGGTGAAAGAAATGGAGAATCGAAATAACCAACCGCCCGATCGAAAGACGCGTAACTGGAAGAAATATTTTAAAGTTTTAGCTATTGCTAACGGTATTGTTTTGCTGCTGCTTTTGCTGCTCATTTTTCTGCCAGCTTTCAGTCCGGCTCCAGAGCCGCCAAAAGAAGCACAATTTGACAGTTCTGATTCCTCAGAGTTTACAATTAGTTCCACAAAAGCAAACGTAAACGAACTAATCAACGCTTATATCGATAAGGAACTGAATGATAACTCCGATAATTATGCTGTTGTACTTGGAGATGATGCTGTAGAACTTAGCGGCGGCATTACAGCTTTCGGCATCCGCATCCCATTGAAAATGACGCTAGAGCCCCATGTACAGGAGAATGGTGATTTAATACTAGAGAATAAAGAAATCTCGCTCGGCAGTCTTTCCTTGCCGAATGATAAGGTTCTCAAGTACATTGATAAATACTACAACATGCCTGAATGGGTTTCGATCAATCCGGATGAAGAATCCATCTATGTAGCTGTCACGCAAATGGAATTGCAAAATAATCTCCATGTAGAAGTAGAACAATTTAACTTGCCGAACGACAATCTCAGCTTTAAGCTGTATGTTCCGAATGACACGATTGGTTTATAAGAAAAATGCTGGGACTAAAGTGTTATAGCAATTCAAAACGAACAATTCCTTGTGGTATTAGAACGGAATTGTTCGTTTTTTTTACGGTTTTATGAGTTAGGCTGCCGCTTTGGAAATACACGCTGCTAATTTGGATTATCAATCCGTGAATAGGAGTATCCAACTAGCGCAGGCAGAATGCGAAGACTCCTGCGGGAACAGCACGTGGTGAAGACCCCGCAGCGACGGTTCTCCGCGAGGAGGCTGAGGCCGTGCCCACGGAAAGCGAGGTATTCTGCCGGAGCGGCAGTCAGAGCGCAACTTTTTAAAATACTATATACGTTCTTTAGATACCCAGCTTCTTCTTCACTTAAGCATCCCGTTTTCATGGACGTAAATGGCGGCTTGCGTGCGGTCTTGTACTTCGAGTTTGCTCAGGATGTTGCTTACGTGCACTTTTACTGTTTTTAACGCGATAAACAGCTCGGAGGCAATCTCTTGATTTGACCTTCCTTTTGCAATTAAATGAAGCACTTCCTGCTCACGGACTGTCAGTGTTTCATGCAGGGCTGGTGCCTGATTCTTTCGCATTCGCTTCATCACTTTATTCGTCACTTCTGGTTCAAAGACAGCAGAACCATTATATGTAGCTCGGATGGCTTTGGCAATTTCAGATGCTTTAGATGTTTTCAGCAGATAGCTGGCAGCACCTGCTTCTAAAGCTGGATATACTTTATCATCATCCAAGAAGCTAGTCACGACAATCACTTTTGCCTCAGGCCATGCGCTTACAATTAGCTTCGTCGCTTCAATACCGTCCATCTTATCCATTACTAAATCCATCAGAATAATATCCGGACGCAAATCGAGTGCAAGCTTTACGGCATCTTCTCCGTTATCAGCTTCTCCTATTACTTCAATATCTGCTTGTGTAGCCAGATATGCAGACACACCGATTCGAACCATCTCATGATCGTCTACAAAAAGTACTCTGATCACGCTTCTTCTTCCTCTCTGTCGAGCATTGGAACGCGTACCTCCAACCGTGTACCTTGTTTCGGCACACTGACCACCCGCAAATGGGCGCCGATTTCCGCGGCCCGCTCCTTCATATTTTGCAAACCGTAAGCTCCTAGTTGTTCTGTGTCCATTTCAAACCCAATTCCGTCATCTGTAACAAGCAGAATGATGAAGCCATCCCGCTGAAGCAGCTTGATCGCCAAGCTCTCTGCTTTTGCATGACGAAGCGTATTTGAAACAGATTCTTGCACAATTCGAAACAACTGATCTTCAATGCCCTTTTCTACCGGAAATTCATCCAGCTCCCAGGAAATCGTGAGCGGTACTTTTGCTTGAAGATCAACAAGCAGCAAATCCATTCCTTCTTGCAGTGTCTTCCCTTTTAATGCCGCAGGTCTGAGATGAAGCAGCAGTGCCCGCATCTCAAGCTGTGATTGCTGCACCATTGACTCCAGCTGTTTTAGCGCAATAAGCATAGGTGCATTTTCTTCTTCTGATTCTGTAAGTGCAGAAATCAGCATGGACGCAGCAAATAACTCCTGGCTGACCGAGTCATGCAGTTCCCGGGCCAAACGATTTCTTTCTTCGGAAACGATTCGCTGCACTTCTTCCTCACGATCAATTACCCGTTCATTAGTCAGCTTTTGTGCGATTTTCGCTTGTTCATTCATATACAGCTGCAACCGCTCTAGCGCAGTCCACGTATGCTGCAGTTCGGATATACTAAAGCTGCGTTTCTTCATTGGCTGCTGTCCTTCACGGATGCCTTCTAATTCCTGTGCAGCTTGGTGCCAGCGCCTGCGCCAATACAGACCTGAAAACAGACCAAGCAAAGCACCTGAAAACAATACAAATACCGGAGCTGCAATGATAAAAGGTACCGAGCTGTCATGTATATTTAAAACTGCCCGCCAATTATTAACGGGGTAATTAAGTACATACAGAACGACTAAACCTGCCAGCATCAAGACACTATACAGCATCCCGAAGACGACATGCCGTTTAACGATATTACTCATACGCGCACCACCTCCAGCTTGCCTGCCACTACACTTGTGACAATTTTGACGCGCTGACTGGATTGCTGGTAACCTTTTGTCCGCAGATGAATCACTTTATTCCAGCTGTTCTTTTCTTTATGATCAAAGATGGTGACGGAGCCATATACCACCGAATGATGCACATCCACCTCCATATCATACGGAACAACAATCCGGACATTCCCAAGTACTTTTCGTACCATCAGCACCGCCTCTTCTTTTGGCAGCACGGTATAATTTAAGTCGATATTCGTATCACCGAGAAAGGCTTGAATGTTTGTGTCCTTCCACTCATATACGCCGCTTCCAGCAGACTGTGCACCAAACAAGCTGTTTTGGAACAGCGATTTTTGTTCAAATACTTGCTCTTGTTCCGATTCTGTTTGTTCAAAGGATGGATGATAAACTTGCGGCTTATCTGCTGTATTATCATGTATCTTAGAAAAGTAATAGATAATACCAGCAGTCAAAACAAGATAAAAAGCGAATGATTGCAATAAACTTAAAGCCACAATAGCTATCCCTATCCAAAGCAGTATCGGTTTTTTTCCGGCGGAGAGCCTCCGTCTTCCCAGATAAATAATAAAGATACCAATTCCCGCGCCAATCAGTACACCTGTGCCTGAAATTAATATTTCAGCAAGGAATACGACTGCGGCAGTAATCAGCAGCCAGCGAACCATATCATTTGGTTTCACCTTAAGGCACCCCTTTCATGCAGCAAGTGTAAACAAGGAAGTCACAGCGTCACCTGTGTCCTTCCTAGATTACCATGTCTCTCCTATTTTAACTAGATTTCCTTTCCAGATTCGCAAGCTTCGCATCCAGCGTCTGTTTGCGATAATCATCATTGACTTTTCGTTCCAGACGATCAATGTATCCCTCTAGATCGTTGAACTTGCTGGAAACGAATTCGAATTCCGGCTTATTCTTCAACACTTCATTCATACCGCGATGTGCTTTCGCAACATTCTCCCGCTCTGCAAACTCCATTTTCTTTACATAAAGATCCTTCAGCTTGTGCTTCATTTGAACGTATTTTTTTTCAAGCTCTTGCAAGTCCGCATTTGCTTTATCCATCATCGCTTTGATTTTGTCTGCTCGCTCTTGATATTGTATACGTTCATCTTGTGCTTGCTCTGCAAGTTCGGCTTCTTCTTGTTCTGCAGCTAACTTCGCCTGACGTTCTCTTTTATCAGCCATTGCCTGTGCAGCATGATATTCTTTCGTGAAGTCATGCTTCAGCTGGTACTGCTTTTCAATCAGTTCACGGATCTTCTTCGCCTGCTGCTCACATTGACGGATATACTGACTCAGCTGCACCGTCGGATTCTTTTCTTCCTTCTTATCCAAAATCTCGTGAAAATCTGCTGCAACCGCCTGTTTGATTCGTGTAAAGATATTTTCCATGTGTACCTCTCCTTTTTAAGTTAAAATATGTCTCGAATCAGGGCCATCACTGGGATAAGCAAAGCCAATATCGGAATGACCGCCCAAATCCATGTGTTATCCTTCCAGCCTGGTTTCTGCTGTTTTTTTAATTCTTCTATTTCTAATTCCAACACCCGTACCCGTTGTTCCAAATAATTGTCCACTATACGCCTCCTTGAAATTAGAGAGTAAAGTCAAACTTCTCTGCTTCTTTATCTTTTTTCCATGCTTTATACATGTAATAAAGAGCAGCCAAAGCAGCCAAACCAATCAGCGCTGGCAGGTTGGAAAGCGAGATACAAACCCCAATTCCAATTACGACACCCCAGCCAATCTTGGCGCCAACAGCATCAGTCATAACGAACCTTCTCAATCCGTAATAACCAACAGCCACACTAATCGCCAATACAAGCAGCGACCCAAGATTCGCCAACAGCACAGCCACCGCAACAACCGCCCCAATAATCAACAACACCTTCTTCATCAACCAACAACTCCTTTCATACCCCTAGTCTACCTTTATCCTCAACGCCACATAACGACCTGGAGAGGTAAGTTAGATAAGACTTTGGTCTTATGAAAGGCGGAAAAAGCCGGTTAGGAACGGAGAAGTAAGGGAGAAAGCCCGAAGGAAGGTGCTTTTCCTTCCGCAGGGATTTATCCCTTACGGCGCAGTTCCTGGCTTTTGGAGCTAGACATCAAGAAAAGCGGAAAAGACCGTTCAGAAACGAAGCGGTAAGCAAGGGAGCCCGGAGTGGGCGCCATTCCCACGCAGGGATTCATTGCTTACAGCGCAGTTTCTGGTCTTTGGAGCTAGACATAAAGAAAAGCGGAAAAGACCGTTCAGAAACGAAGCGGTAAGCAAGGGAGCCCGGAGTGGGCGCCATTCCCACGCAGGGATTCATTGCTTACAGCGCAGTTTCTGGTCTTTGGAGCTAGACATAAAGAAAAGCGGAAAAGACCGTTCAGAAACGAAGCGGTAAGCAAGGGAGCCCGGAGTGGGCGCCATTCCCACGCAGGGATTCATTGCTTACAGCGCAGTTTCTGGTCTTTGGAGCTAGACATCAAGAAAGGCGGAAAAAGCCGGTTAGGAACGGAGAAGTAAGGGAGAAAGCCCGAACTACAAAAAAACATCCATCCGCTTATAAAATAAACGAATGAATGTTTCATACGAAAAAAGACACTAAATATGAAATTTACGCTTCATCTTTTCTTTCCATTTCTCTGGTACTGTGTAAGATATAATCAGTAAGACGGCTCCTATTATAATGGACAGGATCACATCTCCGGCTGATTGAATAAATACATCTTCTGCATCTAAATAGATCCGCAAGATAAACTCTATTCCGATACAAAGGATGAGCAGGGAAAAAATAATATAACCACTTTGACGCAGCCAGCTTACATTTACTCTGTAAATAGCGATATTTGCTAGAAACAAGAGTACAGTCAGCACTACTATCGGAATGGCTATTTCGACGGACCAGCCCGCATATCCATCAATGCCATCGAAACCAATAAGCCCTATGCTAGCTGAAGCAATCAAGACTGTCAGCTTGTTTCGCATACGTTTTACATAACCGAAGAATACATGCAGATAACACCAGCTCATCAGTACAGATAAACTGCTGTATAAAGACCACGTTAGCTCACCGTTCAAAGATAGGTCGACAATTATTGGGACAAGAAAGCCTAGAATCAATAGAATACAGAGAACGCGATATACACTGCGGATGAAGAAATGCAATAAGTTCTCATACAAACTATAATAAGCAGGAAAACCATTCGCATCTGACAGTTCTTCGTCACTGAGCACTTTTGGTATATATGTATAACATAGCGGACAAGGTATTTGATCCTTTTCTACACTAACACCGCATTTCGGACAGTAGGCCATTAATATGCACTCCTATTTGTCTCTATTTTCACGTGAATGCCTTCTTTAACTAATTTTCGGAAGAACATTCTTTCTACCAGGCTGTCATTCGATAAACTGCCAAATGTAATATACATGTTCGCTTTGTGACTAATTAACCCTACTTTGATTTTATTACCGATACTAGGTGGCGGATAAAATTCAAATCGTTCAATATGTTTTTCTACTTCTTGCTCCAGTACTATAAGGCCTAAGTTAGAAATAGAGCTTGTATAATAATTTTCGCCAAATCTCGCATGCACCATTGGCGAAATCCAATCTTTTACAAATAAAGGCAGCGAACGAAGCAGCATATTACGCTCTCCCCTAACACTGCGAGCAATTAACATTTTAAGCTGTTTTTCATTTACAAACCGTTTTAGATCGATACTGATGGCTTCAATTATTTCTTGAAAGCTGTACACACCTAATCTAGGATCAATCGTGATTGGCACACTAACAAAGAAATTTTGCAGCGTGTCACTTTTAAAGAAATTGCGCAAGTTCACAGGAACATTAATGGAAATTGGTCTTTTCTTATCCGAATTCTTCTGTTGAATTTCAATTAATGTTTCTGCGTATAAAGCGAGCAAGTAGGTAGTAATCGATGTTTGATGTTGTTTCGCCAGATTCTTTATCGCTTGTGTTTTTACATTTCCGGTTGTGACATGATACACACCGCGTTTGTCCAGCCGGATCGGTATTTTATACGCTTTGTCCAACGTTTCCTGATAGCTTGGCACCACTTCCTCGTAATGCTGAAAGAAAGCATTATCAAGATGGTAGTCTTTCTTGTCTTCACTAACCGACTCAGACACCAAACCTTCTTTTCTTAGATAATTTTTGACGAGAAGCTTTAAAAATTCAATTCCGCCTGTTCCGTCCGTCAGCATATGAGATAGTTCTAACGAAATCTTTTTATTATAATAGAGCACCCTGTACGGAAACGTGTTTCGTCCTCTAAAAAATAGATTCGAACAAGGATAATAATATTCTTTCGTCACCACAGGAATAGAGTTTGTCTTTTCAAAGTAATACCAAAACACGCCTCGTTTTACAACGACTTTGAATGAGGCAACTTCTTCTAACGTCTCTTCCAGTGCTTCTTGCAGCAATTCTCCATTAATACTGATATACAGATTGACTGAAAGACGAAAAACGGTAGATACTCTGGATGTAACAGTTGATGCATATAGTTTCCCAGCGCTATCTAGTTTGTACCAATCTGTTTTCATACAAAAATCATCCTTTGATACTTGCTGTTTTTATATCTGCTACGTTTATGTCTGCTACATTTCTTACAAAGCAGCTTTATGTATCCTGTACCCTATCCGTTTTATAACCATTATAAGTGCTTATAAACACGTTTCTATCTCACTGTTGTTAAATTGTACTACAATGCTTCATGTTTACGGTAACATATGTATAGTTTAACCAAAGAATTTCTTCATCTCTCCCAAGAAGAACAAAGCAAAAAAATAAGCACCTTGTGTTCTGGTACTCATGCTAATCTCATTTCTCTATCTCAATTTCATGGAATAGATTGTGATCTTTAACTGATTCCTCTAGATGATCTGCACCTTTTTCAACAGGAATCTCATAGGAGACATCCTCTTTTTCTGTACGTACAATCATATTGTTATCATACAACTTTGTGTCTTCCTCTACTATCACATCTGTCAATACATCTTGTACTGTTGCGCTTTGGTAATATGCTTTCTCTCCACAAGCTGTCAGCGTTAAGATAGCCCTGGTTTTAATAGTAACCTCCATAAAAACAAGCCACTCATCCTTTATGGAGAGCGGCCTAATCAAGTCAACCAACTAACGCTTGATCTTCTGTTTCTTTAGTTGTTGTTTTAGATTGTAATGCAGAAGCTAATAGGATTACCATACCTGCTATTCCTATCCATACAAGAGTGGATACGGAACCCCAAGTCAGGCCTGTATCGAAGAAGAGCAATTCTCGTAAACCTTCGACCATAAACCGCATTGGCAGCCACGCGTAAATCCAATGCTGATAAAATGGTGACAGCATTTCTGGAGCCATAGCAAGCAATGGTGCACCAAAGAATAACATTAAAATAAATATTGGTATTCCTTTAAGCCCAATGACAGAAAGCACCGCTGAAATCATAAGAAAGAAACTGAAAGATGTAATTGCTAAGAAAAATGCTGTACTAGTGAAATCTGGTATATGAAACCCTGCTATCGTATCGGCCATCCAAGTTAAACCAAATCCGACCACAAGTGTGACAATTGCACCTGCAATAATTTGCATCATTTTTACTGAAAAGTTCTCTTTTCGGTTCGTAGTAGTTACTTTTCTCAGTGCGATAAAAATAATAGCAGCACTCGCTATACTCGCCATCCAAAGCGGTTGAAATAATGAACTCGGTGCATTACCGTTTGCACTATTCGCGCCTGTTTCGTTTACAGTTATGATTTCTTTTTTAACCGGGCTCACTAGGCTTTCCGCTTGATCTGTAGTTAAAGGTACTCCTTGTTGTTCTAACCCGTCTAGAAGTTGCGTACGAACATTATTGTTTATGTTGTCCACTACACCATTCAATACTTGTCCGGCAATTGTAGATGCCATTGTATTCATGCCTTGGTTAACAAATAGTTCAATGCCAGGGGAAGAAGGTGTTTCCGTTTGTAAGGAAGACTGCTTTTCACTGAAATCTTCCGGTATAACCAACGCTCCATAATATTCTTGGTTATCTAATCCTTTTTGAACTTCCTCCGCGTTACTTACTTCAATCCATTTCACAGCAGGATCTTCTTGGTCTGCAGTTGCTTCTGCATTCTCTTTTACCATCTCTACGATCGTTTGGCCCATATTCATTTGCCCTTGATTTGGTATAGCGACCCCTGTATCTTCATTTACGATTGCAACCGGCAGATTTTTAGCTTCAGGCTGCACAGATGGAATTAATGTAAGCGAGAAAATAAATATAATGACTAAAACGATAATTGGTGATAGAAATAGCAGCTTGTTTTTGAACATTCTTGAACGCCTCCTTGATATTACTTTATAATAAATGAACACCGTGTTGTTTATTACACTCTAGATTATATGTACCTACTCCATGCTATTCAATAATCAAATATCCAATATATGTTGGTTACGGGACACTTATATGAACTGTGTCGGATAAAAATAATAAAAAATAAGGAGAATGATGTGTGACTGACAATAAAGCTGACTTACGAGTTATTCGGACTAAGGAAGCCATTCGAAATGCCTTAATACAATTAATCGAAGAAAAAGGATTTGAAGCAATTACCGTTAAAGATATAACGACTGCTGCGAAAATTAATAGGGGGACATTTTATGCTCATTATCAAGACAAATTTGATTTAATGAAGCAGTGTGAAGATAAGATTATGCTAGACTTATCTCGTATTGCGAGAGAGAATTTCCCAAAGGTTCTTGCTTCTCTTGAAACAGATTCTCCGACTGCACAGCCATTCTCTATTACTGTATCTATATATGAATACCTAAATAAGAATAGCGACGTTATGACAGCTGTATTAGGTCCAAAAGGAAATTTATCCTTTCAAACAAGATTGAAAGAATTTATGTGGGGAGAGATTTATGGGAATAATCCGCATTCATTTGTAAAGGAAGAAAATTTTCGAGTTCCAAAACAGTATTTGGCATCCTATATGGGAAACGCAATACTGGGTGTAACCCAACAATGGCTGCATAGCGGCAGAAAGGAATCTCCTCTAGAAATGGGACACATCCTAACAACCATGACGGCTTACGGTCCCTTATATGCAGCTGGTTTAAAAAAATAAGTTTTAAAAGACTGCCGTTAACATGATAGTAATGTCGGTTTCTTCATGAATGCAAAAAGAGCAGGATCACATGATTCCTGCTCTTTCTTTTCAATCATATTCTGCTAGCGTCAGCTGGTTATCTTCTGTATATCTGTCAGTATCATTTGGCTTTTTGGCATAGTCGGCATGGAGGTGTGGCTGTAGCTTAAATCCTGATTTGGGACTTTATACTGCAAACGATTTACGAGATAGTCGACGCTCACTTCCATTACTTGAATCGTCACCCATTCTCCTGCACATCTATGTCCCATATGAAAATCTCCGCCGCCTTGAGGAATAAAATCAAATGGACTACCATCCCAGTCGAGAAATCGGTCGGGCTGGAAGAGATCAGGCTGCTCCCATAGATGTGGGTCATGATTATTGCCGTAGATATCCAGCAAGGTTAACGTGCCTTCTTGAAATTGATATCCTTCCCACTGGAAGTCCTTTTTTACTTTCGCTATCGCAGCTGGGAAAAATGGATAAAAGCGACGCACTTCCTGCACGAAGCGGTGGATACTGCCATCCCCCTTTTGCAGTCTGCCTTTTTCTTGTGGAAATTGATGAAGTGCCAGCGCCGAAAAGGCTATAAAAATACTAATGGCGACAATCGGCCGGACGATATTCAGCACTTCCACTGCAGCAACTTTTTCAGGAAGAAGCTCTCCATCTATATCTCGATGCCAAGAGAAGACATAGAGTGCGCCTTCACGGATAGGATGGAGCTCACCATTTCTTACTTGCTTTACCAGTTCTGCCATCCATTGATCCGCGCCAGACCTTGAAGTTCGACCTTGCCAGTAGTCCGGACCAAGTGCTGCCGGCGATTCAAACAAATGACGCATTTGCTCTGTTCGCTTTTGTTCATCATCCAGCGGCACTCCTGCCCATGCGCAAGCTGCTCTCATCAAAATATATTGTGATTCCTCGTAAAGGTTGATTTGATCATATTGTTCCCACTGCTCACTTGCCTTCTCCCATTCTCTTTCAATCAGCTGATCTAATTTTTGCAGCTGTGTTCTTGTCATAATTGACATGAACATCCCTTTGCGGTTTCGATGCTGCTCTCCGTCCAACGTCTGGACTGCCCCTTCACCGAAAAGTGTTTTAACCAAGCGATTCGGCGCAGCGCCAGCGCGCATAAATTTATCTGGATCATAAAACAGCTCCGCGCCCTTTTTTCCGCCTAAACAAATTGCCTTTTTCCAAAGCAGTGTGGTTTCAAATATATTGGATTGAAAACTCTTTCTGCGATGCAAAATAAATTCATAGCCTTCCCGTAAAAATGCCAGACTGTGATCCAGTCCTTCTTCCTTTGGCATGGAAGTGTCACTCATACGACCTCACCCTTCCTTTTTTTACTAGCCTCTTCCCTTCTAGATTAAGCCGAAAACAAAACACCTTGTTTATTTTCACTAAACAAGGTGTTTCCTATGTATTAAAAGGCACATAAAATGGATGGGATTCGTGATTCAGGCAATGCTCAATTCGTTCTAAGAAAATTCCCCATGTAACCATCTTGCGCACTTGTTAAATGGGAAAATAACCAACTTCCAAACTTTCTTCTGACGGTGTACACACACCTGCAATTGGTTTACCGAGGAAAAGTGTATTACAGATGCACATCTCTGTGTTTTGGTAAATCCCACAAAACTTAGTAACTTCGATGTCAATGCCGCTTTCTTCTTTTACTTCCCGAACGGCTGCTTTATCGAGCGCTTCGCCTTCTTCTACTTGACCGCCCGGCATTTCCCAGCCGCGCTTTGGTCCTTTAATCAATAAAATATGACCTGCTTCATTTTGTGCAATTACTGCTGCGGACACGATATGCTTTGGTGGCATGTTTATCTCCTCCTCTTTTCCATAAGAAGTGAGTTAGTACCTGCCGTTATAAAGAATTTTTATACGTATTGGCAACAGCAGCTGGTATATAGGTACACTGTTTCTAGTCGGCATAAAGCGTATACGCAGATTCATTGCTTCCTTAGATATATTGTTTGTATTTGCCTTTCTTTTGTACGGCGGTAAAATTTTTGGGAGGATGTAATACAGAAGCTTTCTTTCCTAGAAAAAACAGTGCGTTTACGCTAAAAAGACCTGCCAATATGTTTTGGCAGATCTTCCTCGTTACTTTTTCTTCAGTTTTGCTAGTGCATCAGCTAGAGCAGTATTGGCAAAGCCATCATCTTCATTATTTTTCTTCAAATACTTTTGTACGTCACGCTTGCTCACTTTGTTATTTTTCTCTTTTTTGCGACGCTCGTTAAATGTACTTAGTTTTTCGCGATGTCCGCACTTACAGAAGAACATCTGGCCTTCTCCCTCACCGCGCAGTTCCAAACGCTTATGACAGTTCGGACAGCGAGCATTGGTTGTTTTCGCGATATTCTTCTTATGTCCGCATTCCCGATCCTGGCAGACAAGCATACGACCGCGTTTTCCATTCACTTCTAGCATCAGCTTGCCACAATCCGGACAGTTTGTGCCCGTTATATTATCATGTTTATATTTATGCTCACTGTTCTTAATTTGGTTTACAACTTTTTTAGCATATTGCTTCATTTCGGAAATATACTGCTGCTGCTTCAGCTTTCCTTCTGCAATTGCACTTAGCTTCATTTCCCACTCTGCTGTCAGTGCAGGAGATTTCAACTCTTCCGGAACAAGCTCCAGCAGCTGTCTTCCTTTAGAAGTCATCTTCAAATACTTGCCTTGCTTCTCGATATAGAAGGTGTTGAACAGCTTATCAATAATATCAGCACGTGTTGCTACAGTACCAAGACCGCCCGTCTGTCCAATTGTTTTGATGAGGTCTTTGTTCTCGCCAGCCATAAAACGCACCGGGTTCTCCATCGCATGAAGCAAGGTACCTTCTGTAAATCGCTCCGGCGGTTTTGTTTCACCTGTTGTCATTCGATACGAAAGCGTCCATTCTTCACCTTTTTCCACATTCGGCAAGGTTTGGTCATCATCTGCTTCTTCGTCATCGTAACGGTTGGCATACACTTCTTTCCATCCTTGTTTCTTCACGATTTTCCCTTTGGCAGTGAAGCTCTCACCAGCAGCTTCCACTGTTAAAGTTGTCTGTTCATACTCAAACGCTGGAAAAAGTACTGCGAAGAAGCGCTTGATAACCAAGTCATAAATTTTACGTTCTTTATCAGAAAGGTCCGCGCCATATGCGTTTTGATCTGTTGGAATGATGGCATGGTGATCAGACACCTTACTATCATCCACAAATGCTTTTGTTGCTTTGATAGGCGCGTTCGTAATTTTCGTAGCTAAACGTCCATAGCTGCCAACTCCTGCTGCTTTCACACGGTCCTTCAACGTTGGTACGATATCGGAGGACAAATAACGGGAGTCTGTCCGCGGATAGGTTAATAGCTTATGCCGCTCGTATAGATGCTGCATGATGTTCAGTGTTTCTTTACCGCCGAAACCAAACAGTCGGTTGGCATCACGCTGCAGTTCCGTTAGATCATACAATTGCGGTGCATAGCTTTTCTTAAGCTTTTTCTCGACATTAGTTACTTTCCCTTTGGCCTGTTTCAGCTTTTGCAGTACTTGTTCTGCTTTGTCTTTGGCGAAAGTACGTGTGCTGTTATGTTTTTGATCCTTCCATACGAGACGCAAGCCTTTTTGCGTCTTTGCTTCGATACCGTAGAAAGCTTCTGGTTTAAAGGATTTGATTTCTTCTTCGCGGTGATGCACCATTGCCAATGTTGGCGTCTGCACGCGTCCACTGGACAGCTGCGCATTAAATTTTGTTGTTAACGCGCGTGTTGCATTCAGCCCGACATACCAGTCTGCTTCCGACCGTGCTACAGCAGATTTATATAGATTCTCAAATTCTTTGCCGCTTCTCAGGTTCTTAAAGCCATCTTTAATGGCCTTATCTGTTACCGAGGAAATCCACAAACGTTTTACCGGCTTGTTTACACGAGCTTTTTCTAAAATCCAACGTGCAACAAGCTCCCCTTCACGTCCAGCATCTGTCGCGATAACAATATCGCTCACGTCACTTCGGTTCAGCTGCGTCTTCACCGTGCTGAATTGTCTGCCAGTCTGCTTGATTACCACAAGCTTCAGCTTCTCAGGCAGCATTGGCAGATCTTCTATTTTCCACGTTTTATATTTATCGTCATATGTCTCTGGATCCGCTAGTGTCACCAAATGACCAAGCGCCCACGTCACAATATAATCTTTTCCTTCCATATAGCTGTTCGTCTTCTTCGTACATCCAAGAACACGCGCTATATCGCGGCCGACAGAAGGTTTCTCTGCCAGTACAACCGTTTTACCCATGAAAACATCCTTTCTCGAATCACACTTCCTATATTTTAGCACATGGCGGCTTGAAGCGGGAGCCAACGGCTTGAAGATAGCAACCGGATTTAATCGCTTACTCCCTAAGGTTTCCCACATAAGCACGGGTGATTTAAAACGATATGCAATGCGTATTCCAGCTGCTGTTTGTAACTGCTGCAAACTGGCAATACCAACACATAACCAAAAATTGTTTCACCGGCCAAATCATAACAAATACAATTCATGCTGTTTCCATTCTTCTACTAGTAAGAACATTGACTTACACATCCAAATCCCTTAAGCTTAAGGCATGCGTGACATTTTTGATCATGGAGGAAAAGGTATACATGATAACGGTAAATAATGTAGGACTACAATATGGCGATAAAAAGCTATTCGAAGAAGTTAATATAAAGTTTACTCCTGGAAACTGCTATGGAGTAATTGGTGCAAACGGAGCCGGAAAATCAACATTCTTAAAGGTTCTTTCTGGTGAAGTTGAGCCGCAAACAGGCAATGTGTCTATCTCTGATGGCGAACGCCTCGCTATCTTGAAGCAGAACCACTTTGGCTATGAAGAGCACGAAGTACTGCAAACTGTCATGATGGGACATGAACGTCTTTTCAAGATTATCGAAGAAAAAGACGCACTATATGCAAAAGCTGATTTCTCTGAAGCAGATGGTATGCGTGCAGCTGAGCTTGAAGGCGAATTTGCTGAATTGAACGGTTGGGAAGCAGAATCTGATGCTGCTGTATTATTGAAAGGTATCGGAATCTCTGAGAACTTACACGATAAAAAAATGGCGGAACTGACAGGTTCTGAAAAAGTAAAAGTTCTTCTAGCACAAGCGTTATTCGGCAACCCGGATATTCTATTGCTGGATGAGCCTACCAACGGATTAGACTTGCAGGCTATTCAATGGCTGGAAGAATTCTTGATTAATTTCGAGAACACAGTCATTGTTGTCTCTCACGACCGTCACTTCTTAAACAAAATTTGTACACATATTGCGGATGTTGACTTTGGAAAAATCCAGCTTTACATCGGTAACTATGATTTCTGGTATGAGTCCAGCCAGCTGGCAACACAAATGGCACAGGATGAAAACAAGAAAAAAGAAGAAAAAATCAAAGAGCTGCAAGCCTTTGTTGCACGATTCAGTGCCAATGCTTCTAAATCGAAGCAAGCAACATCCCGTAAGAAAATGCTCGATAACATCACATTGGAAGATATCAAACCTTCTTCCCGCCGCTACCCTTACGTTGGCTTCCAAATGGAACGCGAAATCGGTAACGACGTACTTACGGTGAAAGATATTTCCAAAACAATTGATGGCGTTAAAGTTCTTGATAACGTCAGCTTTACGATGAACCGTGAAGATAAACTAGCGCTAGTCGGCCGTGATGAAATTGCCAAAACAACATTGCTTAAAATCATCATGGGTGAAATGGAACCAGATTCCGGCGAGTACAAATGGGGCGTCACGACTTCTCAGTCTTACTTCCCGAAAGATAACTCCAAGTACTTCGACGGTGTAAAACTGACATTGGTAGAATGGCTTCGCCAGTATTCACCGGAAGATCAGACAGAAACGTTCTTGCGCGGCTTCCTTGGCCGTATGCTATTCAGCGGAGAAGATGCTTTGAAAGAAGCAGATGTACTTTCCGGTGGTGAAAAAGTTCGTTGTATGCTTTCGAAGATGATGCTTAGCAAGTCCAATGTCTTGGTTATGGATGAACCAACAAACCACTTGGATCTAGAGTCTATTCAATCCTTGAACGAAGGCTTGATTAAATTCAAAGGCGCATTGCTGTTCACTTCTCATGACCAACAGTTCGTTAACAGTATTGCAAACCGCCTGATCGAGATTACGCCGACTGGTATCGTTGATAAAGAAATGACATATGATGAATATGTTTCTGACAAGAAATTGCAAAAAGAAATCGCAGCAATGTACAGCTAATGTACCTAAGAGCTCCAAGGCCTTCCGCTTTGGAGCTTGTTTTATAGGAGGAAATGATGTCTTACACCGATAATGTCAAAACCCCTATTGGCAACATCCAAATCACCGCCACCGATCAAGTTATCACAAGTATTGCTTTCGGCGAGGAACTGCCTGTCTATACAAACGAACTCACACTGTCAGCTCAAGCGCAGCTGTACGCTTATTTTTCTGGTCACAGCACCTTGTTTGAGTTACCACTAGCTGTAAGCGGCACCTTGTTTCAGCAGCGTATTTGGGAACAGGTGAATCAAATCCCTTATGGCAGCGCCAGTAATTATAGCGCTATTGCAGAAAGTATCGGAAATATACGCGCTGTTCGAGCTGCAGCGAATGCAATTGGACGGAACACCTTCGCCATTGTTGTTCCTTGCCATCGTGTTATTGGCAGAAACGGCAGCCTCACAGGTTATCGCTGGGAAGCGTGGCGGAAAGAATGGCTATTGAATTTTGAACAGCAAAGGAGCAGATAATTTGATGAAAGTACTCGTAACAGGAGCTGCTGGACATATTGGCAAAAACCTTGTGAAAGCTATCCATCAGAAATACGATCTCGTACTGACAGATATCAAGCAAGATGAAGAACTCAAGCAATTTGGTCACTATCAGCAAGCAGACTTGGCTGTGCCTGAACAAGTAGATGAGCTGGTAAAGAACGTGGATGCTATTGTCCATTTAGGCGGTATTGCAACAGAAAGCACATATGAATTGATTAATAAAAATAATTTCAACACTACTTATTATGTATACGAAGCAGCACGCAAACACGGTATCAAGCGAATTGTTTTCGCTAGCAGCAACCATGCCGTCGGCTTCCAGCCTATCAATCAATCGATTGGAGCCGATGCGCTGCATATGCCAGATACTTATTACGGTGCGAGTAAGGCCTTCGGAGAGAATCTAGCGAACATGTATTATCAGAAACATGCGATTGAAACAGCCAGCTTGCGAATTGGCAGCTATCTAGAGAAGCCAACCGAGCATCGCAACTTGAATACTTGGATCAGCGTCCGTGATATGAACCAGTTGATCGTCTGCTGCCTCGAAGCAAACCAAATCAGTACGAATGTCTATTATGGTGTTTCTTCCTTGCACAATGATTATTTTGATAATCGTGATGCAGCGTTAATCGGCTATGAGCCACTGGACAACCCAGAAGATTTTCGTGACGAAATTGAAAATGTAAAACTCGAAAATGTGACAGATTATATTGGCGGTCCATTCACCAACTTTGGAAGATAATAGCGAATAACTCTATCTTATTTGTGAAAGGGATTTTGCAGCAGACAGCGAAAAGTATAGAAGACAAATAAGCCATAGCGAAGGATGAGGTTCACATGGTGCAAGGGATTAATGCTTATATCGTAACGAATGGTAATGGACAAGAAGCGGTCAAATTCTACGAGGAGGCACTGGATGCACAGGTTATAAGTCTGCAAACATTTGATGACTTGCCAGAAAATCCGGAATATCCTATTCCTGATGAAGCAAAAGATTATGTTTTACACGCACATATGAAAATCGGAGCGAACGAGCTTATGTTATCGGATAACTTTCCGGGAGCTCCTTACACACTTGGCGATCAAGTAGGAATTGCCGTCATAATCAGCACACCGGAAAAAGCAAAATCAGTGTTTGACAGTCTAGCAGCGGATGGTCACATAACAATGGAACTGCAGCAAACATTCTGGAGTCCGCTTTATGGTCAGGTGAAAGATAAGTTTGGGGTAACTTGGCAAGTATCTACAATAAGCGAAGCATAATAAACACATGCAGGCTGCCGAGAGATTTGGCGGCCTTTTATCTTTGATGCAAATGTATATTCCCGCCGCAACGGAAGCTCCTTGTTCATTCAAATAAAAAAGCGCCCAGAAAACATTCCGTTTCTGGTGTGCACCCCAAAAGTTGGAGTCGATATTAATTAGCGAGTTGGCTGGTGTGGAGACGGTATTGTACCGGACTCATACCAGCCAACTTTTCTTTTATACGCTTGTTGTTATAGTAATCTATATAATCCTCAAGTCTTTTTTTCAGCTCTTCGTATGAACATTTTTCCCGTCCGTAATACATTTCTTGCTTCAATGTGCCAAAGAAACTTTCCATCGGCGCATTATCAATGCAGTTTCCTTTTCTAGACATACTTTGAAAGACTTTTTGTTTCTTGAGTGCCTTCACCCATTTTTGATGCTGGTATTGCCAGCCTTGATCGGAGTGGATTGTTGTTCTGTATGATGTATCCTTAACTTTTCCAAATGTCTGTTTAAGAGGATCTAAAACGAGATCAAGTGTCGGGCGCATACTAATCCCAAAACTCATAATTTCACCATTACACAAGTCCATGATGGGGCTGAGATATAGTTTTCGATCATCTGTGCACTTAAATTCGGTTATGTCTGTGGCCAGTTTCTGATGGCAGCGGTCCGTCATGAAACGTCGATTGATCCGGTTTTTAGCTACTGTTCCGACTTTTCCTTTATATGAACTATACTTTCGCGATTTACGAGTGAAGCTCGTCCCCTTTAAACCTAGTTTCTGCATCAGGCGGAGAACTTTCTTATGATTCACAGTTAAGCCCAAGTTGCGCAATGCCAAGTGAATCCTGCGATATCCATAGTTTTCGTTGTGTTCCTCAAATAAATACTGGATAGAAGATTCCAGCTCTTGATTGGGATTTCCCTTCTGCATCGCTTTTATGTGGTAATGGTAACTGGATTCCGGGATGCCAACTCTTTCTAAAACATCTTTTAATCGGAACGTTTCTTTGAGTTCGAATGATAACGCTGCTTGTGCTTTTCTAGATAACTTTCCGGATTCATCTGAAAAGCTCGTAACTTTTTTAGATATTCCACCTCTAAACGAAGAAGTTCATTTTCTCTCTCGAGTTCTTCTTCTCTAGACATCATTTTCTTATCCATCTTTTTATTTTTTTTCTTAGGTTTATTAGACATGGAAGGCCGTCCTCTCGGTCGTTCCAAGGCGTCAATACCCTCTTTTTCGTATGTTATTTTCCATTGAGAGATTACAGATGGATTCATAATTCTGTAAGAGAGTGCAGTTTCGACCGTTGAAGCGCCTGTTCTTTTCATAAAGTCTAATACATCTAGTTTGAATTGAACAGAGTAAGCCTCATAATTCCGTTTACGTAATAGAGAATCTTCGCCAAACTTTTCGTAAAGGGCGACCCATCTTATAACTTGAGTTTTACTACCTATTCCATACTTCTTAGCTAGGGAGGCATACCCTCGATTACCATTCAGATATTCTTTAACGACTTTCAATTTAAATCCTTCGCTATATTTCACCATAAAAAATACACCCCAAAAGTTAAATGTTACTCTAACTTTTGGGGTGCAGTTCATTCCTGCGCACTTCTTATTTTGTTTATTATTTCTTGTTTTTAATATTTCCAGAAAGCTTCAGTGCTTGCTTTAGCTGACTAAATGCACCGCCTTTTCCGTACATCAGCACGCCACCGCGATACACTTTAGCGGAAATCCAAGCAATTACTAGAATTGCTGCTATTAAGACCGCTATAGAAAGAGCAGCTTCCCATGCCGGAACACCTAATATACCAATACGCAAGAACATAATCATCGGCGTAAAGAATGGGATGTACGATGCTACGACAATTACTGGTGAATCAGGCGAGTCCAGTCCGTAGATAGAAAGGAAGAAAGCCGCCATTACTAGAAAGATAACAGGTGTCACAAGCTGCTGTACATCTTCCATTCTGCTTACAACCGACCCAAGACCTGCACAAATTGTTGCATACAAGAAGTATCCAAGTATAAAGAAGATTAGTGCAAACCACAGTGTAACCGGTGATGCATCCGCAAGACCTGTGAATTTAAATACACCGCCGTCCAGCTCACTTCCCCGCACTTGGATCATTATATATATAGCAGCTGCGATTACTGCTACTTGCGTAAGGCCCACCAATCCAATCGCTAATATCTTAGCGAACATCTGACTGACAGGAGAGGAGCTGGAAATCAATATTTCCATCACTCTGGATGTTTTCTCATTACTAATATCCGTAGCAATCATCATACCGTAGATGATAACACTCATATAAAGCCCGAATACAAGAATATATACAAGACCTTGTGAGCCTGCTAGCTCTTCTTCTGTTTTGGCCTCTTCATCCAATGCTTCTCGTTCAAAAGATACTGGTGTATAAATTTCCTGAATTGTCGCTTCATCAATACCAGCCTGTGAAGCCGCCTGTGCAACTTTCACCTGCTGCAGCTGGGACTCGATATCATCACTCACATTGTTGGTCAGCTGCATGCTATAAAAGGTAGCTGCAGGCAGATTTTGCTCTGACTGACGCAACACTAGCAAGCCTTCATATTCTTCCTCCTCAACAGCCTGCCTTGCTGCTTCTTCTGTTCCTTCGAACAATTCCGGCTGATAGCCATCAGCAGAAGCACTTAGAGCTTCGTAAACCTGTTGATTCTCTGTATCATCTATAACAGCCACGACAGGATCTTCACTGTTACCGGTAAAACGCTCAATAATATCTGGCAAATAAAAGAGTCCGCAAATTAATAATAGAAAAATTGCACTCGAAATAATAAAGCCTTTTGCTTTAACCCTAGATAGATAGGTGTGGGAAAATACAATCCAAAACTTACGCATAGGACTCCCCTGCCTTTTCAATAAAGATATCATTCAATGTAGGTTCTTCGACTTCAAACTTGCTGACAAACCCCTTTTCAGCCAGCTGTTTCCACACAGTCGGCGCATCTTCTGCTGACGCAATTTGAAGGCGGCATCCTTGCTGTGTTTCCTGGTATTTGATAACGCCAGCAGTATCTTTTAAGAAACTCACATCATAATCTGCCGCAATGGTAATATTCTTTTTACGGAAAGAACGCTTGATTTCTACCAAATCGCCTTCTACAACCGGCTTGCCGTGCTTCATAATACAAAGAAAACGGCATAATTCCTCGACGTGCTCCATCCGGTGAGAGGAGAATATAATCGAAGTTCCTGTATTCTTTAAATCAAGGACTGCTTGTTTGAGCATTTCCACATTCACTGGGTCTAAACCGGAGAATGGTTCATCCAATATAAGCAGCCGCGGGTTATGTAATACAGCGGATATAAATTGGATTTTCTGCTGATTTCCTTTGGATAGCTCTTCTACCTTTTTGTTTTCGTATTCGGTTATGTTAAATCGCTCCAACCATGTTTTTAGCGCTTTAACACTATCTGCTTTCGCCATGCCTCTCATCTTAGCTAAGTAAACGAGCTGCTCTTTTACACTCAGCTTCGGATACAATCCGCGCTCCTCGGGAAGATAGCCGATCTTATCGCTGTCTGCATAAGTAATCTTCTTGCCTTGCCAAGTTATTTCCCCTTCTGTATTTTCCATTAAGTTCAGAATCATTCGGAAGGTAGTTGTTTTACCAGCACCGTTAGCCCCTAGGAAACCAAACATTTCTCCTTCTGGTATCGACAGCGTCAGCTGATCAACAGCAGTAAAACTCCCAAATCTTTTTGTTACTTCCTTTAGTTGAAGCACTAACTTCACCCTTTCCTGCTTCTTTTGTTAGTTATACGGATAAGCACTGGAAATGTTTCACTTTCACATTAAAAATGACCTAGATTTCTTCCAAAATATCCAGATGAGCATGTGTATTCACATATTTCCTAATTATATAGTCATAAAGCGACTAAATTGTGCTAAAATTCATATAATTGGTATATCGTGCCACAAACTTGGATCAATCTATTCCCCCAGATTAATCCTCCAAATAAAAGGAGTAAAATCTAGTGAACAGTCCAATTTAAAAATCTCCCAATTCAACAAGACAACATACAATTCAACATTCGGGGGATGAAAATGAATTTAATAAAAGTTTCTCTTTATTATTATGGGGCCAATCCATTGCCAATATCGGTGATGTATTATATATGGTTAGTGTGATAAGTTCGATTTATATGTTAACAGGTTCTGCAGCTGCATCAGCATTTGTACCATTTACCATTACTACTTCTATGTTTGTATCCAGCTTGCTAACACCTCTTTTAGTGGGAAAGGTAAATCTGAAATGGTTGCTGGCCGGATCACAGATTGGAAAAACTATTTTGCTTGTTATACTAGGTTTTCTGTTAATGGTAATTACCGTATCTAATTATTACATCATCTTCTTATTAATAGGGTTGATTGCATTTTTAGATGGTTGTGCTAATCCGATAAGACAAACATTAATTCCGCACTATGTGAGATCAGATCAGTTAATGCAGGCGAATGGAGTTGCGGAAACTGTAACACAGGCCATACAGGCAGCCATGTGGTTTGCAGGAAGTTTGTTTCTAATGGTGTTGAGTGCTCAGCAGCTGGTTTGGTTTGTCGGGGCCTTGTTCATCATTGCTAGTTTCTTGCTATGTCAGTTAGATAGTGTTAGACATACAACAACAGAGCCTAAAGGAAAATTAGAACAAATAAAAGCAGGCTGGATAGCCTTATCCAAAACGCCAGTATTAAGAAGAATTGCTTGGATTGATATTTTCGAAACGATTGCTGGAACAGTTTGGATAGCCGCCATTTTATATGCATTTGTCAGTGAAGCACTGCATGTTGATGAAAAGTGGTGGGGGTTTATCAATGGAGCATTCTTTTTAGGGTTAATTGCAGGAAGTGTGTATTGTATTAAATATGGTGCTGTAATGGAAAGAAGATTAGGAAGTTTTATTTTTATCGGTTCTTTATTAAGTGCATTTGTCACCTTACTGTTTAGCCTAAACAGTTTGCCACTCATTTCCTTGCTGTTATCATTTTGTGTTGGACTGTTTGGACAGATCAAAAATATCCCGCAGCAATCTGTTATCCAAACTAGCGTCCCAAAAGAACAACTGTCTACGGTCTATACATCATTAGGTGCTATTGGGACAGGGATTTTTGGCATTGGTTCCTTAGTTATGGGATTATTAGCAGACTTGCTTGGGATTCGGGTTGTCTTCATGATCTCCGGGATGCTGCTAGCTGCAGTTAGTATAGTCGCTTTCAGAAGTAAGCATTTATTTATGAAAAGCAAGTAAAAATGAGTGCAGAGGAATCTATTATTCTTCTGCACTCTTTATTTCGTTAGTACTTCCTGGACGCAATCAAATCAGCCACTTGCTGTTTGTCTCCTCGATAGAGCGCATCAACAATCTTACTTCCCACTACAACACCATCACAATACTGGCTAAGTTCCTTCACATGTTCGGGTGTAGAGACTCCAAATCCGGCAAGTACCGGAGCTTTACTGATCTTCTTCAACGCTTGCAAGTGCGTGCCGATTTGATCAACAAAGCTAGCTCGCTCTCCTGTCGTGCCTGCGACTGTTACCGCGTAAAGGAATCCTTCCGAGCGTTCGGCAAGTGTACGGATTCTTTCTGGTGTGCTCGTCAAAGCGACCAAACGAATGAGCGCAATATTGTGCTTTTGCAGTGTCTTCATAACAAGTCCTTCTTCTTCAAGCGGCAAATCCGGCAAAATGAGGCCTGATATTCCTGCAGCTTCGCAAGCGGATGCAAAGGCTTCTATGCCATAAGCAAAGATAGGATTCAGATATGTCATAATAACCAGAGGTACTGTGCGATTATTTTTCTCTTTTGCGACTTCATCCAGAACAGCTTGTACCGTTGTTCCAGCTTCCAAGGCACGGATGCCTGCTGCTTGAATGGTCGGACCGTCTGCAACAGGATCTGAAAATGGCAATCCGAGCTCAATCGCTGTTGCTCCGCTTTCTGCAAGAAAACGGATGCGTTCGTTCAGATTATCCAAACCGCCATCTCCAGCCATGATATACGGCACAAACGCTTTTTCTCCGGCTTCTTCTACCGTTTGAAATGCAGTATCCAGCTTTGCTTTACTCATGCAGCTCACCTCCTGTTTCATGCGCTTCTCTAATTGTGTTCACATCTTTATCGCCACGCCCCGACAGGCATACAACCAAAACATCATCTTTGTTCATCTTTGGTGCTAGTTTTTTGCAGTAAGCTATGGCATGTGCACTTTCCAAAGCAGGAATAATCCCTTCTGTTCTGGAAAGCATTCGTACTGCTTCCAGTGCTTCTTCATCTGTGATAGCATCATATGTCACACGTTCGGCATCTTTAAGATAGCTATGTTCTGGGCCGACCCCTGGGTAATCTAAACCAGCCGAAATCGAATGCGGCTCTTGTACCTGGCCATCTTCATTTTGCAGCAGATAAGATAACGATCCATGCAAAATACCCGCTTTCCCTTCTGTTAGCGATGCTGCGTGCATCCCAGACACTAATCCTTTACCGCCAGCTTCCACACCGTACATTTTCACATCCCGATCGTCTACAAACGGATAAAACATACCGATGGCATTGCTGCCTCCACCAACACAGGCAACGACTGCTTCAGGCAGCTTGCCTTCCGCTTCGATAATTTGTTTGCGTGTCTCGTCTCCAATAATACGTTGGAAATCCCGCACGATTTGCGGAAACGGATGCGGACCAGCCGCAGTACCAAAGATATAATGCGTATCCTCCACGTTTGCAGTCCAGTAGCGCATCGCTTCATTTACGGCATCTTTCAGTGTCCCATTGCCTTGGTCGACGGATACAACTTGGGCGCCAAGCAGCTCCATGCGATACACATTCAATGCTTGGCGTCTGACATCTTCTTTTCCCATGAAAATGATGCATTCTAGTCCAAGCAAAGCACTAACCGTTGCTGTTGCCACTCCATGCTGACCAGCTCCTGTTTCCGCTACGACCTTTTTCTTCCCCATTCGCTGTGTCAGTAATGCTTGCCCGATTGTATTGTTGATCTTATGCGCACCTGTATGATTTAAATCTTCTCGCTTTAGGTAAATTTTCGGCCCATTTAAATGCTTAGTGAGACGTTCTGCATAATAAAGCGGTGTCTCCCGCCCGACATATTGCTTTAAATAATAGCGCATCTCTTCTTGAAAATCTTCATCCTCTTTCGCTTCTTTAAACGCTTTTTCTAATTCAAGTATAGCTGGCATTAATGTTTCTGGCACAAATCGACCGCCAAAGTCTCCATAGTGCCCCGTTTCTGTCGGATATGCTGCCATGATTTTCACTTTCCTTTCTTTGCCGCTGCAATAAATTGCTGTATTTTTAGCGTATCTTTTTGTTTATTTGTCTCCACACCGCTGCTTACATCAACTCCAGCAGGGCTTACTTCGCGGATAGCTTGCTGCACATTGTCCGCGTGCAGCCCGCCAGCTAGGAATAATCTTTCCCTCGGCAGTGTCTTTGAACTTGCTAACGACCAGTCAAATGATGTTCCATTACCGCCGCGGTAAGCTTCAGCCGGACTATCCAGCAAATAGTAATCGCAAGCAAAAGCAGTGAGCAGCTCTAGGTCTGCCTCTGACGAAACGGAGAAAGCTTTCATCACTGGCTTATTCAATTCTTTTACATATGCTGGTGTTTCATCGCCATGCAGCTGAATGTAATCTAATGCAGCAGTGTCTGCAATGTGTAAGAGTGTTTCGATCGGCTCATTCACGAACACACCAACTTTTTTTATATGTGACGGCAGCTTCTTGCCAATCTGTGCTGCCTGCTCCGCCGTTACTTTTCTGCTGCTCTCAGCGAAAACAAAACCAATCATATCAGCGCCTGCTTCTGCAGCTGCCAGGCCAGCGTCAACAGACTGGATACCGCAAATCTTAACAATCATGAGCGCTCTGCTCCTACAGACACTTGAAGCGACTGTAATGCGGATGCAATATCAGAAGCGCGCATAAGTGTTTCGCCAACTAATATTCCTCTTGCTCCTACTCGTGCTACACGCTCTGCATTTGCTGGCACAGCCATGCCGCTTTCACTAATTACCAATGTGTTTGCTGTATTTATTTTCTTTATCAGCCGTTCTGTCACACCAAGATCCACCTCAAAAGTCTTAAGATTCCGATTATTGATGCCAATAATGTTCGCATCCAGCACTTGTGCTTGCTCTAATTCTTCTTCGTTATGCACTTCTACCAGTACATCCATGTCTTTTGATCTTGCATATTGATATAAATCATGCAAGCGGTCATTCTCGAGCGCTGCGACGATTAGCAAAATCACATCAGCACCGTAATCAGCTGCCCTGTCAATCTGAATTTCTTCTAAAATAAAGTCTTTATTTAAAACAGGTAAATCTACCGCTTCCCTCACAGCTGCCAAGTCATCCATTGTACCTTTAAAAAATGGCATATCCGTCAATACAGACACAGCTCCTGCTCCTGCAGTTTCATAGATTTTGGCTTGATCTGCTGGCACAACATCTGGATTGATTACTCCTTTGGATGGAGAAGCACGCTTGATTTCAGCGATGATTTGCAGCTGATCTTTCTGTTGAAAACGTTCGTATAAAGAGATTGGTTTACGCTGCGCCGCTGTAGGTCGGTACGTTTGCTTTAATGTTGCAATTTCCGTTCGCTTTTCCTTTAGTATTCTTTCCAAAAATGTCATGAGGTCACTTCCTTTTGCTTGTAATCAATCAAGTATTGCAGCCTCGCTTTGGCTGCTCCGCTATCAATGCTTTCCTGTGCCATTTCTATGCCTTCCCGAATGGAGTTTGTCTTTCCATTCGCATAGATACCAAGACCGGCGTTCAGTACGACAGTATCGCGATGGACACCTGCTTCTCTGTTCAATACACGCAGCAAAATTTGTGCATTATCCGCTGCGTCGCCGCCCTTAATTGCCTCCAGTGGATACACTGGCAGTCCAACTTCTTCTGGATGAAGCGTGAAAGCTGTTTGCTTGCCTTCTTCTAACAACACCAAATGATTGTCGCCTGCTAAGGATGCTTCATCCATGTGACCTGCACCATTTACAACGATCGCTCGCTTTCGCCCCAGCTTATGCAAGGCTTCGGCCATCATACCAAGCATATCGCGGCGGTAAATTCCGAGCAGCTGTGAATCAAGCGGCACTGGATTGGTTAACGGACCGATTAGATTGAAAATCGTTGGAATCCGCAGTACTTTCCGTAGCTGCATTACCTGTTTTAAACCAGGGTGAACATGCGGCGCAAATAGAAATGCGATTTTATTTTCTTTTAGCAAGTCCGTTGTCTCTGCTGCTGGCAAGGATAATGGCACACCGAGATTTTCCAGAACATCGGCACTGCCGGTTCTGCTAGAGACGCTGCGGTTGCCATGCTTAGCGACGGTTATGCCCGCTCCTGCGATGACAAATGCTGCGGTAGTGCTGATATTAAAACTTTGTGATCCGTCGCCGCCGGTGCCGCAGTTATCCATCACATCAGCTGCTTGAAAAGGAATAGTCTGGGCTTTCTCACGTATGGCTGCTACCATTCCTGCTACTTCATCAGCTGTTTCTCCGCGGGTTTGCAGCATCGATAGGAACGCTCCTGCTACGGCTTCTGGCATAGTCCCATCCAACAATTCTCTTGATGCGTGTAATGCTTCTGCATAACTCAAGGATGCTGTGTTCGTAAGCTTAGCCAATAACGGTTCCATAACTTTTCCCTTCTTTCATACGTTCAATGTAGTATTTCACAATTTCCTTACCAGCTTCGGTTCCAATTGATTCCGGATGGAACTGCAGGCCATAGACTGGATATTGGCGATGCTGGACAGCCATGATTTCCTCATCATCTTCTGCGTATGCCGTCACTTCTAATTCTTCCGGAACAGTCTGCTTATTAATGACGAGCGAATGATAACGCATAATTGGCAGGTCCTTGATAATCAGCGCTATATCATGTTCGCCTTCATAGCGCAGCGTAGATGTTTTACCATGTTTAATTTGACCTGCGCGACTGACTTCAGCTCCGAATGCTGTCCCAATTGCCTGGTGACCAAGACAAATACCGAGAATAGGCGTTTTGCCAGCAAAGTGCTGAATAGCCTCCACGCAGATGCCCGCCTCCTCCGGTCTTCCTGGCCCTGGTGACACAATGATTGCTTCTGGCTGCATTCTTTCGATATCCTGAATGGTTACCTCATCATTGCGGACTACTGTTACCTCTTCTCCAAGCTCCGCTGTGTATTGAAATAAGTTATACGTAAAAGAATCGTAATTATCGATTAGCAGAATCATGCAAACCTACCTCCGTTAGTGATTTCGCTTTATGAAGTGTCTCATCGTACTCTGTTGCAGGATCCGAATCATAAACAAGTCCGGCGCCTGCCTGCACATAAGCTTTTTTGTCTTTGACAACCATGGTCCGGATTGCCAGCGCCAGATCTAGATCGCCGTTCATGTTGATGTAGCCTATCGCTCCTGCATAGAGACCTCGTTTTTTCTTCTCAAATTGATTGATTAATTGCATGGCCCGTATCTTTGGTGCCCCAGATACGGTTCCTGCCGGAAGTGCTGCTATGAGTGCATCCAATCCGGTCATTCCTTCGGCCAAGTCTCCTTGCACCTCAGATACGATGTGCATCACGTGCTGATATTTTTCCACCGTCATATACTTTGTGAGTTCAACCGTGCCTACCTTACATACACGCCCCAGGTCATTCCGACTCAAGTCAACGAGCATACGATGTTCTGCTAACTCTTTTTCATCTGCTAACAGCTCTGTAGTCAATTGCTCATCTTGTTCGGTTGTTTTGCCCCGCGGCCGTGACCCAGCAATAGGATTTGCCATTACTTTGCCATCACTTGCTTTAATCAAGCTCTCTGGCGAAGCACCTAATACGGTATAGTCTTCAAAATCAAGATAAAACATATATGGAGAGGGGTTGCTCGCTCGCAGCTTTCGGTAAAAACTAAATGCATCTCCATCAAAATCTGCTGTCAGCCGCTGCGAAAGCACGATTTGAAAGACATCCCCTGCTTTGATATAAGCTTTCGCATCTTCAACCATTTTCATAAAGGCTGCCTGGTCTATCTCTGGGTGGAAATGGACAGCAGGTAAACTTGCATCCGGTATTTCCTGATGTGTAGTAATATCCTTCTCCATCTCCTCCAGACGCTCTTGCAAAGCTTCTGCTGACCGATTACCAGAACCATTAACTGCCAGCAGCGTAACTCGTTCATGCTTGTGATCGTAAATGATGATGTCTTGGTAAAACATGAAATGAACTTCCGGCATACCAATTGGATCTGCTGGCATCTCGCCAATCGCTTCATATTGCCGAATCGTATCATAAGCCATGTAGCCGATTGCTCCGCCATAAAACGGAAAGTCAAGTGGAAGCTGAACACCGCTTATATGCTGCTTTAACATTTCCAGCGGTTTCTCCTTTAGCTTCTCTTCTTTTCCATTCTCGGTAATTACTGTTCGCTGTCCTGTTCCTGTCAATTCCTTATATGGATTAGCACCAATGATGGAATAGCGTCCTTTTCCTGTATGATGGACCGAACTTTCCAGCAAGAACTTTTTTTGTCCACGTAATCGTTTATATATGATGACTGGTGTCAGTGTATCTCCGTTCAGCTGCTTCTTTTCAAAATGAATCGTTTGCGTAGTGCTCATTCTTCTCACTCCTCTGCTTTAGATAATAAAAAAAACCGTCCCCTATGCACATGGTTTGGTCATGTGCATAGGGGACGGTTCTTCACCGCGGTGCCACCTCTATTGAAAGCTCTCACTTTCCGCTCATTCGGATACGCAGCAAATGCTTAATATCCTATCCCGGTAACGGGGGAAACCGGATTCCCCTACTTGCATTCAAGGAATCTCTCTGAAGCCCATTCCATGCTGCCGATTTGACCGGAATCCCACCATCACCGGCTCTCTGTACAAATCCTGCAGCATGTACTCCTCTTCATCAACGATTTTGTGTATAAAAAAAGGCAATCTCTCCAATAAAGGACGAGATTACCCGTGGTACCACCTTTGTTAGCTAGCGAACTAGCTCACTTTACTCCTTTTATCGGGGGAGATGCCGCCACAGCCTACTATCCATTTCAGCCATAGTGCTCAGAAGTCCATTCACAAATGCATCACACCGGTTCCCACCAGCCACCGGCTCTCTATAAGTGATCACATTAGCTACTACTCTTCGTCATCGCTACCGTATCTGTTTTACTTGGATTCATTGTAGACCCCTTGTAAGCACATGTCAAGAGGTTTCTTTTCCAGCATCCTGTAAATCGGCTTTGCCGTTGTCACCAAAGACTAGCTGTTTTCGAGGCAAGCGCTGTTTTGTTTCTTTTTCAATTTGCTTAATTTGATGACGGTCACGCGGTGTTACAAACGCAACAGTCAAGCCTGTACTTCCTGCTCTGCCGGTACGACCGATGCGATGGATATAGCTTTCTGTATCTTCCGGCAAGTCATAGTTAAATACATGCGTAACACCTTCCACATCCAATCCGCGAGCTGCTACATCTGTTGCAACAAGGAACTGGGTTTTGTACTCACGAAAATTTTTCATCGCTCGCTCTCGTTTTGCTTGTGAAAGATCGCCATGCAGCTCGTCCGATTCGAGACCTAATCCACGCAAATAGCCATGCAGCTCAGATGCACGTCTTTTTGTTCGACAGAAAATAATGGCGGCAAATGGCCGATACATTTGCAATAGCGTTTTAAGCGTATTGCGCTTTTCTCTGTCTGACATTTCCAAGACAATCTGTTTGATCTCCTGCAATGTGACATTGTCTGTTTCAATCGTGATCTCCTTCGGGCGCTGCATTTGCGTACCAGCCAGCTGCCGGATTTCTTTTGGCATCGTCGCAGAGAACAATAACGTCTGTTTTGTTTTAGGCAAAGCATTCGCGACATCTTTTACATCATGCCAAAACCCCATATGCAGCATCTGATCCGCCTCATCCAAGACAAATGTACGAACATGCGCTAAATCAACTGTGCCGCGTCGCATATGATCGAGAAGCCGCCCTGGAGTTGCCACAACAATATCTATTCTTCCTTCCAAACGCTTCAGCTGCTTCACAATATCTTGTCCCCCGTAAACAGCGAGGATGCCTATTTCTTCTTCTGGATGAACTAGCTTGGCAAGTTCATCATAAATTTGGATCGCCAATTCCCTCGTCGGGCTAAGAATAAGCGCTTGTATTCCTTCACTCTCTGCATCAAGCATTTCAAGTATTGGCAGCAAGAAAGCAAGCGTCTTGCCGGTACCTGTCTGTGCTTTCGCAATCACATCTTTTCCAGCCAAAATCTCCGGTATTGCTTGCTGCTGAACAGGCGTGGGCTCTGCTATTCCTAATTTATGTAACAGTTCTAATCTGCTTTCTTGTAAGTTTAACTCACTGAAATGCTTCATTTTTTATTCCTTCTTTCATACATTTTCCAGTATTATCATGTGAAATTATGCTAGATGTACCCGCAAAAAGTTTGTAAGATATCAGTATACACGTATTAGGGGGGAAATTATATGCATAAAGTGCTGATCGGCATCTTCGCTCTGCTGATCATTGGCTTCAGCATCATCGGTTTGCTTCAAGGTGAAATACAACTAAATGAGGCGAGCAAATCGTCAATAAATTTAAAATGATAGCGTTTACTCTGCACGCGAACGGGTAAAATATAATATATATATAAATAAAAAACAGGCAAAGCAAACCGCCATTTGCTCTACCTGCTGCATCTATTTGTATTAGTCTAGAACTTTTACAGTTACAGATTTACGTCCCCAGCTAAGTGCTGTGCCTTTGTCAGGTACGTGTACATCGATCTTGTTGCCTTTAATTGCACCGCCAGTATCGCCAGCGACTGCTTCTCCATAGCCTTCTACCCATACACGAGATCCCAGAGGAATAACACTTGGATCTACTGCAATAACTTTAGCATTTGGATTTGCATTCAAATCAATACCAGTAGCTGTTACACCAGAACAACCATCACATTGTCCAGTATATGCTGTTGCTGATACTGTCAATTCTTTTGCAGCTTCTTGATTTGTACTTGCAGCTGCTGTTTCTTCTTTGGCAGGAGCTGCTTCTTGTTTAGCAGGTTCTGCTTCTTGTTTAGACTCCTGTTGTGCTGGAGCTTCTTGCTTCGGTGCTGTTTCTTGTTTTGGAGCTTCTTGCTTCGGCGCTTCTTGTGCTGGAGCTTCTTGTTTCGGAGCTTCCGCTTTAGCCGCTTCTTGTTTTACTGGTGCTGCCGCTGCTGTTTCGCTACCAGTCACTGCAAGTTGCTGACCTATTACAATCAAATCGGAATTCAAGCTGTTCCATGCTTTAATGTTTCCTACCGATACGTTGAACTTCCCTGCGATTTTAGATAGAGTATCGCCTTTTACTACTGTATATGAATCTGTTGTGTTTGTTGTTTCTTTATCTATATTTAACTTCTGATTAGGAAAGATTAGGTCAGAATCAAGTTGGTTAAGCTCTTTAAGCTGATCAACACTTACTTCGTATTTGTGTGCGATATCCCAAAGGGTATCCCCTGTTTGAACGTTATATTCAGCAGCTGATGCTGTTGTGCTGAATGCCCCCGCGACCACTAGTCCTGTAGCTAAAGATACGACTGTTTTTTTCATACGCCGTCTACCTCCTTAAATTTCTAACAAGACTTATGCTATCACATGGGCTTAACCCAGTGGGTTACAAGAAGTTTAAGGTTATATTACAGCAAATCCTCACAGCAATATTATTGTTACATTGTAATCTTTTCGTAATAAATAGAGAGATAACCAAGCTACATCGGGCATTTTTGTAATAAAAACCCCCCTTTTTAGCCTAAAAACTGGAATATAGAAAAATGCTTTTTTTTATTGACTTGGCTCTATTTTGTTTTTTTCACTTCATTTTCTGTCGTTTTTCCGTTGTTTTTAGGACAAATGTTACAGAAGACAACTCCAATATCCCTTTATTTACCAATTACAAAGAAAAAACAGAAGCTATTGCTCCTGTTTCTCACTTTCGAACTTGCCAATTATGGTTGCAAGCAGCTTCAATTACTTTGCGTTGGCTAATATAATCCGCAATTAATTCTGTCATGTCCGTTGTAATCTCACGAACTACAGGTTTTCCTTTAAACATAATATAATCGCCCCCGCCAGCTGCTCGGTAATTATTCATCACTACTTGGTATGTCTCATCCGCCAAAACGGGATTTTCTTTTATCGACAATCCTTGAACCCTGTCTCCGACCTCTCGGCTGATATCTAACGTATAGGAGATACCTTCCCACATATCGTAGTTATAATGCTGCGGCTTTGGTTCCAGAAAGGACGGGCTAACCTCGAGCTCTAAATCCTCATCTAAAGAGAAATAAGTGGCCGATAGTTCGAGTGCCTGCTTCATATCAGCACCCGTAATCTCTATAACCTTTAATGTGTTCGGGTAAATATAGTTAGCAACAATATCCCGCATCGTAATATCTTGTGGGAATCCTGGAGATGCATTATGGAACAAAGCGGTACTGGATATATCTACACCAGCTGCATCCATTTGTACTTTATTAATAAATTCAATGAAAGCTGTCTCTTTTATTCTCGTCTCAAAAGCATCATGAATGATCATATCGCCGTCAATTTTTCCAATGGGCTGATCAAGCCATTTCTGTGTTTCATTTTCATAGGAAGAAACTAGGGTCAAGAGCTGTTCGTCCGGTTCAATCTCGTTAGTAATAGGATGTAATGTTGATTCTGTTGTGACGCTTTTCTTCTTATTATGCAGCTGCTCTACATCAATGGTTACTTCACCAAGAAATGCACCAGTGGAACCAGGCTGGATAACTGTGACCCCATTCACCTTCTCCGCAAGTGTCCGATGCTGATGCCCTGTTACCAAAACATCAATTCCTTCTATTGAATGACAAATCTCATAGCCCACGTTTTCCCCAGTAAGTGATTCAGTTGGACTGCCTGTCTCTAAATCGCGTTCAAAACCACCGTGATACGCAACGACAAGGACATCCGGCTGTTCTTCTTCTCGGACTTTCTTTACCCATCTTCTTGTCGATTCCAGCACATGCTCAAAAGCCAGACCTTCAATATGGTTGGGGTCTTCCCAGTTTGGAATGAAATGCGTAGTAACACCGAGAATAGCAAGTTTAACTCCATTTGCCATTAGAATTTTGTATGGCTTACCAAATACAGGTTCCTTTTTTGTCTTATCCAATATGTTACTGCATAGATAAGGAAACGCAGCTGATTGGATAGCCGCCTGCAAGTAAGGCATGCCGTAATTGAATTCATGATTTCCGATTACAGCAGCATCATATCTCAATTCATTCATACAGCGGATCATTGGATTATCTTCTGCCGCACCGTATTTTGCATGATGATACGTCAGCGGTGTTCCTTGTATCATATCGCCATTATCAAGAAGCAGAACATGTTCTTTTTCCTGCCTTATTTGTCTAATTAAAGTTGCAACACGTGCCAACCCAAGTGGAGCCGGTTCTCTATCACGGTAGGTAGTCGGAAAGATATTACCATGCACATCACTCGTTACAAGCAAGGTGATATTTGTTGTATTTTCACTCATTCAGGCTATTCCTCCTGCATCGTTTTCTGAATTAAAACAGTATTTGCTATTATCTATCATAACATGCTAAAACTATCTTTACATTCTTATTACAGTAAGTTAACATAAACTGGAACAAGACGTGATATAGTTGTTCATGCAGTGCAAATTAAACAAAACTTTGGGGGTATATCATGTTTAAGAAAATTGCAGGTGTTGGCGCAACTCTATTTCTGGCAGCAGGCTTGCTAAGTGCATGTGGATCGGATGACTCTAGTGCAGAAGGAAGCGACAGCAATAAAGAACTAGAAGAACTTCGTGTACAATTTGTTCCTTCTCAGAACGCAGAGACATTGGAAGCAAAAGCTGAGCCGCTCGAAGGACTTCTTAAAGAAGAGCTGGGCATTCCTGTTGATGTAAGTGTATCCACTAACTACAATACAATCGTGGAAGCAATGGCTTCTGATCAAGTAGACGTTGGTTTCCTTCCGCCTACAGCATACGCATTGGCACATGAAAAAGGTGCAGCTGATGTAATCTTGCAATCTCAGCGTTATGGTGTTAATCCGGAAGATGGTTCTCCAACTGATGAGCTAGTAGACTTTTATCTAGCACAGTTTGTCGTGAAGAAAGATTCCGATATCGAATCTCTTGAAGACCTTGAAGGTAAGAGCATCGCTGTACAGGATGTCACTTCATCTGCGGGTTATGTATGGCCAGCTGGTGCACTTGATGGTGCTGGTTTGGACATCCAGTCTGACTTGAATCCAACTATTGTTAAGGGTCATGACATGGGTATCGTCAGTGTATTGAATGGTGACACAGATGCAGCTGTTACTTTCCAGGATGCACGTAATATTGTAAAAGGTGACTATCCGACTGTATTTGAAGATACAAAAGTTATTGCAACTACCGAAAAAATTCCAAACGATACAATTGCTGTTGATCCAGACATGAGTGACGAGTGGAAACAAAAAATCACAGATGCTTTCATCAACATCGGTAAAGATCCCGAAGGTTTGGAAATCATTCGTGAAGTTTACTCTCACGAAGGTTATGTAGAATCTAATGAAAGCAACTTTGATATCGTACGTGACTACCAAAAATTCGCACAAGAATAATTAAGTTTATAATCTAACTATCAATCCAGCCGGCCTGAGATTTCCTTAGACTGGCTGGGCTTTTGTCTGTATGTATATTTTTTCCGAACTGTATTTCTTATTATCTTTAACTATTAAACTACATAAAAAGGTTGGTATAGAAAGTGATAGAATTTCGCAATGTTTCGAAAACATATCCTAATGGCGTCAAAGGTTTAAAGAACATCAACTTAACTATCGAAAAAGGCGAGTTTATTGTCATTGTCGGTCTTTCCGGTGCTGGTAAGTCCACTTTGCTGCGCTCGATTAATAGATTGCACGAAATCTCTGAAGGGGAAATTATGATTGATAATGCCTCTATCACTGCAGCTAAAGGGAAAAGTCTGCGAATGATTCGACGGGATATCGGCATGATTTTCCAAAACTTCAATCTTGTTAAGCGATCCTCTGTCCTTCGAAATGTACTTTCAGGACGTGTCGCCTATCATTCCACATTGCGAACTGTTTTCGGATTATTCCCAAAACAAGATGTCAATTTAGCTCTAAATGCATTAGATCGAGTTAATATTGTAGACAAGGCTTATACACGTTCGGATCAGCTTTCCGGCGGCCAGCAGCAGCGGGTGTCTATTGCCCGTGCGTTAGCGCAAGAAGCGAAAATTATCCTTGCCGATGAGCCCGTAGCATCTCTTGATCCATTAACTACTAAACAAGTTATGGATGACTTGCAGAAGATAAATCAGGAGCTTGGCATCACAACGGTAGTTAACCTTCACTTCATTGATATCGCACGTCAGTATGCAACACGCATTATTGGATTGAATGCCGGAGAAGTCGTGTTTGATGGTCCTGTAGAAGAAGCAACTGATGAGAAGTTCAGAGAAATATACGGACAGCAGCTGGAAGAAGAACAGCAGCGCGGGTTAGGGGCTGGAGCGGAATGAGCCAGAGCCAGACTCCAAAGAAGATGGTGCCGAAACCGCCCTCTAAGCTAAAACATTATCTGACAGCAGCATTAGTTATTGCCCTGCTTGTGCTCAGTTACTTAGGAACAGGTTCCAGTGTTATAGAGCTGATTGATAACCGCGATCAAATGGCGAATCTTATCATTGAGATGTTTCCGCCGGATTGGGCTTACTTTAAGGATATTATTGAGCCGATGCTGGAAACGATTCGTATGGCTGTAATTGGTACAACTTTTGGTGCAATTATCTCCATCCCTGTTATTCTGTTATGTGCGAATAATGTTAACCGGGTTCCATGGATTTCGTATCCGGCGCGTTTTGTGCTTAACTTGATCCGCACAATTCCCGAATTGCTGTTAGCTGCTATTTTTGTAGCAATCTTCGGTTTGGGTATGATTCCAGGTATTTTTGCTTTAACAATCTTCTCGGTTGGTATTATTGCAAAACTTACGTATGAATCAGTAGAAGGTATTGATAAAGGACCATTAGAAGCTATGACTGCAGTTGGTGCAAACAAGTTTCAATGGATTGCTTTTTCTATCATCCCGCAAGCAGCTGCTTATTTTGTTTCCTATGTACTTTATACATTTGAGGTGAATGTGCGAGCTGCTGCAATTTTGGGGATCGTAGGGGCCGGCGGTATTGGTCTGTATTACGACAGCAACCTGGGCTTCTTTAATTATCCGCGAGTCAACACACTAATTATCGCAACACTTGCAGTTGTGTTAATCATTGACTTTGTGAGTAATAAACTTCGGGAGAAATTGCTATGAGCCAACTATCTACACAAACAGCCGCTAACCCAAAAGGTCGCGGTAAACGTATATTCAACCGTGCGTTAATTCTAGTGATTTTAGCTGCTATTTATATTTGGGCTTTCGCAGGTGTCGAGGAGTTTGAAATTAAGGAAACTGCCGGCCAAATTTCAAAAGCTATACTAGATGGTATTATCCATCCTGATTGGGAGTTTGTCCCGGGTCCAGAAGGATTGTTATGGGGTTTAATCGACACGCTTGCGATTTCTATCCTCGGTACGTTCATTTCAGCTATTCTTACGATTCCATTTGGTTTCTGGGCAGCTAGCCGCAGAGATAAGTCGGGCTTTTTCGTAACAGGTATTGGCCGGTTTATTCTAAGTTTTATTCGTGTGTTTCCAGAGGTTGTGCTGGCCCTTATCTTTATTAAGGCCGTCGGACCAGGTTCTTTCGCTGGTGTACTAGCATTAGGTCTTCACTCTATTGGGATGCTCGGTAAGCTATTCGCTGAAGAAGTAGAATCTATCGATCATGGACCAAAAGAAGCGTTGATTGCTACTGGAGCTAACCGCCTCCAAGTACTTGTTTATTCTGTTCTGCCGCAAGTATTGCCTGGGTTCATTTCTTATACTCTTTACCGTTTTGAATTGAATGTCAGGGGTGCTTCCATTCTTGGAATTATTGGGGCAGGCGGTATTGGCGCACCGCTTATCTTTGCATTAACTTCCCGTAACTGGCCGCGAGTAGGGGTTATTTTACTGGGTATTATTATACTCGTATCAGTAATTGACTTAATCTCTGGTTACTTAAGAAGGAAAATTGTATAAGCAAAAAACAGCGGTTCTGCTCACTCGCAGAACCGCTGTTTTTTATTTCAAGATCGTTGTCCGGTCACTAGCAAGAATTCTCTGCTTCGCTTTCGGCTCTTTTCCAATATATCCAACTTGCAGAAGTGCAATATTTCGCTCCCCTGGCTGAATTTGCAATAGCTCTCTTGCTTCCGGATTCTCAAGCAAAGCATTTGTCTTCCAGATTGTCCCGATACCTTTCTCCCAAGCAAGCAAACTGAAGTTCTGTATCAGCATGCTGGCAGAGGCGAAATCTTCTTCCCGGAACTTCATTTGCGGATGCTCTTCTACTACCACTGCAATCCAAAGCGGGACCTCTGTAATCTTGTTCTTCAGCGCTTCCGCCTTCTTCTCCTTCTCTTCTGGCGTTGCAGCTGCCTTTGCTCCTGTTTTTCCATGAAGCTCGCCAAGCTGCTGTTTCGTTTCTCCATCGATTAGGATAAAGCGCCACGGCTGCGTCATCTTATGGTTCGGAACCCAAACGGCAATGTCCAGTAATGCTTGTATTTCTTCATAAGAAATTTCTTTACTAGTATCATAATTTGTAATCGATCTTCTGTTTTTAATCAACTGCTCTAATTGCATTTGATTTCCTCCCCTTTTATATACCGATCTCTTTAATTGAAAATCATTATCATTATCATAGCCGACTATTCAGCACTATGTCAACGCAGGGACTACTTGGAAATAATCTTACTTTTTTATGAAATTTCCTTTATAACGCTTGAATAGCTTCCTGTTTTGTGACAATATAGTTAATAACGATTCTCATTCTCACACAAAAGAGAAGATGAAAGGGGTACACCAGTAATGGGACGTTTGCAAACGGAATTACTCGAAGTAGCCTATGGAGATAAATCTATCGTAAAAGATTTGACAATAGAAATACCAAAAGGGAAAATTACAGCCTTAGTCGGAGCAAACGGCTCTGGTAAATCTACTATACTTAAGACAATGGCACGCGTTATGAAGCCGAAAAATGGCATGGTGTTATTGGACGGAAAAAGCATTCATAAGCAATCAACGAAGGCTGTCGCGAAACAGCTTGCGATCTTGCCGCAAAATCCTGTAGCACCAGAAGGACTGACAGTCTCAGAACTGGTCGCTTATGGCCGCTACCCCCACCAGAAAGGCTTCGGCACACTTACACCTTATGATAAGGAAGTAATTGCATGGGCTATTGAAGTAACTGGTATGACAGATTTCGAACAGCGTGCAGTTGATCAGCTTTCGGGCGGACAGCGCCAGCGTGCTTGGATTGCAATGGCATTGGCCCAGGAAACAGAGACGCTTTTCCTTGATGAGCCAACAACTTTCTTAGATATGGCACATCAGCTGGAAGTGCTTATGCTGCTTCATAAACTGAACCGTGAGGAAAATCGCACCATTGTCATGGTCGTTCATGATTTGAATCATGCTACTCGGTATGCTGACCATATGATTGCTATTAAAAAAGGCCGCGTCATTTGTGAGGGCTCGCCTGTTGATACTGTTACAGCGGACAACTTACGCGAAGTGTTTAACATTGAAGCAGATGTTATTCTTGATCCTCGAACTGGCGTCCCGCTTTGCTTGCCATATAATATTCTTGGAAGTGCTTCTCTTCCAGAAGAACGTATAATGGAGAAAACACTCGCATAAGAAAACGCTTTGCAGACAGTCTGCAAAGCGTTTTTTATTGCATTTCTCTAGTTGTTCGAATAAAGGCGATTGCCCCTATCCTCTCCTGTTCCGTCAACTCCCTTTGATCAACAGATAGCTGCATATCCCCTTCATCGGTCAGTTCTAATGTTGTGCTGAAAGAACGGCCAAGCAAATCGTCACACGTCGTTTCAAACAACTCTGCCAGCATAAGCAATGCTTCAAAGGACGGACGCCGATATCCAGATTCGTAGCCCGCATACGTACTTTTCGCAATACCGAGACGATCCGCAGTATCCTGCAGTGACCAATTCTTTTTCTTCCTCAATTCTGATAATCTATCCAGATTCATCTTACACGTCCTCCGCTATTTTTACTTCCTATTATTATAGCATAAAATAAACGGGCTGTACGCGAAGTGAATACTACCGCATTGCTTATCGCTTACATTTTATCTATAATAAGATTGAAGGTACGCAATATGCGAATAACTTCTTAATAATAGATAGATAGAAGAGGTGCAGGAAATGAAAAAGCTATTAATGATAACTACCGGGGGCACCATTGCGTCAGTTGAAGGCGAAAACGGTTTGGCACCAGCTGTTAATGCAAATGAAATGTTGAATTATGTTTCTGATATGAACAATGACTATACAATGGAAACACTATCACTTATGAATTTAGACAGCACTAATATGCAGCCTGAAGATTGGGTTACGATGGCGGAGGCAGTACAGCATCGTTATGATGCGTACGATGGATTTATCATTACCCATGGTACCGATACAATGGCTTATACAGCTGCAGCACTGTCTTATATGCTGCAAAATTCCAGCAAGCCAATTGTCATTACCGGCTCACAGATTCCAATTACCTTTCAAAAGACAGATGCCAAACGAAATATTACGGATGCTATTCGTTTTGCTTGTGAGGAGATTGGCGGTGTTTATGTTGTATTTGACGGTCGTGTCATACAAGGAACGAGAGCAATTAAACTGCGCACAAAAAGTTATGATGCATTTGAAAGCATCAATTATCCATACATTGCGTTCATCCATGAAGACAGAATTGAATATAACAAAAAAATTCAATCACAAAATGAACCGTTTACCGTTGATACTTCCCTCTGTACTGATGTACTCTTATTAAGGTTGTATCCGGGTCTCAAGCCCGAAGTATTTGATGTATTAGCAAACATGTACAAAGGCGTCGTAATTGAGAGCTATGGCAGCGGCGGTATTCCTTTCGAAAGACATGACCTTCTGCAGAAAATCAATGAATTGGTGGAAAAAGGTGTTGTGGTTGTTATTACAACGCAGTGCTTGGAAGAAGGCGAAGACATGACGATTTACGAAGTTGGACGCCGCATCAATCAAGAACTGATTACCCGTTCAAGTAATATGAACACAGAAGCAATCGTTCCGAAGCTCATGTGGGCGCTAGGCAGGTCCGCTGAGCCAAAGGAAGTCAAACGTATGATGGAAACGCCAATAGCTGATGATATTACTATATGGCCCTCTTAAATAAGTGAAAAGGAAGGTTCAGGTCATGGCAGACTTACAAGAAAATTACCGGATAGAGAAAGACTTTCTAGGAGAGAAACAAATTCAAAAAGATGCTTATTACGGCATTCAGACGCTGCGCGCGTCAGAAAACTTCCCAATCACGGGATATCGTATCCATGAAGAGATGATCAAGGCGCTTGGTATAGTTAAAAAATCAGCAGCTCTTGCGAACATGGATGTAAAACGATTGTATGAAGGATTAGGAAACGCTATTGTGCAAGCAGCAGATGAATTAATCGATGGACAGTGGCATGACCAATTTATTGTCGATCCAATTCAAGGCGGCGCTGGTACCTCCATTAATATGAATGCGAATGAAGTAATCACCAACCGTGCACTAGAGATTCTTGGACATGAGAAAGGCAATTACCAGCAGTTAAGCCCGAATACACATGTAAATATGTCACAATCAACAAATGACGTATTTCCAACAGCAATTCATATCTCTACATTAAACATGCTGGAGAAATTGCTAGACACAATGGAATACATGCACGGTGAGTTCAAGAAAAAAGCTACGGCGTTTGATTCTATCATCAAAATGGGGCGTACACATTTACAAGATGCGGTACCGATTCGATTGGGACAAGAATTCGAAGCGTACAGCCGCGTACTGGAAAGAGACATAAAGCGTATCAAACAATCCCGTCAGCACTTATATGAAGTGAATATGGGCGCTACTGCAGTAGGTACTGGATTGAACGCAAACCCGAAATACATTGAGCGTGTGACAGAGCACTTAACTGAAATAAGCGGACTTCCACTCGTATCGGCAGTTCATCTTGTTGATGCTACGCAAAACACAGACGCTTATACAGAAGTTTCCGCTACGCTGAAAGTATGTATGATGAATATGTCCAAGATTGCCAATGACTTGCGTTTAATGGCTTCTGGTCCAAGAGCTGGTTTGAATGAAATTAATTTGCCAGCGAGACAGCCGGGATCCTCTATCATGCCAGGAAAAGTAAATCCCGTTATGGCCGAAATGATTAACCAAATAGCCTTCCAAGTTATCGGAAATGACAATACGATTTGCTTAGCTTCTGAAGCAGGACAGCTAGAATTGAATGTAATGGAACCTGTGCTTGTCTTCAACTTGCTGCAGTCAATCAGCATTATGAACAATGGCTTCCGTTCGTTCACTGATAACTGTTTGATTGGTATTGAAGCAAATGAGGATTTGATGAAAGAATATGTGGATAAAAGTGTTGGCTTGCTAACTGCCGTAAACCCGCATTTAGGTTATGAAGTTGCAGCACGCATTGCTCGCGAAGCAATTCTTACTGGTAAATCTATCCGTGAACTTTGCTTGCAATACGATGTTTTATCCGAAGAAGAGCTTGATGTTATCTTAAATCCATACGAAATGACCAAACCAGGTATTGCGGGCGAGGAACTTTTTGATAGATAATAGACAAATGCGCGTGTGTTCTGATTTTAAAAATCAGAGGCACTTGCGCATTTCTTTTCCGCTTCTGATTGTAAGCGGTTAACACATCTTTGAGGAGGACTGGAAGTGAAAGAAGCAAGATTACCAACAATAACAGAGATTATTATCATACTAGGAATCTTTCTAGCGCTCGTATTGTCATTTACAGTCTATCTTGACTTGCCGATTCAACTGGCACTTTTCATATCCTGGTTTGTCGTCATTATACTTGGCATACGGCTTGGACATGCATTCCAAGATTTGCAGAAGTCTATTATTAACGGTATATCGAATGGTCTTGAGGCTGTGCTGATCCTCGTTTCGGTTGGGACGCTGATTGGGACTTGGATTGCAGGCGGCGTTGTCCCTACCATTATTTATTATGGACTGGAGTTTATTCATCCGAGCATCTTCTTGCTTGCCACGCTGATTATCTGTTCGGTCATGTCCATTGCTACCGGAACTTCATGGGGTACAGCTGGTACAGCTGGTATCGCCATGATGGCAATCGGAGAAGGATTGGGCATGCCGCTGCCGCTTGTTGCGGGTGCTGTTCTTTCTGGAGCGTACTTTGGGGATAAACTGTCTCCGTTATCTGATAGTACGGTGCTGTCTTCCTCTCTTTCCAAGGTTGACGTACTCGAGCACGTCCGCGCGATGCTGTTCCTTTCTGTACCAGCTTTCGTCATTTCGGCCATTTTATTTACCGTTGCCGGATTCTTATATGGAGGCAACGATATTGACCAAGCGCGCGTTGAGTCTTTAAAAGGAGCATTACAGGACAACTTTGATATCGGAATTGTCATGCTGATACCAGCACTGTTTGTCCTCGTACTGCTTGCGCTGAAGAAACCGTCCATGCCTGTCATCGTGGCTGGGGCACTGCTTGGAGCTATCTGGGCTACCATATTCCAAGGTATGGACTTTCCTGCAGCTCTTCAAACAGCTTATAATGGCTTCTCTATCGAAACAGGTGTCAACTTCATTGATGGCATCCTGAATCGAGGCGGCGTAATGGGGATGCTCGATACGCTAATGGTTATTGTTTTTGGTCTTGGTTTTGGTGGTTTGCTTGAAAAGCTTGGCGTGCTGCAAGTAATAGTTTCGACCTTTGAAAGTAAGCTTGTCTCTGCAGGTAACACAACCGTAGCAACCTTGATTGTTGCTTTCCTAGGGAACGTTCTTGGCTGTGCCATGTATGTTGCTTTAATACTAACTCCGAAAATGATGGAAAAGACATATGATCGGCAGCATCTTGATCGCCGGGTCCTATCTCGTAATACAGAAGTTGGCGGTACGCTGACTTCTGGTATGGTGCCTTGGACGGATAACGGTATTTATATGGCCGGCATCCTTGGCGTTTCCACATTTTCTTATTTGCCTTTCATGTGGTTAAGCTTTGTCGCAATCGCATTAGCTATTATTTATGGCTATACAGGTAAGTTCATTTGGTATACAGACGGAGAAAATGCACAGAAAAGCTAAAAAAACACCTTCAAGCAGTAGTTGCTTGAAGGTGTTTTTCATTACCAGCGCCAAAACAGGTTCTTTACCCAATTCCAAACTGTGTCAACAATTCCTTTAACAAAGTCCACAATTGGATGATTCGGCTGCTCATCCTCTTCTGGCTCGTCAGGTTCGGTTGGAGGATCTTCTGGATTGGTTGGCGGGTCTTCTGGATCTACCGGCGGATCCTCAGGTTCTGTCGGCGGATCAGTCGGTGTATCACCGCTCACTTCCGAAATACGTCCTTCTGCTTCATAAGCAATCGGCTCCATATCAAAGCTTCTTACATATGACACAGTCGCTTCCAAATCTTCTGGTCCCATTACCGGATTACGACCTAGTTCGCTAATTGGACGGTATTTATCACCTAGTGACGTGCCCATAAAGTTATTAACTGTCAGTGTATACACTTCTTCTTCATTGATAGGCGAACCGTCAGGCAGCTTAATATCGACAACCTGATTCGTTTCTCCATTCCATGTATACGTGAAGCCGCTAATGCTGTAATCTGGACCGTACGACGTAATCTGAGCATTTAAAATCGTTTCTAGGGCTGCTCCATCTATTTCAAATGTCATAAGCGTATTATTAAACGGCTGGATATTAAACAATTCACCCCATGTAACTTCTCCTTCGAGCAAGTCATCTCTTATTCCGCCGCCATTCATCATTGCAAAATCACTGTTCATAGCTTCGTTCATGCCATCAGCAATCAAGTTGCCAAGTGCATTATCGCCTACTTCACCTTTGACTGCATAACCGCCAGTCATTGTATGATCTGCAACACCTACGACTTCATTCATGATCGGAGCTACTTCTTCGGCATATTTAGCCAAGATAGAACCTACAGTCGGGTCAGGTGTATGTGCAGCTTGGTTTACCCAAACAATCTCTGCCTGCTTCGAGACAATATCTCCTGTTGCACGGTCAATTTCTAAATCAACATCAGAGAACGCTTTTCCGTATTCGGAAGCTTGGACAATCAGTTTGTTATCAACCGTTGCATTCACGACTGCATGATTATGGGCAGCAAAGATAACATCGACTTCATCATCCACTGCCTTTGCCATATCAGCAGCATCACCTGTTGCACTGTCTCCGCTTTGCGTAGCAGGCATATGCGCCAGCACAACAATGGCTCTCACGCCTTGTGCTTTTAGCTCACTAGCCGCTTTGTTCACTGCTTCTGTTTCATCTGTGATTGTAATATCCTGAATTCCTTCTGGCATTACCATACCTAGTGATGCTGTCGTATTAACGCCGATAAAGCCTATCTTCTCTCCGTCAACTTCTTCGATGCTGTAAGGCGGCAGAATCGTCTCTCCACTGTCTTTATCCACACAGTTTGCACATAGTGTGGCAAAATTTGCTCCATCATAACCTGGTGTTCCATTTGGGTGCTCCCCGCCTTCAATGATTCGAAGCAATTCATCTGTTCCTTCATCCAGCTCATGGTTGCCTATTGTGCCGACATCAAAGCCCATCGCTTCCATAATCTCGATTGTTGGTTCATCCTGTAACAATGCGGATACAGGTGAGCTGCCTCCAATCATATCGCCTGCATGAACAAGTAAGCTATTTGGATTTTCTGCTTCTCGCGCTTTAATTGCTGCAGCAGTATAATCCATTCGCCCAAATGTTCCATCTGTCACGTCATCTTCCGTAATATCCAAGTCATATTGCTGATCAATCTTACCGTGCAAGTCATTCATACCAAGCAGCTGGACAGCCAAATTGTCACCTTCAACTGGCGGTTCTGTTCCATCTGCTGCTGTGAAGCCTGCTTCAATGGCGTCTTGCTCTGTCCAGAAGAATATGCGTTTTTCTACCGGAATAGATTCCCATTGATCTGGTGTTACATATTCATTCGTATCTGAATTGCCCACATACTTATCAAGTCCACCGCCATCATAGCGTGCGCGGAACTCAAACGGCAGCTCTTCTAGCGGTGATTCTGGATTCCAAATACCTTTTTCTTGTGCTCTTGCTTGCGCAACAGCTTGCTGAAAGCTGGCGTATTCATCCGGACTACCAATTGGTGAAATGAAGTACGTAACCGCAAATCCTTCTTTCACCAATTCCAGATTCATGTTTTCTCCATCAGCGGTAATAACTTGTGCTAGCAGGCGGCCGTAGTTATCAGTTGGCTCCCCCCCTACTTTAAGCGTGATTTCTTCGCCTGCTGCCAACTTCGATTTTAGGAAGTTAGAAGCTTCTTTTCCGTGATTCAGCTGATTTTGATCCAATTCATTTTTGACGGAATGGAATGTTTCCGGTGTATCTGCGTTTACGAAACGGACACGATCAGATCCCAGTACAGGCTCCTGCAAACGAATTGTGTCTCCATCTGTAACGGATTTTACAACAGCTTGGTACGTACTAGCTGTTTCTGGCGCATCTGGCTGTTCTGCTGCCAACTCGATGTCATCCGCTTTGCGCGGCAGAATTTGATAGCTGTCATATTGACTTAGAATACCAGTAACGGTATACCACTTTCCTTCTTCCACAGTACTAGTATTTAACGCAGACTCCATTACGCGAACTGTAATAGATTCATAGTTTTCATTCAGGAACTGAATATTATATCCGCCGCCAGCTGGGCTGTCAGGAATATCCTTAATATAGCCTGTTACTTGAACAAGCTTGCCTTCAGCTGGTTCAGCCGTCTCTTCCGCTTGAAGCTGACTGATTGTTAACTCTTCGGCTGATGGTACTTCATTATCAGCAGAAACGACTGTTACGCCATCTGCTGCCGGGCTTATCTCTGTCAGCCCTTTATAGCTAGTAATTTCTCCAGTAACTTGGATACGGTCGCCTTCTTTTATGTCAGGAAAAGCAGTGGCATCGCTATGATATACATTAATACCAGCTGATTCATCCTGCACAAAAGTGGATAACTTACCACCGCCGATACTTGCATTATCAGCTGTTGCGATTCCTTCTACCGTTACTGTTTCACCTGTTTTATTTTTCACATTGGCAATTGGCTGAACCGTACCGGCTTCCGTTTCTTCTTCCGGCTCTTCTCCTGGCTGCTCTTGCCCGTGTGAACCAATTGTTTCAAATGCATCTTTAGCAGTTGTTTCCCACTGTTCTGACACAAAGACTGTGCTGCCTTCTGTCACATCAGCGGACCGCATCAGGCCTGTATCTTTCGCTGTATTCTGATCATTGCCAATTTCACCGACCACATCTAACACTGCATCATTCTGCTGCAGTGCAACAGCATCATTACCATTAAAGTTAATCACACTGCCATTGGTCATATCTGCTTTGGCTAGCAATGCTTCACTCGCACGCGGATTAGCAATGACGTATGTATCTCCCGGTGCTAATGTACCCGTTAGCGTCATCTGTGCTGACGCCTCTGTATTCCCGTTAAAATAACCAGCGAGTTCGAAAGTGCTCAGATTAATTGCTTCATCTGTCGGGTTATAAAGCTCTATTGCCTTGTTATACGAGCTTCCTTCGACATACTCCGATAAGATTGGTGACTTCTGAGATTCTGCTGCCTGTACATCAGCAGCGAAACTTGGTAAAACTCCAGAAAAGATTAGTGCAGCTACTGCAAAAATGGATATTGCCTTTTTGCCCATCTACATGATTCCCCCAAAATAGTAGTAAGTTCAGCAAAAACTCCCAAACTCCGTCAATTACCATATTAGCGGTAAATTGGGTTGTCTGATATAGGAGGAAAGTTTTGATTCTAGTAAAGATTCTGTAAATAGAGCTGCTGCTGCTAGACAAAAAGAAAAAAGCAGCCGAAGCTGCTTTTTAAGTAAGTGGATAGGCATCCATATAGGCTTGTGCGGCGCGCAGGACACGAGCATCTTCAAATCTGTTTGCGGCGATCTGCATGCCGATAGGCAAACCGTTTCGGGACAAACCAGCAGGAAGTGAAGCGGATGGAAGACCTGTGACGTTATATGCATGCGTCATCATCCAATCTGCATCTTCCTTCACAACTTGTCCGTCAATTACAGATGGTCCGAGTAAGTGATAATCAAAAGCCGGTACAGCTAAAGTTGGTGAGAGCACCAAATCGTAATCTTGAAGCACAGTTTGGAGTCGGTTCCAAACGGTAGTCCGATTGCGTTCATAAGCGCGGTATTCAGAAGCCATTAACGGCTTGCCTTTTTCGATCATCTCGCGATAGGAGTCAGACACCCATTCAGGATGTTCTTCAAGCAGCTTCGCACTGCCTGCTGCAGAAGCAGCATACCACATGCTTGTAAAAAATCCATTAAACTGATGGCGATCCATATCAAAGTTAAGGTCAACAACTTCAACTGACATTCCGAGAGCCCGCCAGTGATCAAAGGTTGCTTCGACTACCTTTCGCACCTCCGGATCAACTGCATACATGCCGAAATCCGGTGTATATGCAATACGAAGGCCTTTTGCTTGTTCCTCTAAATAGGAAGAACCAATATGCTTGTCTAATAACGGCAGGCTGAACGGGTCAGTTGCAGACGGTCCTTGTACTGCTTCTAAGAACATAGCACTGTCATCTGGTTTCTTGGAGAGCGGCCCATGATTAACGAAAGGATCACTAGATCCGAAAACATTGTTCAGATTATTATCCATTGGAATGCGGCCATATGTTGGCTTAAATCCGAAAATACCGCAGAGACTGGCAGGTATACGAATGGATCCTCCGCCATCGCTTCCTTCTGCCAGCGGCACCATGCCTGCAGCTACAGCAGCAGCAGAACCGCCGCTGGAGCCTCCGGCTGTTTTCGTGTGATCCCAAGGATTTACCGTAGCGCCAAACACTAAATTATCTGTCGTCCCTTTATGGCCGAATTCAGGTGTATTCGTTTTGCCCATAATGAGTGCACCTGCCTGGCGAAGTCGCTTCACAATCGTTGCGTCTCGATCAGCAATAAAGTCTTTGGCTGCTGGGGACCCAAAAGTAGTCCGCATTCCTTTTACTGGCGTTAAATCTTTAATGCCGACTGGTATGCCATGCAGCAAACCGGTACGATCACCACGCATCACGGCCGCTTCCGCTTCCTTCGCATCAGCAAGCAAATTATTGTTCATCGTAACGAAAGCATTGATGTCTCCGTTCAATTTTTCCGTCTGCTCCATATAATAGGAAGCAACCTCGACTGGAGAGATTTCTTTATTTTTAATCTCTGTCACTAGTTCTCGTACTGATTTGCCTTCCACTTCTATCGCCCCTTCATTATCTCTGCATCTACATGTATCATAACGCTAGCTTGTCTCGCATTCAACCTCAGAGAACCATTGCAGCAATCCAGCCAAGGGCAATGACTGGCAAGTTATAATGCAAGAAGGTTGGAACAACACTGTCCCAAATATGATTGTGCTGCCCGTCTGCGTTCAGTCCTGCAGTTGGTCCAAGCGTGGAATCAGATGCCGGAGATCCCGCATCTCCTAATGCTCCAGCTGTTCCAACTAAAGCAATCACTGCAAGCGGACTGAATCCTAATTCGGTAGCTAATGGTACGAAAATAGTGGCAATAACCGGAATTGTGGAGAAGGATGAGCCAATCCCCATTGTCACAAGAAGCCCGACTACTAGCATTAATAGTGCTCCTAATGCTTGGCTGCCGTTTATAGCGTTTGCCGCACTCTCAACTAAACCTTCGACATCGCCTGTTTCTCCAATAACATTTGCAAAACCAGAAGCAGCAATCATGACGAAACCGATAAATGCCATAAGCCGCATTCCGTTCGTCAGGATGCTATCTGCTTCCTTCCACTTCAATGTACCTGTTGCATATAAAACTACAATCCCGGCAAGTGCACCAAAGATCATCGAATCCGTCCAAATTTGAACAGACAATGCCGCAACGATAGCAAGTATAGAAAAAATTAATGTACGTACTTTAAATTGGCTGTTTTCCTTTTTCACTTCATCTGGAACCGGCAGCTCCCTGTCTTCATAAACACGAGGCTTCCGATAAGTAAAGAGTGCGATTAACAATCCAATTATCATACCGCATGCTGGAAAAATCATTGCTTTGGTAACTTGATTAGAAGTAACTTCAAGACCATTCGACGTGATATTACTCGCCACAAGCCCTTGGAATATTTCGCCGTAACCGACTGGCAGAGACATGTAAGGCGTCACGAGACCAAAAGTCAGTATAGTTGCTGTTAAACGCCGGTCAATCTTTAGGTCATTCAGAATGCTCAACAATGGTGGAATGAGTAATGGGATAAATGCAATATGCACGGGAATCGCATTCTGAGATAAACACGCCATAAGTAAGATTAAAATCAGCACAAGTGCTCGGGAGCGTTTCTTGGAATATGCCGTCTCTTTTTTTCCGCTAATAGAAATGATGCCGCGAACCATTGCTTCTGGCAGTCCTGTACTAGCAATTGCCACAGCGAACCCGCCTAGCATAGCATAACTAAGGGCAACTTCAGCTCCTCCGCCAACTCCGTCTGTAAAGGCGGTTAAAGTGCCATCTGTACCAAGACCGCCGACCAAGCCACCAGCAATTGCTCCGCATATAAGAGAGAAAACTACATTGACTCGTAACAAACTTAAAATTAGTACTAAAATAACGCCAATCACTACTGCGTTCACTTCAAATTCCTCCATCGCTTTATTATGGTAAAGTATTAAAGTATAATAACAGATACTCCAGGTTTTTGTCAATCACATGACCGTTTGTTAACTACTAAAATAGCGTTCGAGCGCCGCTCATCCGGAGCTAGGTAAAGAGATAATTTATTATCAAACACAAAGACGGAATAGACGTAGACAAAATCAATAACATAACTTTTTCTACTATCTCGCTAATAACCTAGCTAATTACAGAGGATGAAAAGATAAATTACTGGTTAAATACTGATTCCATAAAAAGAAAAATCCGAACTAATGTGAATTCATCTGCTGAATTCTATACTAAGTTCGGATTTTGCTTGATGAAGATATATTTGTCTAAATCGAGCTATGCTATTCTGAAATAATCACATCAATCAGCTTGAATGTTGTGACGTCGGCAAGCCCGCGGTTTGTGATTCGGATTTCTGGGATTACCGGCAGCGCAATTAGGGAGAATGTCATGACTGGGTCTGTCATGCTGCAGCCGAGTTTTTCCCACGCTTTGACTAGGTCGCTTACTTGGCTGACGACTGTTTCTAGCGGCTGATCTGACATGAGACCTGCGATCGGCATTGGCAGTTCAGCTAGAATCTCACCGTTGCGTACAGCAACCAAACCGCCGCCAATTTCAGCGAGTCTGTTGGCTGCAATAGCCATATCCTCTCGGTCAACGCCCATTACAAGCAGGTTATGACTGTCATGTGCCACCGTTGATGCCACTGCACCTTGCTCGAATTGGAAGCCGTGCACGAACACATTAGAGATTTGGCCGGTACCTTTATGCCGTTCAATACAAGACAAATGAATGATGTCTTGGTTCTTATCAATTTGTACTGCTCCATTTTCCACTTGCAGTGTTGCTGTCATTTTCTCTGTACGTGCACTTCCTTCAATTGCTTTGACAACATGCACGTGCACATCACCGTCTGGGCGATCTGTCCTATGAAGGAAATCATCTGCCTGCATGTCACGGGCTAGATGCACAGAGCTTCGGACTGTTTCTGGATATGTATAAGTTGGGAATTGCTGCTGCAGTTCTCCATTTGCATACTGCATACGGCCGTCTGCTATGACAACAGATGCTTCCATCTTGTGCAAATCTTCTACAACGAGCAGGTCTGCAAATTTACCGGCACTGATACTGCCAATATCGTTTTCCATATGGAAATAACGAGCAGAGTTGATTGTCGCCAATTGGATTGCTGTTACAGGGTTCAGCCCTTCTTCAATGGCACGGCGAACAACATGATTCATATGCCCTTTTGTAATTAAAGTTTCCGGATAAACATCATCTGTCACTAATGAGATATTGCGTGTATCCACATTATATTCTGTAATTACTTTGATTACTTCCTTCACATCGCGCCATGCGGATCCTTCTCGAATTTGCACATGCAAACCTGCGCGAAGCTTATGTAATGCATCTTCTTTCGCAATCGTTTCATGATCAGACGTTACACCCGCTGCAATATAGGCTTCTAATGCATACGGATCTTCTGAAGGGAAATGACCGGTTACAGTTTTGTTTGCTTTCATTGTTTCAGCAATTTCGCCAAGCATCTTGGCCTCGCCATGCACAACACCTGGGAAGTTCATTACTTCACCGAGACCTTGCACGTTATCCCAGCTGAGTCCTTCCTGTATATCGGCAACTGTCAGACTGGCACCTGCATCTTCTAAATCATCCGTTGCTGGCACACAGGATGGGAACGTCGTATATACTTTCAACGGCAGCTGCTGTCCTTCTTCATGCATATAACGAACGCCTTCTGCACCAAATACATTCGCTATTTCATGCGGATCCATGAATACAGTTGTTGTCCCTTTCGCAAGCGCAGCTTTGGAAAACTCCGTAACGGACAGCATGGTGCTCTCCACGTGCATATGACCATCAATCAGACCCGGTACTAGATAATGTCCGTTTGCCTCGACAATCTTTGTATCTGGTCCTTCATGTTCTGCTGCTGCCTTTCCGACTAATGCGATTCGGTCGTCTGAAATGACAACATCTGTATGCTCCAGCAGTTCTCCTGTAAATACATTAACAAGGATGCCATCTCGGATAATCAAATCAGCGGGACGCTTTCCTAACGCAACCTCACCTAATCGTTTTGCTGCTTCGTATTGTTTCGTTCTTTTTCCCACTGTGCCTCAGCTCCTATTATCCTTATACGTTATGCCCATAACACTGCAAAAAAATCCCGCACTATGAAACACTGCCCGAGAATGCCTCTTTTACGCATATATTTCTATCTATAAAATCACAATATGACGGTATGCGTCAACCCTGTAAAACTTAAAAACCGCCCCTGGAGGCGGTTGTTGTTATTACGTCCTTTTTGTATCAATGGGTGTTAGTTTTGCTTCTATTGTATCTCGTTCGCCTTCCAGAAATGGCGGTAAAGCCAATCTTTCTCCTAAGCTGTCCGGATCTTCGTCCGTGGCGAAACCAGGTCCGTCTGTTGCAAGCTCGAAAAGAATACCATTTGGCTCTCTAAAGTAAAGTGATTGGAAATAATAGCGATCTACCAATCCCGAGTTCGGCAGATGGGCTGCGTACAGAATCTTTTTCGCACGTTCCAAAGCTTCTTTATCTTTCACACGAAAAGCAACATGGTGCACACTTCCCCGTCCAGGACGCTCTTTTTGCAACGCTGGCATCACTTCCAGCATCACTTCAGCGCCTGTTCCGCCTTCCCCTACTTCGTAAATGTGTAAATCAGTTCCATCAGGGAGCTGGGCATTCGCTTTTTTTCGAAATCCCATTAAATCCAGCAGTACGCGCTCTGTTGACGCCAGTTCTGGAACTGTCAGTTTTACTGGTCCTAAACCAATTATGGCAAAAGCAGATGGAACATCGGTTTCTTCCCATGGAATGCCTGCATGCACCCCTTCATTCTCTTGATCAGATACTAACATAAGCCGCTGCTTTTCCGGATCCTCAAAGAACAGCACTTGCCGTCCTTGCAATTCAACTTGCTGTGCTGCTATGCCAAATGAATCTAAACGTTCTTTCCAATATACAATTGCTTTATCAGAGGCAACACGCAAAGAAGTTAGCGAAATGCTGTTGTTTCCTGTATACGTTCGACCTGCCCGATGAATTTCAAAGAATGTTAAATCTGTTCCCGGACTGCCGAGCTTGTCTGCATAAAATAAATGATACATAGATGTGTCATCTTGATTGACGGTTTTTTTAACAAGGCGCATTCCTAATACTTTTGTGTAGAATTCATAGTTATTTGCTGCATTAGCTGTAATGGCGGAAACGTGGTGAATACCGTGAAGTTCCATCATCATGCTTCGCCTCCTTAACGTACTTTTTATTAGTTACTTACAAAATGTAATCTATAACTTCATAAATTGCAAATACTTTCCCTGTAATTGATAGAATAGAGGAAGAGGAGGAAAAATGAAATTGCTGACATCACTTTATGTTGTGCGTCACGCACATAGTATTTATACATCCGATGAACGAAACAGACCTTTATCAGAAGCAGGCTACTTAGCTGCCAAACTTGTGCACCAACTACTAGCTGCTGAACAAGTTGAGATCAAGATATCAAGCCCTTATCGGCGCGCATGGGAAACGATCGCCACTAACAACCTGGTGATAATGGATGAGCGGCTGCGTGAACGTCAACTTGCTGACAGCCCAGCGAAGAACTTTCATGAGGCTATTCATCAATTATGGATGCAGGAAGATTTTCACTTTCCAGGCGGAGAATCAAACAAAACTGCCAGGACTAGGGGCGTTGCTGCCTTCCAAGACATACTTGCCTCCTACCCCGGAAAACGTGTCGCTATTGGAACACATGGTAACTTGATGACGCTGGCTTTGGGGCATTATGATAATCAATTTCATTATGCTTTTTGGAAGCAGCTGGCTATGCCTGCTGTGTGGAAGCTAACGTTCGACGGCCAGCAATACATAGGAGCAGAGCAGCTCTGTATCCAAAAATAGCGGACATCATTTGTCCGCTATTTTCCATCCATATGCTATTTCGGGATAAGCAATCCCTTCTATATTAAATTGATCTTCACCGATTTTCTGCCCGCCAAGTCCTTCGTAAAAGTACTTCGCCTCATTCCCTGCAAGCATCCACGCGACAATTCCTGTCATCCCTTCAGCCGCAAGCTGTTCTTCTAATGAACGCATCAGTTTTGTACCAACCCCTTGTTTGACAGACGCTGGATCAACATAAATGGCATATACTTCTCCATCATACTCCGGATACAGCTTATCACGGCATTTGCCGCCGCTGATAAATCCGGCAATAGTTCCTTCTGACTCGGCCACGAGCAGGAGCGATCCTGACGATAGTACTTTTTCAAACCGTTCTGCCCTGTCTTCAGGGTGAATAGCCGCCAAATAAGCAGCCGGCAAAATATCTTTATAGGCATATTGCCAACTCCGTGCGCTAATTTCTCCAATACGGCGGCAATCAGCTAGACATGCTTTCCGAATAGATACGGTCATCACTTTCGCTCCTTTTTACGCTAGTACAGTTGGCTGAAAATCAATCAAAAGAATAGAACGTACTCCTGGTCGGTCTGCTTCTCCTTTTTGGATAGGACTGACATAATGGCTTACAGCCTCATCATGAACACCATACGATTCTAATGGCCGATGAATTTCAAAGCTTTCATGAAACTGGCTTTCATCTGCATCCTTCGGCAGTTTCCCTGCACAAGCAGGCGTTGCAACGATATTCAGACCGCCAACAACATTATCCCGCTTCATCAGATGTGCAAAGGTGAACGGCTCACCATCCTGGTGAATAAGGTTAGGAGAAGAGACGCCTTCCTGCCCGTCTTCTGTCACTTCCAGCTTCACAAAATGAATACCTGCATGAACCGGCAAGATCAAGTCTTCCTGACGCCAAAAAGTCTCTTTGTAATCATGCATGATAATCTTCTGCAGTAATTTATTTTCCAGAATATGATCGGGAAGGGATGGAAATTCTCTGTAAGAGTCCACATATTCCGGGTTGAAGCGGCCTTGAAAATACTGCGCCATACTGCCATTTTCCCGCTCAATACTTGGCAGCCATTCCATACGCTCATCCTTATCAAAGATGATTGCCCGAGAATAGCGACGATAGCGGTTTAATTCGGGTGCATAGCTATCCGTCGGTAATGTATCAAAGACAGCTTGCAGCTCGGCTAAATCTTTCTCCAATCCATCATAAGCAAGCTCTTTCTGTAAATCATATCGGCTGTAGCCTTGTTCTTTTAACGCGTGCATGCATAAACCTCCACAAATCTAGAATCTTTCTCTATCATAATACATGCAAAGGGAAAGAAACATGTTTTCGTTTGCGATTTTATGACATTTACGTCAGGAGTGGTGTTTGATGAAGAAGAAATCCATTGCAGAATTTCAGAAACTATACCAAACAGCAGCCGTTATGAATGCACAGCTGCGCGCCGGAGATGTGCTGTACAGCTCTATCGGTCCCTCTACTTTCTTTTTCAGCCATGCTGGAATAGTTGGAGGAGATGGCAAGATATACCACGCACATCCATCAGGAGGTATAGCAGAATCTCTGCCTGCTTATTTGTCGCGGCATCGTTACGGTGGGACGCTCACACTTCTCCGCCCAAAAGCTGACCCAACAGAAGCAGCAGCATGGGCAGTGCAACATATCGGTTCCATGAAGGGCTATCGTTTTAACAGGACATTGGCAGATACAAATTGGAATTATTGCACGAAGTTTGTTTGGCAAGCTTTCTCTTCTGGCTGCGGTATTGATTTGAGTGCCGCCACAGCAAAGCTATCTAAACGCTGGATATTCCCCCGCCATATTAAACGTTCTTCCCACTTTGACCCCATTGCTAAATTCTCTCTCGAGTATCGGCTCTAGTCACAATTTTCTGGTAAAATAAGATGGATCGTATTTAAGGGGGAATAAACATGGATTTTGAACAAAAGTTAGAAAAATATGCTGAATTATTGCTGCATATCGGCTTACGTGTGAAAGAAGGACAAGATCTAATGATTTCGGCAGATTTATCCGCTGCACCATTTACGAAAGTTGTTGCACAAAAAGCATATGAAGCAGGTATGCGCGATGTTGTTGTTGATTACCAGGATGACAATATTACCAAAGCAAAAATCAGCTACGCGAAAGAGGAAGATCTTGATTTCTTCACTCCTTTCCGCGGTCGTGTTTATGAAGAACTGGCAGCAGCTGATACCGCATTTTTAGAAATCAAAACACCAAATCCTTCTCTTTTTGATGGCATTGACCCTGCCAGAGTTGCTCGTTATACAAAAGCGTTAGGCGCTGCCAGACAAGGTTACCAAGCTTACAAAACAAATGGACGCATTAACTGGCTGATTGCTTCTGTTCCAACAGTAGAATGGGCCGAATCTGTCTTCCCTGACTTAACTGGTCAAGCAGCTGTTGATAAATTATGGGACAGAATCTTCTTCACTACCCGCTCTGATCAGGACAACACAGTAGAGCTTTGGGAACAGCATGTAGCCGTCATGAAAAAGAATGCAGATCATCTCAATACAAGAGATTATCGAAAACTGCACTATACAGGTCCTGGAACAGACTTAACAATTGAGCTGCACCCGGAAGCAATATGGACATGCGCGGAATTTAAAAAAGAAGATGCTAGTACATACATCCCGAATCTTCCTACTGAAGAAGTATTTACTATTCCTGTAAGAAATGGCGTAAATGGGACTGTCAGCAGTACGAAGCCCTTGAATTATGGGGGTACGTTGCTGGAGAACTTTTCGCTTACCTTCGAAAAAGGAAAAGTGGTAGACTTCACTGCCGAGAAAGGCTATGAAACATTAAAAAACTTACTGGACACAGATGACGGGGCGAGATTCCTTGGCGAGGTAGCACTTGTGCCGCACGAATCTCCTATCTCCCAGTCTGGTATTGTCTTTAATAACACATTATTTGATGAAAATGCTTCTTGTCACTTAGCGCTTGGACAAGCTATCGGATTTTGCGTGAAAGATGCACAAAACAAGTCAAAAGAAGAACTAACGGCAATGGGCTTCAACTACAGCTTAACGCATGTTGATTTCATGGTTGGCTCTGGTGAACTTTCCATTACTGGTGAAACACCGGACGGTAAAGTGGAAGCCATCTTTGAGAACGGCAATTGGGCTTTTTAACATAAAGAAAAGGAGCAGCAAAATCGCTGCTCCTTTTCTTTATGTACGGCATATCGCGATTACTTCTCGATAATACTCGAGCTCATGCGGGCATAACGCATCGCGTGTTACATCAATTCGCTGACGCGGTGCTCCTGCAACGATTTCCGCTTCCATCTTCGCATGTTCTCCTTCAACCAAGCTTTCCAAGTCATTCACTCGCATCCGAATAATTTGTATAACTTCATCATTTAGCAGAATAACCGGCAACTCCTCCAGATAGTAGAAGAATTGATGACAAAATTCCCTATCTATCAAGTTAGCAGCAAATAATTCCTCTTGGATAACACCCTTATAAAACAAATCACTCTCTTCAAGCGTGACCCCTAATTCTTCTTGTACTTCGCGCAAGCCGCCGGTTACAGGGGTTTCGCCATTTTCCAAATGACCCGCTGCGGTAATGTCGTATTTCCCGGGAAATTCGCTTTTATTGAAGGCGCGCTGCTGTAGATAAATGTATAGATCTGTACCATCGTGTTCGACGAACCAGCAATGAAACGTTTCATGCCAATCCCCGTCCCGATGCACTTCTTCTCTTTCTTTCACGCCTATCTCTCGGTGCTGGTCATCAAAAATTGTCAATAGCTCCATGTTAGGCCCCCATACTATACCTTTACTCTTCATCTTTAATGTAAGCGATTGCCTGTGTGTTGTCTACACACATTCCCAATTAAATGGAGTTTTCGCGCATTTCCTCGACCAGCGGTATGACGTCGTTTGCAAAACGTTCCATTTCCCGCAGCTGTGGGGAAAATTGCAGCAAAAGCAAACTAACGCCTGCATGTTCATAAGCAAGAATCCGCTGCGCTATTTGCATTGGCGTTCCAACTAGATTCGGACGCAGTCCTCTTGCAGCAACAGCATCGTCGCTGATGATACTTTTTTGTGCTAATTCTTCCTCTGTTACATATGCTTCGTAGTCGACGCCGGTAATCCGTTCCCATTCTTGATAGGCTTCTTCCTCTGTCTCACGACAAATGACATAAGCAGTCATACCAAACTCGGTAAAAGGCTGCTTGCCAGCAGCTTCCCGGCGAATTTGCATGTCAGCTACCATACTAGCTGTTTCCTGTACCGTACCGCCTTTCATCACGTAAGCATCGCATGATTCCGCAATGGTCTGCCGCAAATAGTCGCTCTCTCCGCCAGCGTACAAAGGCGATATTTCTTTTTTGTTCGCAGCTGGGAGATAATCGATATGCTGGACTTGATAATATAATCCATCATATGTGTAACTGCCCGCTGCCCAAACACCGCGCAGCACTTCAAAAAATTCCTCTGTCTGCAGGTAAAATTCCTCCGTTCCGGCTATATCACCAGCTTCTCGCTTTTGTTCTTCTTCCCGAAGAAAAGATACAACCGCAAGTGAAAATCGACTGTTGCTAATCTGATCAATAGTCACTGCTTGCTTAGCAGCTTCCACTGGCTGATCAATACTCGGCCGAACTGCTGCCATGATATGCAGTTTATTTGTTGCCTCTGCCACAGCGCTAGCTGTTTCCCAAAAATCCAGCTGCTGATCTGCATTCTTTCCTTGGTATAGGTAGGTATCAGGAAGAAATACAGCATCAAAACCACTGCGTTCTGCCATGCGCGCTGTTTCCTTTACACATAACAAGCTAAGAGATGCCTCATCCTCCACATGCCGCAGCCAGCTGTTTGTTACTGGCTGCCAATACGCATATTTCATGTCTATTACTCCTTTTGCCCATAGGAAATCCTACCGAACGACACATCGATCCTACTAAAAAAGCTTCTTCGATAAGAAGAAGCTCGTTACTTGCAGCCGTCGTTATCTTATCACGCAGCTTACATAAAGCTGCAGGTCGTAGCACCTTCCTGCAGGACTGCCCTCCTGCAGTGGGTTGCCGGGCTTCATCGGGCCTTTCCCTCCGCCACTCGTTATAAGATTTCTTATGAATTGTCTTTTCTACTATACCAGAATAACAGCAGCTGATTCAAACAGAATAACCCCGCTGCTTGTAAGTCTCCATTAAAAGCTGGAAGCCATTCTGTCTGGCTTGCTCATCATAAACCGGACTTGTCAGCATGAATTCCACATCGTGGCCATAATATTTCTGCAGTTCCTCCAGCTGCTGAAGCACTTCAGCTGGGGTGCCAATGACCATTGTTGCTCTGTTATCTTGCAGCCGTTCTTTTTCATAAGGAGATAATTTGTACGCTGCAGCTGTGTCTGGACGCAGCATCCCGTTTACAGGTCTACCCTGTTCTTGCAAAAGGGATGCTACTTCATGGCTTTTCGCTAATGCTTCTGCTTGTTCATGCGTCGCAGCACAGAATAAGAACAAGCTGATTAACGCTTGCGGCTTCCCTGCCTCCTGCTGAAAAGATTGTCGGTACATTTCCAGTACAGCTGTATCTTTTTCTCCGCGGATAAACTGCGCGTAAGCAAATCCTATGCCGTGATAAGCAGCAAGGCCTGCACTGCCTGCACTGCCGCCCAACAGCCAGACAGCAGGCGCTGTCTGAATGTCTGGCATTGCTTTTAATTCTCCAAAGCGATGCTTTTCCTCATTCCTTATATTCAAGTAATGAAGCAGATCACGTATTTGGCGGTCATACCAATCCTCCGGTACGATTTTATGCTCTTGCAATGCTCGTTTAGCAGCGGGCATACCGCCTGGAGCACGTCCAATTCCGATGTCAATTCTTCCTGGATGAAGTGCTTCAAGTAGTCGCGCGTTTTCTGCCACTTTATAAGCACTATAGTGGGACAGCATGACACCCCCGGATCCGATTCTAATTCGTGACGTTCTGCTTGCCAGATGCGCCATCATGACTTCTGGACTGCTATGTCCTAAGCTGCCCCCATGATGTTCTGATACCCAGAAGCGCTCGTACCCCAGCTGATCAGCCAGCTCTGCTAAACGAGCTGTCTCCTGTAGCGCTTCTGCCGCATTGCCATCTTCTTTAAGACGAGATTGATCCAATATACTAAGCTTCATATTCTTCACTCCCTGCCTTTATCATAGCCGGTGCGAAAGACTTTTAAAAACATTCCGTTTTTCTGTATGCTAGTAATGTCAGAACAAAAGGAGGCTGGTTTTGTGATTGGGTTTATTGGATTAGGAATTATGGGAGAAAACATGGCAGCTAATCTGCTCAAAAAAGGAGAGCAGTTAGTTGTTTATAACCGTACGAAAGCAAAAGCACAACATTTAGTAGACAATGGTGCTGTCTGGGCAGAATCACCTCAAAAAGTTGGCGAACAAGCAGATGTCGTATTTACAATGCTCACTGACCCAAGCGCTGTGAAAGCTGTAGTCCTCGGAGAAGAAGGACTGTTCAGCGGAATGAAGAAAGGCAGCTTGTGGGTTGATGTTAGTACAGTAAAACCAGCATTCACGAAGGAAATGGCTGTAGCGGCTAAGAAACATCATATCCGTTTCGTTGATGCACCAGTTTCCGGTTCAAAAGCACCTGCACAGCAAGGAAAGCTGCACTTTCTTGTTGGCGGTGATGCACAAGATGTTAAACAAATTACACCTTTGCTCGAAAAAATGGGACAAAGCGTTCAGCATATGGGGGAAAACGGGAACGGCTCCGCGACAAAACTAGCAGTGAATATGCTGCTTGTACAGTCTCTTACTGGTTTATCAGAAGCTATAAGCTTTGGTGAAGCAGTCGGTCTCAATGCCGAACACTTGATGGACGTGCTGCTGGCTCTTCCCGTAACAAGTGATATTCAGGCTGGAAAACGAGACACCATCCTGCAGCAGAACTTTGACCCCCAATTCCCGCTCGAGCATGCTTACAAAGATTTGCAGCAAATCTCTGAAACAGCTTATGAAGCAGGAGCTCCTCTGCCAATGACAAATAGTGTGAAGGAACTGTATGCTCTTGCGCAAAAGAATGGCTACGGCAAAAAAGATGTCGCAGCTGTCTACGCGCTGTTGGCACGTGACTGACATAAGATTTTGTATCATAGCGTTAAAGAATCCGATTTTTTTCGGATTCTTTTTTTATTCTCAATTATTTTTAGTAATTAACATTGGCATACTAACGAGAATAAGCGGGTATGGAAAGCAGAGATACTTATTTCATGTGAAGTATTTTTTTGCATATTTTCACTACATTAGAATCGTTATAAATCTTTTGATTTAATAAATTTTTTAAATCAATTAAATACATCACTCAAAATAGAGCAATCCTTTCATATCAATATTTTTATGCTAATATAATGTTGTATTTAATAATTTATTTACTTTACTAAAGGAGTTTTCGTTATGGCTGATTCATCTAACAAACCTAAACGGGAAGTCAAATGGATTCCGCTCCTTATTACGGTTTTAATAGGAGTCATTCTTTGGTTCATTCCCTCACCTGATGGTGTAAAAGAAGAAGCTTGGCATTTATTCGCCATTTTTGTAGCAACCATCATCGGCTTGATTATCAAGCCGATGCCGATGGGAAGTGTCGCCATCTTATCTTTAACAGCTATCGTATTAACACGCACACTAGGATTAGAGGAAGCACTTAGCGGATTTCAAAACAGCACAATTTGGCTGATTGTCATCGCATTTTTCATCTCGAGAGGTTTTATCAAGACTGGTCTTGGTTCCAGAATTGCATATCTATTTGTCCGCTTATTCGGTAAAAAGACATTAGGATTGTCCTATTCCTTAATTGGAAGTGATTTAATTCTTTCGCCAGCGATGCCATCGAACACAGCACGTGCCGGCGGGATTATTTTTCCGATCATTCAATCCTTATCGAATTCTTACGGCTCCAGAAGCGGGGATGGGACAGAGCGCAAGATTGGTTCATTTTTAGTGACTGCTTCTTATCAGGGAAATGCTATCACTTCGGCGATGTTCCTGACAGCTATGGCAGCCAACCCATTGGCTGCCAGCGCTGCAGAAAGCATCACTGGAGAATCCATCTCTTGGGGTCTTTGGATTCTTGCATCCATCGTCCCTGGTATTATTAGCTTGATCATTATTCCGTTTGTCGTTTTCAAGCTTTACCCGCCTGAAATTAAAGAAACACCAAAAGCAACGGAAATGGCTACAGAGAAACTGCAAAGCATGGGTAAACTAAAGCAGTCCGAGTGGTTCATGATTGCTGTATTCTTCTTGCTGCTCGTCCTTTGGATTTTCGGTGGAAGTTTTGGTATCGGCTCAACGACTGCTGCATTTATCGGCTTAGTTGTACTCTTGCTGACAGAAGTGCTTACTTGGTCTGACATTAAGCAAGAGCAAGGCGCTTGGGATACACTTGTCTGGTTCGCCGTCCTCGTTATGATGGCAAATTACTTGAACGAACTCGGTCTTGTACCATGGTTCAGTGATATTATGAGTAATGTCGTAAGTACGCTGTCCTGGCCGGTAGCATTGCTATTGCTGGCAATTGTGTATTTCTATTCGCACTACTTCTTTGCTAGTAACACAGCACATGTGAGCGCGATGTACGCTGCCTTCTTGTCCGTTGTTGTAGCAGCTGGTGCCCCTCCGTTATTGTCAGCTCTCTTGTTAGCATTCTTCAGTAACTTGTTCGGATGTCTGACACATTACGGCAGCGGTCCTGCTCCAGTATTCTTCGGTGCGGGCTTTGTCTCTCAGCAAAAATGGTGGGGACTCGGTTTCATCATCTCCATTATCCATCTAATTGTCTGGATTGGTATTGGCGGTGTCTGGTGGAAAATCATCGGTTTATGGTAAAACAGAAAACAGGAATCCTGCGCGGATTCCTGTTTTTTTATAGGCTTTTATACGTTGTTTCTGCTGCTGACTCAATGAATGGACTTAGGTTGCCACTGCTGTACATATGCAATTCGTGCATCGCACGTGTACATGCTGTATACAGCAGTGTGCGCTCGGATTCATGACCGTACGCCATATCCGATACATCATATAAAATAACAGCATCAAACTCAATTCCTTTAGCTAAATAAGCAGGAATGACAGAGAGGCCTTTTTTGTATTGCGACGTCGTTTCTGTTATTAGATCTGCTTCCATTTCTTCTTTAATCCAATCATACGCTGCTCTGCTTTCTTTGCTCGTCTTAGCGATTACTGCAATCGTTTCGTAACCAGCTGTTTGTAAAGCTCGGATTCTCTCTGAAATCATGCTGCGTCGTTCGGATTCATCTTTCACTTTCGCTACGGTCGGCAAGTCGCCATCACGGTTGAACGGCTGGATATGCTTTGCATGTTCCAATAGCTCTTTCGTAAAGTCGACAATCTGTCTTGTGGACCGGTAGCTTCTCCACAGCTCAATCCGATGACTGTCAGCAGTATTACCAGACAGCACATTTTCGCCGGTAAGCGAATGCGCTTGAATTGCTTGGTTGATATCTCCGAGCAACGTCATCCGTGCATTAGGAAATGCCTGCTGCAAGTATGCAAACTGAAAAGCAGAATAATCTTGCGCCTCATCAATCAATACATAACGAATGGTTTTATCAGAACGATCGCCCAGCACCTTGTCACGGAAGTAAACAAACGGTGTTACATCCTCCCAGCTCATGTACTTCTGCATCAGGTTTTGTTTGGTCGCTTCGATTAATGCAGGCCATGAAGCCGGCATCTCTGGCCGTCTTTCGGCAGTAAGCATTCGCAAATACGATTTTTTCACATTAATAAAGGCATGCTTCAGAACTTTTTCAATCAGCGGACGAAGCTTCCGTTCGACAACCCACTTTCTGAGAATCTCTTCTTCTTGCTTGTTCTCTTCAAAGTCACTTGTTTCTGAACGGTCTTTCTTCTGCAGTTCTGAGAAAGCTTCCACGTAGTCTTCTTTCTCCATCAGCTCGACTTCTTCCCGCACCCAATCTTTACGTGTTTCCCAATCGCCCCATGCTCGAAGCTTTTCAACAATCCACGCTGCTGTTAGTTCCGCTCGATTAGCAAGCGGCAGCGTATTAGAAAGTCCGTAAAAATGTGACTGAATTTCTTGCTTGCTCACAATGCGCTGTTTGCGGAAGCTGACATCCTTGAAAATGAGTCCAGCACGCATGAATTCTTCCAGTTTGTCATCAATATAGTTCTTGAAATCAAGACTCGCTTTATATTGAATTCCTGCCAGCCGCTTTTCTTTTTCTTCGCCAGAAGCAAGCAGCATATATTCCATCTGTTCAAACGGTGTCTCGATCGTTTCCTTTCCTTTTAGCTGCCCGTGCATATGCGCATAGAAAGTTGCTTGCTTCATATTTTCCTCGCCAAGCTCTGGCAGAACATTGGATACATAGCTGTTGAACAGCGGGTTAGGCGAAAGTAAAACAATATTTTCTGCCGTAATACGATCTCGATAATGGTATAGCAAATAAGCAACCCGCTGAAGCGCTGCTGATGTTTTACCGCTTCCAGCTGCTCCTTGCACAATCAAATTGGCCGCTGATTCGTTCCGGATAATCTGATTCTGCTCCTTCTGGATGGTCGCAACGATGCTTTTCATTTCCGTGCTGGCATTGCCGCCTAATACATATTGAAGCAGACTGTCACCAATCGTTACCCCCGTATCAAACAGCGCCACAAGCTTGCCATTTCGGATAATGAACTGGCGTTTTAGCGTTACTTCTCCTTCGATTGTACCTTCAATTGTTTCATACGAAGCATCTCCCGGTGAGAAATCATAATACATACTGGAAATTGGCGCACGCCAATCATAAATGAGGAAATCTTCTTCTTTCTCATCCATTAAACTAGCCAACCCTACATAAATCTCCTCGTCATGATCTGTACCATTCTCCCGAAAATCAATTCGGCCGAAATAAGGATTGCGCTGCAAGCGGTCAAGAGTCTTCACTTCATTATGAATCTGCTGATGCGTTCGTTCTCTTTCTCCTAACAGCTCCGCCTGCTGTTTTAAGCTCGCCTGCGTTTCATTCACATCATCCGGCTCATCTAAGTTGACTGTTACGTCTTCCCAAAAATTCTTCCGAAGATCAATAACTTTCTCCCGAAGACCTTGAATAAGCCCTGCTGTTTTTTCTCTTTTTGCTTCTATTGTCTCTTGGACACGGGCAACACGGGCTTGTTCACCCTGCAATTCTTTTTCTTCTTCTGACATACCGACGTCCCTCCAAAGCAATTGACATTTATATATGAATAATGTATAATTTTATATGGTTTGCTAATTTTTGTTATATAGCAGAACATCCTTTATTTTACCATGTTCATTCTTCCCCTGCAATTCTTCCCTATCCCGCCTGCTTCCAAGCTATCTCATTGCATATTCCTTCTATTTTTGTATATAATTAGTTAGGGTATCGAAATATTAATGCGAAAGAAGTGTTATCCATCTAATGACGGACGAACAGCTCGCAAAACGCAATCTGTTTATTATGTGGTTCGCAAACTTTTTTATCTCCGCGAGCCTCAGTATGATCATGCCATTTCTGTCCTTATATATTTCATCTTTCGGCACTTTATCAGAACGTGACGTGCAAAGCTGGTCTGGCATCATTTTTGGCGTGACTTTTGTTACTGCCTTTATCTGCTCTCCATTTTGGGGAAAGTTAGGTGACCGTTACGGCCGGAAATTGATTTTAATTATAACTTCCTTCGGCATGGGGATCTCCATTCTCCTGCTTGGTTTCACCGAAAATGTATGGCAGCTGTTTATGCTGCGATTGTTTATGGGTATTTTCACTGGTTTTATCGGAATATCTCAAGCGTTTATCTCGACACATACACCAAGCCATATCGCTGGACGTGTGCTCGGCACCTTACAGACCGGTAGTATTACCGGGATGCTTTTCGGCCCGCTGCTTGGCGGTATTCTTGCTGACAGTATTGGCTTCCACGGTACATTCTTCCTTGTTTCGTTAAGTGTTTTCACTTCTGCACTTTTAGTAACATTCGGGACAAAAGAATATCCCGTCAAGATCCAGAAAGGTGAGAAATCACATTATACTTCCAAGGAAGTGCTGGCACACATTTTACGAGATCCAATTTTGTTAGTCGTTCTGATTTTAAGTTCCTTGATTCAGATTGCTAACTTCAGTGTGCAGCCTATCCTGTCTCTTTATGTACAAGAACTGCATGGACCGGAAAACATCGCCTTTTATTCTGGAATTGCCTTTTCTGCTGCCGGGCTGGGCAACTTGCTGATGACGAGAACGTGGGGGAAACTGGGCGACCGTATTGGTTATGTTAAGATACTGATCGGCCTCATCTTCGCTGCCGGTATTGTCTATATTCCAGGCGCCATGGTGAATTCGGTATGGGAACTCGCTGTGATACGGCTATTCTTAGGCATGGCAATCGGCGGCATTATTCCACTGCGTGTAGCTTACATCCGCCAAGCAGCTCCTATCAGCATGCAAGGGGAAGTGCTCGGCTATAATAACAGCTTGCGTTTTCTCGGGAATTTCATCGGTCCCATTATGGGAGGGATCATGGCTGGTTATTTCGGCTTCTCCGCCGTCTTCTATATGACAAGTGCCTTGCTGATTATATGCGGTGTCACATTGCTCACAGCTCATATTAAGAACGTCCGCCGCAATACACGAGCTCACTCCATTTAAAAAGGATTGCCGAATTATTTCGGCAATCCTTTTTGTTTACATATTAAAACTGCGCACAGCCATCGCTTCGATTTCTACGTTGGCTCCTTTCGGAAGTTTAGAAATCTCCACTGTTGCACGTGCAGGATAAGGCTCGGATAGATAACGTCCGTACACTTCATTTACAGCAGCAAAGTCATCCAGAGACGTCAGGAAGATCGTTGTTTTGACTACTTGATCAAATGATAAACCAGCTTGATCCAAGATAGCAGTCAAGTTCTTCATTACCTGCTCTGTCTGCTCTGTAATTGATTCCGCCATCTCTCCTGTTTCCGGGTTCAAAGGAATTTGTCCGGAAATATAAACTGTACCAGCAGTTTCGATCGCCTGTGAATATGGTCCGATTGCCTGTGGTGCTTTGTCTGTTTGAATGATATTACGCATATATATCTCTCCTAATTAAAATAGATTTTTAAAGAAATCACCAATAGACTTGAAGAAGTCCTTCACGCCCTGCCAAAAACCATCATTGTTGGCAACTTCGTCAATTTTATCTTGAATCGTGCCAGCAATATCCTCTAATTGGGTTTTCACACTATCGAAATTGATGTCCAGCTGACGCATTTTATCAAACAAATCGATCAGCAGCTGTCTGTCTTCTTCACTTAAGCTAATCTCCAGCTTACTCAGCTGTTCGGATACAATTTGCTCCACTTCTTCCCGTGTAGCAGGGTTTTGTTCGGCAATATCCTGTTTAATATCTGTCATGAGCTGGGTTACTTTTTCATCATCCAGCCCTTCTTGCTGTGCAAGATCTGTTGTCAGATCTAACTCATCATTGGCAACTTCTGTCCGCTCCGGATCCAAGTTGCCATCCGCTGTATCATACGCTTTGTATATACCTGTCAGCGCTGAATGACCGCTCACTTTCACTGGGGATGCAACTTCTACAGTTGCATTCTCAATCCCTGCAGTAAGCAAAGCATTCTTGTACATATCCACAGTTACTTGTGTAATATTATCTGGTGTCACAATGTCTATATCGAGACCATGGCCTTCTTCTTCTCTCGTAATCATCGCCGAAGAATACATTCTGGAATTAGCATCTCCATTTATATACTTCACGATATCATCTGCTGTAACTGGAATTTCCTCTACATTATTTGTATTTGTGACACCAAGATCTTCTCTAACTTGCTGTTTTTGTGCATTTGACAGCGAATCTCCAACAACGACAATCGGTAAACCGAATTTTTCATTAATACTATCCGTGTTCTTTCCAGTATTTGCGGATACAACATCGGAAAAGGCAAAGCCAAGCACTAAGGCAAATGCAACACATGCCGCCATGCATTTCGTTAACCAACTCATGGAAAATATTCCACCTTTTCATCAAAATGGTCTTGCTTCCTCATTATAAACTTTTCAGAAAATAAATAAAGCTATATCTTAGATAGCCCAAGAAGACAATATTAAAAAGCTGCACCATCTTGATGCAGCTTTCCATTAAGAACGTTTCTGAACAGATCCGTCTTTTTTATGAATAATTGTCTCTGTCCCTTTATTTTCAGCAATCTCATTTGCTCGATTGATGGCATCCTGTTTGTTATCAAATATATTAGAAGGTCGTTTCGCATCTTTTGCTTGTACCGCCCAACCGTCATCATGCGCTACAACTTCTTCAGCATTATCCATTAAATCTGGATTACTGTGAGAAGCATCATCATCTCGCTCGGTCGGATCGCCATTTTTCATAAAGTCTTTTACTTCTTTTTGCGAAGCATTTTCATACCACTCTTTCGCCTGACTAGTAGCAATCGGAATTGCTCTGCCTTCCTCATAGCCTTCGTCAAGCATCGCGTTCGCAATGTCGATTGCTTTCTTTTTGACAGCTTTGTCCAAGTTTTTCAGTGAAGCAGGATAGTCATTCATTGTCCAAGGCATGCTAAAAACTCCTTTACTTGTTTTTGGTACATGCAATATTCCCTTTCAACATCTAGTGAAACGCAAGAAGCAAAAGAGTTGTATATAGAAATGTCGCGCTTTACAATTGCTACATTACCAAAAAGGAGATGATGCCCCATGGCAAAAAATGAAGAAATACAATTAGCCAAACGACCGGAAGGCATGCCAACAGAGGAGAATTTCCGCTTTGTCGACACAGAAGTCCCGGAACTTAAAGAAGGACAGGTGCTAGTTAAGAGTATCTATATCAGTGTAGATCCTTATATGCGCGGCAGAATGAGCGATGCAAAATCTTATGTTGCTCCTTATGAAGTAGATGCCCCGATTTCCGGAGGCGTTGTCGGACAAGTAACAGCATCACAATCTGATAAATTCCAAAAAGGCGACTATGTGCTCGGCAATCTGTCTTGGGCGCGTTACAATGCAGCAAATGCAGAAACACTGCAAAAGGTCGATCCTGAGCTTGGACCAGTTTCCACAGCTTTAGGCGTGCTCGGTATGCCCGGTCTTACCGCCTATTTCGGCTTAACAGATATCGGTGAGCCGAAGTCCGGTGAAACAGTCGTTGTGTCCGGTGCTGCCGGTGCAGTTGGCTCCACCGTTGTACAAATCGCGAAAATTCTCGGCGCACGCGTTGTCGGCATTGCCGGTTCACCAAAAAAACTCGATTACGTGAAGAATACTTTAGGCGCTGATGAAGTCATCAACTACAAAGAAGAAGATGTAGCAGAAGCATTAGAAAAAGCATGCCCAAACGGGATAGACGTTTACTTCGACAACGTCGGCGGCCCTGTATCTGACGCAGTGTATCCATTATTGAATGCACATGCCCGCATCCCGCTCTGCGGCAGTATCTCTTCTTACAATAAAAAAGAAGACCAAGGCCCGCGCATCCAAGGGTACCTCGTCAAAGCGAAAGCCAAAATTCAAGGCTTTATCGTTGCAGACTACGGTGAACAATTTGCAGAAGGCAAAAAGCAGCTGTCTGAATGGTTCAAACAAGACAAGCTAACCTTCGAAGAAAACGTTGTAGACGGCTTTGAAAACGTACCAGACGCATTCCTTGGATTGTTCAAAGGGGAGAATTTAGGGAAGCAATTGGTGAAAGTAGCAGAAGCGGAATAATACGAAAGCCTGACAGATTATCTGTCAGGCTTTGTTTTAACCTATTAATTTGCCTTGAATAATATAACGCTGCTCTGCATGTCCGATAAAATCAAATGGATAGCAAGTCGTGAGTGTTAAGGTCGCTTCCGCCTTTGGCACAATAACAGTTCTATCGTCCTTATCTGTTATCCATATATCCGATATTTCATAGGAATAGACAATTTCATCTACTGTAAGCAAAAGATGATCACCCTTTGCTAATTCTCCAAGCTCAACAAATACCGTATCACGATGCCCGCTTAATACTGTATGTCCTTGCTTGGCAGGCGTTGTGGTGCTGTCGCTATCCATCATTCCCACACCTTTTTCCAACGTATTTTCATCTGTTCCCCAGAATACAGAAAATTTCTTTTCTATTTTAGGTATGGACAGCATAGCTACTTTATCACCAACTTTATAATTCTCTTCTTTAGGAGAAGCAACAGAAATCTTGTCAGTTTTCTCTTCTATGATTTCATTCGTCTTGTGACTCTTTTCCAGAACTTCTTCAGCCAATTGTTTGTCTTCTTCTTCAAAATCTTGAGCAGAAGATGCACTGCCATTCCATTGAATGAGTGTATAAGATCCTAACAGAATACCAGCTAAGATAAAGAGTGAGCCGATTAGCTTTTTCATATTTACTTCACCCCTTAAAGAAAAAGACCAGACAAATGTCTAGTCTGTTAATGATTATTATGCTTTTTGCGTCTTTTTCAAAGCGAATGTAATCAAACCAGCTGCAACAAGTCCACCACTAATTAGCATTAGCACTCCATTATTTGTCGCTGTCTTCGGTAATTCTTCTCCTTGCTGCACTGCAGCAGTTTCTGCACTGTCTTCTTTTTCAGCAGAAGTATTTGTGTTCACTTCTGATTGTGTTGATGTATTCGAATCGTTGTCTTCTTCCTCAACAACAACAGCTTCATCGTTTTCAGTCTCTTTATTTGTACTATCTGCTGCATAGTTATCAAAATCTGCTTTGGTTGTTTCACATGGCAAGTTATCATTATCACGGTCAAGATCATGCGGATCATTACTTTCACTGTACCCATTGTCATTCCAGAACTGTACCAGTTCATTTGGCTTACCCTCAAAGTCTTTACAATCCTTATCATTATCAGCAGCACTAGCACCCGAAGCAAAACCAACGACAAGCAACGCGAAGATGAACAAACTTGTGATAAACTTCGACATATGAATCTCCTTTGTAAATATGTATTTTCATCTCATATTCTACTAGGATAATTCATTTTTTCTAGCCCTTCGACAATCATAGTGAGCATTCGACACTAAAATTAAATCTCATTATCAATAATATAAACAAGAAGAGCATTGAACAAAACAAGTTTAATTCATTCTAAAAGCATAAAACTAACGATTAATTCATCCTTACTGTTAATGCAATCCTCCGACAGCTGCTGCCTCTCCAACTCTTGCTGTTACCCTTAGACAAGAATAGCTTTTGAAATAAGACACCGACAAGAAAATCTCTTCTTATTTTCGAGGAGTCTACGTATTCTACCTCCCCCGAGTGAAGGTTTCCCATAACTAAAATCAGCGTAGGAAATACACGAAGACTCCCGCGGGAAAAAGGCTTAGGTGAGGCCCCGCAGTGCGTTAGCACGAGGAGACTCACCAGCCGCCCGCAGGAAAGCGGAGTGTATTTCCGAAGCGATGCTCTCAACTTAATTTCCAATACAAAAAAACCAAACAATGCTACGTTTAACGCAGCATTGTTTGGTTTTTATAAACCTTAATAAAGTTTGTCCATGCCTATATTATCTATTATCCACTTTCTCCGGATACATATCATGATTCATCATACGATGATCTGCCATTTGCTCATACTTCGTGCCTGGACGGCCGTAGTTGACGTATGGATCGATAGAGATGCCGCCACGTGGCGTGAATTTGCCCCATACTTCGATGTAGCGTGGGTTCATGAGTTCTTTCAGGTCGTTCAGGATGATGTTGATGCAGTCTTCGTGAAAATCACCGTGGTTGCGGAAGCTGAATAGATACAGCTTAAGTGATTTACTTTCGACCATCTTTTCATCTGGAATGTAGCTGATATACACGGTACCAAAATCGGGCTGGTTCGTGATTGGGCATAATGTTGTGAATTCCGGACAATTGAATTTCACGAAGTAGTCGCGGTATACATGTTTATTATCAAAGGTTTCAAGAACCTCAGGTTTATAATCGAAATCGTAGACATTGTTTTGGTTGCCTAGCAATGTTACGTCTTCCATTTCTTCTGGATTTCTTCCTGCCATTTGTATTTCCTCCTTGCTGTTGCTATATTGCACAAGCGCTTTTTATTATAAAGGATTTTCGCCGTTTTGTCTCATGAAGGTGGTTACGTCTTGATGTGTCGGCATGCCAGCCTGCGCACCGGGTGATCCGATTTGCAAGGCAGCTGCGGCATTTGCGTAGCGACAAGCGTCAGCCAGCTGACTGCAAGATGCCAGTCTCACAGCGAGTGCAGCGTTAAATGTATCGCCAGCTCCTGTTGTATCAACTGCTTGGGCAGGAAATGCAGCTATGGTTCCTCCGCTATAGATGATGCCTTCTTCTCCCTTGGTAATCACAAGTTTATCGGCAAATTCCCGCAGCGCCTCGTTCGTATCTTCAAACAAAACGGCAGCTTCCGATTCATTTGGTGTGATGTAGCTTGCTTGCTGAATAATTGCAGTTGGCAGCGCTTGAGCTGGTGCAGGATTCAGTATGTAAGGCACATTAACTTCCTGACAGTATGCAGCAACGGCGGCAACTGTCTCTATTGGAATCTCGAGCTGGATAAGGATTATATCACTCGCTTCAATAACATCCTTTTTTTCCTTAATAGACGCTGGTGTTAGTTGAAAGTTTGCCCCCGGAATCACAGTAATGCTGTTGTCTCCGCCCACCACTTGAATAACAGCAACTCCCGTAGATGTATCTACTCTTCCGATGTGGTCGGTGCGCACGCCTTCTTGTTCCAAAACACGCACCAATTCATCGCCGAAAGCATCTTGTCCGACCATGCCAATCATGCTGACATCTGCACCAAGCCGTGCGGCTGCAACAGCTTGATTGGCTCCCTTGCCTCCTGGAAAGGTATCAAAACGCTCGCCGAGTATTGTTTCACCAGCTGCCGGTCGTTTCGCTGAGGTTGCCGTCAAATCCATATTCAAACTGCCGATTACCGTAATCTTCGGCTTTTTTCGCATAGCTAGTCCTCCTTTAGAAGATGATCGTTTTATTGCCGAACACGATCACACGGTCATCTACATGCCATTTTATCGCCCGCATCAGCACACTGCGTTCCACTAGACGTCCTACGCGTTTTAAGTCTGCTGCTTTATCTTTATGATTGACCCGATGAATATCTTGCTCAATAATCGGCCCTTCGTCCAAGTCAGATGTGACATAGTGACTCGTCGCTCCAATCAGCTTAACACCTCGCTCAAATGCGCGTTCATAAGGTTTTGCACCGATGAAGGCGGGAAGGAAGCTATGATGAATATTGATGATTTTATTTTTGTAGTTTTCCAGGAAGGCCGGCGTTAATATCTGCATATATCTGGCTAAGATCACTGTATCAATTTGATACTGTTTCAATACAGAAAGCTGCTGGCGCTCTGCTTCCTGGCGAATATCTTTATTAGCCGGAATATGGTGAAACGGTATACCATATGCTTCGGCTAGATCACGGGCATCTTCATGATTGCTGACAATTACCGCTAGATCAGCCATCAGATTGCCGCTTTGGTATTCCCAAAGAATCTCCTGCAAGCAATGCAATTCTTTCGAAACGAAAACCGCTAGTTTTTTTAAATCGCGTACGCGCACAAGCTGCCAATCCATCTGAAAGTGTGCTGCGATAGTTTGAAAGTCTTCTTCCAGCTGATGGGTATCACTTTCTCGCTGACATTCAAATTCGATGCGCAAGAAGAAGCTGCCGCCGTCTGGATCGGTTGTATATTGGTTGGACTCCATAATATTTGCTTTTTGTTTATAAAGAAATTCCGATATTGCAGCTACAATCCCCGGCTGATCGGGACAAGAAATGACAATTCGGTATCTGTTTTCATTTTGCTGCTGAAATGCTTTGATTTTTTCTAGAAAATGCACGGCCATGATAATCCTCCTATACTTTCCTATATCTTAATTCTTTATCTTAATTCTTTTATCTTAACGATTGTACCTTATTTCCACAACAGGGAAGGAAAACAAAAAAATACGATTCCAGCTGACCGGAATCGTATGTATTGTGTGAGCGGCTCACTGTTTTATACACGAGTGATTTGCTTGAGTGTCTCTAGACAGAAATCAACTTCTGCTTTGCTTGTATTGAGCGGAGGGAGAATTCGCAGCACATGCTCGCCAGCAACAAGTACAAGTAATCCGAGCTCTCGTGCTTGATGGACGAGTTCAATAGCCTTCCCGCTTGTTCCAAGTCCGAGCAGCAAACCTTTTCCGCGTACATCGGTAAAAGCAGAAGACTGCGTTACAAGTGTTTGCAGTTCTTCCCGAAAATAGTCAGCTATCTCCTGCACTTCTGCTAGGAATTCGGTATGGGCAATTACGTCAAGCGTTGCTTTTCCAGCTGCTGCTGCTACTGGATTGCCGCCGAAAGTACTGCCATGGCTGCCGGCCTCAAAAGCAGCTGCTGCCTTTTCAGTTGCCAGCATAGCGCCAATGGGAATACCAGAACCAAGCCCCTTTGCTGTTGTCATCACATCCGGCTGCACCTCATATTGCTCATGTGCGTAAAGTGTGCCTGTACGGCCGACACCTGTTTGCACCTCATCCAGCATAAACAAAACATCATGTTCCTTACAAAGACGCTCTACTTCTTTGACCCAAGCAGGATCAGCTGGATTGACGCCGCCTTCTCCTTGCACAAGCTCCAGCAGCACACCACATGTATCTGGTCCAATCAATTCTTCCAGTGCTTGGCTATCATTATAAGGAAGATAGCGAAAGCCTTTTGCAAGCGGCGCGAAATGCTTTTGCATTTTCTCTTGTCCAGTCGCAGCAAGCGTCGCTAACGTACGACCGTGAAAGGATTGGCTGAACGTGACCACTTCATAAGCTGACGTTCCTTTCACCTTTTGCGCATAGCTTCGAGCTAGTTTAATTGCTGCTTCGTTCGCTTCTGCTCCGCTATTTGCAAAAAAAACTTGATCAGCGAATGTGTTCGCAGTAAGCAGGTTTGCCAGCTGCTCTTGAATAGGAATATGGTATAAATTAGAACAATGCCATAACGTATCGAGCTGTTTCTTTACAGCTTCTTTAACAGAAGCTGGTGCATGACCTAGGTTACATGTAGCAATACCAGCTGTATAGTCCAAATATTGCTTTCCGTTTTCGTCCCAAACATAACTGCCTTCCCCTTTCATAACGGAAATAGGAAATCGGCTGTATGTTGGCATGACCGATGACATTGCTGCATTCGTTTCAGACATGGTACGCCTCCTCGGATAAAGTAATAGTCGTTCCTTCGACATTTCCATTTACAAGCTGAAGCAAGCTATTTTCAGCTAGTCCACTGACGATTGTTACTTTTTCCGCACCTTGTTCAAGTGCCTCCAAAGCGGCTTGGACTTTCGGAATCATGCCGTCCTTAATCATACCTTGCTGGATCATCTGCTTTAATTCCGCATCGGTTACATGGCTCAGCATTTGTTTCTCCCCGTCAACCTGCCGATAAATGCCTGGTATATCACTGATAAAGCATAATTCTGCTTGAAGCGCCCGTGCAATAGCAGAAGCAGCCAGGTCAGCGTTTATATTGAACCTGGCATCTTCTTCTCCGCCAGCAAGCGGTGAAATGACAGGAATATTATCTTGTTCTACAATCTTCTCGATCAGCTCGGTGTTCACTTTTGTTACCGTTCCGACCAGCCCAAGTTTTGCTGCATTGGCTACAGGCTCTGCATAAAGCAGCTTACCGTCTAGTCCGCTAATCCCGTACGCGCTCGTTCTGGACATCAGCTTCCGGACAAGAAATTTATTCATCGCACCGCTTAATGCCATCTCCACCACATCAAGCACTTCTTCTGTTGTGACACGGAGTCCATCTACAAATTCTGCTTTTACTCCCGTTTGCTGCAGCAGTTCATTGATCAGCTTTCCGCCTCCATGCACAATGACCGGTTTCCAGTCGCCTTGCTTTTGAATCGCAGCGATATTGTCATAAAAATTGTCCGGCAGTTTATCAATGATGCTGCCGCCGCACTTAATTATTAAGAATCTCATCGGATAGCCCCCTCACGTCCGGTAGGAAGCATTGATTTTGACGTAGTCATAAGATAAATCACAGCCCCAGGCAGTCGCTTCTGCAGATCCTTCCTGCAGATCAATCGTGATTACTACGGTTTGCTGCTTCAATTGTTCACTAGCTGTTTGCTCATCAAATACAGCTGGTTTCCCTTCTTTAACAACTTGCACGTCACCAAGCCAAACGGAAATATTATTTGGATTATACGTTGCGCCGCTGTTTCCTGCAGCCATAATGATTCTGCCCCAGTTTGGATCTGCTCCATAGATGGCTGTTTTAACAAGACTAGAGGCAACAACTGTCTTCCCGATTGCACCAGCTTCCCCTGCCGATGCTGCATGCTGTACTCGAACTTCCACAAGCTTTGTTGCACCTTCTCCATCACGGGCAATCTTTTTCGCTAACTCTTGTGATACATAATGGAATGCTTCGTAAAACTTCTCCCACTCTGGGTGGTCTGCATGCAGCTCCTTATTGCCGGCTTTTCCGTTTGCAAGCACAAGCACCATATCATTGGTGCTCGTGTCTCCATCAACCGTAATCATATTATAAGACTGATCGGTCGATTGCTTGAGCAGCTGCTCCAGCACATCAGCAGGTATGGCGGCATCTGTCGTCACAAAGGCAAGCATCGTTGCCATGTTCGGATGGATCATACCAGAACCTTTCGCAGCACCGCCTATCGTAACTGGAACACCATCAATGGAGACGGTGACAGCAACTTGCTTCGTGCAAGTGTCTGTTGTCAAAATGGCATGAGCAAAATCATCCGCCTGACCTTGCGGCTCTATCGAATGAATACCATCAATCACTTTATCCATAGGCAGCTGGACACCGATTAAACCAGTTGAAGCTACTGCTGCATACGCTGCCGGAATGCCAAGCTGATCAGCAAATGTCTGCCGCATGGTATAAGCATTTATCAGCCCTTCTTCTCCTGTACAGGCATTGGCGTTCGCACTGTTCACAACAATCCCTTGTAGCTTCCCTTCTTGCTGAATGCTTTCTTCCGTCACAAGAAGCGGTGCAGCACGAAAGCTATTTAATGTATAAACGCCAGCAGCAGATGCCGGGATTTCCGAGTAAATCCATCCAAGATCCAGTTTATTTCCTTTTCGCAAACCAATAGCAGCCCCGCCCGCCTGGAAACCGCCAGGACTGCTGACATTTCCATCTTCTATGATTGTATATGCCGCTTGTTTTGTCTTTATCATGTTATTTCTCTCCTTTATGGATAAACCGGCAGCGTCCATAACCCTGCTGTCTGCTCCCAGCCCTGCATAATATTCATATTTTGAATGGCTTGCCCTGCTGCTCCCTTAACCAAATTATCAATTACAGATACGACTGTAAGTCTATTCGTACGTTCGTCCAAATGAAGCCCTATATCACAGAAATTACTAGCTGCTACTTCCTTCGTTGCCGGCCACTCGCCTAATGACCTAAGGCGAACAAATGGATGACTTGCATAATAGTTTTCATATGATTCCAATAATTCAGATGTTGTTTTATCGGTTGTAAGGTCCGCATACATTGTTGCCATAATACCGCGTGTCATCGGAACGAGCTGTGTGGTAAAGCTGACTGGATGCTGAGAACCGGATACGCCTGCTAACGCTTGTTCGATTTCTGGAATATGTTTGTGGGAACCTAGTTTATACGCTTTAATATTTTCATTTATCTCACTGTAGTGTGAAATGGCTGTTGGTGCCTTGCCAGCTCCGGATAGCCCGGATTTGGCATCAATAATAATAGAGGCTGGGTTGATGAGCCCGTTATGTACTGCCGGCAGCAGCCCAAGAAGCGTCGCCGTCGGATAACAGCCGGGGTTTGCTACGACATCAGCCTCGCTTATCTGCTTCGCGTTCAGCTCTGGAAGTCCATATACGGCTTTCTCTAATAGTTCTTCTGGAGCTGCATCCTGCTGATACCATTCTTTATAAACAGCGGCATCCCTTAATCGAAAATCACCTGCCAGATCGACACAGCGAATTCCTGCTTCTGCAAGTCTCGGGAGCAAATCTCTGCTCACACCCGGCGGAGCGGCAAAAAACGCAAAGTCCACCTGCTCACTTAATGCTTTTACATCAAAAGTTTCTAAACTTCCGGTTACAAACCCATCTGTATGCGGATAATAGTCCGTCAATGATCTCCCCGCACTAGAATGGGAGATAATTGTTTTTACTTCTGCATATGGATGTATATGCAAGAAACGCAGCAATTCTACCGCTCCATAACCTGTACCGCCAATTATTGCTACTTTCAAGACTGCATCCTCCTCTAAACAAGTTCGAATTGATTAGTAATTATACTTTAGTGTGTATTTTTATTCAATAGTTCTGCATGAAGAAATTACAATTCAGCATGATTTTGCACTTCTTGACTCAACTTATAATACTATGTACAATTAGTGTATTGTTTTCATCACGGACTAACACAATTAAATGATGTAATGATGTAACAACGGTAGAAGTTAAGAAAAGTATCCTTATTGTCTAAAAAACTATGGAGGAGGATCTTGCATGACGCCGCTTATTTGGTTCTTATATGTCATCGTCCCAGTACTAGGAATGCTAGCCGCATTCATTCAAGCAGGCCGCATGAAGGAGGAAGGGGAAGATAACGAATGATTGCCACGTTTATCATTTACTTGGCTGCGGTATTCATTATTGGATACACCGCGGAAAAATTTATATCAAAAGGCGAGGAAGGATTTTATCTCGGAGACAGGAATTTCGGAGCTTTTTCTACCGCCATTAGTGCAGGAGCAACAGACTCCAGCGGGTGGATCTTCATTGGAGCTGCCGGTCAAGCATATCTTGCAGGTATCTCGACCATGTGGATGCTGCCCGGATTCCTGATTGGTTATTTTGTGAACTGGTTTGTCGTTGCTCCTAGATTACGTAAGTTTTCCGAGAAATCGGAGGCATTAAGTATGTCTGACTTCTTCGAAAAACGCTTCAATGATAAATCGCACTTATTAAAAATCACCTCTAGCGTCATCATCATCATTTTCTTTGTTGCCTATATGGGGTCTCAGCTATCTGCTGCAGGTAAAACGTTAGATGCTGTCATTGATTTCGATTTCAATACAGGCCTTGTACTTAGTGGTATCTTCGTATTGGGCTATTCCATTCTGGGCGGATATCGTTCGGTTATGGTTACCGACGTTACCCAAGGGGTTATGATGTTACTTGTTCTAGCTGGTTTCCCGCTCTATATGATTTTGTTCCAGCTTGGCGGTTTTGGTACGTTTTTTGATACAGTGAGAAGTATTGACCCATTACTTGCTTCACCAGCAGCAGGAAATATTGGTTCCCTCGCAGTTGGGGTAATTATCGGTCACATCGCATTTGGTTTTGGTGTACCAGGTCAGCCGCATATATCGCAGCGCTTTTTGTCTGCTAAAGACAATAGCACTATTAAGCAAGGATCGATTATTGCGATGGCATGGATTATCATCTCTATGACAGGAGCTAACCTGCTTGGATTAATCGGCCGTGTCTTGCTTCCTAACTTAGAGGATCCGGAATATGTATTCCCTACTGTTGCGATGGAAGTATCGCACCCGATTATTGCCGGTGTTATTGTTGGTGCTATCTTTGCCGCCATTCAATCGACATTTTCTTCGCAGCTGATGGTGACAACGCAAGCAATTGCAAGTGATATTTGGAAATCCATTTCGAAGAAAGAATACTCAAGCAAACAATCTCTTATTATCAGCCGGACGGCTATGGTAGTTCTGACGCTGCTTGCTATTGGTATAGCGCTGCTCAATTTACAATCAGTCTTTGCACTTGTTCAATATGCATGGGCTGGATTAGCAGCAAGCTTTGCTCCGGTTCTTATATTCAGTCTTTACTCGAATATTGCTACTAAATGGGGGGCCTTCTCCAGTATGATTACTGGTTCACTTGTGACGGTAATCTGGAAAGGTTTAGGCTTGGATGCGTATCTGTACGAGATTATCCCAGGCTTAGTTATTTCAACACTTGTACTGCTCATTGTCAGCAAACTAACTAAACAGCGTGACAATGCTCCACTGAAAGAAGAAAGCATGAATCTGTAAAACGGAAGACAGGTTTGCCAGGATTATAGCGGCAAACCTGTTTTTTACCGTGATAACGTTGACTTTCCTAGTGAACCTTCCTATTATTAGGTTCAGCTATTCTATTTAAAAGGATGAGACGATGTGAAAATTAAGTCTTTGTATAAGACCATCTATGATGATCTTGTCAGTAAGATCATGAGCGGATACTATAAAGAAGGCCAAAAGCTTCCATCTGAAAAAGAACTGGATCAGCTTTATCATGCAAGCAGAACACCTGTGAGACAGGCCTTATCCAAACTGGAAAGTGACGGTTTTATCTACAGGCTTCAAGGGCGCGGATCCTTTGTATCTGACAATCGCCCAAAACAGCTATGGACAAGAATGACTGGATTTACCAATTACTACTTAAGTGAATGGGAAAAAATCACTTCACGTACAATCGATGTTGAGAAAGTACCAGCACCAGCCGCGATTTCTCCGCTGCTGAAGTTAACGGACGGTGACAATGAGCTGCTGACCAAAATGACGCGCATTCGTTTCTATGATGGTGATCCTATCATTTATTTACAGCATTATCTGCACCCGCGTTTCCCAGTTGAATCGCTGCAATCAAATGAAAATTTCTTCTCTATTGCAGAAATTTTAAATGAAGAGTTCCAGGTGAAGGTAGCACGAGCGGATGAAGAAATCGAGGCTATTATGGCTGATGATTACTTAAAAGATGTCCTCCAGCTGGATGATGCACACACTCCTTTAATCAAGGTAACCAGAACATCTTATACGGCAGCAGATGAACCCGTAGATGTAAATGTTTACTATGTTAATTCGAAAAAGTGGAAATTCGAAGTAAGCTTTCGTCAGAGCGAGAAAAATTTCGAGTTTTTCTGAATACAGAAGCTGGGACATAACAGTTTAAGCTATATAAAAATCCAAACAATACTGCAATCACCAGCAGCATTGTTTGGATTTTTGCATGGGAACGAAGATGAGAGCATCACTAGTGTAGATAGAATACGTAGACTCCTCGAAAAAGATAGCGATTTTCTTGTCGGTGTCAACTTCAAAAGCCACTCTTGGTCCAACGATAACAGCTAAAGTTAGAAAGCAGCAGATCAGAGGCCTGCATTAAAAAGTATGAATCTAGTCATCGTTTGCTTTTAGGATAAATTAATCTTGTTTTGTCCCTAGCTCTTGTATTGCTTCATGAAAATCGTTGCACGAACAAAGAAATATGTTATACTGCAATCAAACAGAGTGTAAGCGCTAACAAAATGTACACTTGCACTTTTCCGCTGCTGTTGTACAATTTGATGTGGCAAAATGCTAGTAGGGGGAGAATGATGATGCGATCCAAAAAGACGCTTATTCATGTTGCTGTAGATATCAACCAGACTGCAAATCAATTCAAATCAAGCATTGTACTTGTAATGGATAATAAGGTAGTGGATGCGAAAAGCATGCTTGGCCTTTCTAATTCGGTGCTTACTTCAGACTTTTTCCGCTTGGAAATATACGGTGAAGATGCGGAAGAAGCGAAAAAAGCAATGCGGGATGTGTTCTTAAGTAACGGGCTGCCTGTTGAAATCAGTGACAAATAAACACAAGAAAAGACAGCTCAGCCGAGAGGGCGAGCTGTCTTTTTTATTTACAATCGTGATGGTTTCGGAATGATAGCATTCCGAAGCTGGCCGAGACCTTCTATTTCAATCTCGACTACGTCCCCTTCTTTCAAGAACTGTGGCGGATCCATCGCAAAACCAACACCATTCGGAGTGCCGGTCATAATGATATCCCCCGGCTCCAACGTCATAATGCCTGAGATGAATGAAATGAGATGCGGAACAGAGAAAATAAGCTGTCCTGTATTAGAGTCCTGGCGCTTCTCCCCGTTCACAAACGTCCGAATTGCAAGATTGGATACATCTTCAATCTCATCAGCAGTGACAAGGTACGGTCCCATTGGCGCACTTCGATCCAGCGTCTTCCCTTGCAGGAACTGCGGTGTCCGCCGCTGCAGATCACGTGCTGTCACATCGTTGGCAATTGTGTAGCCAGCTATGTATTCCATTGCCTCTTTCTCCGGTACTTCTTGCGCTCTTCTGCCAATGACAACCGCAAGCTCCCCCTCATAGTCCAGCTTTTCAGTTAGCTTCGAATGGTATACACCTTGGTCATGTGCACAAACCGCATTCACAAATTTACCGAACAGAACTGGATATTCCGGCAGTTCTCTGCCCATTTCTTCTATATGATCTTTATAATTCAAGCCTACACAAATAATCTTACTAGGGCTTGGTACTGGCGGTCCTACTTTCACTTCTTCTGCTCTGTATTGCACAGTCTCAAGCCCCTCTGTGAGAGCAAATGCCTCCGCTCGGTAAGCACGCTTCAATGCTTGTGGGCCCATTTGGTAGAATACATGCGGATCAGCGGGAAGCAGGCTCGCTACCGACATCGCTAAATCCACTTCTCCCTCTGCCAATAGAAAATGCCGATATGCCTCTTGCAGATCAATGACACGTCCCTCAACACTGCTTCCAATTCGATATGGGTGCAGCTCTTTTCCAGCTTTATAGGTTACTAGCTTCATTATGCAGTTCCCCTCCATTGTTCGAATACTCAAAATTAATTCTCTCTTCTATGATATAGTAAGAAAGTCAGACAGCATAGAAGAAAGGGAGTCTTAGAATGAAAAATGTTTACTTGAATCATGATGGCGGTGTAGATGATTTAATATCGCTATACCTGCTGCTAAAAATGGAGAATGTAAAGCTTATTGGCTGTTCCGTTATTCCAGCTGATTGCTATTTGGAACCCGCATTATCAGCTAGTCGTAAAATTAATGACAAATTCGGTATTCCAGAGACACTGGAAATAGCTGCATCTACTTCGCGTGGCAAAAATCCTTTTCCAAAAGATTGGCGCATGCATGCTTTCTTCGTTGATGCGCTCCCGATTCTAAATGAACAGCTTCCCGTGCAAACAAAGGTTGCTGAAAAGCCAGCACACTTAGATCTAATTGAAAAGCTGAAAGCGCAAAAAGAGAAAACAACTCTTATCTTCATTGGACCGCTGACAGATTTGGCTCGAGCGTTAAAAGTGGATGCTTCTATTGAACAGTATATCGAGAAGCTTGTCTGGATGGGCGGCACCTTACTGCCGAATGGTAATGTGGAAGAACCTGAGCATGATGGAACAGCAGAATGGAATGCCTTCTGGGATCCAGAAGCCATGGACGTTGTTTGGAAAAGTGACATACTAATTGACATGGTCGCGCTGGAAAGTACGAATCAAGTGCCTTTAACTGTGGATATCCGCAACAACTGGGCAAAAAATCGTAAGTATGAAGGTGTAGATTTTGTCGGACAAAGCTATGCTGCCGTACCACCGCTCGTTCACTTTGAAACGAATTCCACTTACTATTTGTGGGATGTGCTGACCACTGCTTCCGTCGGCAAGGAAGCACTAGTAAAGAAGAAAACTGTGTCTGTCAGTGTGGAAGCAAACGGACCATCACAAGGTCGTACATATGAAGATAAAGACGGGAAAAGAATTGAATTAGTATATGATGTGAATCATGATGCATTCTTTTCTTACATTTTAGACTTAATGAAGTTCTAAATATATAATTGGTATCGCACATATACAATAAATTTGTTATACTATTCCGTGGCTGTTATCCACAAGTGGATAACGTAATACGTACGAAACGGAAAGAAGGCAGATTAGCGACATGTATATGGATTACCATCATCACACGAACAATTCGATTGATTCTAAAGCAGTCATGCAAGATGTCTGCAAGGAAGCAATCCGTAAAGGTATTAAAGAGATTTGTTTCACTGAACATTATTCTGTTAATCCTTTGGCGCCTACCTATGGTCATATGGATTTCACTAAATATCAAGCAGACATTGCTGCATCACAGGAACAATTTGGCGATCAGTTGTCCATCAAAATGGGAATTGAGCTGTGCGAACCGCATTTGATGATGGATATCTATGAAAAAGCACTTCAGCCTGTTCCTTTTGATTTTATCATGGGTTCTGTGCATAATATCGGCAACCAGAAGCTGCGTCTGCATCTGCGCGCTAATCCAGAGACATTTTATCAAGACTATTTTACAGAGATGTACAAGCTTGTATCCGATGCAGATATCGATGTTTTGGCACATATTGATTTGATGAAGCGATATGCTGTTCAAGAAGGTCATGGCATTTATTCTTTTGAGCAGCACAAAGATCAAATCGCTGCTATTCTGGAAAAAGCGATACAGCGTGGTATTGGGATCGAAATCAATACGTCCGGCATGCGCAGCTCACTTGGTGAAGCGATGCCGACTCCGCGAATCGTATCGCTTTATCACGAATTAGGCGGCCGAATTTTGACACTTGGGTCGGATTCTCATAAAGCAGAAACAGTCGGCGCTGGAATAAAAGAAGCCGCGCAAATTGCGCGGCAATGCGGTTTCACTCATATTTATCAATTTGAAAACCGCAAGCCGAAAGCCGTGCCTTTAAGCTAGATTTTTCTTTCATTTCGCAGTTTATGTTTAATAAAAGCATCAAATTGATCATCCTGACTGTCCGGCAGCAATGCTGGACTGTCAGGATTTTTCATGACAGCTTCGTCTTCGTTCCAAAGTTCTTTTCGTAAGTAGCGAAGTCGAACATAGTACGTCATCAACTTCAAATCCAGCCACATTTCTTCTTTAAAGAATTCAAATACCTCTGCTTGACTGTCCATCGTTTCCTGTTTCTTCTGCGCAATTGTGTATTGTGCTTGTATAACTTGATTCACATGCTTCTCCATTAATTCTTGCTCTGCTGTTGTAAACGTACCTTTTTCAATAGTATCGTTCATTAGCTTCTCTGCTTCGTCGGTATGTTTCAATATAATTAACTGCTGTTCCCGAATTGTATGCAATAGATCAGAGAACTGAGCAAACGATTGCTGAATCATCTCTGTCGCTAAATGCATGACGTTTTTTTCAACATTCTCCAATAAGTCCTGGAACGTATGGTAACGCTTATCCGTCAGCTTGACTCCATTATCAGAAGTCAAACGCCGAATCGTCTGTACGCTCGTCATATATCGATAGTACCGACCGGCCAATTCCTCTACTTCATGTTCTGCCGGCACTCTGCCGTCTTCTGCGACAAGTAATCGTTCATTGCTAGGCATATATACAAAATAATAATGCAACGGAATTTTATTCTCCTTATAAACTGCGGGGCATAAGTCCATCCGTTCATCCTGCTGCTGCCGATTACGTTCAGAGGCCTCTTTCACCGGCTGCGGTAAAGATTCTTTCGTGATCATCTAATTTCCTCCGTTCTATCCTGCTCATTACCTATTATTTCACAAATTACCCTAACTCAATCCTACCTTATTCCACTATTCTATTGTAAGCATTTTCATAACATTAAATTAAAAAAATAACAGCCCGCCAGGACTGTTATTCGGTCTTTGCTGTTCGCGGAAGAATTAATACTTCCACACGACGATTTTTCTCTTTGCCTCCAGCTGTATCGTTTGAGGCAATTGGTTTGAACTCTCCATACCCTTTAGCGCTGAACCAACGCGGATCTAGCTTGTCATTCTCTAATACAACCTTCATGAAATTAACGGAACGCATGACACTGAGCTCCCAGTTAGAGTGATAGGTAGATGTACTAATTGGGTCATCATCTGTATGTCCGCTAATAATCACTTCTCGAGGTGGGTCCATTACGAGCAAATCAGAAATCTCTCTGGCGATTTCTTCATCTTTTACACTGACTTCACTGCTGCCGGAATTAAATAAGACATTATCATTAATCGTTAACAGCAGTCCCTCATCTGTTAAATCCGTGGAAAACTTATTACTCAAGTCCTCATCTTTAATATAGGTTTCAATCTTCTCTTGAATCTTTTGCAGTTCTTCCCGTTCTGCCGCTTCAAGATTAGCTTCATCTGCTTCTTCATTGACGGCTTCTTGCGTTACGGCAGCCTCTTGTGTTTCTTTATCTTTCTTCTCTTCTTCGTTATTCTGGTCAATCACTGTAGAACTTGTCTCATTTCCGGGCGTCATGCTCGTATTTGATTCTAATAAACCCTCTCCGCCATGCAAAACACTGCTAAAGCTATCGGATATCTTATTGAATTTCTGCGCATCGATGGAACTTGTTGCAAATAAGACGATAAAAAGCGCCAGCAGCAGTGTCAGAAGATCCGCATAAGGAAGAAGCCAAGATTCGTCGACATGTTCTTCGTGTTTTTTGTGCTTGCGCTTCCTGCTCATACCGCTACTTCCTCTTCTGCATCGCCAAACTCAGCTTTCTCTTTGCTCGGCAGATAAGCTAGCAGCTTTTGCTCAAGCATTCGCGGCGTTTCACCTTCCAAAATAGAAAGAATTCCTTCAACCATTAACAGCTTATGCTGCACTTCTTGCTGCGTTTTTCGCTTTAGCTTGTTAGCAATTGGGTGACAAATAACATACCCCATGAAAATACCCATCAACGTGGCAACGAAAGCTGCTGCAATAGCGTGGCTTAACTTATCAATATCTGATATGTCGCCAAGTGCTGCAATTAGACCAATAACAGCGCCTAATACACCGAGTGAGGGTGCATAAGTACCTGCCTGTGTGAAAATAGCAGCGCCAATTGCATGACGGTCTTCTAAGGCATCTACTTCTTCATTCAGCACATTTCGGATATATTCTGGTGATTCTCCATCGACAGCCATGCTTAAACCGTTACGAAGAAAGTCGTCCTCTACATCACGTGTACTGCTTTCCAATGCCAGCAATCCTTCTTTTCTGCTGATTTGAGACCATTCAGAAAACATGCTCACAAGATCTTTCGTATTAAATTGCTGTTTGCTTTTAAATACAACACCGAGCAGCTTCGGAAATCGTTTTAATTCGTTGCCTGGGAAGGCTAGAGTTACGGATGCAGCCGTACCGACTAGAATGATCAGTATGGCGGCAGGGTTAACAAGTGCAGCAGGACTGACACCCTTTAACACCATCCCGACACCAACCGCAACCAGGCCTAATATGATACCAATTAGTGAAGACTTATCCATATTTCCATTCTCCTAATTTAGTTTGATTACTCCTTATATCGGATACATTCCAGAAATCTGTATCTTTTTTTAATAAACTTTACGTTTCTTTTCCAGTTGAGAAGGCTAATAGTAACAAAAGTGTCCTATTTCTATTCGACAGTATAAGATGCGGCCTTCTACCTAAGCTACATACATAACATTAGACACCATTGGCAGGAATACATGTGACAAAGGTGGTGTTTGTTTCTGTTGTGAAATCGCATACACGAGACGTAAGATAGAAGTAAGCACTTACAAACTACTTTGTTTTTTATAAAAGGAGGAAACAGCATGGCACAGGACAAAACCAGTGTCCGCGCTCGTATTCAAAAGTTCGGTTCCTATCTAAGCAGCATGGTAATGCCGAACATCGGCGCATTTATTGCTTGGGGTCTTATTACTGCTTTATTTATTCCTGATGGATATTTTCCTAATGAAACAATCGCAGCAATTGTAGATCCATCCATTACTTATCTTTTACCTTTACTAATCGGTTTCACCGGTGGTCGTCTTGTACACGATATTCGAGGCGGGGTCGTCGGGGCAATTGTTACCATGGGTGCAATTGTAGGTTCACCGGATACACCGATGTTCTTAGGAGCAATGGCAATGGGTCCGCTTGGCGGGTACGCCATCAAGCTCTTTGACCAGTACATTGGGAGCAAAGTACGTTCCGGTTTCGAAATGCTCGTTAACAACTTCTCTGCCGGTATTATCGGTGGTGCTTTAGCAATTGGCGCTATCTATTTTGTTGGTCCGCTAATTGAGGGCTTAACAGATGCTTTAGCTTCTGGGGTAGACTGGCTTGTAGGACTTGGCCTTCTGCCGCTTGTTAATATCTTGATTGAACCAGCAAAAGTGTTGTTCCTAAACAACGCAATCAACCATAGTATCTTTACACCTATTGGATCGGAACAAGCAATTGAGACAGGTAAATCAATCCTGTTCCTACTAGAAACAAACCCTGGACCTGGTCTGGGTATATTGCTTGCATATATGCTATTTGGTAGAGGCAGCGCTCGAGCTTCTGCACCAGGTGCAGCTATCATCCATTTCTTTGGTGGTATTCACGAGATTTACTTCCCGTATATTTTAATGAAGCCTGCTTTAATTGTGGCAGCAATTGGCGGTGGTGTATCAGGTACACTTACCTTCAGCTTACTAAATGCTGGTCTAGGTTCACCGGCATCACCAGGGAGCGTCATTGCTATCTTCTTAATTGGTAAACCAGGTGATTACCTCGGTTTGGCATTAGGTATTCTCGTTGCCACAGCCGTATCATTTGTCATTGCGTCTGTTATTCTGAAAAGCAGTAAAAAAGCAGCAACAGACATCGAAGAAGCAACTGCGAAATCAAAAGAAATGAAAGGCACAAAGCCTGCAGCTGCAGTTGGCATTAACCAGTCTGGCGGTGCAGCAGATGATGCTGCTGAGAATTTGGATACAGCTCCAGAACATACAGACAATAGCAGTGAGACTTTCAATTACAGCAATGTAAACAAGATTACTTTTGCTTGTGATGCTGGAATGGGCTCCAGTGCAATGGGCGCTTCCCTTCTGCGTAAGAAAATGAAAGACGCAGGATTGGATGTTCATGTAGACAATGCTGCTATCTCTAACATTCAGGACGATGCAGATATTGTCATCACACAAAAGAATTTAACAGATCGCGCACGTAACAAACAGCCAAATGCGGAGCACATCTCCGTCGAAAACTTCTTGAACAGTCCGAAATATGCTGAACTGATTGAGAATTTAAAGAAGCACCAATAAACAGGGAGTGATTTGATTGGAATTGGTTAGCAGCAGAGAAAGAAGAATCATCCTGCAATTGCTGCGTTCCAGACACCAATTCGTCTCCATTCGAGAGCTGGCAGAGTTATTACATGTCAGCTCTCGAACTATTCACCGGGAATTGAAACAGGTGGAACGGACACTTGCCGAGTATGAACTATCTTTACTTCGTGTCACTGGTTCTGGCATTCGCGTTGAAGGAGAGTCTGCTCAGATGGAAGCCTTACAGGAACAGCTGCATGAAGCGGTTGAAGTAGATACGACCCAAGAAGAAAGACTGCTTCACTTACTCTTTCTGTTAATAAAAGCATCGGAGCCGGTTAAAGTCGCGTTTTTGGCAAACAAAGTACAGCTGTCAAAAACGGCCGTTTCCGTTTATTTAGATGCTTTGGAGGCAAAACTGGCGGAGTACATGCTGACTATCACGAGACGACGCGGTGTCGGCGTTGAGTTGGAAGGCGAAGAAAACGAAAAACGAAAAGCGCTTGTCCAGCTAACAATGGAACAGCTGGATCAAGCATCGATTTATCCATTCACAAACGATTATGAAGAACGAAACCTACATCAGTTTCTGCAGCAATTTATCAAAGAGCAGCAGATGACGTTAGTCGAGAAGTATGTCATGGATCATATAGCCAAGCTGTCTTACTCGATTGCAGATAATGCTTATGTAGCGCTCATCACGTATATCAGTATTACCATTCAGCGGATTAAACAGGAGCAGTTTGTCAGCCTCTCCCCTCCGCTGCTGACATCTTTACAAAAAACAGAAGAATATACGATTGCCGCTGCACTTAGCAGGGAATTGGAAACTAACTTATCTCTTACCTTTTCCACATCCGAAATCGGCTGTATTGCTGTTCAGATTCAAGGTGCAAAACGGAATGAAACCATGCATCGTTCTGACCCATTATTCGAACTGCAAGTCCAAGCATTCATTCAGCTCGTTGCTGCTTCCACTAAGCTACCGCAGCTTGAAAAGGACGAAGCATTTACCAACAGTCTGCTCGCGCATATTGAACCCGCCATCAGCCGAGCGCGGGAAGGTATTCAGACTTATAATCCGCTCACCGAGAAAATTGAACACGATTACAAGGAAGTAGTTGCAGCAGTTCATAAGGCTTTGGAAACTGTCTTTCCTGCCTTTCGTTTTGGACAAGGAGAAGTGGCTTTCTTGGCGCTGCACTTTGCTTCTGCAATTGAGCGGCAGCGCAGCAGACAGCGGCTTCACGCTTTAGTTGTTTGCGCCAGCGGCATTGGCACTTCCAAAATGCTGGCTAGCAGATTGCAAAATGAATTCCCAGAGATTACACAGGTCACATTATCGTCTTACTTAGAATTAAAAGAACTAGAGCCAGACCAGTTTGACTTACTCGTATCGACGATTAGCCTTGATCAATTTAACAGACCGTACTTGCATGTTAATCCGCTGCTGCCCGCCCCGGATGTGAAACGGATGGATGCATTCATTCAGCAGGAGCTGCCAACCATCTATACGAAACGAAAGCATATAACACCCGCCAAGACAGCAGCACCTAAAAGGACGGAAACAGCTAATTTTGAACCAAAGCTGGCAGAACTTCAGACACTGGCAGCAGTATCACGCACATTGTGGAAGCGATTTATCATCGATAAAGCTTATCAAAGCCAGACTGGTTTATTTGCATATATAGACCAGCAGGCTGCTGAACAGTTGATTATCGAAGAACGAGGAACACTCGCTGAGCTTTTGCAAACCCGTGAGGAGCTTGGCGGAATGGGTATTCCCGACACAAGGATGGCCCTGTATCACAGCCGAAGCAATGACATAGAACAGCCTGCATTTTGGATGATGGCGCTATCCTCCCCTATTTCCATTATGGGGATGGATAATCGAGCGATGAAGGCAGACCGCCTGTTCATCCTTGCTGCACCGGACAATTTGCCTTTGAGCTGTTACGAGCTGTTTAGTAAGATCTCAAGTCTCATATTAGAAGAGCATATCCAGCCTTTGATACGCTCAGCAGATCAAGAAGCACTCAGCAAGGAATTGGCGCAGCTGCTCACTGCCCACATCCAGCAATTCACAGATCACTTAGGAGGGTAATTATGCAAGTATTACAAGAAGCAAATATCTTAATGAACACTAAATTAACAAATCAGGAAGATGCCATTCGTAAAGCCGGTCAGATTCTTGTGGATAATGGTTATGTTAACGCAACCTATGTGGACAAAATGATTGAACGTGAAGCACTGACTTCCACGTATATGGGTAACTTTGTTGCTATCCCGCATGGTACTGAAGATGCTAAAGATGAAGTAATTGCTTCCGGTATCTCTGTCATTCAAGCGCCAGAGGGTGTGACATTTGAAGGAAATGAAGTAAAACTTGTCTTCGGCATTGCTGGTAAAAATAATGAACATTTAGATATTCTTTCACAAATTGCTATTGTCTGCTCAGAGGAGGAAAACATCGATAAGCTTGTTAGCGCGACAAGCAAACAAGAGATCATAGATATGTTCTCAGAGGTGGATGCATAATGAAAAGCGTACACATTGGAGCTGGCAATATCGGACGAGGCTTTATCGGCGCCCTTCTCTCCCATGCCGATATCCAGGTAACTTTTGCTGATGTCAATGCAGATATCATCTCTGCCTTGAAGGAGAAGCAGCAGTATGAAGTTGTTTATGCGCAGGAAGAAGCACATTCCGAGACGATTACCGGGGTGAGCGCTTTGAACAGTACTACCGAAGAAGAAGCTGTCGTCAATGCGATTGCTGAAGCTGATCTTATTACGACGGCTGTTGGGCCGTCCATCTTGCCTCATGTAGCACCAGTTATAGCAAAAGGACTTGTTCAGCGTGCGAAGCAGCCAAAGACAGTTCATGTAATTGCTTGTGAAAACATGATTCGCGGCTCCAGCCAACTAAGCGAATTTGTTATGTCGCATATTGATGAACAAGATAAGAAACAAGTTGAAAGCTACACATCGTTCTGTGACGCAGCAGTCGACCGGATTGTTCCAATTCAAGAACAGCTGGATTTGCTGACAGTACAAGTGGAGCCTTACTTTGAATGGGTTGTGGAGAAGAAAAATTGGCAAGGTGAGCTTCCGGCTATCGAAGCAATCACTTTTGTCGATAATTTGGATCCCTATATTGAAAGAAAGCTGCTCACTGTTAACACAGGACATGCCGCTATTGCCTATGCAGGGTATGCTAAAGGCTATAGTACGATTATCGAGGCTATCAAAGATGAAGAGATTCTAACATTAGCCAAGCATGCTTTAGAGGAAACGAGTGCATTATTGAAAGACAAATGGGGCTTCCAGGAAGACGAATTGAACCACTATATTACAAAAATCCTGCAGCGTTATCAAAACCCATATATTTCGGATCTCGTCACGCGTGTAGGACGCGGGCCAATCCGTAAGCTTGGTCCGAAAGACAGACTCGTGTATCCAGCTCTAGCTTTATTGGAGCAAGGGAAGTCAGCTGATGCATTGCTGACTACGATTGCTTATGCCTTACATTTCAATCCAGCTGATGATGATGAAGCAGCTGAGTTACAGGAGCGTATCAAGTCAGAAGGTGCTGCTTCGACTCTCGCCAGCATTAGCGGGCAGCCCCAAGACAGTACACTTGTACTGGAAGCGATAAAAAAATATGAACAGCAAAAAGACAGAGCCTAACGCTCTGTCTTTTTCATTCACTTTATTTTCAGCAGCCTCTTTTGCATCCAAATCGCTGCTTGCATCCCATCTCCCATTGCAATGCTGACTTGCTCCGAGTGCACAGTAACGTCGCCGGCCGCCCACACACCTTCTACGTTCGTTTCTTTTGTGCGGGGGTTGTTTTCAATATGATTGTTTTTATGAAGCTCCACACCTAAAGATGCTGCCATATTACTATTCACCCGGTTCTTTCCGAATGCGACAAATGCCTTCTCCGCCCATAGCTTCTCGCCATCTGTCAGACAAAATCCTTCTAATCCGCCACTTTCATCGAGCACTACCTCTTCAATAGGCTGCTCATAATATTCAATGGAATGCAGCTTCAGCTTTTCAAAGGTTTCCTCACTCACAGGTTCTTTTTCATGATTAATGAAAATAACATCATCCGACCAATATGTCAGCATCACTGCTAATCCTGCTCCTGCTTCACCAGTACCTGCGACAACCGTTCGCTTGCCGCTTATCTCATATCCATCACAATCAGGACAAACATATACATCCGTTCCAAGCAATGGATACAAATCTTTAACTGGAATCCGATCTGTTATCCCGGTAGCAAACAAAAGCAATGCTGCATCATGCGATTGCCCGTCAGCAGTTTTAACTGTGAATCCGTGTTTCCATTTCTCCACTTCCACGGCCTCCTGCTGCTCGACACGAATACCCCCATAAGCTTCTATTTGTTTTCGCCCGAGTTCCAGCAGATGATTCCCTGATACGCCATCAGGCCAGCCAATTAAGTTATGGTAGCTTTGACACCAATGTGATCTCCCATCATTTGGTTTATCCAGCAGCAGGACATCCCGCTTATATCGGCCAAATTGGATGGCAGCTTGTACGCCTGCGATTCCGCCGCCAATAATAATTACATCATGCATATACTTGTACTCCTCCTATTAATCATCTGATTGCACATGGCTACAGCAGTGTTTCCGCTCCGTCAGCATATAGAACACTTCCTGACATATGACCAGCTGCGTCTGATGCTAGAAAACAGACGATGGACGCTACATCCTCCGGCTTCCCAGGTTCTCCTTTAAGCGGATGCTGTCCTTTAGGGAAAACTTTCGGAATTTCTATCTCCGCTAAATGCGCTGTATCTTTTTCTGTTCGTTCCTCGATGTTCGTCTCAATGCCTCCTGGACATACGACATTCACACGAATACCATATGACGACAGCTCGAGTGCAGCCATTTTCCCGAAAGCTGTCTGTGCTGCTTTGGAGGCACTATAAGCACTCATACCAAAGCCCGAAAACGTACGATTACCATTTATTGAACTGGTGATGATAACACTTCCGCCTTTTTCTTTCATGTAAGGAATGTCGTTCTGAAGTGTCAGAAAGGTACCCTTCGCATTGATATCAAGCGTCTGATCCCAGTCTTCCTCTGGCAAATGTTCAATCGGGGAAAGCGTCCCATTAACACCTGCATTAGCAAACACAATATCCAGCTTTCCAAATTGATCAATCGTTTGTTTAAATGCCTGTTTCAACTGTGCAGTGTCGGTAACATCGACTGTCGCGGCAATTGCTGATCCGCCTGCAGCCTCAATAGCAGCAGCCACATCCTTTATGGTCTCTGCATGCTTATCAAAAAGACCTACCCGCACACCTTTGGCCGCCAGCATAGCTGCCGCGGCTCTTCCGATACCAGAGCCTGCTCCGGTCACAATTGCCACTTTCCCATCCAGCGATGCTTCCATCCCGTCATCCACTCCTTTATGTATCTACTAGTTATTTCCTTACTCTGCATGAAGTAAAACCCTTTCTGTATAAAAAAAGAGAGCGGGACAAAACAAGATTAATTCATCCTTAAAGCGAACAATGACTAGGTCCATACTTTTTCATGCAGCCCTCTGACAGCTGCTACTTTCCAAATTTAGCTGTTATCGTCGGACAAGAATGGCTTTTGAAGTAGAGGCCGACAAGAAAATCGCTTTTTATTTTCGAGGAGTCTACGTATTCTTTCTACACTAGTAAGGGTTCTCATAATAAAAATCAGCGTAGGAAATACACGGAGGCTCCCCAGCCGCCCGCAGGAAAGCGGAGTGTATTTCCGAAGCGATGCTCTCATATTTCTTTACAATGCAAAAATCCAAACAATGCTGCTTTTAATTGCAGTATTGTTTGGATTTTTATATTGCTTAAACAGTTATGTCCCAGACGCTTTTTCGGTTAATCTTTTAAAGCCAAATGAATATGTGCCAAATGATGTTGGCCATGCCAAGCATAGATGCCTATATTCTCTTTCAGGCTGACTTCCTCTCTTGTCTCCGGATGAATAAATGTTCGTTGAAGCTGTGCTGGGGTGAGCGTATGCAGCAACACAACCCATTTGCGATGAATGGAAGCAAGTAAGTCCAGAGCAGACTGCACAGGCATTTCATAATCAGGGAGCTGTGCCCAGCTTGCCTCATCGTATGGTTTTATAACAGGTGTTTCTTCTGTTAACGCCAGTTTGAAACGTACAAAGGAATTCAGATGACTATCAGCCAAATGATGCACAAGCTGCCTAATATTCCATCCTCGTTCTCGGTATGTACGTTGCAGTTCGAGGTCTGAAAGCTTGTTTACCAGCTCACTCACCTGTTTTGGAAGCTGTTCTATTTCTTCTATCCATTGTTTTGTCTGTAATGCTGAAATATCTCCTTCTACACTAAACTGCCCAATCGGATACCTTCTGTCCATCTGATTACCTCCCCGCTCATTTAACTTATTTTAACAGAAAAAAGACCGTACCGCCGAGTAGGTACAGTCTTTTTAAAGTCAGGATACTTGCGAAGCAGCATTTGGTGCTGTAATTCGGCCTTCTGTTTCTTTATCGAAGAAATGCACTTGTTCCATATCAAATAGGAGTGTGCGTTTATCTTTTCCTTTAATATCCGAGCGTGCATCAACACGAGCTACAAATTCTTCTCCTTCAACACTTGCATATAAGAAGCTTTCCGCACCCATTAATTCGACTACATCGATCGTAGCTTCCACTTCATGTGCATGTGCAAGACTTTCTTCGTAGTCAGCATCGTGAATATGTTCTGGTCTGATTCCCATCACAACTTCTCCATTGCCGTACCCTGCATCTTGCAGCATTTTCCGTTTTGCCGGCGGAAGCTGGAACGTCACATTGCCAAGCTTCGCCTTGCCTTCCTGAATAGTAACGTTGAGGAAGTTCATAGAAGGGGAACCGATAAAGCCGCCGACGAACATATTGTTAGGGTTGTCGTAAACATCCTTTGGTGCCCCTACTTGCTGGATGACCCCATCTTTCATCACGACTAGTCTGCTTGCCATGGTCATTGCTTCCGTTTGGTCATGTGTAACATAAATTGTGGTTGTCTGAAGGCGCTGATGCAGCTTTTGGATTTCTGCTCGCATCTGTACACGGAGTTTGGCATCTAAGTTGGAGAGCGGCTCATCCATAAGAAACACTTTTGCATCTCGGACAATTGCACGACCAAGCGCAACACGCTGGCGCTGACCGCCGGAAAGTGCTTTCGGTTTTCGGTTTAAGTAATCAGTCAGTCCAAGGATACGGCTTGCTTCCTGTACACGTCTGTCTATCTCATCTTTTTTGTATTTACGTAATTTCAAGCCGAATGCCATGTTATTGTATACGTTCATATGCGGATACAGTGCGTAGTTCTGGAATACCATCGCAATGTCCCGGTCTTTTGGCGGCACATCATTCATTCGTTCTCCATCTATATAGAAATCACCGCCAGAGATTTCTTCCAGGCCGGCAATCATACGTAATGTGGTCGATTTTCCGCAACCGGAGGGACCGACGAACACGATGAATTCTTTATCATCTATCTCTAAGTTAAAATCTTCAACCGCCGTAACGTTCTTGTCGTAGACCTTTTGGATACCGTTCAACTGTAGCTTTGCCAATGTAAGCGCCTCCTTTATTGTATACTCTTACTTTACCTTGTTTCTCCAGTAATTACTATTTGGCAGTTGCACAAAATGTAAGCGCTTTTATTGTGCGAAATGTTAGAAAAGCTAAGAAACATGCAGTGTACGAACGACCACTTCAGCATATTACTCCGCTTTCCTCGAGCATGGCCACAGTCTCCTTGCGAGAAGTTCATGCTAATGGAGAACTGCAGACATATAGGAACTAGTTTTAAACACGTGCAGCCTAAAGGGTGCTTATTACATTTATCGGATTAAAAAGACTATTGGTCCTGCCTCACCATATTGCCTGCTTCAATCAAAATCGAGTCATCCAGATGTACAGTTGGTGCTTTTACGACGCAGTCAATGTGAACGCCTGCCGCAATTGTACCGCCGAATGTGTTGTTGCTGCCAAATGCGATGTGGATGGTTCCGTATACTTTTTCGTCTTCCAATACATTACCGGTAATTCGTGCTTTATCATTGGTACCAATACCAAACTCAGCCACATGGCGTCCTTCGCCTTCCCCGAGCATGTGAAGCAGCCTCTCTCCTTGCCGACCGCTGGCAGCTGTCAAACGTCCATCCACGATTGTAAGAAGTACTGGCTCTTCTGCTTTCCCCAAACCAGAAATGGAGCCGTCAATCCAAATATGGCCAGATGCTGTCCCTTCCAGCGGTGCAATATAAGCTTCTCCAGAAGGCAAATTACCCGATTGCCCAGTTTCACGGTAAACGCCTGTGCTAGCTACACCATTCCGTCCTTGAATAGAAAAGGTTAGCGTTTCCCCATCTTTGGATATGGTAACCTTTTGTGCTTGATCCAATTTTTGTGAAACATGATATGTCCTTTTTTCCACTGTATCGTAATCAGCGCTGATAGCTCCTTCCAGAAACATATCATATGTAATGCCTGGCATCGTTGCGACGCGAACACCCGCTGCTGCTGCATCTTTCTTGGCTGTTGTATGTGTTAGGGAATGCTCCGTAATACATACAGCTACATCGCAATGTTTCATTGCTTCTGCCACGCCGCTTGGAGGCTCTTCTCCTGACTTCTCTCTGTCCTGCATCACAAGCATGAGCGTTTCGGCGCCAATTGACCTGCCAGCTGCGTACAACGCCTCTGCCAGTTCTTTCTTGCTATCATCTGTTACAATAAGCAATGTTTCTTCTTTCTTCAGCGCCAAACTGCTGATCAGGACATTCTTGCTATTCTCTACTAACTTACTCCCCACGAAGGCACCTCCTCTTGTTTCTTCCTATTATACACAAAGAAAACCGCCCGCTTAAGCAGACGATTCTCAAAATTAAATAAATAAAAGTAAACTTACAGCCATTACCATCATACCGCTGATTAATCCGTAAATAGATGTGTGTCCTTCATCGTATTTTTTCGCTGCTGGCAGCAAACCATCTAGTGAAATGAAGACCATAATGCCTGCTACCGCTGCGAAGATCACACCGAACATGACGTCATTTAAGAATGGCATTAGAATAAGGAAAGCAAGAACGGCACCTAAAGGCTCTGAAAGGCCGGACAAAAAAGAAAGACCAAATGCTTTCTTTTTGTTGTTGGTGGCGAAGTATACCGGAACTGCAACAGCAATCCCCTCTGGTATGTTATGGATAGCAATCGCTATGGCAATAGCTACTCCCAATGAAGGGTCTTGTAAGGCAGACGTAAAAGTAGCGATACCTTCCGGGAAGTTATGAATAGCAATTGCGAGTGCCGTAAAAGTTCCCATTTTGAGCAAGGCCTGATTGTGCGTTTGATCATCCATATCTTCCACTTTTTTGCCTTCATGCGGATTGGATTGATTGGGAATTAATTTATCAATTAGAGCAATAAGGAGCATTCCGCCGAAGAATCCACCAACTGTAGCCCAGTTGCCCGCTTGTGCGCCAATTGCACCTGTTAGGGAATCTTTTGCTTTGACGAATATTTCAACCATCGAGACATAAATCATCACGCCAGCCGAAAAACCGAGACTGAGTGATAGGAATTTCGTATTTGTAGTAGAAGTAAAAAATACCATCAAGCTGCCTATGCCAGTGGCGAGGCCAGCCATCAGTGTTAAACCTAGAGCCAGTAAAACATTTCCGTCCATCATTGTCCTCCTCTTATCCATCTCTGTTTCTTTTATTATGCACTATATCAATAAAGTTTCACAGTAGAAACTTTTAAGCAGCATTACAACCCTTCTTCCCTTCCTACTATATGGTGAAGCATCTGGGAAGTTTCCAAAAAAATAGCTGGCAATCTTGTTGCCAGCCCTTATTATTCCAATGCTTCGACAAACTCCATATTGACTAGCTCTTCGTATTGATAGTCTCCTTTATAGACCCCTGTCTTTGTCACAACATCCATCGTTTTATCGGTCGCTTCTTCGGTAATATATCCATCCTCACTCCAAAGCTTATCTGCATATGCCCGGTCCAAGGAGGCTTGAAGACTTGCTTCGTCTGTTGTCGGAAATTCCTCTTTCAATACCCGCATTCCGACTTCTTCATCTTCATTGACAGTTTGTAAGGCTTTCGTTATTGCTTTAACAAATTTCTGTACAGTTTCTGGATCTTCCTCAATCGTAGACTGCTTCACACTAATAACGGAATACGGATAATCACCCAAACTTGGGAATCCATAGAAAGGTTCCCCCCAAACACCTTTTTCAATACCATCATAGATTTGCGGCTCTGCTCCATTTGCAATATCTGCTTGCCCGTTTTCCACTAAGGAAACAACAGCACTTGCATCCGCTGGTTCCTCAAGCAGAACATCCTTCCCTGGCTCTAACCCAAGTTCCATGATTAGGTAGCGCGTAAGCAGATTCGGACTGCCTCCAAAACGCCCTGCTGCAATCGTTTTTCCTTGCAGAAAAGCAGCCAGCTCTTCTTCTGATGCGCCTGCAGGGGGTGCTTCACCGCCGGCCATTAAATAGACATTAGCTCGGTTCACAACATTGACAACAGAGACGATTGGATCATTGCTGTCTATATTCGCTAAAGCATTCGAATCTGGACCAGCTATATTGCCCCAGGCATCCCCACTCACAACTGTTGTTACATGTGCTCCGCCAGTTGCTGTAACAACTTCTACATCCAGACCTTCTTCTTCAAAGTATCCTTCATGAATTGCTGTGTACAAAGGCAGATAGCCCGTCAAATGCACCGGTTCTGCAATCGTCAGCTTTTTTAGCTTCTCTTCTTTTTCTCCTCCGGTACACCCTGCAAGAATACCTAGCACAACAGCTACGCACAGAATCCCTAATAACCGGAACCTTTTCATACAGACACCTCCTATTGTTTTGGTTCTTGCCCGCGAAGCAGCAGTTTCTCGAGACTAACTGTCCCGGCGTACATAAGCAGCGACAAAATGGACAATACACAAACTCCGACCCAAACAAGGTCAATATCCAAAATCTGACCAGCATACAAGATCATTCGTCCAATTCCTTGGCGGGAACTAATAAACTCTCCGACAATCGTGCCAGCCAGTGCCAAAGCAATATTTATCCGCAAACTGCTTACAATCCATGGCATCGCGGTCGGCACAACTACTTTGGTAAATACATGTCTGCGCTTTGCTCCCAAAGAATACAGCAGCTTCTCCAAATCTTCATCTACCGCTTTAATACCACTGTGCGCTGCAAGTGCGGTAACAATTACTGTCATCAAAAAGGCCAGCATCACCTTTGAAAAAAAACCGATGCCAAATAAGATAACGATAACAGGTCCAAGGGCTATTTTTGGTATAGCATTGAATGCAATCAAGTAAGGTTCTGAGATTCTGGAATAATAGGCAGACCACCAAAAGGACAACCCAATTAACGAACCGAAAAAAGTACCCGAGGCAAAGCCCGCCAGTGTTGCAAGTGATGTGTAAACTAAATCACTCCAAAGGGTTCCTTCCAAGAGTGCAACTTTAGCAGTTTCATAGATGGTACTCGGACTGCTCCAATAATAAGCATCTATAACGCCTAAACGAGTAAGAACTTCCCACAAAACAATTACTAAAATACCTAGACTAAGCTGCCCCGCTATTACAATCCGCTTCATCCGCTGCCGACGTTTTTTCTCATCTTCTATATATCGATTTTTCTCAGGCTGTGTCATTCTCATCTGGTTCCTCTCTAAGCAAATCCAGCAATGTTTGCTTTAGTGTGATAAATTCATCCGACAGCAGGGTCCCCTCTCCTCGCGGCCGCTCCAGCTCCACATGTACCTTCGCCTTCAGCTTACCAGGACGTTTGGAAAGCACATAAATATCATCTGATAAAAAGATTGCTTCGTCGATGTCATGCGTCACAAACAAAATTGTTTTCTGAAAATCTTCCCAAATTTTCAACAGCCAGCTCTGCATTTGCAGCCGCGTCTGTGCATCGAGTGCTCCGAACGGTTCATCCAGCAATATAATATCCTGGTCATACAATAGCGTTCTCAGCAAAGCCGCCCGCTGGCGCATCCCTCCGGACAACTCGGGTGGATAGTTATCTTCAAACCCTTGCAAACCATATCTTTTTAAAAGCGGCAATGCTCTTTTCCTCGCATCTCGCTTTGCCACTCCTTTAATCTCCAAGCCAAGAATGATATTATCCAGAATCGTCCGCCATGGCAGCAGCAAGTCTTTTTGCAGCATATAACCGACATAACCGCTTTTACCGACAATGTTTTTATCGTCTAAAAGAATTTCGCCAGTGGTTGGTTTGATAAGTCCAGCGATCATATTGAAGAGTGTCGATTTGCCGCAGCCACTTGGGCCAATAATACTGACAAAACGCCCCGCAGGGATTTGCATGGTTGTTTCCTGCAAAGCCACCACTTCCTGGCCGTCACGTCTGAATATCTTACTAGCTTCTACGACTTTTAATTTATACATAGCGCCACTCCTGTCATTTCTATAAACCCATCATACGCAAACGCCCGGTAAATGATGACAAATTCACAGCATGTCCAGCACAAGTTTCTTATTTTCTGCAAAATGCATAAAAAAAAGCCTGCACAGTCTGATATGCCACGCAACATATCACCTGTACAAGCTATAGAACAAGCCGAACAATGCATCCTGCTTGCAAATGAGAGGGATTAACCGAGAACATGACGAATGCTGCCTGTTGGTTACAATCGTTGTTACCCGAAAATCTTAATGTAACTTTAGCATAGGGAATCTTGCATGACAGCAAACTTGTAAGGTTATATGACGACCTTTTTTTGAAAAGAAAAAACAGCGCTATACTAACTGCCTCGGAAGCTATCCTTTCCACAAAAGAACCGGACTGACACATTGCTTATCGCTCATGTGTCAGTCCGGAATCACGCTTTTGCTTTTCCTTATTGATTCGATACGGAACAATTACAAAACTTTGCTCAAGAATGCCTGTGTCCGCTCTTCTTTTGGATTGCTGAAGATTTCTTCCGGCTCAGCTTCTTCGACGATATAACCGCCGTCCATGAACAAGACGCGGTCTCCTACTTCGCGCGCGAAGCCCATCTCATGTGTAACGACAATCATCGTCATTCCCTCTTGGGCTAGCTGCTTCATCACTTCCAAGACTTCCCCGACCATCTCCGGATCAAGTGCGGAGGTTGGCTCATCAAATAACATGACTTTTGGTTCCATGCACAATGCACGGGCAATTGCGACACGCTGCTTCTGTCCGCCGGAAAGCGAATCGGGATATACATCCGCTTTGTCTTCTAATCCTACTTTACGCAGCAGTGCCAACGCTTTGTTTTCTGCATCTTTTTTCTTCCATTTACGTACAACCATCGGTGACAGCATAATATTTTGCAGCACCGTCTTATGCGGAAACAGATTAAACTGCTGAAATACCATGCCGACATCCGTCCGCACTTTGTTGATGTTTACTTTTTTGTTGGATATATCTGTTCCTTCTATATAAACGTGGCCATCCGTTATATCTTCGATGCGATTGAGACAGCGAATAAAGGTAGATTTGCCGGAACCGGATGGCCCAATTACAACGACAACTTCTTTTTCTTGTATTTCGACGTTAATGTCCTTCAGCACCTCGAGCTCGCCGAACGACTTTTTTAGATTTTTTACGCTGATCATCTGTTGCATACTTCCTTTCTAAAAAGCTCTGTACATATGATAATACTAAACAAACAACAAAATATAAAACAGCAACTGACAAGTATGGCTCCCAAACTCTGGAATAAGATCCGACTGCAACTTTCCCCCAATAGAACAATTCAGGAGCTGCAATAACGGCACCTAGGGAAGAATCTTTCACAAGTACAATAAATTCGTTTCCAAGCGGCGGAATCATTCGTTTAAACGCCTGCGGCAGTACCACATGACGCAGCACTTGAGCATGACTCATACCTAAACTGTAGGCAGCCTCCCGCTGTCCCTTATCAATGGAATTAATACCGGCACGGAAGATTTCTGCAATATATGCTGCTGAATTAAGCGCCAATGCTACGATTAGTGAAATCAATGGTTCTGGTGGCTTAATAAAAATAGGCATGACTGCAAAATGAATTAAGAAAATTTGTACGAGCAGCGGTGTACCTCTGAAAATATTCACATACCAAGTGAACGGCAATTTAAGTATCGGATTGGACAAACTTTTACCCATCCCAATAACTAGACCGATGATAGCGCCAACGACGAATCCTATCAGTGATGCAAGGATTGTATATCCGAGTCCTCTCATAAAGAAAGGCAAATATTCAATAACAATTTCCCATCTAAAATCCATTTCTCTCACCTCAGTATAACTTATAAAACAAAACGTAAATATAGCGTAACGGATATCTTCGTTACGCTATAAGGGAGCTAGTTATGGCTGTGCACTTTCTAACGCTTCGATATCAGGTGTGCCTTCAAACCATTCTTGGTATATTTCTTCGTACGTCCCGTTTTCCATAATCGTTTGAATTGCTTCATCTATTGCTTCTTTATGTTCACTGCCCTTTGGAAGTAAGATACCGTAATATTCCTGCTCAAAGCTATCTTTATCATCTATTAATGTAAGATTGGCATCCGGATTGTTTTTCACATAATGCTGTGCAACACCGTTATCCGTTATGACCACTTCCACGTCACCATTCTGCAATGCCATCATGGTAGCTGCTGAAGACTCGTATTTAGAAATGTCTGTGCTGTTCTCGCCAACAATCTGCTGGGCTGCACTGTCACCTGTTGTACCATTCTGTACGCCGATTTTCATGCCTTTAATGTCCTCAGCTGATTGAATATCTGTGCCTTCTGTCGTTGCAATAGTTTGCATTGCTTCAAAATAAGGGGCAGAGAAATCATACGTTTCTTTACGCTCATCCGTAATGGTGATACCAGCTGCGCCTCCAGCCAGTGATTCATCTTTTACCCCAACAAGCATTGGATCCCACCCCGTATTTTCGAATTCATAATCCAGTCCAGCTTCTTTCATAACAGCATCAAGCAAATCCGCATCAAATCCGACAACCTCGTCACCCTTCATGGACTCGAAAGGAGCAAATGTTGCTTCTGTACCGAAAGTAAGTGTCTCCTCGCCTGAACCGCTTGATTCATTATTGGATACACATGCACTTAAAAATAGAACACTAAAAAGTCCAGTAACTGCGATAAGCTTTTTAACTGTTTTCATTGTCTATCTCCCTTTTCTATCTATTTAGTAAACTTGCATTAAAATCTATAATTATTCATTTCTATGCATTTATTCTACATAACATCTTATGTCTTGTAAATATAAAATTAGAACGAATCAATTCTTTTTAACTATTTTATGCACTTAAATTGTCAGTAAATTATGTTTTTATGATACAGTGCATGTATATAAAGGAAAGCGAGGGATATCTATGCACCCAACTCGTCCAATATTCGCCAAGGAATTTGAACAGCTCTTGAATTTGCAGCAAGTCCGAGATGCACTTTTCTTCCTTAAACAGGATAATGAGGCAACAACGAAAGATCAGATTGAAATAACGGAAGTGGAAGCTCCTCCTTTTCACGAAGCGAATCGCGCTGCTTTTCTCAAAGACAAACTGGCGGAATTCGGCTTGGAGAATCTGAAAACGGATAGTGAAGGAAATGTATATGGTATTCGTAAAGGCACAGGGAATGGTCCGTCTGTTGTTATTGCTGCCCACCTGGATACTGTCTTCCCTTCCGGAACCAATGTTGCCGCCCATGTAAAGGATGGTATCGTTTATGCGCCAGGAATTGGAGACGACGGCCGAGGCTTGGCTGTACTTCTTACCTTACTGCGGTCACTGGACGATAATAAGATTGAGACAGAAGGAGATATTATCTTTCTTGCAGATGTCGGAGAGGAAGGTTTAGGCGATCTTCGCGGAATGAAGGCGTTCTTCCGAGAAAACACAAATGTGGATGGCTTTATCTCTGTAGAACCAGGAGCTCCTGGCGACTTGATTTATTGCGGCGTCGGCAGCAAGCGATATAACGTAACATTTAAAGGCAAAGGCGGACATAGCTTTGGAGATTTTGGCAGCTCAAGTACCATCCATGCAGCCGGACGTGCTATTGCTGCATTGGCAGCTATGACTGTACCTCAGGAACCGAAAACAACGTATAATGTAGGAACAATTCATGGCGGTACATCGATTAACACAATTGCCCAGGATGCAGGCTTCCAGCTTGATTTGCGTTCTGTTTCCAGCCAAGCACTTACGGAGTTGGAGGAAAATGCATTAGCACTTATTCACGAAGCAGCCCAAAAGGAAAGTGAAGCCTGCGGGCAGCCAGGCAGTATTACTGTTTCAGCAGAACTTGTCGGGGACAGACCAGCTGGAAGCCAGGTCGAAGATACTCCTATTCGCCAAATTGCACTGCGTGCAGCAGAGGTTCTTGGTATAGAAGTTACCATGGAGGATCCGCTCAGCACAGATGCCAATGTGCCCATCAGCCTTGGAATCCCCGCTCTCACTCTCGGCGGTGGCGGGAATAGCGGCGGGCATCATACACTAGCAGAGTTTTATGATTCAACAGACGCTTTTTACGGTCCGCAGCGGATTCTATTAGCTCTGCTTGGAATGACCGGTATAAAAGATCAAGTACATCCTTTACTTTCAGTCCGAGAAAAAAAATAAGCAAAAGCCGGAGCGGCTTTTGCTTATTTTTTAGCTATGGGCAGGATAATCGTACTGAATATCATCCCATTTACGTGAATACTTAACACTCAAGTCTACACCTTCGAAATACCATGCATCCGACCTTTCAATAAAGTAAGTAATACCTTGTACTTCCATACTCGAAATCGGATCATTTGGCTGTTCTGCAGATATTCCAAGTGAAAAACCTTCTTTAATTCCCCCAAATCCGCCATAACGCACATAGAAACGTACTGCACTGCCGGGTTCAAGGTCCATTTCTTGAATAAACCAGTTTGAAGCTGGTTTAGTAATAGATATTTGCATAATTTCACCCCTTCTATACAACTATAACAAATAGTGGCAGTATGTACCTCATTCGACAAAAATCAAGCGAAGTCGTTGATAATTATTAATAAAAAGTTTACAATCTTTTAGGGATAGTTTACAAAAAATTAATATTTCCTGTTCCCTTAAAGTAACTTATTCAAACACCATTCGGAGGTTAAGTAATGTTCAAGAAGAAACAAGACAAATTTTCTTTGCTGCTTACCGATATTGCAAAGAATATTGATAATACTGCAGATTACTTCGTTACATATAAAGTGAAGGACGAAGCTACCCTTTCTGAGTTCTCCAATAAGCTGAAGGAATATGAAACAAAAGGTGACCAGCTTGTACATACAATCATTAAAGAATTGAACCATGCCTTTATCACACCTATCGAGCGAGAAGATATCCTGCAGCTGACAAACAGTCTAGACGATGTGCTTGATGGGATGGAAGAATTCTCTGGGATGATGGATACCTATGGTATTTATTCTTCTGACAGCTATATTGATCAATTTTCAAGTGAAATACGCTCTTGCGCTAAAGAAATTATGACGACAATTGAATTGCTTTCTCAAAATAAACTAAAAGATATTCAAGCACATGCAATTAAGATTAAAGAGCATGAGCAAAACTGCGATACGGTATTCCGTAAGTCTTTGAAACAGCTCTTCCAAAATGAAAAAGACCCGATTAAGGTCATTCAATACAAAGAGCTTTACTATATCTTAGAAGAAATTGCAGATAGCTGCCAATCTGTAGCAAACAATCTTGAAACCATTATCATGAAGAATGCGTGAGGGATAACCAATGGATGTTTTATTAATCATCACCATTCTAACCGTCATATTTGCTCTTGCTTTCGACTTCATCAACGGATTTCATGACACAGCCAATGCGATTGCAACATCTGTTTCTACTAAGGCCTTAAAACCAAAACATGCAATTATTATGGCAGCTATCATGAATTTCGTCGGCGCAATGACTTTTACTGGAGTTGCAAAGACGATTACAAGTGATATCGCCAACCCTGATAATATTGTAAATGGATCTGTGGTAATCTTAGCAGCTCTGATTGCCGGAATTGCATGGAACTTAATTACTTGGTATTACGGGATACCGAGCAGTTCCTCGCACGCTATTATCGGTGCTTTAGCTGGGGCAGTCATTGCTTCCAGCGGATTTGCTACTTTAAACGGAAGCGGTTTTATTAAGATTTTAGAAGCATTGATTCTTTCTCCAATCCTTGCTTTTGTTGTAGGTTTTATTTTATATAACATCATCAAACTCATCTTCCGGGAGAAAAACTTGCCGAAGACAAATAAAAACTTCCGTCGGGTACAGATTTTAACAGCTGCACTTCAGTCGTTTACCCATGGTACGAACGACGCGCAGAAAGCGATGGGTATTATCACGATGGCCTTAATTACTGCAGGTCTTCATACATCCAGCGAGATACCGCTCTGGGTGCAAGCATCCTGTGCGACTGCAATGGGACTTGGTACTTCTATCGGCGGCTGGAAGATTATTAAAACAGTTGGCGGTAAGATCATGAAAATTCGTCCAGTAAACGGTGTAGCTGCCGATATAACTGGAGCATTCATTATCTTTGGTGCAACATTTATCCACTTGCCAGTAAGTACGACGCATGTTATTTCCTCTTCTATTATGGGGGTAGGATCTGCACACCGTCGTAAAGGAGTTAACTGGGGAACTGCTAAGCGTATGGTCATTACGTGGGTTATCACATTACCAATTACTGCTTGCTTAGGTGCGTTAATGTATGCCATCTTAAATATCTTCTTCTAAAAATGAAGAGCACGCTCGGACTAGCCAAGCGTGCTTTTTTTCTTACCATATTAATCTTTTCGCAAATTCCTTGCCCAGATATTACCTAGTGTTTGCATCGCCTGTACAAGTACAATTAGAACAATAATAACCACATACATGACGACAGGCTCAAATCGTAAATGACCATATTGATAAGCCAAATCACCAAGTCCTCCGGCACCAACAAGGCCTGCCATTGCTGTAGCTCCAATTAAACCAATCGTAGCAATTGTCAAACCAAGAATTATAGTAGAGCGCGCTTCTCTGACAATAACACTCCAGATTATTTTCATTGTAGGAATACCCATCGACTCATACGCTTCTATAACGCCTTTGTTCACTTCCAGCAGTGCAGATTCCATTAAACGAGCAATATAAGGTGCTGTATAAACTACAAGAGGCAGAATAACACCCTCAACCCCAATTGTTGTTCCAGCTACAAACCGCGTTACCGGAATCAATAGGAAAAGAAGGATAATGAATGGGATAGAACGAATAACATTTATAATCGCATTTGTAATTGAATAAAATGTCCGATTTTCTGCCTGACCGCCTTTACGTGTCATTACGAGCAAAATACCTAAAGGAAGTCCGATGATAATTGATATTGCCAATGGGATGGCTGTCATCAAAATGGTTTCCCAAAGTGCTTGTGTAATATCAGCACCCCACTCTGTCCAAAATTCCGCAATCATGACGCCACCTCCTCAACCGTTATCTCACGTTCTTCTAAATAAGAGATAGCTTTCTCAACTTCAGCAGCATCACCTTGCAGATGAATGAGCAGTTTCCCAACAGAGTTTTCTTTCAGCTGATCAATTCCACCTGCTAATATACTTGGAACAACATCGTATTTCTTCGTAATTGATGCAAGGAAAGGCTCACTGGAAGAACTTCCAATAAAGGTAAGCGAAATAATCCGCCCTGTTGCGCTAAGTCCTTTCTTGACGCTATCCGGAACTTTGAAGTTCGCATCGTCAAAGACAAAGTTTCTTGTCTGCGGATGCTGTGGTTTTGTGAATACATCAATGACTGAACCTTCTTCGACTAACTCTCCTTGATGCATCACACCTACGCGATCACAAATACGCTGAATAACATCCAGTTCATGGGTAATTAAGAAAATCGTAATTCCCAATTCTTTATTCACACGCAGCAGCAGCTCTAAAATGGAGGATGTTGTATTCGGATCCAGCGCACTCGTTGCTTCATCACTTAACAAGACCTCTGGTTCCTGAGCAAGCGCTCGAGCAATTGCAACTCGCTGCTTCTGTCCGCCTGATAATTGAGCTGGATATACATGTTGCTTTTCTTCCAGACCGACAATTTTCAAATATTTCTTCACACGCTCGGTGATTTCGTGTTTTGGAACTTTACTAAGCTTCAGCGGACGAGCTACATTCTCGTACACAGTAGCTGTCGTAAGCAAATTGAAATGCTGGAAGATCATACCGATTTTGCTTCTCTCTTTACGTAGCTGCCCTTTTTTCAGCTTTGTAAGATCTATTCCATCTATACGTACTTCTCCTTCGGTCGGACGTTCCAGTAAGTTAGTACAGCGGATCAGGGTACTTTTCCCCGCTCCGCTGAATCCGATCACGCCATAGATCTCACCTTTTTTAATTTTTAGGGAGACATCTTTCAATGCCTCCACTGTTTTCTTGCCAGTGGTAAAGGTTTTGGTTACATTCTTTAATTCAATCAATTTACTTCCCCCTTACCAGCTTGGAACAACAGATCCGTTGAATTCTTCTTCTACAAATTGCTTCATCTCGTCAGACTGATAGATATCCTTCAGCTTGCTCACAATCTCATCATCTTTATTAGCTGTTCGAACAACAAAGTAATTAGACCACGGATTGTTTTCGATATCTTCAGCAAAAATGGCGTCATCTTTAATTGTTAATCCTGCACCCATTGCGAAGTTTGTATTAATGGCTGCTGCTTGAACTTCTTCCAATTGCGCTGGCAATTGTGCTGCATCCAATTCTACGATTTCCAGATTAAGCGGATTCTCAACTACGTCTTTTGCAGTTGCTGTATTCGTTGCTTCCGGATCAACTTTTAACACACCGGCTTGTTCAAACAATTTTAATGCACGGTATTCATTTGCTGGATCATTTGGTACAGCGATTTTATCGCCTTCTTTTAGTTCTGAAATGCCTTTAATTTTTTCAGAGTAGATACCCATTGGAAATGTTAGTGTTTTAAATACTTCCGTTAGTTCATAGCCTTTATTTTCTTTCTGATCTTCCAGGAAGCTCAACGTCTGATAACTGTTGGCATCCAGGCTTCCTTCATCTAAAGCACTGTTTGGTGTATTGTAATCGTTAAACGTTTTGATCTCTACTTCAATTCCTTCATCAGCTGCAAGTTCTTTTACCTTTTCCATCACTTGTTCATGCGGTCCGCCCGTAGCCCCTACCAAGATTTCGTCCTCTGCTAGTGCACCAGAAGTGTCATTGCCGCATGCCGCTAAAAATAATGCTAATAATCCAATTAGTCCGAAGCTTAAGATTTTTTTCATGTTTTTATCCCCTTTTCTTAGCTGTTATCAACTACATTAAAAAAGCGCTTCTCTTGAATAAGAGAAGCGCACCGTATACGTATGCAGCGATTCTCTTATCTCTCAGTCCGGTATTGCCTACCGGCTGCAGGAATTAGCACCTAGATCATCTGATCTGGTTGCTGGGCTTCACAGGACCTGTTCCTCCGCCACTCTTGATAAGAATTTCATTATGCGTTTGTGTTGATCTGTTTGTTACTTTACCTTCCAAAGAATAGATTGTCAATAATAATTTACAATTTAGCGAAAAATCACACACATTTGATGTACTAGCGTAAAGGATAATATTGCAAAACAGGATAACAGGAACATTTTGACAACATTGGCTGTATGGTATCGCAAATATTTACGGTTACTTGATAACACCACACTTTCAAACAAGCGCTTGATCAAGCTGCAGAAGGCGACAACATATGGCTTTTATTCCATGTAACTCCACATTTAAATACAGGATTTTCTCATCGATACGAATATTATTATCAGACATTAAAGGATTTTGTCATTTGCTTTGAAAATAAGGGAACATCCTGTACACTTCATCACTGTGTCGTCGGTACAGATCCCGCGCCGATAGTGGACTGTAAACAACAAAGAGAACGAGCTCTGGCTGTATTTAAACAGCATAAAAAGCCGGATGAACATCATCCGGCTTTTCTGTGTACAAGGCCTCCCAACACATACGTACACATCTATTCTCTCTGTATCCCAAAGCGGGCGTTGATTTGTCCGCGAAGCATTTGCTGGCGGCTTTCTCTTTCCGCTTCCTTTCTCTTATCTCTTAGCATCTGCTGACGAATCTCGAAAGTTTGCACACCCTCTTCTCTTTTGTTGGCGATATCAATCAGCTGCTCTACATCTGAAAAAGAGTACTTGCGATTTCCCTTCGCTGAACGTTCTGGAAAAATGAGCTTGCGTTCTTCATAATAACGTATCTTACGCTCTGTAAGACCAGTCAGCTCGCTCACAATACCTATTGTGATTACTTTCCTGTTCTTATAAGAAGGCTCGTTACTCATCTGTTCACCTCATCATCCTGTGCTGTTACAGCTCATTATACCGTAATTTGTAAATACTCCTAGCGTTATGTAAGGAAACCTAACAAACAACTAAAAACCTCGTTAACATCACTGACATGTTTAATGCATCTGGATGCGGTTATTTATATACTGCATTTATAAAGAAGAAGGAACTCACAGAAGGGAGCACATGACAGGTGGCAAATGAACAGGAAGCCCTGGATTTAGCCAAGCAAATTGTTGAACTCGACTTAAAACGCGACGAGTACTGGGAGGATCTCGCAGCAATAGCTGGAGACAGAGCATTTGAATTGCTTCGACTCGTTCAAAATAGATAACAAAGATAAAGGAGACCTTCACGATTCAGGTCTCCTTACCTTATTTCACATAATTAGGATAATCTGTAATGATACCATCTACACCAGCATGTATAAGCGGCTGCACTTCACCAGGTGCTCTCACAGTCCACGGCATGATCCGCATATTACGTGAATGAATTCTGCTAACCAGTGTATCGTCTTGTGTTACGTTAGTAAAATGTGTATTTACATAATCAGCGTACGTACATATCTTATCCAGTTTCCGATTTGTAAGATCCGCACTTCGTGATGTCAGCACACCGAGCGGGACATGTGGCAAAAGCTGTGACAAGTAAGCGACTGACCCAAAATTAAAAGATTGCAAAATTACTTCTGCATGCAAAACATTAGCCAGTTCATTTTTCTCCAGCGTCTCTGCTATTACTTCTTCGACACCATCGTACAGTTCCGGAGACTTCAGTTCAATTAGAAACTTGGTTTCCCCTTTATATCTTTTAATTACATCCTCCAGCAGCGGTACACGCTCACCTTCATACATGGCATCGTAAGCAGCACCGACATCAAAATACTGCAGCGAAGCATACGATAAATCCCTCACATATACAGTTTCATCCGGTGCATTTGCGCTAGTGCGATTAATGGAGGTATCGTGAATGACAACAAGCTGACCATCTTTTGTCATCTGCACATCCAACTCAATATAATCAGCATGCATCTCGACTGCCAAATCAAAGGCTGCAATCGTGTTTTCTGGTGCAAATCCGGACGCTCCGCGGTGTGCGATGACGGGTAGACTGCTCTTTGGTAACGACTGATTAGCAAGCGACCTTGCAGCTACTGACTCATACGACGGATTAAACTGATTTGTCATTCAGATCATCTCCCTGTAAGTATCTGGATTGTCATCATTGCTTATAAATAGAACGATTTCTGTACTTTAACTATAACGGCTTATTATTAAGGTGATGTTGAGTTGCTGTGTAGAATGATGGAGCTATTTTTAAAAACATGTAAATCATCAAGGTATTTCCCTTTATAGCAGTAACAAAGGAGGTTTGCGAATTGTGTTCGTCGGGAAAGCTATTACTAGTTACAGAAGAAAACTAGTTACTTAACACTGGAGGTAATTATAATGAGTTTTATCTTATACCTTATCGTCGGCGGTATTATCGGCTGGCTTGCCGGATTAATTCTGGGGCGTGATGTGCCAGGCGGAATTATTGGTAATATTATTGCCGGTATCATCGGTGCTTGGCTCGGTGGTTTGATTTTCGGAGATTTCGGCCCTGACTTAGCTGGCATCGCGATTATTCCAGCTCTAATCGGAGCAATCATCTTCGTGTTTGTCCTAAGCTTAATTTTAAGAGCAGTTCGTAAAAAGTAACCGCAAGCAAAAAGTCTTGCAGGCAAATGCCTGCAAGACTTTTTTTATTGGGATTGTTCACATTATGTAAAATTAATCCACCTTGACCTCCTATATGTAAATCAATTTTCACGAACCCTTCACGAATGCTCAACTTTCACCAGTTATAGTGTAATTGTTCTAAATAATGACCTTCAGGAAGGAGCAGATTATGGCACATGTAGAGCTAGCCGGATTAAAGAAGTCCTATGATGGCAAGAAAAATGTCATTGAAAAAGTCGATTTAAAACTGGAGCAAGGTGAATTTTTCGTGCTGGTTGGTCCTTCTGGCTGCGGAAAAAGCACCATCCTCCGCATGATAGCTGGACTGGAACCAATCACAGATGGCAGCTTATTCGTGAATGGAACACGAATGAATCATGCACCTCCAAATAAACGAAATCTTTCCATGGTCTTTCAAAATTATGCCCTGTATCCGCATTTGAATGTGGAACAGAATATTATGTTTGGCTTACATACAAAGAGAATATCACGTGAAGAACAACAGCATCGTTGTACAGAAGCTGCTGAAATGCTTGGATTGGCTGACTATCTAAAACGAAAGCCTCGCGAGCTGTCAGGCGGTCAGAGACAGCGTGTCGCCTTGGCAAGAGCTATTGTGACACAGTCGCCTCTTTGCCTGATGGATGAACCGCTGTCTAATTTAGATGCCAAGCTTCGTGCTCGCATGCGTTCAGAAATCAGACAAATTCAGCGTAAGTTAGGAATTACAATGATTTACGTCACACACGATCAAACAGAAGCAATGACAATGGCCGACCGCATGATGATTCTCCATGAAGGCCAGGTCATGCAGATCGGCAAACCGCTTGACATATACAACCATCCTGCCAATGCCTTTACAGCAACATTTATTGGATCTCCTGCCATGAATGTGATGGCTGCGGGAATAAATCCAGCCAGCATTTATCTGTCACAGCAGTGCACACTTCCTAACCCGATGAAAAGCAGCAGCAAAGAAGCTAGCAAGCAGGTACTATTCGGCATTCGGCCAGAGCATATTCACTTCTCTGCACCCGAGCAAGCAGATGTGGTTGTGGAAGTCGTTAATACAGAAATCCTCGGTACAGAGACGCTTATCACATTTATCATGGATGATCCGAAGAAGCAATGGATTGCCCGTTGGAACGGCCAATGGCAATTTTCGGTTGGAGATCAGATTCCAATTCGTTTTGACTTAAATTCAATCCATCTGTTTTCTCAAGACAAAGGAAGGCTGCTTTGGACCTCTAATGAAGTTCAGCCGACTCAGTCAGCCAGAGAGGTGCTTAGATGAATGCCGCCCGCGAACTGCAGTCTGTTCCAGCAGAGGAACAGCAGCCAAGTAAGAGTCGATTTGCATTTCTTGAAGGCTGGCTCTATCTATTGCCTTCTATCATACTGTTCGGCGTCTTTGTTTTTTATCCAATGTTTCGCACCATATATTTAAGCTTTTTTCTAGCAGATCAGATTGGTCCATTTGAATTTGCCGGTCTGGAAAACTATCAATATATTTTTAGTTCTGATAGTTTTCATAGCAGTATAAAAGCTACCGTTCTGTTTGTGCTATTCACAGTTCCAGCAACTATCATACTGGCCCTTTTCCTAGCATTGCTGACCAGTGAGAAGATTATGGGAATAGGCATTTTCCGGACTTTCTTTTCTTCGACGATGGGGATGAGTGTAGCAGCATCCAGTGTCATCTGGATGTTTATGTACAACCCATCAATCGGGGTGTTCAGCAAGATTGCCCAGTGGCTTGGCTTACCAGTTATTCAATGGCTGCAAAACCCAGATTACGCTTTGCTGGCCGTCTCTCTTTCCACCATCTGGATGAGTACTGGTTTCGCATATCTAATTATATTAGGCGGTCTGCAAAATATTGATCCTCATCTATATGAGAATGCGCGAGTTGCGGGGGTAAGTTATTTTTATCAGCTGCGCCGCATTACACTGCCTATGCTGTCACCAACTTTGTTCTTTATCATAACCGTGTCCTTCATTAATGCTTTCCAGACATTCGGTCAAATCGATATTCTAACGAAAGGCGGACCTGTGGAATCAACGAATGTAATTGTCTACTCCATCTATAAGGATGCCTTTATTAATAACGATGTCGGATCGGCAAGTGCACAAGCTGTTATCCTATTCTTCTGTGTTCTAGTGTTAACCGTGCTTCAGTTTAAGTTAGGCGAAAGGAAGGTGCACTATCAATGACCAGCACAAAACGCATCAGCCTGTATACTGTCCTGATTATCTGCGCCGCTGTCATGATGTTTCCGATTTTCTACGCTTTCAGTATTTCGTTCATGGATGGCGAGGAAGTGCTGGATGGGCAGCTGCTGCCTAGCAGCTTTTCGTTAACAAACTATGTGGAAGTATTTGAGAAGGTTCCGCTGCTCACATATTTGATCAACAGCTTTGCAACGTCAGCAATTGTTATGATTGGTCAGCTGCTCGTAAGCAGTTTAGCAGCGTTTGCTTTCGTTTTCATGAAATTCAAGGGCAGGGACCTTGTATTTTTCCTGTTCATCTCGACCATGATGATTCCTTGGGAAGCAACCATGGTTCCAAACTTCATGACTGTTCAAAGTCTTGGATGGACGAATAATTATGTCGGTTTGACCATCCCATTCTTTGCACTGGCATTCGGTACGTTCCTGTTGCGCCAGCATTTTAAAACAATACCGCAGGAGCTTTACGAGGCTTCTCAAGTCGCTGGTATTTCCAGGTTTCGATTCTTTTGGAACGTTATTCTGCCTGTCAGCAAGTCAAGTCTAGTTACTTTGGGCATTTACAGTTTTTTGACAAACTGGAACATGTATTTATGGCCGCTCCTTGTTACGAACACTGAGTCAGCTCGGACGGTCCAAATCGGACTTAAACAGCTGCAAACACAAGAGATTGCTTCGGATTGGGGAGTCGTCATGGCTGGTGTTGTTATCATCATACTGCCTACTTTAATACTGTTGTTCGCCGGGCAGAAAAAATTACAAAAAGGTCTTACACAAGGTGCACTCAAATAAAAACGAAAGAGGTTTGATCATGAAAAAACTGCTAATTAGCCTATCTGTTTTATTTGTCCTTTTTCTAACAGCTTGTTCGGGCACAGAATCTGCAAGCGGAACAACAGAGGATGGCAAGACGGAAATCATTTTCTGGCATGCAATGGGTGGAGAACTAGAAGCTAGCGTTAATGAAATTGTGGATAATTACAACCAGTCGCAAGACAAATATACAGTTAAACCAGTCTACCAAGGCTCTTATGAAGAGTCTCTGACAAAACTAAAAACTGTCGCCGGTACAGAAGATGCACCGGCAGTAACGCAGATTTTTGAAGCTGGTACGAAGCAGATGATTGACAGCGGTAACGTACAGCCGGTACAGAAATTTATTGACGAGGAAGATTACGATACATCTCAATGGGAAGAAAATATTTCCTCCTACTATCAAGTAGAAGGTGAACAATACTCCATGCCGTTCAACTCCTCGACTCCGGTACTCGTTTATAATAAAGATGCATTTAAGAAAGCAGGGCTGGATCCAGAGAAAGCACCTCGCACATACAGTGAACTGAAAGAAGCGGCTGAGAAGCTGACGATCAAAGAAGGCGAGCAAACATCACAATATGGTTTGTCCATCCTAAATTATGGCTGGTTCTTCGAAGAATTGCTTGCTACACAAGGCGGCATGTACGTAGATAAGGAAAATGGCCGTTCTGGCGAAGCAACGAAAGCTGCATTCAACGATGAAAAGGGACAAAAAGTGTTTGAATTGATCAGTGACATGCATAAAGCTGGTACTTTCTACAATGTTGGTCAGACTTGGGATGATATGCGAGCCGCCTTCCAATCCGAAACGATTACGATGATGCTCGATTCATCTGCAGGGGTCAAAGGTCTTGTGGATAATGCAGATTTTGAAGTTGGCGTTGCTTATCTGCCGCATCCAGACGGTGTGGATCCGCAAGGTGTTGTTATCGGAGGAGCTTCACTTTGGATGGCAAAAGATATTAGCGAAAAGCAGGAACAGGCTACTTGGGACTTTATGAAGTATCTTTCCACACCTGAAGTACAAGCAAAATGGCATGTCGAGTCTGGATACTTTGCTATCAATCCCGCCGCTTACGAAGAAGATCTTGTAAAGCAGGAATGGGAGAACTACCCGCAGCTGAAAGTAACTGTCGACCAGCTTCATGACACTGTATCTAGTCCAGCTACACAAGGTGCGCTTATCTCCATTTTCCCAGAAGCACGTCAGCAAATTGTAACTGGTATGGAAAGTCTTTACCAAGGTACCGATCCGAAAGAAGCTTTAGATAAAGCAGCTGCAGAAGTTGACACGGTTCTCGAAAAGGGCAGCCGCAGCAGATAACAAAAAAACGAGAGCGGGACATAACTCCTCTCTGACACAAAAAAGATCTCGGTCACCAGGAAAATGGTGACCGAGATCTTTTTTGATCTGATATTTTTTGAATTCCTTACTATACTTGCTGATCTGGCGGTGAACTTCCTGATGTTCACCGCCATGAAGGCGAATCCTAATTCGTTTTCCACTTTCTCTTTACTTCGTACCGAGAAACGAGTGAAACACAAATGAGCCTTCAGAAATCCGAAGACTGGCTCGACATCTATTTTACGTTTTCCGTAAATTTTCCCTGTTTCTTTTTCGCTGAGTAATTGCTGGGTATATGCTTTTTGTTTTTCCCATCTTTCGTTGTAATAGATTTTCCGGTTGTTTCCTTCTTTCGCTTTCGTACATTCTGCACGTAAGGGACAAGCAGTACAATCGTCACATTCATACACGCGATAATGACGCTTGAATCCAAATTTGTCGCATCTTTCGGATAGGTACCGAAACGCTAATTTCCGGTTATTCGGGCAAGTGAAAAAGTCGCCTTCGGCATCATAATCCCAGTGAGCTACTTGGTAAGGATCTTGTTTATATTTCTTTTGCTTTTCTTTTCGGTAGTGATTATAGGTGATGAGAGGGATGCGCTTCCGATTATTTACCACATCATCATAATTTTGCTCACTGCCATATCCGGCATCCGCGACAATATAGTCGGGCAGCTCAAAAAAGTCCCGTTCAATCTTATCAAGGAAAGGGATGAAAGTTCGCGTATCCGTAGGATTCGGGAACACATCATAGGCCAGGGCATATTGACCTTCAGTAGCCAGCTGCACATTGTACCCAGGTTTAAGTTGGCCATTTTTCATATAATCATCTTTCATGCGCATAAAAGTGGCACCATGGTCAGTTTTGGAGTAGCTATTTCTGTCTCCGAAGATTTCCATGTCGACCTGATATTTTGATTTCCGTTTAATGAAATCATTGACTTGCTTTCGGTACTGTTTTGGTGCTTTACGTTCGGAACGAAGCTGCTTGCGTTCGGCAGTATCATCACTTGCTTCTATGCGGCGATCGTATTCCTGCACCTTTTCGTCCAGTTTTTCTGCTACTTTTGTTAACTCTTCGCCCGATAGGGCTTCGGGGTTCTCCAGCTCGATTGCGGGGATAATTTCCTGCTCCAACAGTTCTTCATACATCTGAGCCGATCTTTCCACCAATTGCGTACTGTATTTCTCAGTGGACTTCCGCCATACAAAAGTAAACTTGTTGGCATTTGCTTCGATTTTGGTGCCATCAATAAAAATGGCTTCTTCTTCAATGACTTTTTCTTGAACCAGCTGGCTGCGAAATTGGACAAAGCACTGGCGTAAGAGTTCTTTTACGTGAGGGTTCACACGGAATCGGTTGATGGTGCGATAGCTGGGCTGATAATCTTGGGCAAGCCACATCATGCGTACGCTGTCTTGAAGTAATGACTCAATTTTACGGCCCGAGAAAACGGATTGCGTATAGGCACATAAAATAATCTTCATCATCATGCGAGGGTGATAAGCAGGGTGTCCGGTTTCCCGACGGAAACCGTCAAAAGCTTCGTCTGGAATACTTTCTACTAAATGGTTAACGGTAAAAGCAATATCATTTTCAGGTAATTTTCTTTCCAAATCTAGAGGTAAAACGACTTCACACATGGTATAATGTTTAAACATAAGGACCCTCCTCTTTTGTGTTTTGTGTCGTAACTTAATTCTATCAGAGGGGTCCTTTTTTTGCTTCTATAAACAGTAAATTAACGATAAAAAGATGAGGCAGGCATCTCCGAATTCTCGGAGACGCCTGCCTCATTTTAATTTCTCATTTTTTGGGGTTTTGTCCCGCTCTCGTTTTTTAATAGCTCGCCTTGCCGGATCGTTTCTGTTTTCGTTTATTCATAAATTTCTTTACAATAGGATAAACTACCGGACCATATTTGATTGCTTTTCGAATAAGGTTTTTCATATTGAATCGCCTCCACTCTTTTAATTGTATATCCCCCGCTCTTCCTCGAGTCAAACATGTGCTAAGGTGAAGGCGATGAACATGCCAAGCGCTGTCACAATACCTACAACAGATCCGCCTTCCTTATATGCTTCTGGGGCCATTGTGGAGGCTACCATTGCAATGATTGCTCCCCCAGCGAATGAATTGAGGATAGCTTTTGTACTAGCGCTTGTATCCTGTAAAAGTACTGCTCCTGCGAGAGCGCTGAGAGCAGATATTATCAAAACGGCAACCCACATGAAAAGGATTTTTTTTCGAGAGTATCCACCGCTTTGCATCCCGGCAGTACTGGAAAGCCCTTCAGGAAAGTTACTGATAAATATTGAAACGATTAAAGCGGTACTGGCTCCTCCTCCGGTTGCTAAGCTCAAACCGATCATCGCCGATTCTGGTATAGCATCCATAACGGTTCCTGCAAAGATTGCCAGCCCAGAACTTGAACCTTCCTCCTCTTTCTTATGTATTTCATGAAGGTCGGTTCTTTTTCTGTGTTTCCCGCCATACCGCGAAATAATAGCATTTAAAATGGTAAAGACTACTGCTCCGCCAAGAAATCCAATTGCTTCTTCTTGTATGCCGCCACTTATCTCATAAGCCTCTTCTAAAAGCTCATAAGAAGTTGAGCCGATTAAGGCACCTGTCCCTAAAGCCATAATGAGACCAATAATCCGTTTCTTGACAGGCACTAACATGAGCAGTGCAGCTCCAATTAAACTGGCCGATCCTGCAACTGCCCCCCATAATATAGCTTCCCACATATCCATCTTCCTTTCTTCATCATGTAGAGCCATTGCCATATTAAATAGAAATTAAACATAGGTGAAGTTTTGACATAAAAAAAGACCGTCCAATGACGGCCTCCTGCTATTTTTTATGCAGCAGCTTTCTGTACTTCCATTTTCTCAATAAACTGGAGAAGACAGCAGCTAGTACTTGCTGAAAAAGCATACCAATGACAACAGGTATAGCGACGGGAGCAGGAAAGAAACTGACGGCAAGCACAACACCTGCACTGATATTCCGCATGCCTCCGATGAACGTAATGCTGACGATTTCTCTTCTTTCATAATGAAATAGTTTCCCTAGAAGCCAGCTTAGGAGATACCCGGAAAATGATAAACAAAATACAAGGACGACTTTAACAAGAATAGATACATCAAACTCATGTAAATGCGGAGCTACTAGAGAGCTGTTTATGGAAACAACACAGATCAGTCCCAATTTGGAGAATGGAGCTAAATTGGTGCTCAGTTTACTGGTAGTTTCTTTGCTGCAGAATTGGTGAACAACCATCCCTGCCAGTGAAGGAACAACAATCATCCATAGCAATCCCTCCATCATTGGAAGTACTTCCATCTGAACTTCTCCGCCTACTAGCAAATGCAGGGTGGAAGGAACTAAAATGGGCGACAGCAGCGTACCTACGAGTATGGTCGATAATGTAAGCCCAATATCTCCTTCCTGCATAGCAACCCAAACAAAAGCTGTTATACCAGTTGGGATTGCAGTCAGCAGGACAAGTCCCGTTATGGTGAAAAGATCTCCGGGGAAAAATAAATGTCCTAATCCGAGTGCGATTAAAGGCATCGCTATGTGCAGGACGGCTAATGAAAGCAGCATTGGACCTGGATTTTTCACAGCGTGCAGCAAGCTTTTAAAACTGGCCGATAAACTTCCTGCAAATGTCATACAAGCAAAAATCCAAGGTACAAGCGCTTCCCCATGATGCAGGATGTCTGCTAGCAAAAAGCCTAACAGCACACTAGTCGGCGTCAAGAATGGCATGTATTTCGTTAGTACTTGATTAAGGGGTTTCATGAAAGGTATCCGTCCCTTTCTTTTTGTTTCTCCTCTCAGTATATCAATAAAAATTAGTGCTGCTTGAATAAAAAAAACGCTGCAGATATCGCAGCGTTTCTCGTTTACTGAATTTCCATTCTCAAATCCCCAACTTTCGCCCAGCCGATTGATTTAATAACATGATAAAGGACTAGTGAAATGATTAGCGGAAGCACTACTCCGATTGCTATATAAATGATGAATGCACTAACCCCTTGACTTGCAAGAATGTTAAGCGGTGCAATGAATGAATTTAAGCCTAAGCCTGCAAGCTCGTAGCTTGTAGTAAAGTCAAACAGCACTGTTGCAATTGGTGCACACACAACTGCTGCTACAAATGGCGGAATCACAAGTGCCGGATTCTTGATTAAGTTAGGGAATTGGACTTTTGGTGTAACAACAAACTGCGCCAGAAAACCACCCATATCATTTTGACGAATACTCATAAATGTAAAGCCAACAAATTGTGCTGTGCAGCCAATTAAAGCTGCTGCACTGGATACTGGATCCAGCTGTAATGCAATTGCTAGCGCCGCAGATGATGCGGGTGTCATTAATAAAACACTAAATACTAGTGAAATTACAATTGATGCAAGCAGCGGAGATCCTGTAACGGAATTAGCAATCTGTGCACTAACCCAAGTTAATAATGGTGTCGTTACTGCTGCCAGACCTGCTCCAGCTATCCCGCCTGCAAATACAGCGGCAAACGGTATTGCCATCATATCAAGCGGCGTCTTTCCTGCCACTCGTTTCCCGACAAACGTTGCAACCAAGGCTGCCAGCACTGCACTAATTGGCTGACCTGATACCATAGAAGTCAATAATCCATCGTCTCCCACTGTCATGGCTGCTCCGCCGACTGTCGCACTAATCATCGCACTAAAGATAACTAATGTGTTCCCGCCAAGCTGGACAGCAATCCCAGCTCCTAAAGCCGGCGCTAGTAACGCCTTTGCTACCGTACCAACTGCTATTAATGTAGGCCAATTTAAAAATTCACCGAAGGTTTCCATTAATAATCCAATACCGAGGGTTACGAGGACTGCATTAGCCATTCCTTGTGATGCTTTGTACATTCGGTCGATTACGTATTCTTTCATTAAATTCTCGCTCCCTCTTCGGTTTAATAGTTATTTAATTCTGACTATTAAGCTTCATTTTCTCTCTTTTTCCAATAGTGGACGTAAATCCATATCGGATAGTAAATATTTGATAAGTGCATAATAGTATTTAGATATACTACCATCATTTTTAGATTAAAGTAAATAAGTTTCTTGAAATATAAGAAATTTTCAGTTTACTCTTTCTTTCAAAAGCTTATCTCCACTACCTTGTCGAGTCGGATATCGCTCTATTTCAAGTATTCAGCTGCGTCTAAGTAGACCAATGCTTCTATATGCTTCAACATGCTTAGCATAGTAACTCATCCTGAAATTTGATATGGTTATTATTTCATGTTAAAATATTGCCTTATTTGGGTATAACAAAAAAAGCAGAAGTCTGTCCAGGACCTTTGCAGGAAAAATTCAGGAGGTGCCCACTCATTTCGGATTTAATTGACTATTTCACCAGTAATTTTACGTTTTTACTCGGATATACCTGGGATCACATCAAGCTTGTCGGTTCAGCTATTATTATCGCTATCGTAATTGGTGTCCCATTAGGTATTTATTGCTCCGTTAATAAATACGCTGCCTCAACTATTCTCCAAATTGCTTCGATCATGATGACTATCCCAAGTCTTGCTTTATTTGGAATCATGATTCCTATTCTTTCTCTTATTAATGAAGGAATTGGTACGTTACCCGCTATAATCGCACTTGTACTCTATTCACAGCTGCCGATTATTCGGAATACGTACACAGCTATTAATAATGTCGATCCTGATATACGGGATGCTGCAAATGGCATTGGTCTGACTACATTCCAGCGACTATATAAAGTAGAACTTCCGAATGCAATACCATTAATTATGGCCGGCGTACGTACAGCGACTGTACTTAATATCGGTGTGGGCGCCATTGCTACTTTAATTGGTGCAGGCGGACTGGGCGGAATTATCTATCAAGGTATTCTTCGCAACAATACAACAATGATACTCGCAGGCGCTCTTTCTGTGGCTGTTTTAGCATTAATTGCTGATTTGTTCTTACGCCTAATCGAAAACCTATTCACACCAAAAGGTGTAAAAAAATGATAAGGGTGACAATATGATTCATTTTAATGATGTAACCAAAGTATATAATGGCAATGTAAAAGCTATTGAGAATATGAACTTTACTGTTGAGGAAGGCGAATTAGTAATTATGCTCGGTCCTTCAGGCTGTGGAAAAACAACTTTATTAAGGATGGTTAACCAACTGGAAAGCATTACAGATGGCGATATCATGCTAAATGGGAAAAGCGTTAAGCATTCTAATAAAATTGAGATGCGCCGAAATATTGGCTATGTTATCCAATCAAATGGTCTTTTCCCGAATATGAATATTGAAGATAATGCAATGATTGTTCCAAACTTGCTTGGATGGGACCGAAAGAAAATGCGCGACCGATTTAACACATTGATGGATTTAGTCGGATTAAATCCTGACCAATACCGTAAACGATTTCCGCATGAGCTTTCCGGAGGTCAGCAGCAGCGTGTCGGTGTTGCTCGTGCTTTGGCAGCTGATCCTCCTGTTATGCTAATGGATGAACCATTCGGTGCGTTGGATCCGATTATCCGTACCCATCTTCAGGAGGAATTCCTCCAAATTCAGAAAGAACTAAAGAAGACGATTCTTTTCGTCAGCCATGATATTGATGAAGCTGTGAAAATGGCAGATAAAATTGCCCTTCTTAAAGGCGGCCAAATGATGCAATACGCTGAGCCAGCCAGAATGTTAAACAAGCCAGCAAACAGTTTTGTAGCAGAGTTTGTTGGACAAGATCGCGTGCTGAAAAGCATGAGTCTTTACACTGTAAAAGATCTGGCAACCGCGCTGACATTAAAGCCTGTTTCGGAATCTCTCGAAGCGCAAAATATTAATGAAAATCTTTCCTTGCGTGTTGCTATATCCAAGCTGCTAAACCAGGAAGCAGATCAATTAATAGTAGAAAATAACAATGGTACGAATAAAGGCAGCATCACTTTAGACTTGATCGAGCAGTTCCTTCATCGTGAGATCAAGGAGAGCGTTTGAGGGGGGCTGGAAATATGGAACGGACAAATAAAACCATCGCCCTAATCATTAAGATTGTCTTTTGGGGACTTCTCGCTGCCTTCTTTGTATGGGCGTTTACCAATGATATGTTCAGTACCATTGTTGAACAACCGGACACTTTCTTTCGTCTGCTAGGTGAACATGTTACGATTGTCCTACTTTCTGGTGCAGCCGCTGTCCTGCTCGCTGTACCACTTGGTATTTTCGTTACACGACCAAAATTCCGCAAGTCAGAATGGCTGATTATCGGTATTGCTAATCTTGGTCAAACTGTCCCGAGTTTAGCCGTACTCGCATTAGCTATGGGATTTCTCGGTATTGGAATCAGCGCAGCAATTGTTGCCCTCTTCGTCTACTCTTTGCTGCCAATCATCCAAAACACAATTGCCGGTATCGATTCTGTTGACGATGACATGATTGATGCTGCCAAAGGAATGGGACTAACGAGTTCTCAAATCCTTTGGAAAATAGAATTACCGAATGCCCTTACTTCGATTATAGCAGGAGTAAGAACAGCATTAGTTATTAATATTGGTACTGCTGCACTTGCTTATCTTGTCGGTGCAGGCGGTCTAGGTGTATGGATTTTCACTGGTATCCGTCTATTTGATAATGCCTTCCTGATGTCCGGAGCTGTCCCTGTTACCCTGTTAGCCATCCTAATCGATTACTTGTTCAAATGGCTGCAGTTTGCCTTGGTACCAAAAGGACTCCGATTAGCCAGAAAAGCACAAAACTCGTAATGAAAGGATACCAATAATATGAAAAGACGATTATCCCTATTGGCATTACTAACAGCCATGCTGCTTGTTCTTAGTTCATGCGGCCCTGGCGGAAAGAACATTACTGTTGGAGCTAAGACATTCACTGAACAGCTGATTTTTGCCAAGATGACCACATTTATCCTAGAAGATAATGGATTCAACGTAGAAGAAATCCAGAACTTAGGTTCATCAGCAATTCGCCAAGCAATTGAAACACAGCAAGTAGATATGACATGGGAATATGTAGGAACTGCTTTGGTGACTTATCTGGGAGAAGAACCTATTGTTGACAAAGATAAAGCAATGGAGACACTTCAAAAGCTAGATAAGAAGAACGGTGTGGCATGGACAAACCTTTTGGAAGCCAATAATACGTATGTTCTCGCAATGGAAGAAGAACAAGCCGCTGAACTTGGAATTAAGACATTAAGTGATTTAGCGGCATATGTAAATGAGAACCCGAATGACCTGCGTTTTGGTATGGAAACAGAATTTGCGAACCGCGATGATGGAATGCCTGGTTTAGAAGAATATTATGATTTTAACGTACCTGCCTCTAATATTAACGAAATGGAATTTGGACTTTTCTATACTGCTATAGATAATGGAGAAATTGATGTGACGCAAGGATTTGCTTTCGATCCTCAAGTAAAAGAACTCAACTTGAGAATTCTTGAAGATGATCAAAATTTCTTCCCGTCTTATAACTTAGCTGCCTCTATTAACCAAGAAACATTAGAAAAATATCCAGAGTTACCGGAATTACTGGAACCGCTGCAGGAGGCACTGACGAAAGACTCGCTGCAGGAGCTCAATTATCAAGTTGATATAGAACAAAAGAGTGTAGAGCGCGTAGCAAAAGACTTCCTTGAAGAAAATAATCTGCTTAAAGACTGACTAAAACGACCCACGCTAGGGTCGTTTTTTTGTTTAGATTACGATATTATAAGTGTGTATGATATATGAAGGAGATTCAATATGTTTCTCTCTATAGCCATCTTCTTACTAGCAGGTATTGCCGAGATTGGCGGAGGTTATTTAATTTGGCTCTGGCTGCGCGAAGGAAAAGCTGGTTATCTCGGGTTTCTCGGCGGCATTGCCTTGATACTCTATGGTGTGATTGCTACTTTCCAAACCTTCCCTTCTTTTGCACGTGTCTATGCCGCGTATGGTGGGGTTTTCATTGTATTGTCCTTGTTATGGGGCTGGCTTATTGATAAGAAGACGCCTGATGTATACGACTGTATTGGGGCTTCTTTATGCATAGTTGGAGTTGCTGTTATGCTTTTAGCTCCACGAAATTAAAATAGCTGCCAAGCAAAGCTGGCAGCTATTTGTCGTCTTTATATAATGGTAGAACCGTCAGAGCTTAAGATATTACGGTACATGCTTGGTCGACGATCGCGGAATAGTCCCCACTCTGTACGCTGCATCGCCAGCTCGTCCAAATCAAATGTAGCTGTCAAAATCTCTTCTTCTGTACGGCCTGCTTCTGCCAGTAAGTTCCCTTGTGGTCCAGCAATGAATGAGGATCCATAAAATGTGATAGACGATTCTTCATCTGCTTCCACACCGATTCGATTGGATGCTAACACAGGCATCAGATTAGCAGCTGCATGTCCTCGCATGCACATTTGCCAATGCTCTTTAGAATCGACGCTAGGGTCTTCTGGTTCAGACCCAATGGCAGTTGGATACAGTAATATCTCAGCGCCTTGGAGCGCCATGCTGCGGGCTGCTTCTGGGAACCATTGATCCCAGCATATTCCTACGCCTATCTTGCCATATGCTGTTTCCCATACTTTAAATCCTGTATCACCAGGTGAAAAATAATATTTCTCTTCGTAGCCTGGACCGTCTGGAATATGTGTTTTACGGTAGATGCCCAATACAGTACCATCTGCATCAATCATGGCTACAGTATTGTAATTCGCATTATTTTTCTTTTCATAGAAACTTATCGGCAGAACAACGCCAAGTTCTTTCGCAACTCCTCTGAAATGCTGCACAGCTTTGTTCCGCTCCAGTTCAGTTGCATATGTGTAATATGCTGGCTTTTCCTTTTGACAAAAATAAGGTGTTTCAAATAACTCCTGTAACAGAATGATATTCGCGCCTTGTTGTGCTGCTTGGCGAACAATCTTCTCTGCGTTGGCGATATTCTCTTCGACCACTCCAGTGCATGCCATTTGTGTAGCTGCTACAGTTACTTTTCTCACTGTCTTCCTCCTCTTACCGATGGCATCTGCTGCGTCGTACAATGCACATTTCCACCCTCTTTAATGATCGACAATCCATCAATTGTCCGAATACGGCGTTCCGGGAACTGCGCTTGCAGCAGCCTTATCGCACGCTCATCTGTCCCAGCTGCTGTATTTCCGAATACCGGTAAAATGACGCCTCCGTTCACAAAGTAAAAGTTAATATAACTAAGTGTTAAACGTGTATCGTTCCAGCTAATCTTTGGTGGCTGCTGGACAGCAACAACTTCGATTTGGCGGCCTTTTGCATCCTTTGTTTCATCAAGGATTCGCAGATTCTCTTGTGTTATCTCATAGTTTTCATCGTCAGGATCATTTGTCACCTGCAGCAATAATTTGCCTGGTGCCAAGAAGCTGGCAACATTATCAACATGTCCATCTGTTTCATCTCCAGCCACTCCGCGCTTCAGCCAAATAACTTTCTCAATACCAAGGTATTGGCGCAAGTACACTTCGATTTCCTCTTTAGAAAGATCCGGGTTACGGTTTGCATTTAAGAGACATTCTTCTGTCGTAATGAGTGTCCCTTCACCGTCCACGTGTATAGAGCCACCCTCCATCACAATTGGTGCATCCAATTTCTTTACATCCAAGTGCTCCAGAACAGCTGGAGCTACTGCATCATCTAAATCCCACGGGAAGTATTTTTCTCCCCATGCGTTAAATCGCCAGTTCACACCTGCCAAGTTACCAGCATCATCACGGACAAATGTTGGACCATTGTCACGCAGCCACGCATCATTATGAGAAATTTCCAGCAGCGTTACATTAGCCTTGTTTCCTACATAAGCAGCTGCTATCTCTTGCTCCTTAGCATTTACCAAAACAGTGATTGGCTCGAATTCTGCAATCGCTAGAATAAGTTCAGTATACCCGGCACAAACAGACTCCCAATCCTCTGGATAAATGAGCGATTCCTTTACAGGCCAGCTAATCAGCGTACGCTCATGCTCCTCCCATTCAGGAGGCATTGTATATGTGAATTGTTGTTCCATTTAGCATCACTCTTTTATATTAGATTTAAAACGGACTTTCCGGAATATCATATAACAAAATGCACCACCACAACAATCAGGAAGGCTGGTTTTTATGATAGATACCAGAAAATAACTGTTCATATTCATATAGCATTGCTTGTAAAGAAGGATAAGCAGTTAGGCAGAAATAAAGACTTCTAATGAATTGTTTAAAGTTTGATCTCATTAGCAGATTAGCGGTTGTACTTTCCGGCCATAGCGCAAGCACTTGTTCCGCTTTTTTCTCTACAATATCGGCGATTTTCTCTGGATCAACACCGGATTGCAGAGAAGACTTAACGGCAACGGCCATCCGTTCGTCCTCTTCATACGCCAAGGCACGGAAGGGAAATGCCATTTTGTTAACGATTTCTGATACAAGCTGCAAGCGTTGATCCGCTGTTATTTCCGGCAGTACAATCAGTTCGTCCAAAGCATCGGCAGCATGTGCTAATGTGTGAATCCATCCATGTGTCTCATCATAGCCTTCTCCATTGGACTCTTGCTCGATATAACGGTATAGTGCGTCATAAACCTGCTGGACCATTGCGGCAGACAAGTAAGCCTCTTGTCGATGCCGATTAAGAAGTGCCGCAACCCATAAAGTTGAAAAGCTCCTTGTATATGTCTCTTTATGGAACAGATATGCACGGCTGATGACCTTTTCTAGAATTTGTATCATAACTTGAGAGGATACCATTCCTTCAGCAATCCAAGAGCTGCTGAAACCGTAAATAAGTCTATCCCGTAAAACTGAATCACGATCACCAATGTACAGCAGCATACACGGCACCAAATGATTTATTTCCTCTTTATTCAAATGGCTGCTGTCCGCAGCCAAGTGTTCAAGTCTTCGTTTCAAAACATCTCGTTCCATTCTTCAGCCCCCTCTAAAGCCAAATTATACCACTAAAAAACGAAGGATTTATCCTTCGTCTACTTGGCCGCTTGAGCAGCTGGTGCTGGATTTGGTTGGGGTTTTGGCGTTGGTTTGGCGAATTTTTCTTTGAAATAACTAATAACAAAAGAAGTCACTGCTATAGATACAATTGAGTAAATCCCTTTCACAAGACCTACAGAATAAAGACTTAGCAGTACAACGCAGAAGTCAAAGATAAAGTTGACCGTTCCTGGATTCGTATTAAAACGCTTCTGCAGAAACAAAGCAAGAATGTTTGCTCCTCCTAAAGATGCTTGGTTTGCGAACAAAATAATCAAACCAAAACCAATAATTAATCCGCCAGCAACGCTGGCAATGATGCTTGGCAGTGCAATGGCTGGATATAGCGGATGGAGAAAGGTAAACAAAGTCAAGATGGATACAGCAGCAATTGTAGTGACCGTAAAACGCCATCCCATCCTGACGAAGGAGAAAATATAAAATGGGATATTAACAAGGAAGAATACAACTCCAAATGGCAGTGAAAGCAAATAGGAAAATCCTAATGAAAGTCCTGCTGTTCCGCCTGTTACCAGCTCTGTGCTCTTCAGCATATACAGACCAATGCTGGCCAGGAAACAGCCTAGTACGATTTTGAGATATTTATGCAGCAAAACGACATGCTCCTCTCTAATTAGAAACCCATCATAATATCACCTAGATGCACAAAGTAAGTATGACCGATATCCTCTTTACTCACTTTCTATGTTAGAATAAATAACACGAGAAATGAATAGATATTTGCAGGCAATACCTTCTTTTAAGGTTCATATTGAAAATAATATGCAGGACTCACCTGCAATGTGAAAGGAAGCGTATAAGATGGATCATATTGACCGTGCAATGTTGGAATTGCTTCAGCATGATGGCCGTATTACGATAAGCGAATTGTCAAAGCGGCTTTCCTTGAGCAGACCGAGTGTATCGGAGCGTATGGCAAGATTAGAAGAGCGGGGTGTAATTGAGCATTATACAGCTCGTGTGGCACATGCAAAAGTAGGACTGGATATCCTCCTATTTATTCAAGTAAGTGAATTGAAGATTCCTCACTTAGAATTTGAGTATTTAATTGCAAAAGAAGAAGCAGTATTGGAATGTCACCGTGTGACAGGTCCGATTAATTACTTGTTGAAAGCAGCTGTACCCGACATGAATGGGATGCGGGAACTGATTGATCGGCTCATACCTTACGGGACATTCAATACTTCTACTGTACTCACTTCTCCTGTTGCTTATCGGGCATTGCTGCCGCGCGAAGATTAATAGTGCTTCCATTCCGACTGATAAATCTCAATTAAATGCGGATCGACGAGTGTATTCGGCCGAAGTTCAGCCTTTTCTCCGTCGGCTTTGATGATTTCTCTATCTTCATCTTTGCCGAATTCTGTCATTCCCGGAATCATAGACGATTTCAAATACTGTGTCGGCACTGTCACCTCTAGCTTATTGGCATCAATCGGATTTCTGCTAGCCATGACAAAACCCCAGTTGCCAAAGCTTGGAACATCTAAGTGGAAGTTCTCCGTCTCCAAGCCGGTTCCGCGGATTGTTTCGTCAATTGTCCAGTAAGATTGCGTAGCGAAAACTGGGCTGGTAGCTTGGACAATCATCGCTCCTTCCGGGTGCATATGATTACGGACTAAAGAGTAGAATTCTTCCGTGTACAGCTTGTTTAAACTCTCATCATTCGGATCAGGCAGATCCACAATAATAACATCATATATCTGGTCTGATGCTATTAAATAATTAAACGCATCTTCGTTCTTAATTGTCACTTTTTCATTGTGCAAAGAACGATTATTCAAATCAAGTAGCTTCGGCTCTGTTTTAGCTAAATCGGTCACAGCAGGATCAAGATCCACTAAGGTAATATCCCGTACATCATCATATTTTAAAACCTCATTCGCAGCCAGACCATCCCCTCCGCCTAAAATCAGCACATGGTCATGCTGCTTCGCCTGGGACATGACAGGATGGATGAGCGCATCATGATAGCGATGCTGATCAATGGAACTGAACTGCAGACCTCCATTCAAGTAAAGACGCACATCATCATCATTTCGTGTGAGGATAACTTTTTGGTACTGACTTTGTTCCATATGGATAATCGGATCCTGGTATAGTTTCTGCTCGAAGGAGAACGCTGTTTCTTCCCCGAAAAAGACACCCAATATCAGCAGAATACCAATGACTGAGCCGACTAGAGCATGAATCGCTAAACGCTTTACTTCTGAGCGGAACAGCCAGAGAACAACTAATGCTACTGCTAAGTTAATTAGCCCTACTAAAAAGGCAGACTTAACGATACCGAATTGGGGGCGAAGCAGGAAAGCAAACAGCAACCCTCCAATTAATCCTCCAGCATAATCACTGAACAGCACACGTGCCGTACTTCGATTCAGCGTCTCTCCAATTTCATTTGCCTTACGAATAAGTATCGGCAGCTCCACACCCGTCAGCGTACCGACAATTAGCGTAACCAAATACAAATAAAATGCATCTGTTCCTTCGGGGGTATATGCTGTAATCCCAAACATTGTAAAACTGGAAAATCCGCCGATTAAAGCCACGAAAAATTCTATGTAGATAAATGCTAATATTAAATTCTTCGTTACTCGTTCACTAATACTCGCGCCAATCCCCATACCTGTCAAAAACAAAGAGATGGTGAGCGTATATTGCTTCACACCATCTCCGAGAATATAAGATCCCAGCGCTCCAAACAAAACTTCAAACACGATACCGCAAATTGATACAATACCGGAAGCCCAGTATATGAGCGAAGTTTTATTCATTACTCTCTGCTGCATCATTTTTCATCTCCGAACTGCTTTAAGCTTACGTAATCGACGCACCGATAACAAATCCAAGTCCTACCGAAACTGCCAGCGAGACAATCCCGACAGCCACGTTGTTTTCCTTCAGCTTGGCTTGAACAGAAAATCGTCGCGTTACACCTTCAAAAACGAAGTAAGCAATCATTTGCAGAAGCACTCCATAAGCACCCCAAATGAGTGTTTCCCAAAGTTCACTGCTGTGATAAATGGAAAATGACAACACCAAGCAAATTCCGATTACCTTACCGCCAATTGATAGTGCTACTGCTGTATTGCCTTTTTCGATTTCTTCCCAATCCTTGTATTTATGTGTGATCAGTTCAAAGATAATAAGACCAATAATAACGATCACAACTGCGATAATAAAGTACAAAAACGTCGATAAAAATGGGTTCATAAGACTTTGCCTCCTTGTTTTTTATTTATTTTCCCGCACTCGGACCGCCGCCGCGATAGTTCGAATTGCCACGGCTGACACCGCCTGAGCCACCATCGTTCGTACGGTTTGCTGATGTATAACCGCCATAACAGCCGCCATTTTGGCATGTATTCATTCTGCTTTGACTCCAATTATTACCAAAAAGAGAATTCAACAAAGCAAATGTAAAGAAAGTATTCAAGTAGTTCGGGGAGTAGTTTTCACGGACAAATGTCCTGTCTGCCACTTCAATTAGTGTAACATCGCTGTCTTCTTCACTCGGCTTCACTGTTATGAACACATCATCATAAATAATAATTTGCTGTCCGTTCTTTTTTTCGCTAATCTCATCCGGGCCTTCTGTCTGTTTGAACAATTCAATTAATTCTTCGACTGTATATAGACGAGTCGCGTAAACATTTGCATTTCCGCTTCTCTCTCCAGATACAACATCCAGTAAGTAGAAGTTGTTATCAATTAATGTTTCAATTGATTCTCCTGCACTATTTTCAAATTTTGACGTTACCGTTTCTTTTTCCGGCTCGTCTGGAATGTCACTTATTGAAGCAGCATCGTTATTCGAATCACCGCAGCCAGCCAAAACAAAAACAAAAATTAAGCAAATCCCTGCCAGCCAATATTTCATGAAGGCTCCTCCCTTCTTCTATACTCCGTATGTATTGCTGACAGACGAAAACCCTTGCATCACGCAAGGGTCAGCCTGCCGAACGTAGTGGCTGCTTATTCTTTGCCCATTTTCTTTTTCAAAGCAGCAAGCTCATCATCGACTCCGCCTTTATCCAATGCAGCAAATTCATCATCAAGTGAACGGTTGGACTTGGACATATCCTCACTTGTTTCTGCCTCTGCTTCATACTGCAGTACTTTTTCTTCCATGCGTTCAAAGCCGCCGCGTGATTCATCGCTTCCAATACCGGACATTGTACGGTTCATCTTTGTACGTGTTTTTGCAGATTCTGCTCGTGCTTTTAAGGAATCTTTCTTCAGTTTCATTTCAGCATATTCTTTCTTCATTTCATCCAGTTTCTGACGAATGGATGCTACATCACTTGCTGCACGTTCCCAAGAAGCATGAAGGGTATCAGCTGTTTCTTGATGTGCCTTCTTGTCTTCCAGTGCACGGCGCGCTAGATCATCATTGCCCGCTTCAATTGCTGTTTCTGCTTGCTGCTGGCGCTTGTCAGCCATTGCTTTTGCATCATCGTATTTTCGTTTTAACATTTTTTCGTTGGCAATTTGTTTTGCTACTGCTGTCTCAGCCTCACGAATATCCGCTTCCATGTCACGCATGAATTGATCGAGCATTTTTACCGGATCTTCCGCTTTATCTAACATCGCATTCAATTCTGAACTCACAACCGTCTTCATTCTGTTAAAAAATTTAAACATACAAAATCTCTCCTTTAATAATTTTAATTGGAACCCGCAATGATTTTGATCTCACGCGTGTTAATTTCGTAACCATAACTTACTTCTACTTCACTTCCCCAACCTTCAAGCCCAAGGAAATGCTCTTCTTCTTCATCGTAATAATCTGCAAAGTGGACGATTGAGCCATTTACATTCCGGCTTCTTCCTTCGCCAACGACTTTCGCTTCACCTTGTTCATCAAGGAAATATTTTCTGCCTTCGTACGTTAGCTCCTTCGGATACGGTTTCGAAACAGCAAGCGGAACTTTTTTGTATATGCCCAGCTCCAGTTCATCATCCATTTCCGCTGAAAGCCATATTATCGTGTCTCCCTCCACGAGCTGGTAGTCGAACCACTCATAATTTCCTTGTCTGGAAGTGATCTTACCGACTACTTCGTAAGTGACCAAATCATATTCAACAATATCACCCACCTGAATGGAGAGCGCATGGCGTTCTCTCACAGCAGGACGTTCAGGAGCTTTTTTCTTAAATAAGCGGGAAAGAATACCCAAAACTTTCACCATCCTTATATCTTGTACCTTCTATACGTCTCGGGATACAAAAAGTTTCGTTTTTTTTCTGGTTCTTCTCTAATTATACAGATATGCAGAGACAGTTACATGGACTAGCATTGGAAAAGAGGATTACCAAGGCTGAAAGAAGGGGAAAATAACATGAGATTGTCACAAAGGAGAAGATGTATGAACATCCGTTTCGGCTACGTATCAACAGCCTTGAATTTATATGAAGCTTCACCAGCAAAAACCATGACTTATGCACGTTGGTCCAAACTGGAGAAAGAAGAGAGGTCAGCTCAGCTGCATGCTATTACGAGAGAGAATCTAGAGCGAACCATCCGTATTCTTCATTATAATATCGCCCATCAAATTAAACTTTACCGCTTTTCTTCGTCGCTGGCACCATTGGCAACGCATGAGGAAGTGCAATGGGACTATATTTCACCGTTCACTGATTTATATGAAGAAATTGGCCGGCTCGTTCGGGAATACGATATACGCTCAAGCTTTCATCCGAATCAGTTTACCCTGTTTACGAGTGATAAACCTCATATCACCCGAAATGCAGTCAAAGATATGCAGTACCATTACAATATGCTGACAGCGATGGGCTTAGAAGACGAAGCGTATATTAATATCCATGTCGGGGGTGCATATGGCAATAAAGAACTTGCATTAGAACGGTTCCATGAAAATATTAAACAGCTTCCCGAGCCGATTAAAGCTCAAATGACGTTGGAGAATGATGATAAAACCTATACGACTACGGAAACATTAGAAGTATGCGAAAAACATCAAATTCCAATGATGTTTGATATTCATCATTATATGGCGAACCATACCGAGGAGGAGCCGTTAGAGGAGATTCTGCCCCGCTTCATGGATACATGGAAGAATCGAAAGCATGTGCCGAAGATTCATACCTCCTCCCCCAAATCCGAGAAAGCCTACCGCAGTCATGCCGACTATGTAGATGTGGAATTTTTGATGCCATTGATTAAGCAATTGAAAGCAATCGGGCAGGACGTAGATTTTATGATTGAGGCGAAACAAAAAGATAAGGCAGCTTTGCAGCTGGCTGAAGATGTGTCCCGCATTCGAGGGGTAAAACGAATCGGCGAAGCAACGGTGGAATTATAAGCAAACGAACCTGGCAATACAAGAATAATTCAACCAAAAGCGAACTATTACCAGATCTATACGTTTTCGTGCAGGCCCCTGTCGGCTGCTGTCTCTAGCTGTTATCGTCGAACAAGAATGGCTTGTGAAGCAGACACCGACAAGAAAATTGCTTCTTATTTTCGAGGAGTCTACGTATTCCTCCTACACTAGTGAAGGTTCCTGTAACACAAATCAGCGTAGGAAATACACGGAGACTCCCGCGGGAGGAAGGCTAGGGGAGACCCCCGCAGTGCGTTTTTTGCACAAGGAGGCTCCCCAGCCGCCCGCAGGAAAGCGGAGTGTATTTCCGAAGCGGCGCTCTCACCTTCGTTTCCAATGCAAAAATCCAAACAACGCTGCTGTTAATTGTTGTTTGGATTTTTATATAGCTTAAACAGTTATGTCTCAGTTCCGTTTTCATCTTCTTACTTTTATTTTATTAATTCTTGTCTGTAAGGTCTTCTTATCTTTAGAGGAACTTACTTTATTAACTGCAGATTGGGCGGCTTGCTTCGCTTTCTTTGTTCTGTCTTTCTCAGCTTTTTTCACTTTGTATGTTGCATCCGATAGCTTTTTTGCATCAGACAGTTTCTTTTTCAACTTTTCCAACCGCTTTTGTAAACTATCCTTATCTTTTCCTGCTTGCAGCTCATTAATGGTACTTTGTGCTTTTTTAAGATTCTTGTCAGCAGGCGATCTCTCAGCAGCCTTTACGCTAGCATTTGCTGCATGAAACTGTGATTGCTTCACCTTATTGAGACGTGTTTGCAAGATAGTCCTGTCTTTCCCTTTTGCCAATGACTGAATAGCTTTTTGTGCAATGTCCACATTCTTCTTTATCTTGCTTTTCTCTGACTGCCCGACTTTGTAACTCGCTTCTTTCACTAGCAGTGCTTGTTTCACTTTATCCAGTCGATTGTGCAGACTCTTTTTCTCTGTACGATTCGTCACTTTATTTGCCGCAGATTGTGCTGCAGCTATATCCTTATTCTGCTTGCTTTTCTCGGCTTTGGAAACTTTATCTTTCGCTTCCTGCAGTATGATGACTTGTTTTATGTTGTCCAAACGCTTTTGTAAGCTTTGTTTTTCCTCACTGTTTGATAAACCTTTCACTACTTGCTGCGCTTTATCGTAATTCGCTAGCGTTTGTCTCTTCTCAGTCAATTGGACAGCATCTAATGCTTGCTGATAGCTCTTCGTTTGATCAGATTGATATTGAATCAGTCCATATCCAAATAGCGGATCTCTGCCTTCTTCTCCAAGATCCTTGCTGTTCTGCTGCAGTCGCAAGCGCAGCTGGTTATTGGTCTCTGTTGGATGTTGCTGCTTCAACAGCGCCAGCATCGCTGATACATGCGGCGCAGCTTGTGAAGTACCACTCATGATCGCGTAATTAGCACCAAGATGGGTACTGTAAATGTTTGAACCAGGAGCTGCAAACTCTACGTTATCTCCTACAACGGAAAAAGAAGCAATATTATTTTTCGAATCAGATGCAGAAACAGCAATAACCTCATTAAAGGCTGCCGGGTAATTGACAAGATGCCCAGCTCCTCCATTTCCACTCGAAGCAACCAATAAAATGTCCTGTTGGTATGCACGCTTTACTGCATCCTCCAACGCCTTGCTTTTATACTTTGTCCCTATACTCACATTGATGATGTTCATCTTGTTTGAGATTGCCCAATCGATACCTTCCAAGAGGTCAGACATATCTCCAGCGGCAGCTTTGTCCAATACTTTAACAGCATAAAGTTCTGCATCCGGAGCCACACCGTCGGTACCATATTGATTATGTTTTGCGCCAATGATACCCGCTACATGTGTACCATGTCCAGCATCATCTTTATAAGAGGTTGTGTAATTTACTGCCGCGTATCCTCCGGCTATATTTAAATCTTGGTGTGGATAAATGCCACTGTCTATAACAGCTACCTTAACCCCTTTACCAGTAATTCCTTCCCTCCAAGCCCAAGACGCTTGAATTGGAGCGAGGTTCCATTGATTTAAAATCTGTGAGGATGCCTGCACAGCAGTACTGCTGCCAGTTGAATAAATCCTGCTATCCGGCTCCACATATTTAATATCCGGGTCTTTCTTCAAGTCTCTGACTGTCTTTGCATCAGCAGTTACAGCCGCAGCTGGCAAATTGTCATACGTTTCATCAATTGCGGCATCACTTTCACGAACAGCCTCTTCTCCCTCTTTGTTTTCATACACGACGATTAGCTGTTTATCTTCCTCTGCATACGCTTTAACAGCAGGAAAGCAAATGACCAGGCTCAGCAACAACGAAACAAGGTATACAATCTTCGTTGAAAAATTCATTGGGTGTGTTTTTTTCCTCTCAATAAGAAATTCTATTCATTTTTATTACTTCGAAGCTGGAATCTATACAGCAAAAAGTATGATTGATTTATACAAAGCAGCTTAGCAATCTCAATATCTCTTTCTTCTTCTCTCGATCACATAAAGGAGCGCCCCGACGGAAGCAACAGCAACCCCCGCAGCTATTACATTACCGAACGAGGAAGCAGTGTCCGGCAGCTGCTCACCTTTTGTTTTATCCTCCAACTTGTCATGCTCAGCTGTTTTATAGGAGAGTACGATTTCCTCATTCTCTTTTTCAGGAGTTTCTTTTGTTATAATTGGCTCTACCTTCAACTTAGGTTCCGCAGATGCTGGCATCTTATTTGATTCTTCTTTTTCCTGCATCACTCCCGGTAAAGGTGAAGCTTTTTCCTCACGCTCTGTTTGGGCAGCGATATAATCCTTTAATTCTTGCAAACTTGTAAAGTCAGCTAGTGTCTGATTGTTAGCTGCCAGCAGCTCGTCCAACTCTTCCTCACTCATGCCATTTTCCTCCAAAACGAAATGAACAGATATGTCATTTACGTCTTGATAGATAATGTCTTTTATAGCTTTTAGTTTCGAATAACTGTACAAATCTAAATCATGCTTTGTGAATAATTCTGCTAACTGTTTCTCCGTCATACCGAGATCATTCACTAGCTCCTGTAACGCTGCTGCTTCTTCCTTTTTGTTTTGCTCTTCTTTCTGCTCTTTATCTGTCTCGCTATTCGCTATTTCTTTGTGCTGCACTTCTTGTTTAACAGCATCTTGTTGTGTTGCTAATTCTGCCTCAGCAGGCTTTCTTACTTCTTGAGATTCAGGTTGCGGATATTGAACGAATCCGTACCCATAAAGCTCGTCTCGTCCTGCTTGTCCCAAATCAGCGGTATACTGCTGCAAGCGCTGCCGCAGCTGTACGTTTGTATCATTCGGATACTGCTGCTTCAAAAGAGCAAGCATAGCTGTAACATGAGATGTAGCTTGCGATGTGCCGCTCATCAGCCTATATTCAGAACCAAGATAAGTACTGACGATGTCTTTCCCCGGAGCTGCAAACTCTACCTCACTGCCCACGGAGGAAAAAGCTGCACTGTTGTTACGTGCATCGGTTGCGGATACGCCAATGACAGCATCATAAGCGGCAGGATACTCGACTGGATGGCCAGCACCTTCATTTCCACTCGCACCTACTAACAAAAGACCGGCTTGGTAAGCTTTGTTCATAGCGTCTTGCATGGCTTCGCTGGAATCAGCAGAGCCCATGCTCAAATTAACAATGTCCATGTTATTGGCAATTGCCCAATCAATTCCTTCTAATAAATCAGCGAGTGTTCCTTCGCCTTTCTCATCAAGAACCTTGACTGCAAATAATGCTGCATCTGGAGCAATTCCATCTATCCCTTGCTGGTCATGCTTTGCACCAATAATACCGGCTACATGTGTGCCATGCCCTTTATCATCTGCATAAGAAGTTGTATAGTCTACAGCTGCATAACCTCCAGCAATCGCGAGTTCGGGATGCGGAGCGATTCCGCTATCCAACACTGCTATTTTCACACCTTTTCCTGTCAAACCTGCTTCCCAGGCAGAAGCAGCATGAATGGATGCCAGATTCCATTGTTCTGCTACTTGAGATGGTGCCTCTCCACTTTCTGCGATAGAGAAGGTAACATTATTCTCGACATACTTAATATCAGGGTCACGCTTTAATTTTTCAATGGAATCTGCATCAGCTGAAACTGTCGCTGCAGAAAGCCGGTCATATTGCTCTTTTACAACGGCCCCGCTATTTTTTATATCCTGCTCTCCTTGTTTATTTTCATAGACAACGATTACTTGATTTTGTTCCTGAGCATCTGCTTTCTCAACCGGCAGCAGAAAGATTGAACCCGTTAATAAAGAAGCAAATGCCAATTGCTTCGCTAATGGCTTTCTCATGTATAAAAATCCCTTTCCCGAATAAAGTCATGCTCTTTATATCGGCATATATTGGCAAAGGTTAATCAATGTTTCGTATATGTATCAATCATTTCCACTAGATTTCTATACAAGGCGATAATTATATGCGCCTTTGCATAAAAAGAGCCTGGAAAACCAAGATTAATTGATCCTAAAAGCGAACGATGACTAGATTCATACTTTATAACGCAGCCCTCTGACGGCTGCTGCCTCTCCAACTTTAGCTGTTAACACCGGACAAGAATGGCTCTTGAAGTAGACAACGACAGGAAAATTGCTTCTTATTTTCGAGGAGTCTACGTATTCTGTCTACACGAGTGAAGGTTTCCCATAACATAAATCAGCGTAGGAAATACACGGAGACTCCCGCGGGAAAGCGGAGTGTATTTACGAAGCGATGCTCTCATCTTCGTTTTCAATGCAAAAAATCCAAACAATGCAGTATTGTTTGGATTTTTATTTTATATAGCTTAAACAGTTAAGGCCCCGCCTCTTTTGGGGCTAAGATGTGCATATACGGACGGCTTCCTCCCGTTTATTTACTGTATGCTCTTTTCCAATTCTCGCAAGCAATCCGGTCTTTTTCAGCAGTCGTTCTGGCTGTCCATGGACACCAAGTAACAGCAGCTGTTTGCTGGCTTTTTCGTAGTGTTCTACAAGTTTGTGCAGTGCAGCTTCAGCGGATGTATCCATATAAGAGACTTTCTGCAAATCAAGTACAAGCGAATCCGGTTCTTCGCGCATCGCTTTCTCTACCTCATTTTCTAAAATATCGGTAGATCCGAAGAATAAAGGTCCTTCAAACTGACATATTCGTAATCCATCTGTTTCTTTGATATTGATTTGTTCATCTTTTACAAACAGGACTGCACTCATTCGTTTAACAAAAACAACAAAAGCTAACAGCAGGCCGCATCCCACTCCAACTGTCAAATCAGCCAGAACAGTCAGTACAAAGGTAACTGCGAGAATAAACGAATCGAATGTACGCATGCGAATGATGTGAACTACCTCTTTCCGTTCACTCATATTCCAGGCAACAACCATTAGAATCGGTGCCATACTGGCTAACGGAATGGCCGAAGCATAAGGTGCTAGCAGAAGCAAAATGAGCAATACGAAAATACAATGCACAACACCCGATACAGGCGAGAAAGCCTTATTCCGTATATTCGTTGCCGTGCGAGCAATGGCACCTGTTGCTGGTATACCGCCAAAAAGCGGAACAGCAATATTTGCTATACCTTGTCCGACGAGCTCTCGGTTGCTGTGATGCTTCGTTTTGGCCATATTATCCGCCACTGTGGCCGACAAAAGTGATTCCACTCCGCCTAATAAAGCAATCGCGATAGCCGAGGGCAGCAAGTAGATGATCTTGTCCAATGTAACAGCCGGAAATTGCAGCTGCGGCAGCTGACTGGGAATATCTCCGTAAACACTGCCAATCGTTGCAACGTTTCCTGGAAAGAATAAGACTGCTGCGATTGTTGATAGAATTAGCCCTACTAGCGCACCAGGTACTTTAGGGAGAATTCTCGGAGTTAGCAGTATTGCCGCTAATGATACACTTGCCACAATCACACTATATAGATTAATTGTGTCTGCAGCTGCTGCGAGCGCTTGCATCTTTTGTAAAAATCCCTCTTCCTGCTCTGCTTGTATGCCTGTGAAATTTCCAATCTGACCTGTGAAAATAATGACAGCAATTCCTGCAGTAAATCCAATAACAACAGGGCGCGGAATGAACTTAATTAAACTTCCGAGCTTCAGCAGACCGAATAAAACAAGCAATATCCCAGCCATCATACCTGCCAGCAAAAGATCCTGATAGCCAAATTGAATCACGACTCCAAGCAGAATCGGGACAAAAGCTCCTGTCGGTCCTCCAATTTGGAACCTTGATCCGCCTAGTAATGAAATAAGCAGACCACCGATAATGACTGTATATAAACCATACTCTGGATTGACTCCCGATGCTATGGCAAAGGACATGCCAAGTGGAATAGCAACGATACCGACGACAATTCCGGCAATAATATCCCGCCGTAGCGCTTGCAAATTATAACCGTTGTATCTTCCAAGTCTTCTCATCTCATCACTGCCTTTCGTTTTTGTTGTCACCTTGTCTTTTCATTAACATACATTGCAGAAAAGCTGTCTGCTGCCTCCTCTCATTTAGCTGGTAAACCAAGTATTCGTGAAAATAAGAAATTTGTATATCATACCATTGTCTATAGATTTTATTATTCTCATAAATGAACAGCATTTTCTTTAGTTTTTTTAAACAAACTATCCTCCTATACTGATAGAAACTGTGCTTCTTGAATCCTTTTTGCACAGAAGTATTTGCGTAGTTCTTGTAAAATAATTGTGAGTTTTTTGCTTTACCGGTTCTTTCTTCCTACCTCTATCCGCCTGTGCAATAACATTTACTTTTCCGGCCGCCCTCCTCCTTATTACCTTGCTAATTTAGTAATAAATTTATAAGTTAGAGTAAGATTAGAATTTGCTTAGAATATTTATATATGCTAATATATGCATATAAGCAAATAAGAGGAGCGACTGCCCATGAAATATAAAATGCAGCCGGATTTGACAGAAGCGCAATTAACGCACGTTTCGCAAATATTTAAAGCACTTGGTGATCCGACTAGAATCCGAATTTTGCATTTTCTTCTTGACCAAGAATACAGTGTCAATGAAATCGCAGAGAAACTGGAACTGCATCAATCTACTGTTTCGCATCAGCTGAGTACCATGAAAAAAATCCGTCTTGTAAAATCCAGACGGGAAGGTACAACGATTTATTATTCACATGATGACAAGCACGTCATTGATTTATTAACAGAAGCCATTAATCACGCCTGCCATAATTAATCTATCGGAGGAATATGTATGGGACACGGACATGTACACGATCATGCACATGGTCATCATCATCACGGACATAATGCCAATAAAAAAGCTTTATTGATTAGTTTTATCCTGACAGCTGGTTTCATGCTGCTAGAAGCAATTGGAGGTTTCCTCACAAACAGCCTTGCATTGCTGTCCGATGCCGGCCATATGCTGAGTGACGCTGTATCTCTAGGCGTCGGTTTATTTGCCTTCATAATCGGCGAGCGCGTAGCGAATTACAGCAAAACATACGGGTATAAGCGATTTGAGATTTTAGCTGCACTATTCAATGGTATTACGTTAATTCTAGTATCGCTATACATCTTTTATGAAGCGATTCAACGGTTCCAAGAGCCTGCTGATATTGTTTCAGGCGGCATGCTGACGATCGCTGTTATTGGTTTTCTTGTAAATATAGTCGTTGCTTGGATTCTCATGCGCGGCGATACAAGCGACAACTTGAATATCCGAGCAGCTTTCCTTCATGTAATAGGCGATTTGCTAGGTTCGGTAGGTGCCATCGCCGCTGCTTTACTTGTACTCCTTTTCGGGTGGAGCTGGGCTGATCCCGTGGCCAGCGTCATCGTTGCCTCTCTTGTTATCACAAGCGGCTGGCGTGTAACGAAGGATGCTATTCACGTGCTAATGGAAGGCACGCCACGTAATGTGGAAATGTCTAAAATCATTGATTGCATGGAAAAGGCACCTGGTATTATATCCATTCATGACTTGCACGTATGGAGCATCACGAGCGGACAAAATGCTCTTTCCTGCCATGCGGTCGTTCAAGGAAATTTACTAGTCGAAGAAAGCCAGCATATGCTCCGAAACATTGAGCACGATTTGGAACATCTAGGTATTGGCCACGTAACTATTCAAATGGAAACAGCATCTCATACACACGAGGAATCCCTCATGTGTCAGCATGATGCAGAATCTCATTCTCATACCCATGCTCATTAGAAAAGACGAGGATTTTTCCTCGTCTTTTTTCTTACAAAAGGAGCAGAACGGCTGTCTAATTGCCGAATAACAGTTCCGTCAAGCGTTTACCAACTACCATGCCAATGCCGGAACCAGCACCAAATATAGAAATCACACTTATCAGTACAGCACCTTTGACGCGCAGCTTTTCTTTTTTAAAGCTGTTATTCGATTGTATCTCCTGTATTTTCATCTCTTGCTCACACAGTTTCTCCATTACCTGATTTTGTGCGTCATTTTGCTTTTCCAGCGTCTCTGCCATCTTCTCTGTATGATTTTCGATATTTTCCAGCCACTTTCCCACCGGCAGCAGCCGCTCATTAATCGTAACCAAATCCTCCTTGATAGCATCGATTTCAGCTTGGAAATCCTCTCGAACTTTCAATTGCATTTCTAACAGCTCTGCTCGTGAGATTTGATCATTGTTTCTTCCTCCGGGTATCAATGTGCCTACCCCTCTCTTTACGTTCTGCTCCTTTCTATCTTATTTTATGCATGTACCTTTTTGTCTGATTGTGTACGTACCTGCCGAAATCAACCCACTTTTTGTTCCGTTTCCAGTTTCCTTCTATCTAGGTTAGGTGTAATTCTGAATAAGATAAAGGTTCCAGCCAGTCCAATCAATGTGAGCAATATGCCCATGATGATGGAATGCAGATATCCGCTAAGGGTTACAGTTACGGAAACAATCAGCATAGCTAGGTTATACTGCAAGCCCCCAAAAGCCATATAAGCACTGCGCTTATCATCCGGCGGAATAGCAGCCATATAAGATTGCTCAACAGGCACCCGAAATACCTCGCCAATTGTTAGCACAGCCATCATAATGAACAACACCCAAACATTTGTCGAGAACGTAAGCGCTGCATAACCCATTGTAAAAACAAGGCAGCTTGTAACAAGTACGAATCGATCCTTCATCCCTGTAATTAATTTGGCAGTAAACAGCGCAAGCAGGACGACAAGAATGGTATTTTCACTTCGCAAGAAACCCATCATCTTTACGCCATCTACTTCCCAGAACAGAAACTGCTGCGTCGGCATCTCTTCTGACAGTCGAATGCCGATATAGCTTGTCAGCTGAAACTCCATACTTAAAACAAGTATGCCTCCTGCTATGAACCAAACAAACAGCCGATCCTGCATAACATTCCGGTAAGTACCAACTATATGCGTAATATGCTGCAGTGGCTTAACCTCGACTTTCTCTGGGAAGTACGTTTCTGATATGAAAAAGTAAACAATGCATAACGTCACAGCAGCAGCAATCGTTAGTGCCATAAATAATTCAAATAAATAGTTCTCAAACATAAAGGCACCGGCAATACCACCTAAAGCAACCGATAAGTTGCTAGCCCAGTATCCGATTGAATAAATCAAGCGACGCTGATCAGGTGTACTGACGTCAATCAGCATAGCATCATTAGCTGGTCCGGCTAATCCCCAGCAAAGGCTGTTCAGCATAACCATGCTATATGTAATAGCTGGTGATTCAAACCATGGTGAATTGCTTAGCATCATCATAAAAAAGGCGATGAGTCGAAGTGACTCTGCCAGCGCATGATTTTGCGCCGTCCAAAGACGTCACTGAAGTATCCGCCTAGCAAAGACATCCCAATGCCTAAGAACACATTAACAAGCAGCAGAATACCCGCCACTTTTGCTCCGAAATGCATCGCTAAGTAAATGGTCATAAACGGCATCACCATACTGCCGATTAAGCTGGACACGAATGATTCTATGAGTCGTATCTTTATATTCGGATGGAAATCCCTAAAACGCATTGTATTCCCCCTTTTCTATATTTTCTAATTATATAGATAACTTACATATAATTCCATAGGTTAATAAAAAAATAACCTCAGCATGAGAGCTGAGGTTATTTCGAATGCGCTTCATCACATCTATTTGAACATAATTTTTTTTAGTATAATTGGCTTTCTAAGACAAGCAGTAACCGCCATTCCATTTCAAGTGCCAGAGTAAGATTTCTAGATTACTTTCTTCTTCTATGACTCGATCTTCTTCTTAGAAACTCCCAATTCTTTGTCGACATGTTTCCCCGTGTTTTTTCACACGTGGAGTAATGTGATGCTAGAAATAAATCCACGTACTCCTTAAACCTAACATTAGTTAATTCTCTAGAACTTTGCCATTCATAATATTTTATGTCGCTAAGAAATGAATAGAATATAGGGCTTTCAAGAAATTGCAACACAAGAGCGTTTCTCATTCTCTCTCCTTTGCTCAATCTCTCTTTTTTGTTTTGTATTATAGTTCTGACAAACCCCATTAACAAATCTACAATTTCAACTCCAATCTCATTTTTCTTTGGGGTAAGGTTACAGTCACTTACTTTAAATTGTTCCCCTCTATACATTGACTGTGTATTTAGTTGATCTACTAATATCTTATCTAATTCTAATTTGGTATAGGTAGAAGAATTTTCAATATATAATTCCGCTTTTATATTAACGTCTTTACCATAGTTTCTTAACAATCCATACAATATTCTTTCAGGAAGTTTCGTGTAAATCATTCTCTTAGACAAGTCTTTGTCATCATAAAATTTTCTTCGTTCTCTTAGAGAAGTTTCATCGTAATTTATAATATTCATCTTACATACGCGAGAATATTTTATAAATATATCGATTACAGAAATGATGTCTCTTTTTAAGGGCATGTATCCCGAATATTCAGTCCAGTGCAAAGGCATGTATTTACGTTCTTTTAATTTACTATTCATCTCTTTGTATTCAGTTGTTTGATAGATTGGTTCAGGAATTAATAACCCTGCCATTAGTGTAGGACGTTGTTTAATATTGTTGCTACCACTTTCATCAAAAAAAATACGAACTTTCTCCATATTCAGAGGTTCTTGTTTCATGTATTCCCTCCATTTTCAGTTGACATGGTATAATGCATATAGTATTATTATTTCACAATTAATACGCGCTCATGTGAGCGACCGAAATATTGATGGGTTGATTAGTACGCACTCACGTGAGTGTTCGAAAATTAACCATCTGTAAAAGAGTGTTCCTCTGTGAGGAACACTCTTTTATTATATCAAAAAACTATATTATATAAAGTAACCCTTTAACGGAAGAGCTTTCTGACTATACTTAATTAAATCTGTTACCATGCAAAGGTTATTTCGAATGCGCTTCAAGAAAGTCGATCATCTTCTCAAAACTGTATTGCGCTTCTTCCAAATATAATTTTCGCTGATACTCGTGACCTGCAGCAGGGTGAGAATCATCAAAGAACATCCTGTTTACTTCCACTTCTGCCTGTTCTAATTCATTTGCCATTTCTACACTTTGCGGATGCAGTTTGTCTACTTCACCCGATGAGATGAATGTCGGCGGATAGTCGGGTGTAATCTGGAATACCGGTGACATATCACGCAGCCTTGGATCATGCATGTAATCTTTATTACCCGTATAAGACCAGAGGAATGTCGTCATATTACGGAAGCCTGTCTGCTGTGCCTCTTCCAAATTCAGAACTCCATTATAAAGCAGAACTCCTTGCAGCTGATCCGGCTGTAAGGCGGAATTCTCTTCCACAACTGATTCCGTCGTTGGATTAGTAGCCATGGCTGCCACCATACCAGCCAAGTTCGCTCCCGCCGAACCACCGCCGACAAAAATTTGATTTGTATCGCCATGATAGTTTGGAGCTTCCCTCAGTGCAAAACGTATCGCATCATTTAACTGATACAACTGCGTTGGAAAGTTATATTCAGGTGCCAATCCATAATTTACATTCACAACGAGATAGCCTTTGGAGGCAATCCACATTGTGAAAGGATTTTGTGAGGCTTTGTCCCCGCCGACCCAGCCGCCACCATGAATATAAATAACAATTGGCAGTGTTCCTTCCGCATCTATCGGATAATAAAAATCCAATCTGCCATCGTAGTTCTCCGTCGGATAGACAACATCTTTCACCGCAGCCACCTTATTCGGATAAGGTATTTCCGGTTGCTTATCACTTTGGTCTGCATCCATAAAAGCTCTTATCTCCGGGGAAAAGAGACTGCCCATAAGAATCAAGAAACCGACTGCCGCTATAACCGTTCCGATAATCCATATCTTTTTCTTTCGCAGCATACCATCTCTTCCCTCCCTTCGTTTTAATCGCAGTTTATTTAAAATAAATAAGGCGTTATTTCTACATCATCTGGCTTTCCTAGTATTTCTGCTGCCACCATCTTTCCAGCGTAAGGCGCTAGATTAAGTCCGGCTGGGCCAAATCCAGCTGCTAAATGCAATCCAGTCACCTTTTTCACTGCTCCTAAGATTGGGTATGGGTTAGGACCCGCCGGGCGAAGACCGACACGAAACTCTGTTACTTCTGCCTGTGCAAGACCCGGTGCTACTTTTAAGGCCTCTCGGAGCACCTCTTGCATGCCGGCGGCTGTTTGTTTTGTATCATAGCCTGAATGTACTTCTCTCGTGGCGCCGGCTACTACTTTCCCGCCATCAAAACCGAGCATATAATGGCTGCTCTTTGGCATGATAACAGGCCATTCACTTGTGTCAGCATCAACATGCATATGCATAATCTGACCTTTCTGAGGTTCAATCGGCAGTTTCACACCAACCGGCTCCAAAAATTGATTAATCCAAGCCCCAGCAGCTGCAACAACGTGATCTGCTTTTATCATTTCTTCCTTGATACGCACGCCTGTTACTTTATCCGTTCCTTCGTGCAGCAAGCTTGCATGCCCTTGCACGTAACGAACGCCATGACGCTCTCCTGCCTCAAGCAGCGCCTGGAGCAGCTGCCGTCCGTCAACCCTTGCCGCTCCTTCCAGATATAAAGCTGTCATATCTTCCCGGAGCGGCGGAAATTTCTCCCTTGCGCCCTCTGGGCCTAAGCGTATGATTTCCCCGATCTCAGGTGTTTCCAATCGTTGTTTATACGCAAGTTTCTCTAGTTCATCCAACCGCTTTTTACTTGCACTTACATATAATGCTCCGACTTGCTTATAGCTGACATCCGCTTGCCCATCTTCTTTCAGCATCTCCAGCAATTTCGGATAATAGATAGCTCCCGCTTTTGCCAGTATGTAATAGGCTTTGATCCGTACTCGTTTTGACAGCCACGGGGAGATGATACCCGCCCCGGCAGCTGTTGCCTGCCCTTTCGCTTTGGAATCGACTAGTACTACTTCTGCTCCTGCTCGAGCGAGGTGGTAGGCGGTACTCGCTCCGGCAATGCCGCCGCCAACAACTACAATACGCATGACATTTCCCCCATTTTCTTTTCCACCTATTATACACGGTTCTGCTAGCTGTTTCAGAGAATGCCTTTCGTGCTACACTAGCAATATAAACCAAAGGAGATGAAGATGATGAAGCAGACATTAATTGACCGTCTTACTACATATGCAAAAGTGGATACACAATCTAATGAGGATGTGGAAGCAACGCCTTCAACACCCGGTCAGCTTGAACTGGCGAAAATGCTGGTGGAAGAACTAAAGCAAATCGGAATGGAGGAAGTCACCATTGATGAAAACGGCTACGTCATGGCAACACTCCCAGCTACAACAGAAAAAGACGTTCCAGTAATCGGCTTCATGGCTCATGTGGATACAGCAACGGACTTTACAGGTAAAAATGTTAATCCGCAAGTAATTGAACATTTCGATGGAAATGACATTACGCTCAATAAAGAACTGGACGTTGTACTATCTGCAGCAGATTTTCCAGAGCTGCCAAGCTATAAAGGGCACACGCTAATAACAACAGATGGCACAACGCTTCTTGGTGCCGATAACAAGGCGGGAATTGCAGAAATTATGACAGCAATGGCGTACTTGATCCAACACCCAGAAATCAAACACGGAAAAATTCGTGTAGCTTTCACGCCTGATGAGGAGATTGGCCGCGGCCCACATAAATTCGATGTAGACGCATTTGGCGCAACGTATGCTTATACAATGGATGGCGGTCCGTTAGGTGAATTAGAATATGAGAACTTCAACGGCGCGGCTGCAAAGGTTACTTTTAATGGAAACAATGTGCATCCGGGCACAGCTAAAAATAAAATGGTGAACAGCATGAAGATCGCCATGGAATTCAACGGGAAGATCCCAGAAGATGAGGCACCAGAATTTACTGAAGGACGTGAAGGTTTCTTCCACTTACTCTCCATTCAAGGAGATGTAGAACAAACAAAATTGCAGTATATTTTACGTGACCATGATCGTGATAAGTTTGAAGCGAAGAAAGCTTTATTCGAAGAAATCACAAAAGAAATTCAAGCAGAATACGGTGAAAAAAGTATTGAACTTGATATGCATGATCAGTACTATAACATGCGAGAGAAAATTGAACCTGTTATGGAGATTGTCGATATTGCATCCGATGCGATGAAACGATTAGACATCGCGCCAGTCATCAAACCAATTCGCGGAGCAACTGACGGATCCCAAATTTCGTATAAAGGCCTGCCAACACCAAACGTTTTCACTGGCGGCGAGAACTACCACGGAAAGTTTGAATATATCTCTGTTGATAATATGGAAAAAGCAACAAATGTGATCATTGAGATTGCCAAGCTATTTGAAGAACAAGCAAACTAACATGGAGCCGGTATTACCGGCTCTCTTCCCTTTATTGACAACAAGCGAATTCTTTTATATAATTATCTCGAATTCGAGATAAAGGAAGCGAGACGACTATGGCTACTGACAACATCGGCTTATCTTTGAAGCTATTTGTAGTTCTGACTAGGGCTCTTCAGTCCATTAAGAAACGCATTGAAGAAGATATCAAGAAACAAGGAATTAATTTAACAGAATTTGCTGTATTGGAATTGCTGTTTCACAAAGGCGACCAGCCAATACAGAAGATCGGCAGTAAAGTATTATTATCCAGCAGCAGTATTTCCTATGTGGTAGATCGCCTTGTCCAGAAGGAAATGATTAGAAGACGTCCGTGCGCTGACGATAGACGCATCACCTTTGCCACACTGACTGAAAAAGGACATGCTTTCATGAAAGATTACTTCCCTAAACATGAACAAGCGATTCATAGTATTTTGTCCGGTCTGGATGACAATGAAAAAGCACAAGTTATTGAACAAATTAAAACACTAGGTTTTTATGCTGAGGGAACCTCAGCAGACAAATAAAGGAGGAGTTAAGCATGAAGCATATATTCAAACCTGCCAAACAAGCAGACAAACCGGTAATTCTACTGCTCCACGGCACAGGTGGTACAGAGCAGGATTTGCTGCCGCTCGCTGATATGATTGATCCAGAGGCGGGTGTATTAAGTGTACGTGGAAATGTCTCTGAAAATGGCATGCCGCGCTTTTTCAGACGACTAGCTGAAGGTGTATTCGATGAAGAAGATTTAATTGCTCGCACAGAAGAACTGCGCAGCTTTCTCGATGAAGCCGCAGAAAAATATGACTTTGATCGAAATAATATTATCGCCGCAGGTTATTCAAATGGTGCTAACATTGCTGCCAGCCTGTTATATCACTATTCCAATCCGCTAAAAGGAGCCATCCTCCATCATCCGATGGTACCTAGACGGAATATCACATTGGCACAGCAGCAAGGTACTCCTGTACTGATTACAGCAGGTACAAATGATCCTATTTGTCCCAAATCAGAAGCAACTGACCTAGAACAGATGCTTCAAGATGCAGGTGCGGATACAGCTATCCACTGGGAAAATAACGGCCATAGCCTAACGCAAACAGAAGTTCAAGCTGCCGCAGCTTGGTATCGTAAACATTTTTAACAAAGCAGCAGCCATTATTCTAAATGGTTAATTATTAGTAGGATGTGTATTTCCAGAGCGGATGCTTGACATCTCAATTTAATACATATAAAAGAGACTGGGACAAAACCCAAAAAATGAGTAATTAAGATGAGGCAGGCGTCTCCGAGAATTCGGAGATGTCTGCCTCATCTTTTTATCGTTAATGTATCGTTTATAGAAGCAAAAAAAGGACCCCTCTGATAGAATTAAGTTACGACACAAAACACAAAAGAGGAGGGTCCTTATGTTTAAACATTATACCATGTGTGAAGTCGTTTTACCTCTAGATTTGGAAAGAAAATTACCTGAAAATGATATTGCTTTTACCGTTAACCATTTAGTAGAAAGTATTCCAGATGAAGCTTTTGACGGTTTCCGTCGGGAAACCGGACACCCTGCTTATCACCCTCGCATGATGATGAAGATTATTTTATGTGCCTATACGCAATCCGTTTTCTCGGGCCGTAAGATTGAGTCATTACTTCAAGACAGCGTACGCATGATGTGGCTTGCCCAAGATTATCAGCCCAGCTATCGCACCATCAACCGATTCCGTGTGAACCCTCACGTAAAAGAACTCTTACGCCAGTGCTTTGTCCAATTTCGCAGCCAGCTGGTTCAAGAAAAAGTCATTGAAGAAGAAGCCATTTTTATTGATGGCACCAAAATCGAAGCAAATGCCAACAAGTTTACTTTTGTATGGCGGAAGTCCACTGAGAAATACAGTACGCAATTGGTGGAAAGATCGGCTCAGATGTATGAAGAACTGTTGGAGCAGGAAATTATCCCCGCAATCGAGCTGGAGAACCCCGAAGCCCTATCGGGCGAAGAGTTAACAAAAGTAGCAGAAAAACTGGACGAAAAAGTGCAGGAATACGATCGTCGCATAGAAGCAAGTGATGATACTGCCGAACGCAAGCAGCTTCGTTCCGAACGTAAAGCACCAAAACAGTACCGAAAGCAAGTCAATGATTTCATTAAACGGAAATCAAAATATCAGGTCGACATGGAAATCTTCGGAGACAGAAATAGCTACTCCAAAACTGACCATGGTGCCACTTTTATGCGCATGAAAGATGATTATATGAAAAATGGCCAGCTTAAACCTGGGTACAATGTGCAGCTGGCTACTGAAGGTCAATATGCCCTGGCCTATGATGTGTTCCCGAATCCTACGGATACGCGAACTTTCATCCCTTTCCTTGATAAGATTGAACGGGACTTTTTTGAGCTGCCCGACTATATTGTCGCGGATGCCGGATATGGCAGTGAGCAAAATTATGATGATGTGGTAAATAATCGGAAGCGCATCCCTCTCATCACCTATAATCACTACCGAAAAGAAAAGCAAAAGAAATATAAACAAGATCCTTACCAAGTAGCTCACTGGGATTACGATGCCGAAGGCGACTTTTTCACTTGCCCGAATAACCGGAAATTAGCGTTTCGGTACCTATCCGAAAGATGCGACAAATTTGGATTCAAGCGTCATTATCGCGTGTATGAATGTGACGATTGTACTGCTTGTCCCTTACGTGCAGAATGTACGAAAGCGAAAGAAGGAAACAACCGGAAAATCTATTACAACGAAAGATGGGAAAAACAAAAAGCATATACCCAGCAATTACTCAGCGAAAAAGAAACAGGGAAAATTTACGGGAAACGTAAAATAGATGTCGAGCCAGTCTTCGGATTTCTGAAGGCTCATTTGTGTTTCACTCGTTTCTCGGTACGAAGTAAAGAGAAAGTGGAAAACGAATTAGGATTCGCCTTCATGGCGGTGAACATCAGGAAGTTCACCGCCCGATCAGCAAGTATAGTAAGGAATTCAAAAAATATCAGATCAAAAAAGATCTCGGTCACCATTTTCCTGGTGACCGAGATCTTTTTTGTGTCAGAGAGGAGTTATGTCCCGCTCTCTTTTATATTCTAAATCACTATTTATTGCTCAGCCTTCTTTCACTTATAGCATTAGTGGGTATATAACCAATATGTGGTATATTTAGAGTGTGACAGAAATCGGTATGATTCATCCTAACACTTACAACGCATACACCTCATCTAGGAAGGAGAATAACTATGAACAAATCTTATAAGAGATTCTCAATAATATTTAACTCAATTATCGTTTTATTTGCTTTAGCAATCATCTATTCTTCCATTGCAGGATGGACTGAAATGGACAGATCACTGCTTTACCTTTTGCTAGGGATCGGTATTCTTGCTAGCGGATTAGCTTCGATAGTAAAAACAGCCAAGCAGCGTGTTGATACATCAAGCTGAGTGCTACGCACCGTTGCTCGGATTATTGTCCACAAATAACAAAGCCTGCGCTATCTCGCGCAGGCTCTTCTTCTTTATTCCATCCCAATCCAAACACTCTTCACTTCTGTATAATTGTCCAATGCATATGAGCCCATTTCTCTGCCAATACCAGATTGCTTGTAGCCGCCAAATGGAGAAGCTGCATCAAATGCGTTGTAACAGTTCACCCAAACCGTTCCGGCACGAAGTTTGTTCGCAATGTAATGCGCTTTGGTTACATCTTGTGTCCAAACACCTGCAGCTAATCCATATTCACTGTCATTGGCACGTCGAATCAAATCATCCAGGTCATCATACGGCATTGCGGAGATGACCGGCCCGAAAATCTCTTCCTTTGCAATTGTCATATCATCTCGTACGTCCGCAAAGATTGTTGGCGAAACGAAATAGCCTTGCTCCTGCGGCTTTGCGCCTCCAGTAACGAGTTCTGCTCCTTCATTTCTGCCTTTCTCAATATAGCTCAGTACACGCTCCTGCTGCTCCAACGAAACAAGTGGTCCGATTTCTGTATCAGCATGAATTCCTGCCCCTTGTTTGATTTTCTCTGCGTGCGCTGCCATATCGGAGATGACATTGTCAAATTGCTTTTTCTGAATAAAAACTCGAGATCCTGCACAACACACCTGTCCTTGGTTAAACATAACCCCATTTAAAGCACCAGGGATTGCTTTTGTCAGATCAGCATCGGGCAGAACAATATTCGGCGACTTGCCCCCAAGCTCCAATGTCACTCGTTTTAATGTCTTTGAAGCATTGGCCATGATTTGTTTTCCTACACTCGTCGAGCCAGTGAAAGCAATTTTATCCACATGTGGATGATCCACTAGCGGCTGCCCAGCTGTTTCACCGAATCCAGGCACAATATTGAGTACTCCTGCAGGGAACCCTGCTTTATCTGCTAATTCTGCTAAGTATAAAGCTGATAACGGTGTTTGTTCAGCAGGCTTTAATACGACCGTACAACCAGCTGCTAAAGCTGCACCAAGCTTCCACATCGCCATCAGCAGCGGAAAATTCCACGGTATAATTTGTCCTACCACACCAAGCGCTTCATGTCTTGTATAGTTAAAATATGGACCATTTACAGGGATTGTCTGTCCAACAATCTTTGTCGTCCAGCCTGCGTAATAGCGCATATGTTCAATCGCCAGCGGAATGTCCGCATTTGTCGTCTCTCTGATTGGCTTCCCATTGTCCAGCGTTTCCAGCTGTGCAAGTGCGTCTGCATGCTCTTCCATTAAGTCTGCCAGCTTGTACATAACTCGGCTGCGCTCTGCAGCTGTCATTGTCGACCAAGGTCCTTCATCAAATGCCTCACGCGCAGCTTTTACAGCACGATCAATGTCCTCTGCTCCGGCCTCATAAACAGTTGCTAATACTTCGCCCGTTGCCGGGTTAAACGATTCAAACGTCTTTTCCGTAGCACTTGTAACAAACTCACCATTGATATACAGCTTCTTCGACCCACTTAAGAAACGCTCCACTTTCTCATGCATACTTGCTGCTAATTGACTCATAGAATTCCTCCTCAGAATAACTTCTAATTTTGTCTAAGCGTCGTGATGCGAGATAAGTCTTATGGATACCGCTTACATGTGCTATCGTAGCATCCTTTTGCTTTAGATAGCAACGAAGAGCCTAGAAGAATTGTCCGCTAAAATTCGACATAGAAAAGCTCAGCCAACTGGCTGAGCTTCCATTCCGATTTTATCTAAAAACTTCTGCACTACTTGTACATATTCCTGTTTATTTTCAGCTAAGGACATGGCGTGATCTCCTTGTTGGAATAGATGCAGCTGCTTATAGCCAATCTCTTTTCTTGCATACAGATCCTTTGTCATCTGAACTGGTATATAAGTATCCGGCAAACTGCTCAAGAACAAGACTGGCTTCTCAATATTCGCTACAGAATGAATCGGTGAAACATCCCGAAAGCGATAGCCGTCCGTACGCTGGACAATACATTCAGCAGCCGGCAGAAATAATTGACGCGGCAGGTGGAATTGAACCTTCAGCCGGTAAGCGACCTGCTCAGCAAAATCACTATATGGGCAGTCAGCAATGTAAAAATCAGCGCCATCTTCAACGGTTCCAGCATATAAGAGCGTTGTAGCCGCTCCCATAGACTCACCATGCACACCTAGCTTCAAATCATAATCATACCGTTCCTTTGTCCATTTGATTACTTGCGCGAGATCGTGCCGTTCCTGAAAGCCATACGTAATGCTGCTACCATCAGATTGTCCATGCATACGCTGATCATATAGAACGACGTTATAACCCATATCCAGGAAGATATCCATGTATTTAACAGAATTATATTTATTTACTGCCACTCCATGTGAAATGACCATCACATAGCGAGAATCGGGGTCAGCTATGTAATGGGTGCCATGTATCTTTCCGCCAGCAGATACAACACTGAATTCCTCTTTTGGCAATGCCTCATAAGCAGCTCGATTAAAACGTCCTGCCTCTGCCTCACGCTTTATTGTTTCTTCCTCTGTGAAAGGCTTCATCCGGCGCAGCTCCCTGTTCACAAGCGCGGTCACAACTGCTGCGTATCCAATTACTACACCAGCAGCAGAAAGAAGTAATCCTTTTCTTCTCATATTACTACCCCCTTTTTGTATTCTATTTTACAATAAGTATATCTAATCGTTGCTTTTTAAAACAAAATGAGTTAACTTATCAATTGATAAGTTATTAAAGAGGGCAGTTATTATGGCTAGAAAAAAAGAAGTATCCGCTGAACAAACACAGCGCACGATTATTGCGACAGCTGAACGACTCTTTATGTCACATGGGTACCGTGCAATCTCGACACGACGTATTGCAGAAGAGTGCGGTATTACCCAGCCAGCTTTATATCATCATTTCCCAAATAAGCAGGCCATCTACTTGGAGGTTGTCCGCACGATCATGGCGCAAACCGAGCAAGCAATGACGGATGTACTCCAAGATTATGCGAACAGTAAAGAGCGCATCCAGCGTATCGCTTACTTTATGATCATGAACCATCAAGGTGATATGACACAGATGTTTCACGATTTGCAATATGAGATTGATGAGGAGCATCGCCAAACGATTCAGGATTGGTGGATGCGCAGCTACTTTAATCCAGTCATGCAGACACTAACAGAAGGGATTGCCAAAGGTGATGTCATGTCGCTTCCTTCCGCCCCGCCGATGGAGCTATCCTTTTTTGTACTGGAAATGATGAAGTCATTCCTGCCTCCAGCGAAACAGGATTATGAAGCACGTCGCAAATTTGCAGAAAAAAAATCAAATATGCTAGTCGATATCCTGTTTAACGGAATTCGAAAAAAATAAAAGATTATACGCATAATCTTTTATTTTTCGGGTATAACTTATCAGTTGATAAATTAATTAGGAGGAATGATGTGTGAAAAAGATTGGCAGTTTTATTAGTGGAAAATATGGCCGTTGGGTTGTTGTTGCGGTCTGGATTGTATTTGCACTTGTATTGAATCTTACTTTGCCGCAAGCAAATTCCCAAGAAGATGCACAAGCAGAAACTTTCCTAAACGATACGAACAGTGAGGAAGCAGCTCGTATTATTGAGGAGGAGTTCTCGGATAACAGCGGACTGCCCGCTTTATTAACATGGTATCAAGAAAATGGATTATCAGATCAAGATCTGGAGACAATTCAGCAATTCAGTGCCGAGCTGCAAAATACGGATATCGAGGCTGCTACGGTAACGCCGTTTCAAGATATACCTATTCCCGCTTTGAAAGAGCAACTTTCCGATGATGGGACAACACTTGTTATGCCGATTATCTTTGAAAGCGGCACAGCAACGGAAACCGTGGAAGCAGGTCTAACACAAGTCGAAGAAACAGCAAATGAGGTATTCGAGCAAAACCCATTCAATCAGGAGCTAAACAGCGGTGATTTGCTCGTCCGCGCAACAGGTCCTGCTGGCATATCAGTGGATGCGGTTAGTCTCTTTTCACAGGGAGATACAACGCTTTTATTCGGTACTGTAATCATTGTTTTAATCTTCTTGCTTGTCATCTATCGTTCTCCGATTCTTGCGTTAATACCTTTAGTTGGAGTAGGATTCGCCTATCTAGTTATCAGCCCTATCCTTGGCGCATTAGGTAAAGCAGAATTTATCTCATTTGATTCACAAGGTCTTGCCATTATGACGGTACTATTATTTGGTGCAGGTACGGATTACTGTCTATTTTTGATCAATCGATTCCGAGAAAACCTATGGGAAATCAAGAGCAGGAAGACAGCAATTGTTCGTTCACTTACCTCTGCAGGTGGCGCAATTGCCATGAGCGGACTAACTGTTATCGTTGCCATGCTCGTTTTGCTGGTTGCTGATTATGGATCGATCAATCGGTTCGCTATCCCGTTCGGAATTGCTATCTTCATCATGCTGCTGGCAAGTCTAACACTTGTACCAGCTTTATTAACGATTATTGGCCGCGCCTCCTTCTTCCCATTCATTCCGAGAACGGAAGAGATGCAGGAGAAACGCGCACAGAAAAAAGGAAAGCCCGTTCGCACGAAGAAGCCACACAATAAATTTGGCAAAAGCATCGGAAATATGGTCGTGCGACATCCATGGAAAATTGCTATTGGGACAATCATCATACTTGGTATTTTGGCTGGTGTGGCGTCTCGTATTACGTACACGTATGATACGCTGTCTTCCTTCCCAGATGATATGCCGTCAAAAGAAGGCTTCAGCATCTTAACAGAACATATGAATGCCGGTGAATTGGCTCCTGTATCGGTTATCACACAAACAGATGACCCAGAAGCTGTGCGAACCACTCTAGCCGACTTGCCTTATGCAGCTGCTGTGATGGAGCCGGAACAAGCAGAAACAGACAATCAATTGGTTCGTATCCAGCTGGAGCTAGAGGAAAATCCTTATTCGAATGAAGCCATGGCTCACATACCAGACATTCGTAAAGCCGTTGCAGATGTAACTGGCAGCTCGGACACTGTCTGGATTGGCGGTCAGACTGCTGAACAGTATGACACGCAGCAAGTTACCAAGCATGATGAAAAATGGATCATTCCAATTGTTGTTGGCTTTATTACATTGTTGCTGCTAACCTACTTGCGTTCTATTACAGCTACCATTTATCTTGTCGCAACCGTTCTACTGTCCTTTTTCAGTGCTTTAGGACTTGGCTGGCTTATCTTGCACTACGGATTCGGAGTCGATGCAATTCAAGGCTTTATCCCGCTTTATGCTTTCGTGTTCATTGTGGCGCTTGGAGAGGATTATAATATCTTCATGATCTCAAGCATTTGGAAGCGCAGCAAAACCATGCCGATTAAACAAGCAATAGCCGATGGCGTTGCCCATACAGGCGGTGTCATTACATCTGCTGGTTTAATTCTGGCAGCAACATTTGCTGTACTGACGACTTTGCCAATTCAAATTCTTGTACATTTTGGTACAATCACAGCAATCGGTGTCCTGCTCGACACCTTCTTAGTCCGTCCATTCTTAGTACCTGCTATCACAGCAATTCTTGGTAAATGGGCGTTCTGGCCATGGAAGAAACGGATGGAACAAACAGAGGAAAATAAACAAAAAGCACACGGCTAACTAACAAGCTTGTAGTTCCGCAAGCAAATCCTTTCCATTAGCTTGTCTCCTTTTGCTACAGTAGAGATAGACTTATAAAAGGAGCTGAGTGAGAAATGGCAGAACGTGTGCAATTAGGCAAATCCGGTTTGTATGTAAATCCAATTGGTCTTGGTACAAATGCAGTTGGCGGCCACAATCTATACCCAAATCTTGATGAAGAGCGCGGAAAAGATGTGGTTCGCCAAGCTATTGAAAACGGTATGAATTTCTTTGACACAGCTTATATTTATGGACCAGAACGTTCAGAAGAACTTGTGGGGCAAGTTGTGAAGGAAAGCGGGAAACGCGAGGATCTCGTTATCGCAACAAAAGCAGCACATAAGATTATCGGTGACAACACTGTTATGGACAATTCACCGAAATTCTTAAAAGACTCTGTCGAAAGTGCTTTAAAACGTTTACAGACAGATTACATCGACTTGTTCTACATCCATTTCCCTGATGAAGAGACGCCTAAAGCAGAAGCAGTCGGCGCGTTGAAAGAACTTAAAGATCAAGGGAAAATACGCGCTATCGGCGTATCCAACTTCTCTATCGACCAGTTGAAAGAAGCAAATGTTGATGGCTACGTGGATGTACTGCAAGCTGAATATAATCTATTCAAGCGTGGTGCAGAGCAAGAACTGCTTCCGTATACAGCCGAAAATAATATTTCATTCGTTCCTTACTTCCCGCTCGCTTCCGGCTTGCTAGGAGGTAAATATGATGAGAATACAACATTCGATGACTTGCGCGCAAAAAATCCTCTCTTCCAAGGAGATGCATTTAAGCAAAACCTGAAAAAAGTTGATCAGCTTCGCGACATTGCAGCTAAAAAAGATGCAGAAATAGCACATCTTGTTCTGGCCTGGTACCTGACACGTGACAGTATTGATTCCATCATTCCTGGAGCAAAACGTCCGGATCAAGTAATAAACAACCTGAAAACATTAGACGTGAAATTGACTGACCAAGATATTGAAGCAATCAGCAATATCTTCCGATAAGAAGTAAAAAGGCTGGGACATAACTGTTTAAGCTATATAAAATCCAAACTATACTGCAATTAACAGCAGCATTGTTTGGATTTTTTGCATGGAAACGAAGATGAGAGCATCGCTTCGGAAATACACTCCGCAGATTTTGTTATGGAAAACCTTCACTCGTGTTATCAGAATACGCATACTGCTCGAAGTCTAGTTCAATCTTGTCCGAGAATAACAGCTAAAGTTTGGAGAGGCAGCAACCATCAGAGGGCTGTATTAAAAAGTATGAATCTAGTCACCATTCCCCTTTAGGAAGCATGCATCTTGTTATTTCCAGGCTCTTTTTCTTGTTTAAATAAACGTTTGTTTAATTTCTGTTTAGAATACGATGGACTGAACAAGCTTGCTTTTCTACCATTGCAGCATCCTATGCTCCCCTTTGTGTAAGAAAAAACCCAACCAATACTGCGATGAATAGCAGTGTTGGTTGGGTTTACATAAAGAAAACACTTTTGCTCTGGCTTTCGCTTATTATGCAGATGTAGTTCCTTGTCCGCCGTCGATTCGGTAATAAGAACCGGTAATGAACGATGCTTTATCAGATGCTAGGAAGAGCATCAGGTCAGCAATCTCTTCAGCTGTTGCATAGCGGTTCATTGGAACGCTAGCTTCAAAGCCTTTTCTAGCTTCTTCTTCATGCCCTTTAGCTGCATTTGTCTCAATTGAACGCATCATCGCGGTGTCTACACCAGATGGTGCGACAGCATTCACGCGTACGCCATAGTCAGCCACTTCCAATGCAGCTGTTTTATTGATACCGATTAATGCGTGTTTTGATGCGATGTAAGCACTCATACCAGGTGCCCCAAGTAATCCGCCATTAGACGCTGTGTTAACAACAGCGCCGCTCTTCTGTTCAGTCATGACCTTCAGAACATGCTTCATTCCTAGGTAAGCACCTACTACATTTACACTTAATACTTTTTCAAGATTCTCCACGGAAGAATCTACAATATCTCCAAATTCACCGTTGATTCCTGCGTTATTAACGAAGACATCAATACGGCCGTAATGTTCTTTTGTTTTTTGAACGTAATTTGCTACTTCTTCTTCTTTAGCAACATTAGCTGTTAGCAATATCTTTTCTCCATCAATGGATGCTGCTGCTTTTTCCAATGCTTCTTGAGAGAGATCTACAAGTGCCAGTTTTGCTCCTTCTGCTGCAAATTTCTTAGCAGCTGCGACGCCAATCCCACCTGCTGCCCCCGTTATAAGTACGACTTTGTTGTTGAATTCCATGTTCAGATCCCCTTTCAGAATATGTACCTTCATACTTATTATCGGTAACTAGGTTACTTTCTTCAAGTAATTTGGTTTAATATTTATTTTTTATTCATTCTAATGCGCTCAAGAAAACTTTAACTGTTCATGCAGGTAGCGTATTAAGATACACAAAAACCGAACTTCTGTAAATCCTCATTAAGAATTTTCATAAGTTCGGTTTTTATTTAGTCTGTCGGATTCAATATACGGTGCAGGAAGCGCTGGGTGCGTTCTTCTTTCGGATTCGCGAGCACTTCTGCTGGTGCTCCCTGCTCCACAATGACGCCGCCGTCGATAAAGATGACTTCATCGGCAATTTCCTGAGCGAATTTAATCTCATGGGTAACAACAACCATTGTCCAGCCTTCATCAGCTAGATCTCGCATGACACGCAGTACTTCTCCGATCAATTCGGGATCTAGTGCGGATGTTGGCTCATCAAAAAGCATGAGTTCCGGCTTAATAGCAAGTGCTCGGGCGATACCGACACGCTGCTGCTGTCCTCCTGAAAGCTGGTACGGATACAAATCTTTTTTATCCTTAAGCCCTACTTTATCAAGCAGTTCAATCGCTTCTTCTGTTACTGTCTTTTTATCGCGTTTCTGTACTTGTACCGGTCCTTCCATAACGTTCTCCAGTACTGTACGATGCGGAAACAGGTTGTACGACTGAAAAACCATTCCAGATTTACGGCGAAGCTTAATCAGCTCTTGCTGTTTCACCTTTTGACTGAAATCTACTTGATGATCCTCAAAGCCAACGATACCTTCATCTGGAATTTCCAGCGCATTCAGGCAGCGCAGCAAAGTTGTTTTGCCCGATCCAGATGGTCCAAGTATAGCGATTACTTTCCCTTTATCCACTTGCATATCAATGGATTTTAGTACCGTATTGTCTCCGAATGTTTTCTTTAGACCTTTTACTGCAAACATAGCTACCCCTCCTTACCTTACTGTGTAGCGGTTTAATCTGCGTTCAAGCTGACCCTGCGCCAATGAAAGAATAAAGCAGATAATCCAATAAATGAAGGCAGCCAAAATATAGATATAAACTATCTGATCTAAATTAGTCGCACCAATCTGCTGTGATTTACGAAACAGCTCGGTTACGAGAATCTGCGATGCTAATGATGTTTCCTTCACTAATCCGATAAAGCTATTTGACAATGGCGGGACCGAGACACGTAACGCCTGCGGCAGTATGACACGGAATAACGTTTTCCGGTAAGACATCCCGATTGTATAGCCTGCTTCCCACTGTCCTTTTGGTACGGAAAGGATGGATGCTCGGATAATCTCTGACGCATATGCTCCAACGTTTAGAGAAAAAGCAATAATTGCTGTCGGATAGGGATCAAGTGTCACATTTAATTCTGGCAGCAAATAAAAGATAATGAATAACTGCACGAGCAGCGGCGTACCTCGAATAGCAGAAACATAGATATTAAAAATCCACTTTAAAGGCTTCATCTTCGAGATTCTCACTAAAGCTGTAATAAGTGCAATAATCATACCAATAAAGAATGAAATAAGGGTCAAGGGGATCGTTACCTTGATCCCCTCAATCAGTATCGGCCAGAATGACTGCTGCATAAGCTCCCAAGGGATGACAATCCCGCCGAGTACCATATTACTTGTTAACATCTTCGCCAAACCACTTCGTTGAGATTTCTGCTAACGTACCATCTTCTCGCATTTCATCCAGTGCATTATTGAACTGTTCAACTATTTCACCGCTGCCTTTACGGAAAGTGAAATACGTCTCTGTCGGTTCTCCAGCTTCAAATGCAATCTTCACCGGGGCATTCTTTTCTGTATTGTTCAGATAATCAAGCACTGCCAGCTTATCATTAAATGTCAGATCAACGCGGCCTTGCTCAATGAGCTGAATGGATTGCGCTAAGCCTTCTACACCTTCAATCTTCGCTCCCGCCTCTTCTGCACGGGCATTGTAGTTGCTTGTCAATGATTGCGCAGACGTCTTACCTTCAACATCTTCTATAGAAGTAATGTCGTTGTTATCTGCTGCCGTTACAACAACAGATTGTGATTGCGTGTAAGGATCAGAGAAATCATATTGGTCCACGCGTTCGTTATTTTCCCCTTTACCTACTTGGTTCGCAATAACATCAAAACGTTCACTGTTTAAGCCAGAGAACATGGAATCCCATTGTGTTTCCTCAAACTTCACTTCCAAGCCAAGGTGCTCCCCAACTTCCTTCATGACATCTATATCATAGCCAGTCAATTCACCGTTATCGTTATGGAAAGTGAACGGAGCGTATGTGCCTTCCGTTCCAACTGTAATGACTCCTTCGTCTTTCACTTCTTGCCATAGGTTGCCGTTGTCTTTGGAATCTGAAGCAGAATCATCTCCATTTCCGCAAGCAGCAAGAATTGCGAATACCGACATAAATAACAAACCTAATAGTGCTTTCTTCATGTGCAAAACGCCCTTTTCTATAAATTTTAACTTTCAACAGTGTAAGGCCAACATCAGGAAAAGTAAAGAAATAAGTCTGAGTATTTTAATCAGGATTGTACATGCATTCTTTATGTTAGTATAAACGCATGAATGAACAGTCATGCAGACTTAACAACTGCCCATAACGCAAACTGATTATTATTTCTGCCTGTCTCCATTTACTTTACTTTGTACCCAATCAGCTGTCAGAACATGCCTTATAAGCGCGTATTTTTCGCTGTAAAATGTTGCAGCTTTTACCAATCAAAAATGCAGCTTACAGAAACAAGTAGTATGTGTATTTCCTCCATTAACTGGTCACATTAAACAGCAGAGACACTCTGGAGGTATCTAAACATGCACGATTCAACCAGCACTCATTATACAAAACCAGCTGAAAATACAAACGCTACAACTAGTGTTACCCAAAAAGCTCATCAAACAACGCATCAGCTTGTCTTTCTTCGGTTTAAGTTATCTCAAATGGCAAACTTATGTTTTGAGATGATCATATGAATAAAAAGCAGCGCGGCCTTTTCCTAACAGCTGTTGCCACCGGCACGATGCTTAATCCGCTGAATTCTTCGATGATTTCTTTAGCTTTGCACAGTATTCAGCATGAATTTTCACTAAGCTTTGCAACTGTTTCCTGGCTAATTTCCACTTATTATCTTGCCAGTGCTATCTTTGTTCCAATCGCCGGTAAAGTCGGCGATTTAATTGGTAGACGCAAGATGATGCTAATCGGGCTGTTGCTCGTTGCTGTCTCTGCAGTCGGTGCACCTTTTGCTGGAACATTTATGGTACTGCTGGGCATGCGCTTGTTTCAGGCAGTTGGCAGCAGCGCCATTTATCCGGCCGGCATGGCACTTGTTCGAAAACATATCCACGAAAAACAAGCATCTGCTTTAGCCATTTTGTCGATCTTCACGTCTTCCATGCTGGCATTCGGGCCAACAGCGGGCGGTTTTCTCATTGACTTTGGTGGCTGGCCGGCAATCTTCACTGTAAACGCTCCATTTATTTTGTTAAGTTTCCTATTAACATGGTTTGCTGTTCCTAAGGATCCAGATACCACACATTACACGTTCCGTGCTTTTTGGAAGCAGCTAGACAGCATTGGCATCGCATTCTTTGCTATCGGAATGAGTTTTTTGCTTTATTTTCTGCTTTCCTTTGAGCATGGTTTGCATTGGATTCCGCTTGGTGCAGGGATTGTATCACTTGCAGCTTTTTTTGTGAGGGAATTGAAAGCAGCTCATCCATTTATTGATGTAAGATTACTACGCACTAACCGACGCCTGACACTTGTTTACATTCAATTTATCTTTTTGAATATATTCAATTACAGCCTCTTTTTTGGCTTACCGAGCTTCTTTCAGGATGTGATGCTCTTCAGTCTCAAAACAAGCGGATTAATGATGATTTTTCTTTCCGGAGCCAGCACACTTGTCGCATTCCTAATGGGCCGCTGGATTGACCATGCTGGTACAAGTGTGCCTACCATTGTTGGGGGCATCCTTATGTTCGGGGGACCTGCTGTTCTTGTATTCATTTCACAGCATCTTACAATCGTAAATCTCGCTGTTACGCTTATATTTCTTGGTATCAGCTACGGTATTGGCAATGTCACCTTACAAGCCGCCATGCTGGATGCCTCACCTGACCATCTTACAGGAACAAGCTCAGGTCTATTCCAAACTTGCCGGTATATTGGTTCAATTCTCTCTTCCGTTGTATTAGCTATTGTTTTTGGCGCGGATCTTTCACTGGCTGGCTTTCATACACTTATGATTATCCTGACTGTTACGGGTATCGCTTTTAGCTTATCAGCGGTCTATGCAAAACGATTGGAGAATACAGCTGCCGATTAATTCCTTTCTAACCGATTGCTAAGTTAGACTAGCTCTAGCAAAAAGCGCAAAACCGCCATCAAAACAACACCAAACAGCACGGTGAGCAGCAGACTTTTTGTCCATAGTGCGACTAGTAACGTGGGAATCATGATAGCGATTGTTTGCCAATTCAATGCGATTGGATTTCCTTCTTCTATAATATTGGATACAACTAATGCCGTTAAGATGCAGATAGGTATATAAGACAGCCATTTCATGACCGATACGGGCAGCTTTAAATTACGGATGATCAGAAATGGCAATATCCGCGGTAATGCTGTCACAGCAGCACAAGCTGCTATTAATAATAGCATAGGCAAGGAAATACTCATTTTTCTGTAATCACTCCAATCGTCGCTCCAATTATTGTTGCCAGCAGCACTGCCATATGCGAAGTCATGAAACAGGACAAAACCAGCATCAGCACAGCGATATAGAGAACAAGCTTGAGATAGTGCTTTATTTTTACTGATTCAACAGCATCCAGCTGCAGTACGAGCAGTGCAAGGAACATCGCTGTTAGTGCAAAATCAAGACCGAACATTTCCGGTTCAGCAATCCAGTTACCGACTAAAGCTCCCGCTGTACAAGCCATAATCCAGCATAGATACGCTGTTATATTTAAACCATTCATCCAGCTCGCTGACATAGGCTGCTTTTGCTGTACTTTTCCGGCAGCCACACCAAATGTCTCATCCGTCAGCAGAATGCCAATCCATATATTGCGTCCAATAGAATAACGTGTAAAATGGGGCGCTAGTGTGGCGCTCATCAGGAAATGACGCAGATTAACAATAAATGTCGTTAGAATAATAGCTGCAACTGGACTTCCATCCAGCAGTAATGCTGCAAAGATGAACTGTGCAGAACCCGCGTAAACGAGAACAGCCAGCAGCGCTACTTCCAATGCACTCATTCCAGCTGCAACACCAACAACACCTGCTGCAATTCCAATACTGATATAGCCTAGCAAAGTTGGGATACAATCCTTGATTCCTTGCTTAAAATCCAATCGGACTTTTTCCCCTGCCTTCCCGATCGCTTCCACTTCTGCCACCCCTCTCCGCCTTATCCGTTCCATTTCTCTATGAAACATAGTATATCAAAGAGGAGAATTTGTTGAAATACACTTTCATGACCACGATAAAGTTCATTATTCTACCTCATTTTATCTTTATCCTATATGATAATAGTACGCTTACCCTAAATAACTCACTTACGCTTCGTAATAGAGGAATGGATATAGAAGCCCGATTCCTTTTCCTTATTAACCTTTCTTGTAATAGAACACGCTTTAATTCTTTCTCTAGCATAATGTTTTTTTTCGTTCTATTTTGGGTAATATTTCTTAACTAACTTGAAAATATTACTAAGTGTTTTACAAGCTTACATATATTCATCTATATAGGAGAAACTGAATGGAAAACATAATAAAAGAATCAACTCAAGTCTTAGACAACAAAGCAGTTTTAACAGCAGTAGAAGAATCGTTAGCGATGATCGAATTTACTCCCTATGGTGAGGTGCTGTGGGCAAATAAGCATTTTGCTGACACAATTGGCTACCAGCAAGAAGAACTGACAGGAATGCATCACCGGCAATTCTGCGCACCTGATTTCAGCCATAGCATTGATTACGAACATTTTTGGAATAAACTGCGCAGCGGCCGCACATTTCAAGATAAAATCATGCGAATTGCCAAAAATGAGAAGGTTATCTGGCTGGAAGCTACTTACATGCCCGTCCGAGACACAACAGGATCGGTATCAGCAGTCTTGAAAATTGCAACGGATATCACATTTAGAGAAAATGGTACAAAAACAATCACCTCTGATTTGCAGGAAATGGCAAACAACCTTCGTGTAAGAACTGATTCTGGAATTGAAAAGAATAATCGTGCCGCAGATTCTATTGATGATATGGTATCGATTACTTCAGCCAATAAGGGGGCAATTGAAGCACTGACAAAGCATGCTGACTCTGTTCAAAAGCTTGTCCAGACGATTAAAGACATTGCAAGTCAAACAAATCTGCTTGCTTTAAATGCAGCTATCCAAGCCGCTCATGCAGGAGAACATGGCAGAGCTTTCAATGTCGTGGCGGAAGAAGTACGAAAATTGGCTTCCCATGCATCTGAAGCAACAAAACAAGCACAAGTCAATATTAGCGAAATGACGCAGCATATCGCGCAAATGGAGACAGGCACCCACGAAGCTGAGCATCAAAGTAAGGAAGGAAAAGAACGTGTACAAGAGGTGATAGAAGAACTTTATACCTTAAAACAGGCTGCTCAAAATTTAGATAAACAAGCAAATGAACTCGTCTTGCTAATCTAGAGAATGTAAATTTCAGGAACATTATCCCTTCAGACAAAAACAACTAGTACAATATTCCTATCTTTTTATCTATGTATGCTATATAATCATGACATAACAGAGGTTGCTTGGTTAATTGACATAAATCAGCAAAGCTAGTACGCTAAGTCCCGTTAAGGAATGATGTTTGGGGAGTAATAAAGTATGTATAAATTTGAGATTGATGACAAAAAGAAGGTCCTGCTTATTACGGCTGAGGGTTTCTTTAAGAATGATGAATCCGCAGCTTTCATGGAAAAGCTATATGAGGCATTCGGATTTGTTCAAGCTACCGACTATGACCTTATCGTCGATGTTAGCAATTTAGATGTGGTTAAACAGGATTTGGTTTATAAGATTGCGGATGCTTTCGAATTATATGACGAGCTCGGGTTCAAGAACATTGTCATCATCAATCCAATTTCCATCCTAGCGAAGGTTCAGCTTTTTAATATTGCAAGAAGCGTTCATTTTTCCGGCGCTTTCGTAGACTCACTAGATGAATGGGAGGCGCGCTAACGCGCCTCCGCCCAATCTGCACGCTGCTTCGTCGTTACGTGTATGACTAAGCCTATGATGGTAAGTAAAATGAGTGAGGTAAGAGCAAGTCTGCTTGCCAAGTCCCCGAAATCCTTCAGCACCAGCGTAATACTTCCATAGATGACAGGTCCAATAATAGACGAGACCTTCCCCGAAAAGGCAAACAATCCAAAAAACTGCCCTCGCTTCTCTGTTGGGGACAAATCCACAATAAGTGTTCTTGATGTTACCCAAATAGATCCCAGAGCAATTCCGAAAAGTCCTCCCGCAATCCAAAACATCCACTGCGCAGTCGCCAATGCGCCAATTGTTAAAGCGATAATCATTACTAATGCAACGAATGAAAAGGATCGATGTGCGCCAATTTTAGCTGCAATTTGACCAAAACAGAACGATCCAACAATCGCAGTTACAGTGGATACAAGATATAGCAAGATAAATTGACCGGAACTGAAACCAACCACAGAAACTGCATAAACGCTCATGACAGCTATCGTCGTAGCAATTGCATCATTAACAAAGAAATAAGCCATCATGAAACGAAATATCGAGCGATGCTTGCTGATTTCTTTAAATGTAGCAATGATCTCTTTATAACCTCCCCATATGCTGACTCGAGTATTTTTCTGTTTTGGCTGCTTGTCCTTGAGGAAAAATACTAAAGGTAAGGTGAAGATAAGATATAGTCCGGCTGTGGCCAAGAATACATATTCGTAGCCATAATCCATTAGAAAATAAACGAGCAGTCCGACGAGTGTACCAATATACCCTACCGCCACTCCAAATCCAGACAAAGTCGATAATCGATCCCTTGGCACCAAATCACTTATTTTCGCATCATAAAACACCAGACTGCTGTTATAGAAAAATTTAGCAAGCACAAATACCAATACAGTGGCTATAAACGGAATTGGCAGTCCGAACAGCAATCTGTCAGATTCCCAGCCCGCAAATACGCCCATCAAGATGGTAGCGACGATTGAGATACTCGCAAATCGTACAATATAACGCTGTTTACGCCCTGTTTGGTCTATCCACACCCCGAACAAAGGAGAGAAGATGACCAGAAAGAGACTGGATAGTGCATTCGCATAGGCTATTAATGTATTACCGAGCTGCTGCATTTCTTCTGTATTTCCGATGGTGTCTGTTACATAGAAAGGAAAAAAGACAGTTGTGATATTAGAAGAAAAAATTGTATTGGCAAAATCGTATAAAGCCCACGATAAGATTGGCAGCGAAAGCAGAAAACCTATTCCGCCAGTTCGCTTTGCTGACTGCACATCACGGTTACTTTCCATAAAAAGCCTCCTTTTTCTTCCACTATACCGTAAGCACGAACACCCAAGTGCTCTTTTACAAAAAATTAACAGCTCTCCCACACCGAACTTGCTATAATTCTCTGCAATCTGCTTAGCTGCCGTTTCTACGAAAAGCAAGACGGGTAGATTACGGATAGCTTATTTCTTAAAAGGGTGATTTAAATGAACTTACAGTCTATCGCTTTAATCGTTATCTTAATAGGCGTGCTCCAAGCAATTCTCATAATGCTTGATTTTCGCAGCCATCGCCAGATGATGAAGATTATGTATCTCGTTTGGCCGTTAATGGGTGTTTACTTTCCGTTTATCGGTATTTGGGCTTATTATAAGATTGGCCGTAAAGATAGTATGGCAAAAGGGCAGGATATGGATGGCGACATGCATCATGCTGACAAGCCATTTTGGCAGCAAGTTTTTGTTTCCACCACACACTGCAGCGGCGGTTGTGCTTTAGGTGACATGATTGGCGCTCCAATCGTATTTTGGACAGGCTTTACAATTGCAGGAAGTACGTTGTATGCGGATTATGCAGTAGAGTTTATCCTTGCCTTCCTATTTGGTATTCTCTTTCAATACTTTGGTATGGGAATGAGTAAGAAAAAAGACAGTCATATTACAGATGCAGTCAAGACAGATGCGCTTTCTTTAATTGCATTTGAAATAGGGATGTTTGGCTTTATGTATGTAGCGCACACCATCATCTTCAACGGCTTGCACCCAAACAGCTTCCTCTTCTGGTTTATGATGCAAATCGCTATGATTGTCGGCTTTGCAACAAGCTATCCAGTCAATTGGATTATGGTGCGAAAAGGTATAAAGCATAGTATGTAAGAAGAAGAGACTGGGACATAACTGTTTAAGCTATATAAAGATCCAAACAATACTGCTTTTAATTGCAGTATTGTTTGGATCTTTTCCATTGTGAGAGCAGCGCTTCGTAAATACACTCCGCTTTCCTGCGGGAGTCTCCGTGTATTTCCTATGCTGATTCTTGTTATGATAACCCTTACTAGTGTAGACAGAATACGTAGACTCCTCGAAAATAAAAAGCGATTTTCTTGTCGGCGTCTACTTCAAAAGCCATTCTTGTCCGATGATAAGAGCTAAATTTGGAAAGCAGCAGCCGTCTGAGGGCTACATGAAAAAGTATTAATATAGTCATCGTTCGTTTTTAGGATAAATTAATCTTGTTTTGTCCCGGCCTCTTCTTCTGTTTACGCAGATTTCTCTTTTAGCTTTTTCATCTCTTCCACCCAGACCTCGACTTCTTCCCGTATCTCTTTCTGACGTGCATCTACCGCATCAATTTTATCCTGCTCCAACCCGCTTAGTTCTTCCTGCGCAGTAGTAAAACGTTCCTGGATTAATCGCATCACTTTATCTTGCATCTCTCCAGAAATAATCTCATCTTCTGATAGTTTGGCAAGTGCAGCTTCATACCGCTCTTCTTCATTTCGCATGATATTCGCTACCTTGTCGAGCTCTTTGCGCTGCCGTTTATATTCATCAAGTACTTCCCAGCTATTTGGCGGAATATTAACCGGCGCCCACACAAGATCAATTGTGGATGGCAGCCATTCATACTCGATTGTTGTCTGCAAATCTTCTGCACTATCCGCGCGGTAGTATTCACCTGTTCCTGCTTCTGCTACTTTAACCAGCTGGTCTTCGGATTCTTCATCGACATTAAAACCAATAACATTTACAATACCTGATTCCTCGCTTGCCGCCTGCTCAGCCGCCTTAATAGGATCACCGCCGCACGTATCTTTCCCATCACTTACGATATAAATTGCTGTATCTCCTTCTAAGGAACTGCTTTTCTTAGCTGCAAATTCTATTGCACCTGCGAGCGGCGTCCACCCTTTTGCGACAATTGCTTCTGCTGCTTCTGTAAACTCTTCTGCATCATAAGCACCAGAGGGGTACAATTCTTCAATGCCATTACAAGATAATTCCATATCTGAATCTGATTCCGATCCTTTATGGCCGTATACTATTAGTGAGACATTACTGGAGCTTCCAAGCGTCTTCGCAAAACTCTTCACCGCATCTTTCGCTATTCGCATTTTCTGCTCCCCATCTACTTCCAGAAGCATACTTGAGCTGGCATCCAGCAAAATGATACTATTCTCAACTGCAGGATCTGCTTCCTTATCTGCTGCTTCTGGCCGCGGCAAATAAGGATCCTCAAAGGAAGGCTGCAATGCTTCAGCTGCTTCAATTGTTTCTTTATAAGAAGGACTTCCTAAAGAAGCAATCAGCGCTCTATGTAAAGTCTCTGGATTATTATCTTCCTTTATTACGTCTTTCAAATACGGAATTGCTGCATCAACAGCATCCTCAGAAACATCTTTATCAGCATCTGCTGTATCTTCTGAAATAGATGCAGCAACGCGGCCGGCTGGCTGCTTCTTCAGATCCGGCAGTGTGCCATTTGTGCTCAAATTGTTAAGTGTATCCATATCAACTGTCTTTGTCTCAGCCGTTTCTTTGCTCACTCGCTCAGCATTTGATGGTTCATCTGATGCACTATTCGTACTGCATCCAACTAAAAAACAAGTGATACCTAAGATCAAATACACAAATCTTTTTTTCATGGGCGCAACTCCTCTCTATCATCACTAATCCCCAATAAAAGCAGGCAGTAGCTGATTATTACCCTTCCACTTGCTCCACAATTGAATGTCCGTGCGACTCGTCATCATACATCCATTCCCACTGCTCATATAATCGAATTCGGCCGTCCGGCAAGATTTCTGGTGTCGACAAACACTGCCCGCTGCGCAGTTCACCTTGTTCATTAATGTGATGATAACGAAATCGAAGTTTGCCATCCGGATCTACCAGACCAATTAGCCTGCCTTCTAGAATTGAACCGCCATGATAAGCTGCTGTAAGGATTTGACCTTCCTGTCGGTAATGAAAAGTCGTCTGACTAGATACTTCCCCGTTGTCCGAATTAGCAACAGCACGAAATATCAAATTATGATAATTCATTTTGACTCTCCACGCTTAACCGTTTCCGCGCGCGCTCCGCACGCGCTTTCGCTTCCTCAACTGTGTCTGCAGCTGATAAAACAACTGCAACACGACGCCCGACAGTTGCCGTCGGTTTGCGGAACACTCTAATTTGGGTTTCCGGTTCTTGCAGCGCTTCCCGTATACCGGAAATATGGTAGGATTCAAGTGCTGCATCGGCCTTCAATGGGCTTGTGGCACCAGGCTGCATTAGCTTTATCTCTGTGATTGGCAACCCCAGGATTGCGCGAATATGCAAAGCAAATTGAGACAGCTGCTGTGTCGCCATTGTCACCATACCAGTATCATGCGGCCGAGGCGAAACTTCACTAAAGTATACTTTGTCATCAGCAAGGAAAAGCTCTACGCCGAACAATCCATATCCGCCTAGTCCTGCTGTCACTCGTTCAGCTATTTCCTGCGCCTCCTCCAGCTGCGCATCTGTCAGTGGATGCGGCTGCCAGGAAGCTATATAATCGCCATTCTCTTGCTCATGCCCAATCGGTGCACAGAAGTACGTTCCGTTCACAGCTCTAACGGTTAACAGTGTGATTTCTGCATCAAAACGAATAAACTCTTCCACAATGACACGCGGTTTCTGTACTCTGCCTCCTTCCATCGCCATCTGCCAGCTTGTCTCGATATCTTCTTTGCTTCGGCAAATGCTCTGCCCTTTGCCTGATGAACTCATTAACGGTTTAATCACACATGGAAACCCGATTTCTTCTACTGCTGCTTGAAATTCTTCATATGTATCAGCAAATTGGTAGGCAGCCGTTGGCACATCTAATGTTTCGGCAGCAAATCGACGTATACCTTCTCGATCCATCGTCAATTGTGCTGCTTTGGCCGTCGGCACGACATGGTATCCTTCTTTCTCTAACTCCACTAATTCATCTGTAGCAATAGCTTCAATTTCCGGAACGATAAAATCTGCTTTTTCCCATTCGAGAATCTGTCTTAGCTTACTAGCATCCAGCATATCAATCACATAGCTTCGATCTGCGACAGCCATTGCTGGTGCTCCGTCGTATCGATCCACTGCAATCGTCTCAAGTCCAAGCCGCTGCGCTTCCAGTACAACTTCTTTTCCTAATTCTCCTGATCCAAGTAAGAGCATTTTCTTCGTTTGAAACATCTGTTCGCCTCCTGAAAATTTTGCAGCCATAATTCAGCTTTATCTGATATGCTTATGTTACCATGCCTGTACAAATCAGGTAATCCGTAACTGTATTTCTAGGAGGAAAAAAGTGTTCTCGTTCATTGATATTCCTGGTATCCACCTTATCTATACGATTATCAGCATTTTGCTTCTGAGTGTCCTTACTTTGGTCGTGTTATATGTGAGTCAGCATATGATGCGGACAAGAGTAACTGCCTGGAAGGTAGTCATGGTGTCTGCCTTGGCAGGTGTGAGCGGTACATTGGCAACATTCTTATTTATCTTATCAATTGACGCCAATCAACTGCAGTACGCGCCGACGCTATTTTTTCTCGTCAGTTTTCTCGTAAGCGCGGTGGGCGGTGCTATCACATTGCGTATGATTCGTATTCCAATTGAAAATACACAATATAACTTGCTGCTCAGCGTCTTATTAGCTGTCATTATTTATGCGCTCCATATCTTCACACCGTTGGCCTTGTATACAGATCGAATGGATATTAATCCAGCCGAAGTGGTTGTCACGATTGCACTGACTCAATCCACAGTCTTCTCTTTGTTCCGTTTTTTGAACATGTACACAAATAGAAGGCAAATAAAATGGAGTAAATTCACTTTGTTAGCAGGAAGCTTCCTGACTGGTGTTGCTGTAGTTGGGTTAGGTTACAGCATTCTCGCGGCCTTTGTTTCTTCTTCATCTGCTGAAGATGACGGGCTGTTATTTTTGCTGCCTGTAGGTATTATCTTGTTTATAAATATATTCCTAACCGTTATACCACTGTTTTACAGAAACCGGACATTGCTGACGATGCATCAGCTCTATCAATCCTTATTTGATGACAATCCTTATGCAGTCTTCGCTGTTGAAGCGGACAATACAATTCAGCATGCAAATAAGAAAAGTACGCATGTAACAGGCTTTGATAATGATGCTATTCCATGCTTGGATGCCGCATCTTTATTTCCTGATAAAGAAACTTTTCAGGAGAACCTTACAATTCTTAAAAGCGGCAGCCCCCAGCAATGGGATACCAAGCTCGTCCAGCGTTCAGGTAAGCACATTGATGTACATGTGACCGGTATACCGACAATTATTAGGCAGCAGGTTGTCGGCTACTTTCTCGTAATGAAAGATACATCTCAAACAAAAGAAACTGCAAAACAAATACAATTTCTTGCTTATCATGATGATTTAACCAGACTGCCGAATCGCCGCTTAATGCAGCAGACCATGCAGCAATATACAAAGAAGCACAAGCCGTTCAGTATTATGCTCATTGATTATGACCTTTTCAAACGGATAAATGACATTTTCGGCCATTCCTTTGGTGATGAAGTTCTGATGGAAACGGCCGATCGACTGACGAAAATTCTTGATGGCAGCGGTACTGTCCACCGGGTCGGCGGTGATGAGTTCCTGCTGATTGTTCCAGGTGAGCCGACTACTCAAATCGCGCAAGCAATTGTTAATAAGTTCCAGCAGCCAATGCGTATTCAAGAATACGAACTCGTCTTACAAGCTAGCATCGGAATTGCTTCCTATCCGGCAGATGCAGAGGATATGGATAATCTATATAAATATGCCGATATTGCGATGTACCAAACAAAAGAGAACGGCGGCAACGGCTATACAGTCTTTCAGCAAGAAATGGCAGAGAAACAAGTACTTCGATTTGAGATAGAACACGAATTACAGAAAGCGATTGAGACGAAAGCATTCGACTTGTACTTCCAGCCTAAATTCCATAGTTTCAAACGAAACATAACAGGAGCTGAAGTACTGCTTCGCTGGAACCATTCAGAGCGCGGTTTTATACCACCAAATGTCTTCATCCCCATCGCTGAAGAAAGCGGCCTAATCGTTGAAATAGAACGAAGTGTCATTGAACGTGTTATGGCTTGTTTGGCAGATTGGGAACAGGCAGCAGATCATGAAACGCCACGTATTTCCATTAACGTATCTGTCAGCACTTTTCTGCAGGATGATTTCTCCACCTTCTTCTGTGACCGTCTGCAGCACTACAATATTTCAGGTTCTTTACTGGAACTTGAGATTACCGAACGTGTTGTCATGCAAAATGAAACGAAAATCAATATGATTTTGCAGAAGCTGCGGGAGACAGGTGTCCGAATTAGTATTGATGACTTTGGTACCGGCTACAGCTCCTTGAGTTATTTGGATAAGCTCCAGGTCGATATTCTCAAGATTGATCAAACGTTTATCCAGCACATTCAGCACAACCAGACAATTGTTGCTGCCATTCAATCATTGGCTGATAACTTACAGCTTCACACCATTGCCGAAGGTGTCGAAACCGAAGAACAGCTAAAAAAACTCCGTTTACTCGGCTGCACAGAGGTGCAAGGCTACCTATTCTCCAAGCCGCTGCCGCAAGCTGACTTTGAAGCTTCCTATATTGAGAAGATACCCGCCGAGCATTAAGTCTGCGGGTATTTTGTATAAGCATTTGCTTGTTCCCGCATACTAATAGCCAATACCTTAAGAGGATGTGGATTTTGTGCGGACGTATGCAAACAGAAAAGCAATCCTGCTTTGTATAGCAGCAATACTTATCTTTGTCTCCCCTCTGTTTTTACTTGGAGATCAAGCTCATATCCGCGTCCACGATAATCTTGACTCCAACTTGGCGTGGTATAAGGTACTCGCCGAAAGCGGCCAGTTATTTGGCGGAGTTCACGCCGTTATTCCTCAGATAATTAGCGGTTTGCCGAGAGACGCACTTGGTACCGAATGGACACTTATCGTTTGGCTGCACACCTGGTTTCCGACAATGACAGCTTATGCTATCAGCCAGCTGCTCACAAGACTGGTCGCTTTTCTAGGTATGTATTTGCTGCTTCGTACGCACATAATCCGGAATGAGAAAGCACATTGGATTGTTGCTTTCGTATCACTTGCTTTTGCGCTCACACCTTTTTGGCCCTCAGGAATGCTCAGTACAATGGGGCATCCTTTAGCGCTGTGGGCTTTCCTGTCTATACGTGCTCAGAAAGCCACTTGGAAACATTGGGTTGTCATTACACTGCTTCCCTTCTATGCGAGTTTCGTACTTGGCTTTTTCTTTTTCCTCGCTCTGATGGGAATCATCTGGCTAGTCGATGTCATTCGTTATCGGCGTTTAAATTTGTTTTTTTTGATCAGCATTGTGTGGATGACAGCTGTGTTCCTCGCGACAGATTATCGACTCGTCTACACAATGATTGCAGGGTCCGAGACGATGCATCGGGTGGAGTTCGTCTCTTCCAGACAAGATTTTTCGCAAACGCTTCGTTTATTTCAGAAAAACTTTTTACTAGGTCACAACCACGTGATGACGCTCCATACACTTGTCATTCTTCCTGGGCTCGCGATTGCACTGCTGCTTGTTCTTTTCACAAAGAGACGCACAAGACCAATGCATATCTATCTAGGCCTGACGGGATTAAACCTGCTCCTCTCCTTTTGGTATGCGCTGTGGTTCAACAAGATATGGAAGTTCCCAAAAGAACATGTCGATCTGTTATCTGCGTTTAACTTTGCTCGCTTCCATTTTTTGCGCCCACTCGTCATCTACATTAGTTTCGGCTTAGCTTGTTATTTGTTATGGCAGCTTGGCAGACGAAGCGTTCGCGGATTAGTTTATGTACTTCTTTGCCTGCAGCTCGTCGTATTGGCTTTATCAAATGAAGAGATTGTTTACCGCTATAAGCAAGCTCCTTCAGTTGGAGAATTTTATGCCGTCGAACAGTTTCAGGAGATCCGCGATTATATTGGACTGCCGCAAAGCGCTTATAAAGTAGCAAGTATTGGCCTGCATCCTGCCATCGCGCAATATAACGGGTTTTATACAGTAGATACATACAATAACATCATTCCACTTGCGTACAAGCATCAATTCCGCGAAGTAATTGCTGATGAACTTGCAAAAGACAAACAATTAAAACGTTATTTTGATGAGTGGGGCAGCCGCTTATACATCTATTCTGCAGAGTTAGGCAAACACTATGACTTCCGTAAGCATTCGAGCAAGACTATCCAAAGTCTCGAGTTAAACACGCTCGCATTACACGATTTAGGCGGTAACTTTATCCTATCTTCCGTTCCGATTGAGAACGCTGCAGCTAACAACCTGCAATTCGAGCAAAGTTTCGATCATCCTGATTCAGCGTGGCGTATCCATCTGTACCGGGTGCAATCAAAGGAGGGAATGCATTGACTTCTTCATTACCTGTACTGACTTTAGTAATTCCTTGCTATAACGAAGAAGCAATATTGACTGATACATGCGCGAAGCTTAGTTCTACATTGGCTTCCCTAATGGTAGAACAGCTCATCTCACCAGCAAGCACCATCCTCTTCGTTGATGATGGCAGCAAAGATCATACGTGGCAGCTGATTAAAATCGAGCACCTAGCCAACCGGCTCGTTACCGGTATTAAACTAGCGTCTAACGCTGGTCATCAGCGCGCACTTCTTGCTGGTATGATGCATGCCAGACATTATGCAGACTGTGTTATCACACTGGATGCTGATCTGCAAGATGACATCTCCGTGATTCGTACATTCGTACTGCGTTACTTGGAAGGATATGAAATTGTATACGGCGTCCGTAACAATCGAGCCTCCGATACTCGTTTTAAGCGCAATACTGCCGCCCTTTTTTACCGGTTCATGGATACGCTTGGCATCCGGTTAATCTCAAATCATGCTGACTATCGGCTGCTGAACAAGCGAGCGTTAGATGAGCTAAGCCGTTATGGGGAATCTAAATTATTTCTGCGTGGCATCATTCCGCAGATCGGATTCAAGTCCGACATCGTTCCTTATGAAAGAAAACGGCGTCTGGCCGGGGAAACAAAATATCCGCTCAAGAAAATGCTTAGCTTTGCCTTTGAAGGAATTACATCTTTCAGTGTCGCACCAATTCGGTTGATAGCTGCAATTGGTTTCACACTATTTTTAGTCAGTATGCTTGCGGCTTGTTATGCGGCTTTTCAGAAGTTATTCGGTGATCCTGACGCTGGCTGGACATCTTTAATTATCTCTATATGGCTTCTGGGCGGTCTCCAATTGATGGCAATTGGGATTATTGGTGAATATATTGGTACTATTTTTGCAGAAGTAAAAAAACGCCCTCTGTATTCGATTGATTCTAAGTTGGAGCAAATACATTCAATAAGCACACCAAAATTTACAAAGACTTAACATTTTTTTGCATTAGGTCAGCTTTTCTGTTAGAATAGCTTACAAACAGGATACCCCCAAAATATTTCTGTTTGTTTGCTGCTGTGTGCTCAGCAGCATGAAAAAAGCCACTCTTTTGAGTGGCTTTTTTGCTTTGTCTCTATTCTTGTTAATCTCCGCTAATCCGTGATTCCCTCGCGGCTTCTGTCTGCTTTTCTACATAACTGCTGTACTTTTTATGCCAAAACTTGATGGATACTATATAAAGAATGATATTGGCAACAACAAGAACAGCAACTGATGGCCAGAACCAGTTTGACACAGCAGCATGCTCATAAGCTAAGCCAATTGGCGAGAAGACCACGTAAACAAGTAAGATAGCCATAATTAATGTAATGGAAGCAGGAATAGCATGCTTCCAAGGAACCAGATGATCTTCCCCACTTTCCGCATAAAAGACCGGCTTGATTGTTTGAAGTGGTTTCGCCTTTGCCATAATTAGCATAAAGGCTACTTCGATTGCGAGTAAGATGCCATATACATGGATATAATTGATTCCTGGATCCCAATCGAATATCTGTCGGAATCCCCAAACCATCATGTAATACGCAATAACATGGAATCCAATAACCACTTTTGCTGCAATAGAAGGAATTCGCTTGAAAAGCATCCCCATTAAAACAATAACAAGGATTGGAATATTAAAGAATCCTGTAAATTGGCGGATTAAGTTCCATAATCCATTAGGTGCATACATCAAGAATGGTGCAACAAAGAAGGATACGAGCGCAATGAAAATGCCGAGTATCTTGCTGACCTTGATAAGTTTATCGTCAGAAGCTTCCGGATTGAAGACAGGTTTGTAAATATCAAGCACAAGCAGCGTTGCCACACTGTTTAGTATGGAGTTAAAGCTGCTTAAAACCGCCCCAAATAGTACAGCAAGAAAGAATCCCAGCATCCAAATCGGCAGCACGTCGCTAACTAAAGTCGGGTAACTCAAATCGCTATCTCGGATAGAATCACCATACATATGGAATGCAATAAGACCGGGAAGGAGCATGAAAATCGGTACTAATAGTTTGAGATAACCAGTGAACAGGACACCTTTTTGTCCTTCTGCAAGGTTTTTCGCACCTAGTGCACGCTGAATAACATATTGATTCAGTGCCCAATAGAACAGGTTAGCAAATATAATACCTGTAAAAATAGAAAAGAATGGAACATTATCATCACTGCTGCCGATAGCATTTAGTTTCTCAGGGCTATTTTGAACAATATGCTTCATCCCCTGGACCATACTCCCATCACCAAGCATGATAAATCCAAGTATTGGAACAAGAAAACCGATAATAACAAGTCCAATTCCATTCAGAGTATCGGATACTGCTACAGCGCGTAATCCTCCGAAAATAGCATAAATTGCCCCAATAATACCAACGAACCAAATTGTCAGCCACAATGCCTGCGTATATGTAATGTTAAGAAGTTCAGGAAGATCGAATAACTGAAGGACGGCTACCCCACCTGAATAGAGCATAGAAGGTATTGTTACACACATATAGCCCAGAAGGAAAAGAATTACTGTCATACGGCGTACTGTTTCATCATAGCGCTTGCTCAAAAATTCTGGTACTGTCGAAATACCAATACCCAGAAACTTCGGGAGCAGGAAAATAGCCATGATGATGGCAGCCAGACCAGCTGTTACTTCCCACGCCATCCCTGACATGTTATTTGCAAAACTCTGGCCATTTAAACCAATTAGCTGTTCGGCAGATAGATTGGTTAACACAAGTGATCCGGCAATGAACACACCTGTTAAACCGCGACCAGCTAAGAAGTATTCATCAGCTGTACCTACATTTCCCTTTGTCATGTAATATGATACCGCTGCCACTAATGCCATAAAAATAGCGCAAGTAACCAGGATAAAGATAATTTCACCAATACTGAACATGTGATCACCCTTTATGTAGAAGATAGGCCTGAAAACTACCTAGGCATCTATTAAGTAACCTATTTCTTGTATTGGGAAACCTGTTTTTACAAATTTGTATGCACTATCACTAATTCTATTGCGTTCGAACATACGCCAGCTCATACGTATTCTCATCTTGTAACGCCATCCAAGCTAACTCCAGCTGCAGCGCATCACGAATCTGTTCTTTTGCTTGCTGAACAGGAAGCAGTGTGTTCACAGCTGTTAAAGCATGTGGTAATCTATCGATGATGCACTCTCTAATAAGACCTGTATACATACCTACATGAATGCTAGCTGTAACGGCATCGACGATATAACCGTCCCATACATACTGAAACTGAAAAATATAGGTTGGCTCTAGTTCGTCCTCTATTGCCGCATCGGCAGCCATTTCGGCACCAGCTAATTTCCACTGGTCCCACGGCTTCTCTTCCTCAGCAACATGGGATAAAAATCGGATTGCTTGCAGCTGCAGCCCCTCTTGCGTTATCAAAACGCCTTTCTGCCACGGCGTAGAGCCAGAATAGAAGATCACTTCCTCATTTTTACGAACAGCAATCTGATCTGTTATATCTTCTGCGCTATGTGTTTCAACTAGCTCTTTTTCTGCCCATAGCTGCAAGCCTTCTTCTTGGTAATACTTAATAAAGGTATTATCCAGTCCCATTAAAGTAGCCCAATCTCCACTCGCTTCAGGTTCTTCTATATCCGTCAAAACAGGCGGCAATTCACTGTACAATACAGTTCCATCCGCACGAACTCCAATTGCTTGATCGAAAAGCTGATAAACAGCAGCTCCATCTGCCACTGTTAAAACAACTGGTGACTCTTCCAGCAGATTCTCCTTGGCAGCTGAAACGGACACCAACTTCTTACTATCAAGCAGTGTATACGTATGCTTATACAATTGCGCTGCCGTAATATAGCCAGAACGATGTACTTCAACAGTCAGTCCTGCGCCTGGGATTGGCAATTGATACTTGGAATCAGATTCTTCCAAACGAATAACAGTACGATCCTCGAATGCCTCTAGTTGGACTGTCTGGTTCGCTTCTGGATAGAAAACGGATGCAAACTGTCTTGCTGCCAATACTGCTTCTGTTCCTTCTGTAGCAGGCAGCTCCACATTCAAATCAAATCCGATTAACTGACCATCAGCATCCAGGTCAACGATACCGCACCGCTCTCTATTTTCTGATAAAAGAAGCAGCGTGTTATCCGCTTCCTCAACCTGTATGAATGGAGGAAGAAATTGCTTTAAATGATCTATTAGTTCTTTCATAATTAACTCCTTTGTCTTCTGCTTTCTTGCTAACATTATGGCACAAAAACAAAAAGACACACAACAGCGGCTGCTGTCATGCGTCTAATCATTTACTGTACTGTCAGTTTTACCGTTGAACCGACCGGGTCCTGGAGTGAGTACCTGTTTTGATTCAGTTTCACGTCCAAACCTGCTGCTTTTGCTCTTTCTATTGCCTTCTTACGGGCGTCTTCATCTGGATAGACGATTGTAAACCAATCCATGCCTGCTTCATCTATACTTATAGAAGGTGCATTTGCTCCATGCCACGTATTGAGTCCAATATGATGATGATAACGACCTGTGGAGACAAATAAAGCGCCTGGATATCCTGAAACAACCGTCTCAAAGCCTAATACATTGTTATAGAATGCTGCCGCTTCACCGATATGCCGCATATACAAGTGAATATGACCAATGACAGTCCCTTCCGGAAGACCTGCCCATTCCGTATCGGAAGCTTCTTTTAGTAAGTTCTCCCCATCAAGCGGGTCAGTTGTCATTTGAATTTCTCCATTTACCCAATTCCAGCTTGAATCTGTCTTATCTGCATATATTTCGATGCCATTTCCATCGGGGTCATTTAAATATATTGCTTCACTAACCCCATGATCAGAAGCTCCGAATGCTACCCGGTGTTGCACATAAAATTTAACTACATTTGCTAAATCTTTTCTGGATGGCAGCAGCAATGCAAAATGATACAGACCAGCATGCCGATCTGGCTTTCGCTTAAGCTCTTTGCCTTCTTCAAGATATAACAAAATATTGGCACCTGAACCAAGCGCAGCTTTGCCAATTCCCTCTTCCATTACTTGTAAGCCGATTACTTTTGTAAAATAGTCGATAGATCGATTGAGATCTGTTACACGTAATTTCACTTGACCAATATAAGTTTGCGGCGGTTGTTGATAAAAGATATAAACTCCCCCTCCATCACTCACTTACTTAATGTAATTAAGTGTATTTTAGAAAGTTATTAACGTCAAGTAACACAAAAAAAGAACACCACGTTTCCGTGATGTTCTTCCGATTATCAATATAACAATCCAACAATCGTTGCAGATAAGAAGCTGACCAAGGTTGCTCCGTATAGAAGTTTCAGGCCAAACTTCGCTACCGTATTTCCTTGTTTTTCGTTCAGACCTTTCACCGCACCAGCAATAATACCAATGGAAGAGAAGTTCGCAAACGAAACGAGGAATACAGACACAATTGCTGTAACGCGACCGCTTAACTCGTAAACGCCGCTGTCTAGCGTCTGCATTGCAACAAATTCATTTGATACCATTTTAGTAGCCATAATACTTCCTGCATCGATTGCTTGCGACCAAGGAACACCCATTAAGAAGGCAAATGGCGCAAAGACGTACCCAAGCAGTTCTTGGAAGTTAATTCCGAATATAGCATCGAAGACGCCGTTAATCATGGCAATCAAAGCTACAAAACCAATTAGCATTGCCGCAACGACTACTGCGACTTTGAAACCATCCATAATATATTCCCCAAGCATTTCGAAAAAGGTTTGTTTTTCACCTTTTTCCTCTTCAATCATGTCTTGTTCTGGGTCAACATCATAAGGATTAATAAGTAAGGCAATGATAAATCCGCCAAACAAGTTCAAGACAAGTGCTGTTACAACATAACGCGGTTCAAGCATTGTCATATAAGAGCCGACAATCGACATCGACACAGTAGACATTGCAGATGCACAAAGTGTATACAAACGGTGACGCGGCAGTAAGCCAAGCTGTTTCTTCAGAGAGATAAATACTTCGGATTGTCCAAGTACTGCCGATGCCACTGCGTTATAAGACTCGAGCTTCCCAAGACCGTTCACCTTACTAAGTGCAATTCCGATAAATTTAATAAGGAAAGGTAAAATGCGCCAGTATTGCAAAATACCGATTAAAGCAGAAATGAAAACAATTGGAAGCAGCACATTCATAAAGAAAGTAGATTCTTCAGGATTCACCAGTCCGCCAAAAACAAAGGAGATTCCTTCTGCTGCATAAACGAGCAGCTGATTAAACCCTTTAGATATACTTCCTACCAACACGTTGCCCGCTCCTGTATTCAAGAGGATGTAACCGAATACAAGCTGCAGCACAATCATGATAATAATCGGGCGAATCTTCACCATTTTTCTATTTGAACTAGCAATCCATGCTAATCCCATAAACACGAATAAACCAATGATACCGATAATGTAACTCATGATGCTCCCCTTTCGCGCCTTTCGCTGTAAGCTTTAGACGACATTACTCATCAAAGTAAAACATTTTTTTCACAACGAGTCCTATTATGCCATATTAATTCGTCAATACGTAGCATCATATCAAAAATAAATGTATTTAAAATATTCTAACTTATCTCTCCTAGTGTACAAGGATAATAGGAAGAAAACAAGCTTGTCTGAAAGAAGCTAAACAGCTCTTTGTTATACACCTTTCTAAAGGTATTGCGCTTGTATTAGTCTTACTATTCACGCTCTATGTATACATTTCTTTTCACAACAAAGAAAGAGGCTGGGACATAACTGTTTAAGCTATATAAAAATCCAAACAATACTGCAATTAAAAGCAGTATTGTTTGGATTTTTGCATTGTAAGGAATATGAGAGCATCGCTTCGGAAATACACTCCGCTTTCCTGCGGGCGGCTGGGGAGCCTCCTCCCGTGGGAGTCTCCGTGTATCTCCTACGCTGATTCTTGTTATGAGGACCTTTACTAGTATAGAAAGAATACGTAGACTCCTCGAAAATAAAAAGCGATTTTCTTGTCGGGGTCTACTTCAAAAGCCATTCTTGTTCGACGATAACAGCTAGATTTGGAAAGCAGCAGCTGTCAGAGGGCTGCATGAAAAAGTATGGATCTAGTCATTGTTCGCTTTTAGGATGAATTAATCTTGTTTTGTCCCAGACTCTCTTGTTTAATAGAACGTCATCGTGTAAACAGAATGGAAATCACTTCTCGGCTGAAGTTGCTGAACGCCCGCCTTCTCTGAAAGCTCTCCCGTTGCCTCCACTGTATCTGCTATTCCGAACCATGGTTCTATACAGATAAAAGGTGCCATCGTTTTTTCTGTTTTGTCGTATTTTGACCAGATACCGACAAAAGGAAAACCAGACATCGTAACTGCTACGCCATTACCATTGTCTGATTGAAGATGAACTTCTTCAATATGGTCATACACAAGTGCATCGTTTTCAAACAGATGCGCATTTACAGTCATCACCGGCAGTTCTGTTGGCTGGCCACTTTCCCGGATTAAACCGTCAACTAGTTCATAAGCGGTTACTTGTTTGTGTTGCACAGGTTTCAATTGAAGCTTATAGTCTGCTGTTTCTTCGCCCGATAGAAGCGGAAGCCGAAATGCGGGATGAGCACCAATAGAGAAATACATCGTTTTCGCTTGTTCCAAATTGGTTACTCTCCACTCCACGGAAAGCTTGTCATTATCCAGCTGATAAGCAATCTCGACTCGAAATTCATAAGGGTAAATCTCTTTGAAGCTCCCATTGGATTCCAGAGTGAATGTAACAGCAGATTTAGTCGTATGTGATACTTTAAATGCGGCATCACGCAGAAAACCGTGCTGCGAAAGTTCGTATCTATTGCCTTCCGCTTTATATTGATTATTCTTCAAACGTCCGACAATCGGGAATAAAACGGGTGACACACGGCCCCAATAGGCGGCGTCTCCGTTCCACATATACGAGATCTTCGTGTCCTTATGTATAACACTGCGCACTTCTGCACCTAATTCAGCTACTTCCACCTTCAGCAAATCATTCTCTATACAGATCATGCATCCTTCACCTTCAGTATCTTTTCACGGATTGCTTCTGCTACTCCGTGTGCATTATTAGAGGTTGTAATATAATCAGCTGCTTCCTTGATTGCTGGAATCGCATTTTCCATTGCAACACCGCAGCCTGCATACTGAATCATAGATAAATCATTGCCGTTGTCACCTATTGCCATTACTTCTCCTTGTTGAATCCCGAGCTGCTCGGCTAGCTGCTTCACAGCGTTCCCTTTGCTTGCTTCTGGATGCAGAATCTCATAGAAATACGGTGCACTTTGTACCATTGTATATCGCTTTTTCCATTCTTCCGGTACATTGCTGATTGTCTCATTCAGACGTGACGGTTCATCGATGTACATCATTTTAGGAATAAGCACATCGCGCGGAATTTCGTCTACTGTCCGGTAATGAAGCGGCATCTTCGTCATATAAGATTCTAGAACCGTATAGTTGCTAATGTCCCTATTGGATGTATACAAGTTTTCTGCATCGAAATAATGCATTGGTGTATCGAGTTTTAAACTAAGCTGATGTAAATCAATAAAGTCATCATGCGTTAAAGATAACTGCGTGACTACTTCATTCGTATGCGCATTTTGAACAAGCGCCCCATTAAATGCGATAACAAAGTCCCCATCTTCATTTAAAATCAACTCTTCCAGATAACGATACACACCATTAATTGGCCTGCCTGTACAAAGCACAATCTTCACGCCTCGTTTTTTGGCTTCCTGAAGCGCTTCATGCACCTCCATTGTTACTTCGTGCTGATCATTTAACAGCGTGCCGTCCATATCAATTGCAACAAGTTTATACATATCACTTTTCCCCCTCAGATAGCTGTCCTATGTACTTTCTCTTCTAGTATACCGAAATAGGACAAGTTTAGGTGTCACATTCCCTTGTAATACGTTGCGATTCGCTTTCCTTCTATACAGCCATTACTCTGGAAAACACACTGCATTGGTACATTAGCAGCATGCGTACTGCCTTTATATACCGCAGCTCCCATCTCTTGTAGCATATATAAACTAGCCGCATGAACAAGCCGCCCTACTCCTTGTCCGCGCACACTTGGCAAACTGCCAATATAATAGATGCGCCCTTCCCCAGTCTTACCTGGTTCCAAATGCGGAATCGTTACAGCAATTGGAAGGTCACCTTGATAGATAATACGGCAGCTGAACTGCCATGCATCTCCCAGAAGGGCTTTTACATCATGGAGTTGAACTTTTGCTGAGTGTGTGGATGCTTGATTTGCCGAGTCCGTCATACACGCTTCCCAAACTTCTAAAAATTTGCTTTCAGTAGTTTTCCCACTTCCGACAGCTTCCCATCGATAGTAAGTAGGAAGTGCCTGCTCATTCACCAACTGCTTCTGATAGGCATACTTTTTAGCGAACAGATTATATGCATAATCGAGCAGCACATTATGAAAAGTGTCATAACTTTCATCCTCTGTATATACAATAACTCTAGCACTAAAAGCAGGACGTTGGTTTATATCTGCATTTGCTTTTTCCAGCACACCGTAAAGTTCTTGAACACTCGCACCTTTATCAACTTGTTCTATATCAATTTGACTAGGAAATATACGGTACTCAAATGGCATCACGAGCACCTACCATTTCAAACGATTGAGCAGCTGTTGAAGTTGCAGTATCTCTTCTTCTGAGATGTCCCACTGCGTGACTTCCTGCTTAATCGCTGCTAATGTCCCGTACTCTCTAACAAATCCATTCAGCCGTGCCACGATTGTCGAATGATGAAAGTTAGCTTCATCCGGAAAACAAGTCATCAGCTGTTCTGTCGCTCTTTTAAACCGTTTTAAGTAGTATTTTTGATGATGAGGCTCCGCTTCGGTGAATTGATGCAGCGGCGCTATTTCTGTATATATCGCTTCATCTTGTTCTGTTTCCAAATGCAGCTTTACCATTTCCATCACACGTTTTTGATCCGCATTACGATAAAGCAAAAGACTAATATACTGTCTTTCCTTATACACAGGTCGATTTGGATTGTGATTCTGCCAAAATTTACGCAGCAGCTCCTCAAGGGATACCATATCCAAATCATAAGTTATTTCCACTGTCTCCGTATGATCTCCCATCTGGCGGTATGTCGGGTTTAATTTTGTTCCACCCGCAAAACCAACACGCGTATGAAGAACTCCTGGCAGCTGTCCGAAATTTGCATCCGGACTCCAGAAGCATCCCATTCCGAAAACAAGCGTATCTGTTCGTCTGTTTTCCAGCATATGCTGTTCTATCTCTTGTATGTTTGTATCCATTTGCCTATACCTCCTTTAACATTAGAACAAAAGAACTGTAAATGAAATCCACATTATTCAACAAGAGTTGACCTATAGTTAGCGAATCACCCCTTTATTTGACTAACGATTCTGTCATCCAACAGCGTTCTCATATGCTATTATGTGACTTAAGAACCAGTAAATAAGAATGAGCAGATTCACTTTGTGTATCTTTTTACAACATGCGTTAACTTCCTATAAGCCTGCTCGCTTAACTCAAAAGGAGGAAGCAAGTAACATGATCACTGTTCCAGGCAGCACGGAAACACGTACTTTATCTAAAATCAAGCGCACATATATGCGTCCGCGAATTGTAGCTTTTATCCCAGCCCATAATGAAGAAAAGGCCATTCACGATTGCTTGATGGGATTGAAAGAGCAGGTACTGCCTAGCGGTGTCGAACTTGACGTCTTTGTTGTAGCAGATAATTGTACGGATCGCACCGAAGAAATTGCCCAGGAAACAGGCGAAGAACTCGGGTTGTCTATTAATATTATCGTAACAGAAAATAACAAACAGCGAAAAGTTGGAGCGCTGAATGCTGTCTGGAAGAATATCTACGGCGATAATATGGATATTTTTGAGATGGAACGAACAGATTATGAGATAGCTTACCAGCGTTCTGTGAAAGGAATACTCGGAATGGATGCTGATAGCCGTTTGGCTCCCCGAGCACTTCAGTATTTATGGGACGGATTAATGAGCGCCCGTAATATTGGCGGTGTGATGGCTAAATATACAATGCGCATGCCCAAAAAGAAAAGCCTTCTCTCGAAAGATGATCCTTATTATGAAGAGAAGCTCTACAGCGGCGAATATGGCGGTCCAATGGCTAGATGGTGGACACATCAACAGAAGCAAGATATGGCAAGCTGGCTCCTCAACCTCCAATATCGAGGCGGCAGTACCTATGTGCTTGGCGGCCAGGCGACACTGTTCAGACCAGAGGCATTATATGAAGTGATGCAAAGCAATAAACTGGACGGTCCTTGGCAAAACGACTCCGATGTAGAGGATATGCTGCTAACGTGGCAGCTGCAGAAAAACGGCTGGAAAACACTCGTTAGTCCGCGCGCACGCTGTTTTGTTGATGCAATGCGCTCTTATCATACATTCCGTAATCAGCGTGTAAAATGGAGTTCTGGTACTGTCAGCTTGCTCACCGATCGTGATTTGATGTTGAAATCAAGGCATACTGGCCATTTGTGGCGCTCTCAGCTGAAATCATTAATGGATTTGCTCGTTCGCGTCATTTTTGTATTAATGCTCGGTGCAGCAATTGCAACTGATCAATTTCAGTGGTCATGGATATGGGTAATACCGATTGGACTTGCTTCTATATTAAATACGATTCTGGCATTAAAAACACCAATGCACCGACCCATTGACGTAATACTCGCCTTTTTACTCATAAGTCCCGAAATCTACCTCTGGGTAAATCTCATGACATTCGCTCAAGTATGGGCCGAAAAGCTATCCAATGACAAAAAGGATGGCTGGGCAAACCAATACCAAGCAGAAGCTGGAAAAACGAAAAGCAAGCTCGTCCAAGGTGTACTTGCTTTGCTGTTAGGCGTTAGTCTTGTCATCTTTGCTTGCTATTATTTCCGCGATTACCTAACGAGCGAAGCAGTCCAAGCTGCGACAAGCCCGTACTTGATGGCAGGATGGATTGGGTTGACTGGTTTGACCATCTTTATGTCGCTTATTATGATTTATCAGATCTGGACACTTCGAGGCAGACATCAAGCATAACAGATACAGGCCGCCCTTCCATTTGGCGGCTTTTTTGCTTTATACTTGGAGCAATAGACAGAAAGAAGGGGATCGCCTTGTTATTTCGACCTTGTATTGATCTACATAATGGGCAAGTGAAGCAAATCGTCGGTTCTTCCATCACGTCAGAACATGATAAAGTAGTAGAGAACTTTGTATCTTCTCATGGCGCCGCACACTATGCCGCCTTATTTAAAGAAAAGCAAGTTTCTGGAGGGCATGTTATCATGCTTGGACCTGGTAATGAGCAAGCAGCAAAACAAGCGCTTCAAGCTTATCCCGGCGGATTGCAAATCGGAGGAGGCATCAATTCTGAAAATGCAGCAGCTTATCTGGAAGCTGGTGCAAGTCATGTTATCGTCACCTCTTACATTTTTCATGACGGGATCCTAGATGAAAACAGACTGCAAAAAATAACAAAAACAGTCGGCAAAGAAAGGCTAGTTATTGATTTGAGCTGTACCTACTATGATGGAAAATGGTTCGTTGCCACAGATCGATGGACAAAACGAAGCAATTTTGAAGTTAACGCTGAAATTTGACGACGCTTGCCGCCTATTGCGATGAATTTCTTATTCACGCCGTCGATGTAGAAGGAAAACGAAACGGCATCCAAGAAGAGCTCGTCCGTCATTTGGCCACCCACATGCCCGTCACAGCAACATATGCCGGGGGAATACGTTCCTTAGAAGATATCGACCTCTTCCGAAAACTAACAAATGATAACATGTGTTACACAATCGGAAGTGCACTCGACTTATTCGGCGGTGATGTTCCATTGACTGATGTTTTAGCGAAAGAGAATAACTAAAACGAGGTTTATTTCCTATACCAAAAAAAGGCTATAACCTTTATTAAAAAGCTATGAATAGATACTTGACTAAACTAGGAAAGCGGAGTATATCTCCCAAGCGATGCGCTCATCTAAATTTCCAATACAAATAATCCAAACAACGCTGCTGTTAATTGCAGTATTGTTTGGATTTTTATATAGCTTAAACAGTTATGTCTCAGCCTCTCTCTTATTTCCATTTATCTGTGAAACTTGAAAGTAAATCCTGTGCTTTCTCGGTAATGCTCCCTGCTGCTTCATTGGCTTGTTCTGTCATATTTTGTATTGCTTCAGTACCTTGAGCTGCAGCACCTTCCAACACTTCTGTACCTTGGTCCGCAGCCTCTTGTCCGAGCTCTGTTCCTTGCTGTGCCAAATCACTAGCCTGAGCAGTCAGATTGTCAACACCCGCTGCTTCTGACACAGAATCAACCGCTTGCTGCGCTTGCTCGGATACTTGCTCTCCGTTCAGCAGTTCACCTGCTTTATTAACAAGCTCTTCTGGTGCAATATCACTTATCTTGCTACCGATAAGTTCCTTAAAGGAATCAAAAATCCCCATATAAACACCTCCTATGGGTTCACTATATGGCAAAGGTGTACGAAATACAACGCTTACACCATGGATTGTGTGTAAAGAAAGTGTGAACAATCTAATGCTTGGCTGTGTATTCCCATACATCTGTTAAAGAAGCAGTAAGCGTACGCATCGGCTCCCAGCCAAGTGCACGTATTTTTTCTGCTGTCATTGACAGCTTTGCTTCAATTGCTGCCTCAGTTTTCGCATGTATCGAGAAATTGTAGCTGCTCACTTGTCGAAGTACCGACAAAACTTCTCCTAATGAAACCCATCGTCCCGAGGTGATTTCATACGTTTCTCCAGCTTTCCCATGCAGAAACAACACTTCGTAAGCTTCCGCCAAATCTCTCACATCAATAAAATCTCTTGTTACTGTGACATCGCCAACTTGAAACTGCACTTCACCTGTTTCCTTTAGCTGACGGATTTGTTTCGCAAATAATGTACATACACCATTTGATTTACCCGGGCCAATTATATTAGAAGGTTTGGCAATCATAACATCTGCGCCAAACAGATTATGCCACGCGAGACCTACCGTCGTCTGCAATGTTTTCGTTAGACTGTATGGGTGCTTAGGCGATACTAAGCTGGCTGCGTCATCTTGCAGCACACTTCCAGCAACGACCACACGAGCTGGTATCTTAATGGCTCGAATAGCTTCCACTATATAAAGTGTAGATTCCACATTTGCCTGCCAGCTTTTTAACGGTGTCTCCCAAGATGCAGGCACACTATTCTCTCCTGCAAGATGGAGAATATAGTCTGGTCTTATCTTTTCCAATAGTGCATGTACGGCAGCTTTCTCCGTCAAATCCAGTGTATGAATTGTCAGCTTCTCTCCAATGTCATCAAGCTTCGTTTTCCTTGTTACCGCATCGACAGCATACCCTTTTTCCAGGAAATGCTTTACTGTATGACGACCGGTAAAACCGCTTGCCCCTGTAATTAGGATCCGCTTTTCCATACATACCTCCTGTTACACCAAATGTACATCTTGAAACAACTGTTTCCAGAGTGCATTATTCCCTTCCCATATTTCATTGTCTGGCAGCTCTACACTATAAACGTTATCTATCGGCCAGTGCTTTTCGACAATCCCGGAAACCGGACCATGGTTCACGACAAGAATTCGGAAATCATGTTCAATTATGGAACGGAGCACACGCTGCAGTTCTGCCGTATCCTCCACTGTTGCATTCGTGCGAACAAATAAAATACGCTGCGCTGTAAGGAGTTTTTCCAGCAGCCGATTCACACGGCGATCCAGCTTCTGCTTCACTTGTGGATATGCCGCCAGCTGTGTCAAACTGTTCTCTGCTGTATGAAAATCATGATTCGACATAATAAGATTCCTGTCATCTGAAACAAGCAGCATATCTGTTGTAGCGTGACCGACAATACGCAGGTTTTCGTGCAGCATAAAATCGACGAAACGCTTCTCAAACAGCTGTATTACATTAGGCAGCAGCGGTGAGCCCATCCAATCAAGCGGCCCTGAAAATGGCCGAAGCTTATTTTTCTTCATTTGGATTGCTCCAAGACAAAGATCTCCAAGACTAAACACAGCATCATAGCCGCCTTTTAACAAATCATTCCCCACATATATCCCTCCTTTTGCAATCTCCTCTATCTATTAGATTCACTCGTTTTGTTTCTGGAAGAGCAAACCGTCCAGTTTAAAGAAAATTACATCTGGAGCCATGCCTTCCTGATACCATCCGTAAGAGATGTAGTTGGCAGCCATTTTAGATGCGCAACAGCTTTATCATTACTAAGGCAGCTGTGCGAAATGTCTCCTGAACGACTGGAAGTGAATTGCATGTCTAAGGAAGGATGTATCTGCTTGAAACACTCCACTAAATCAAGAATCGATGCGCTGATACCCGTACTAGCATGGTAAATACCGCTTTCTTGCTTCTGCATGGCAGCAATATTAGCTGTAACGATATCACTCACAAAGATAAAGTCCCTGGATTGGGTGCCATCTCCGTGAATCATGATTGGTTCTTTTCGCTTTAATTTTTCTAAGAACACCGCTACAACGCCTCCTTCTCCCTTCGGCTTCTGACCTGGTCCGTAAACATTTCCGTAACGGAGAATTGTGTATGGAAGCTGATAAAATTGATGAAATAGCTGAATGTACTTCTCAGCAGATAATTTGGATAAACCATAATAAGAGATGGGGTTTGCTTTATCCTCTTCATGGACCAGTATTTTCTCGATGTCACCATAGACAGCAGATGTGGACGCAAAAATAAATTTCTTTACCCCTGCGGTACGGCTCGCTTCCAGCATATTAATCGTACCGCCAATATTTACATCTGCATCTTGCACTGGATTTAATATGCTTTTTGTCACATCTGCCTGCGCTGCTAAATGGAACAGTATGTCAGGCTGCTCTTCAATGACGGCTCGATACGCATCTGCGCTTTTAACATCAAATTGATATAACTTTATATCCTGCGGCATATCAGTATTTCCAGCTGAGAGATCATCTAAAATGACCACCTCATGCCCCTCACCTTGTAGTGTCTTCACAAGGTGGGAACCGATAAACCCTGCTCCGCCAGTCACAATTATTTTCATGATGGACCTCCTGATCAGCTGTCTGGTGCAAAGCGTTTATAAATTTCTAAGAGTCGTTCTACGCCTACATCCATTGACCAATGCTGCAGGCCCCATTCTCGGGCTTGTTCTCCGAGCTGCTTACGATAGTCATCATCTTCCAGCAATGTTTCAATTGCCTCTTGTAAAGCTGGTGCATCCCCTTTAGGTACGATTAAGCCTGTTTCCCCATGTTCAACCATTTCAGGCAGTCCGCCCGCGTCTGTCACAATAACAGGTTTACTGCTAACCTGTGATTCAATCACACTAAGAGGCTGGTTATCCATCAAACTTGGAAGCACACTAATATCCGCTAATTTTAATAGAACTGGAACGTCCTCTCGCTTTCCAAGGAAAAGCACCTTATCACCCAACCCTAAACTCGTCACTTGAGCTTGCAAATGTTGCTTTCGATTGCCATCTCCGACAATCCAGCACACCCAATCATCACGTTCTTTTAAGGATGCTAATGCCTCAATAAGATAATGAACACCTTTGAGTTCAATAAGTCTGCCCGCATAGATAATTACTTTCTTTCCTGGCGGCGTTTGCATTGTTGTTGGTTTGGCTTGCTCTTCTTGGAAACGTTCCACCGAGAATCCATAATGCAGTTTTTCGAATTTATCTTCAGGTACTCCAAATTCTTCCACTAGTATTTTCTGCAGCCACTCATTGGCTGTAATTGTCACATCTGCACTAGAAGCTCCTAATCTCTCAATCTCATCAAAGTAGGCACGTGCAAGATTGGATGTCGGAGATTTATGAATGGTTGTAAGCTGATGACGTATTTCATGAGATACCAGGCCGTGCAGCGTGGCGATAAGCGGAACACCTTCAGGACGTGCTCGATCCAATGCCACGGTGGAAATGACATCGTGCGTGTGAATGATGTCATAATCAGCGAGCCCAAATTCTGCGGCGGCTAGTTCATATGTGTACCGCTGCACTTCTGTGTATTCGACTAAGTGATTTGAATACACTTTTGGGAAACTGTTCTTCTGGAGGGTGCTATACACATAAGCAGACCAACGTTCCTTTGGGATAGTCTGTTCGTGTCCAGAGACTTGAATATACGTGTTCTCTCCGCCATACCCCATAATATCAACAGTATGACCCAGATCCACCAGTCTGCTTTTCAGCTGAGAAAGATAATTCCATACCCCGCCCAAATGCGGAATGGACCAATATGTTGCTAACAAGATTTTCATTGTATTACCTCCCATACGAATAAACGCCCATTAATAAGCCCTTAACAGTATATGGCGAAACTTGAAGCGTGTGCTTGGTACAAAAAAGGCCCCCTGCCTCAGCAGGAAGCTTAATCAATCCGGAATAGCAGCTAAAATGTCGAGATCAGGTATGGTGATTCGGCTGCTGTTAATGAAAATAGACCTGGTTCCGTCAGCATTCAACTCCGTTTTAAAACCGTTTATCTGTTCTGGCTGGTATGGAACTGGAGTTGCTGGCACAAAATTTGGTTCAGCTGGTGGTTCCGCTAATGGTATTGCTGACTGCTGCACTTCTGTTGTAGGAGGAACCACTAATGGCACGGCTGGCTGCTGCACTTCTGTTGGGGGTACTGCATCAACTGGAGGAACAGGTTCGGGTGCTGGAACTTCGTCTATCGGTTCTGCTGCTTTCGAAGATGCCACAGGAAACGTCGCCGGAAAGCCTCTCGTAGGTGAAAACGCCCCTCCCCAAATGGTTCCTCCTGCGGAAGGACCCATTGCTCTTCTGCCATATAGTCGCGTAGGTATTTTTTTCGGCACTTTTATCATCCTTTCCACAGCCAGTATATGAACATCCCGCTCCTTTGTTATTGCTGACAAGAAAAAAAATGTCATTCCTGTGTATCTATCCAATCCCTTTCACAATCTATCCATATACTAATCAACGAAAATACGCTTGCAGCTAGCGGTTTTAAAGGAGGTTACTTGTGAAGGTTTTAACTGTCTTAGGAACACGCCCCGAAATTATCCGGCTATCTATCATAATCAGAAAACTAGATTTGCTGGCAGAATCGCACGTACTTGTACACACCGGTCAAAACTACACCTCCAATTTAAGTGATGTATTTTTTGATGAAATGCATATCCGAAAGCCGGATTACATTTTGTCACAGAGCCAGCAGACATTAGGCGAGCAGCTGGCAACGATGTATAAGGAGCTGGAGGTCATCCTGGAAAAGGAGAGACCGGATAAAGTACTTGTGTTAGGAGACACAAACAGCGCTCTCAGCGCTTTGCTCGCAGAACGGATGCACATACCAGTTATCCATATGGAAGCAGGCAACCGCTGTTTTGATTTGGAGGTGCCAGAGGAGAAGAACAGACGTGTTATTGATGCAATCTCCAGCCTTAACCTGCCTTATACACCTGGCAGCAGAGAAAACTTACTGCGCGAAGGTCTTCCGGCGAATCGCATCGTCGTATCCGGAAATCCAATCTTTGAAGTGCTTAATCAATACACTGCCAGCATTCAAAAAAGTCGAATTCTTAAAGAACTAAAGCTGAAGAAACAATCCTATTTGCTGACAACCATACACCGCGCAGAAAATGTAGATCATCCGGATAAACTGCGGACGATTATCAACGGATTAAGCGCTGCAGCTGAGCAATTAAATAAGCGCATGATTTGCAGCATCCATCCACGGACGCAATCAAAGATCAGTCAGCTAAATGACGTGACTGTAAGTCCGCTCGTTGAGTTCCATCAGCCATTTGGTTTCTTTGATTTTGTGACACTCGAAAAACATGCACTGCTGGCAATGACCGACAGCGGAACGGTACAAGAAGAATGCTGTCTGTTCCACGTACCAACAGTGACAGTACGCAAAACGACAGAACGGCCTGAAACTGTCGCTTGCGGCAGCAATATCGTTTCAGGTATCGACACTACGGCGATTGCACGGTCCGCACTCATAATGGCTGCTGCCACCAAAGATTGGGAGTTTCCAAAAGGATATGCTGACCCAAATGTATCGGATAAGGTGATCAAAATTATTTTAGGAGGTTTGAAGATTGTTTAAAGATAAAACAATTTTTATTACTGGAGGAACGGGCTCTTGGGGATATGAGCTTGTCAAACAGCTGCTGCTTCACCGCCCGAAAGAGATACGTATCTTCTCCCGTAATGAATCACATCAGTTTACAATGAAGCACGAATTTGACAACAACCCGAAGCTGCATTTCAAAATCGGCGATATCCGTGACCGCGAAGCATTAATTGAAGCAACCGAAGGCGTGGACTATTTATTCCACCTTGCAGCACTTAAACACGTACCAGTATGTGAAGATCAGCCGCTGGAAGCGCTTAAGACTAATGTATTAGGAACACAGCATGTTATTGATGCAGCCATTCATCATAAAATCGATAAAGTAATTTACATCTCAACCGACAAAGCTTCCGATCCTGCCAACTTCTATGGCCTCTCCAAGGCAATGGGAGAAAGATTGATTACACACGCAAATACACTTCATGCAAACACAACTTTCGTATGTATTCGGGGTGGAAACGTACTTGGAACAAACGGAAGTGTCATTCACGTCTTCAAGAAAGCAATTCGTCAAAAAGGCAAAATCGGCATCACCGATCCAGAAATGACACGTTTCTTCTTAACAGTAGAAGACGCCATCAAACTTGTATTCAAAGCAACCTTTGAAGCTGTAGGCGGCGAAATCTTCATAATGAAGATGCCTGCTATTAAGATTACAGATCTTGCAAAAGTATTAATGGACGCCTCTGGCACAAAGGATATTGAGTTTGAAACGTTAGGCATTCGTCCTGGAGAGAAAATTCATGAGTTATTATTGACGATTAATGAAAGCAATTCGGCAATTGTTTATGATGATCGCTACTTTGTTATCCTGCCAGATATCAAAACAGAAGCAATTAAAGACCAGTATAAAGGTTATAAAAAAGTGGAGATTACTGATTACAATTCCAGCCAGAACCTGCTTTCACTAAAAGAAATCCAAAGCATGCTCGCAAAAGGTGGTTTTATTTAATGAAAATACTTATCCTCGGCGGAAAGGGAATGGCGGGGCATGTAATGTACAGTTACCTGCGCAAGAAGCCGGATTACGATGTGTATTATACTTCCCGCGATCGAACGGATAAGAATAGTATTTACCTGGATGCAGTTGACACTTCTGCAGTAGAACAGCTGATTAATGCCTTAGAACCGGCCGTTGTTATCAACTGTACCGGTATTCTAAATGAGGCTGCAGAGCAAAACCCACTCTTAGCTTTCCGAGTAAACAGTCTGCTGCCTCACCAGCTTGCTGCTTTCATGGACAGAAAACAGGGGCGTTTGATTCAAATTAGCACAGATTGTGTCTTCTCCGGTAAAACGGGACAATACAAAGAATCAGACTTCCGTGATGGAGATTCTGTTTATGCACAATCCAAACAGCTTGGTGAAATCACAACAGCACCGCACCTGACTATTCGAACGTCGATTATCGGACCCGAGCTAAAACAAGACGGTATTGGTCTGTTTCATTGGTTTATGAATCAAAGCGGACAAATTAAAGGATTTGAGAACGTTTACTGGAATGGCGTAACAACACTCGAGCTAGCCAAAGCAACAGACTTCTTCATTCAACAGCAAACAAGCGGGTTATTCCACCTTTGTCCTGAAAATAAAATAAGCAAACACGACCTGTTGCAGCTTTTCAAAGAGGTCTATCAAAAGAACGACATCCACATTATCCCGGATGCCGCTCATGTGCTGGATAGAACCATTGTAAACACCAGAAAATCACCTGCATATGCTGTACCAAGCTTTCGTGAAATGGTGGAGGAACAACGGCAAATTTATCCGCTGCTCGTATCCTGAATGCCTAAGTCCAGCAGCATTTGCTTAAACGAGCTTGCATAGTTATTAAGACTAAACCTTTCCTTCACATGCCGAAGTCCGTTCTCGCGAATATACGTACGCTGATCTATATTAACTATTAATTCTTTCGCTTCTCGAAGCGCTGAATCAGGATTACCTATATCGTAATATTTCCCTGTTTGATTATGAATAACTGCTCGGCGTACGCCATCTGAATCTGTCGTTAGTACAGGGCAGGTGCAGCTGATAGCTTCTATTACTGCATACCCAGCGCTTTCTACCTTGGATGTTGATAGTAAGAAACCGCCTGAATCACCTATTAAAGAGAAGTAATAAGGCATATCGGTATGCGGAACATCCGGGAAAATGGACACATGCGCTCGCAGCTGCAAACTGTCCAGCATCTGTTCAAAGTCGTCATTTTCACTTTGTGCCGCAAGCGAAGGATCATGGAACATATAAAACTGCAAATCCTGCCGATATTCCGTTAACAGTTTATGGGCAATCAGGAGAAACTCCCGCCAGTTTTTATTGTCTTCTAATCTGCCTATCCATGCGATGATTGGTTGGTCGGCAGCTGTTCCAGCCATGTACGCAAAGCTGTCCGTATCGAAGCAGATGTCAAACCCAAACGTCGGTGTTGTCGGATAAAAATGCTGGTATATATCTGCAATATGTTGTGTCATTGGATGCAGCAACCCATTTGCATAACTGTTAACAAGCGGTACTGCCAGCTCAAGTTGTGAGTAAGCAACTTCTTTAGGTCCAAATCCTTGCGATTCTAATATAAGCTTGCCTGTAAACCCGAGTCTTCGAAAACGTGCAAAACTCAAGAAATCAGATGTGACAACAGCTGCATCGAAATTATTCGCGTCGAAAATCTGCTTGATGTCTGCATCTTCGTTTGTTATATACACCGGCGCTCCGTGGTCATTTACGAGTTCACGACGTTTTTCATAATACAAAAAGTGTGCAGAGATACCTTCCAATTCCAGCGCAGCTCTTCTCTGCCGATTAAGCGTCTCTACGCCACCGCTTGGAACGTAAAATACAAATAACACTTTCATGTTCTGCCTCCTTTACTAGGCGTACAATATCCATTTCATGCTTATGCTGGAGGCAGAAAAAATATGATATTTAGGAGGACGCGGCAATGCTGCCGAAAGTAACGATTATTATCCCTTTTTACAATGATAAATATGTTCCTATCGCGATTCAAAGTGCTTTGGATCAAACATACCCAAATATAGAAGTCATCGTAGTAGACGATGGATCTACGGAAGAGGTTGATAAAATTCAGCCTTATATGGAGCAGATCACTTATATTCGAAAAGATAATGGCGGAACAGCCACTGCACTTAACTACGGCATTCAGCATAGCACCGGGGAATATATAGCCTGGCTAAGCTCTGACGATATGTTTTTGCCGCATAAGATTCAAGTGCAAATGGACTATATGTTAGCCAACAAAGCGCCAGTCTGCTTTTCCAACTACCATCTGATGGACAAAGATAATCAAGTTTATATTCCTTGGTGCGGCAAACGCTTTTCTCCTACAAATAATCTAAGAGAAGTTTACGAAACCTTCCTGACAGTAAATCCTGTCAACGGATGCACGATTGTAATCCGTAAAGACATTTTAGATACTACCGGGGCCTTCAACCCTGGGTTTTTATATACACACGATTATGATTTATGGTTCCGAATCCTGCTAAGCGGTTTTCGTATGCATTACATTGACCAGCCGCTCATTCATTTCCGTTCCCACGAGGAATCCGGAACTTCCAGATATCAGCCGCAAATCATACATGAAATGAACACAATCGAAACACATTATCGTCCGATTCTCGAAGATTACTTGCAACAACACCCTACATTCTATTAAAGAAGGAGATTGTACGATGAAAAAGAAGCAGATAGCTTCCTTAATTAAACTTGCCCCTCCTGGCTACCGCATACCTGATCACCGACTCCTTCCGCTTATGAAACGATACGGAAAAACAAACTAGGGAGCTGATGTATATGAAAATCTTGATTATTTCCTATTATCCGCTTCCGTATGTCGGAGGATTATGGACAGTTGTAAGAAACCTCCGCAATGAGTTAACAAGAAACGGACATGAAGTTGATATCCTGGCACAAAATGAAGAAATGACAGAATATCGAATTATTGGCCAAGAAGCTCCTTTTAAAGCGGCCGACGTCAAGCCTATTATCGAAGAGCAGATGCTGGCGTCTTTTCCAAAGCTGGAATCATACACATCCATTTATCTAACAGAGGTTTTGAAATATAGCTTGGAATTAACCGGGCTGGCATTAGACTTATCCAAATACGAGATAATTCACGCACAAGATATCATTGCAGCAGCTGCTATCGACCGTATAAAACCTGCTCACATTCCTATCGTTACAAGTATTCACGGCTATCTTTCAAAGGAAATAGCGCTATCAATTAAAGGACGTCATCCAAAAATAGAACCTGCAGAACTATATGAGAGCTTTGAATACCAATATAACGTGCACTTGGAGCATATAGGCTGTCATGTTAGTGAGTTGATCCACACACCAGCCAATATTACGAAGTTGGATATTATGCAGCAGCATCACCTATCAGAACAACGATTTGTTCAATTTCCGTATGGAATAGATATAGAAGCTTTCCGGCAGAGTCCGCAGCAGCTAGAGCTTATACCCGCTAAGAAGAAACCCGTTATTTTGTTTGCGGGAAGAATTGTCCAAGTGAAAGGTGTGCACATTCTGGTGGAGGCCTTGAGACAGCTAAAAGCAGTCACACCAGATTGGGAATGCTGGATACTTGGCAGCGGAGATGCTGTTAAATCAATTAAGAATCAAATTAAGGATGCAGGTCTGTCAGCAGACATTAAACTCTTTGGTTCCATACCAAATGTAAAGGGCTTTCTGGATACTGCCGATATCTTTGTTTCACCAAGTCTGCAGGATACACAGCCGTACTCCGTTATAGAAGCACAGCTTAGCAGTCTGCCTGTAGTTGTCAGCGATGCCGGCGGCTTACCTGAGATGGTGCAAGAAGGTGTAACTGGACTGCTCTCAGAGACTGGTAATCCAGAAAGTCTGGCACAGCAGCTAGCTCGTTTGCTTCAAGACGCTCCACTTCGCCAACAGCTCGGCAACCAAGCGAAACATTGGGCCGAACAGCAATGGTCGCTTATAAATATGGGAAACAACACCATCAACTTATACAAAAAAGCACTCGGGCTTCCGGAGTGAACCTGAAAATCGAATCACCTGCCATGGGTTGGCTGTCCCTTTCACAATGGAGTACGAATCATACAATAAAGTATCTTCATTAGAAAGGAGGACATCACCATGACTATACTTCTTGATGCAAGAACATCCCAGAATGCTAGTACGTCCGGTTCCATTGCCTCACCGATTGCAACCGGTACACCAGTTTTATTTGGTCAGATTGGTCTAGTCGTAACAGAAGCAACAACTCCGATTCGAACACAGCTAAGCGGCATCATCTCTATACAGCTTCCCCTGCTTCCTTTGCTGACTAGCGTGACAGTTAGAATCGTACGAGGTACAGCACCAACAGATCCAACTGTATTTTCAGCTGTTTACAACCTAGACCTGCAAATACTTGGACCGCAGTCGTTTAACTTTAATGGATCAGACATTAACGTTGCACCGCCAGCGAGCGGGCAGCTCACGTATACTGCGTTCGTATCAACGAACTTAATTGGAGCGATTCGAGTAGGTCCAGAGAGCTTTAACGGAATTTCGTTTGCCGAGTAAAACTTCAAGAGGATGAGCAAATTTTGCTTGTCCTCTTTTCTAATAGCCCTGCCTAATCTGTCGCTGCTTTCATATTGTATTGTAGAGAGGTGGTGAACTATATGGGTTATTATTGGCCAGACTGCAAGATTAAACCGAGACGCAAATATATATGCAAGCAAGAAGAATGCTGCGAAAAAGAAGAGGAAAAACATGCGTGTGATTGCGACAAATGTGATCACAAATGTGAAGGTGGCACAAGATGGGGTGCCTCATTCCTGACACCTCCTTCCCCGCCATTCCCTTATTAATAAATAGCTAACGGCATCTGTATAAGGTGCCGTTTTCTACATACTTTTTCATGTTAGAAAGCGATTCGGGCAGGGTAAACAGGTACCGTAATAACAGAGGAGGTACCATAATGAACCCGAACTATGAGAAGTGTATCCAAGCCTGCATCGAATGCATGGAAGCGTGCAACAGCTGTTATGACGCGTGCTTATTGGAAGATAACGTTAAGATGATGGCAGATTGCATCCGGATGGATCGCGAGTGTGCGGATATGTGTGCGTTTGCTGTTCAATCGATGCAGCGAAACAGTCCGTTTGCCGAGCAAGTGTGCACTCTTTGCGCAGAAGTATGCCAAGCTTGCGGCGAAATCTGCCGCCAGCACGAAGCAAAACATTGCCAAGATTGCGCGGATGTGTGCTTTGCGTGTGCAGATGCTTGCCGTACAATGGCAGCGTAATGCAAAAAAGACTGCCATTTCTATTAGGCAGTCTTTTTCATTATTCTGGGTATGCTAAGTTTAGCGCTGAAGCCGTCTTGAAAAAGACTCGACCAGCAAGACAATCGCTGCTGCGGCATGTAGGATCCAGCCGACAAAAGGAATCCAGCCGAGACAGGAAGCAACTATCCCTACAATACTGCCGCCAAGCGGTCCTTGCACCCGGACAGCCAACAGAAGTGCAATAATATGCAAAACAAGCATGATAATCAAAGGCATCCAGCCATTTGATACAATAATAATTGCACCTAAAACAGGAACTGCCAAGATAGCTTCCATAATTCCAGTAATCAGTTTCATCGTTCTCACTGCAGACATTCTATTCCGCCTCTCTATACACCTTTTCACTTACTTACATATACGTATCATACCGGAAAATGTTTCATACAGAAAAAGTTCTATTCAACTAGCATATTCTGTCGTATAATGGTACGTCTAGTTTTTTAAAATACGTAGTAGAAACAAGGGAGATGACAATGACAAAGAAGCCGATCATTCAATTCAACAATGTCATAAAGCAATACGATAAAGAAGCCACCATCTTAGACAGCGTCAGTTTCGAGATTGAGCGGGGTAAATTTTATACCCTTCTAGGTCCCTCGGGCTGCGGAAAAACGACGATACTCCGTTTGATTGCCGGTTTCACAGAACCGACTTCTGGCGATATGCTGTTTGATGGGAAACCGCTAAACAAAATACCTGCCAATAAGCGTTCTGTAAATACGGTATTCCAGGACTATGCTCTATTTCCACACTTAAACGTTTTTGAGAACGTCGCTTTCGGTTTGCGCATTAAGAAAATGCCGCAAAAGCAGATTGACGAAAAAGTAACCGAAGCATTGCGCTTTGTTAATCTTGCAGGCTACGAAAAACGGGAAATCAGCGAAATGTCTGGCGGACAGCGCCAGCGTGTGGCTATTGCTCGCGCTGTCGTCAATGAGCCGGAAGTAATCCTTCTGGATGAGCCATTATCAGCTCTTGATTTGAAATTGCGTACGGAGATGCAGTACGAGTTACGTGAGATGCAGCAGCGTCTTGGCATCACCTTTATCTTCGTTACCCATGACCAAGAAGAAGCATTGGCACTTTCAGATGAGATATTTGTCCTGAATAACGGTAAAATTGAGCAAAGCGGCACGCCAACGGATATATACGATGAGCCAATCAACCGCTTTGTGGCAGACTTTATCGGAGAATCCAACATTGTTGATGGACGGATGATCCGTGACTATGAAGTAGAGTTCACCGGCAAGCGATTTGCTTGTGTAGACCAAGGTTTACAGCCGAATGAACCTATCGAAATTGTCATCAGACCCGAGGATTTGCATATAACAAGCGCAGATTCCGGTAATTTGCGCGTTAAAGTGGATTCCCAGCTGTTCCGCGGCGTTCACTATGAAATTTCCAGCTATGATGAAGCTGGAAATGAATGGCTTGTCCATTCAACGAAGAAAGCAGTAGTCGGCGAAGAAATCGGTCTCGCCTTCGAGCCGGAGGCCATTCACGTTATGCGTCTGAATGAAACAGAAGAAGAATTTGATAAACGACTAGAGGCATACAGTGATGGAGAATAAATCAACTCGCAGTCTGTATATGGTCCCTTATATTATCTGGATCGCTTTCTTCGTTATCGCACCGATTCTGCTCGTGTTGTATTATTCTTTCCAAGACTTGAATGGTGATTTCTCACTAACAAATTATCAAAATTTCTTTACTCCAATCTATTTGGAAATGACATTAAGTTCATTTTGGTATGCATTTTTGATTACACTTGTTACGCTGCTCTTTGCTTACCCAACAGCTTACTTGCTGACAAAGCTAAAACACAAGCAGCTTTGGCTGCTATTAATAATTGTGCCAAGCTGGATTAATTTGTTGTTGAAAGCTTATGCTTTCCTTGGTATTTTCGGCACCTACGGGATGGCAAATAAATTGCTTGAAGCAGTAGGTATCGGATCCAGACAGCTGTTATTCACGGATTTCAGCTTTGTGTTCGTTGCCGTATATATTTTCATTCCGTTTATGATTCTGCCTATCTTTAACTCGTTGGACAAGCTGAATCCAACCTACTTGGATGCAGCAAACGACTTAGGCGCTTCCCGCTGGACGACATTCCGAAGAATTGTCTTCCCGCTAACAATTGATGGTGTGAAAGCAGGATGTCAGATTACATTCATTCCGGCATTGTCTTTGTTTATGCTGACTCGTCTTATTGCAGGCAGCCAAGTTATTACACTCGGTACCGCAATCGAACAGCAATTCCTTGTCACGCAGGATTGGGGCATGGGATCAACAATTGCCGTCTTCCTGATCATCTTTATGTTCATTGTTATGTTTGCAACTGGAACAAAAAGGAGGAGAGCACGTGGATAAGAGAATTTCTCCCCTGTCACGGATATTTTTAATTGTTATGTTTGCACTGCTTTACTTACCAATCTTTTATTTAATCTTTTATTCCTTTAACAGCGGCGGAACAATGTATGGATTTGAAAGCTTTACGCTTGATTGGTATCGCGAGCTGTTTCAGAACACCAGACTGCTTATTATTGTGTTGAATACAGTTGTTATTGCGCTGCTGTCTGCTTTGATTTCAACGATTATAGGTGTGCTGGGTGCTATGATGATTAATAAGGTGCGTTCTCACCGGGCGAAAGACAGTCTATTGTCTTTGAACAATATACTCATTGTCAGTCCGGATGTTATTATCGGTGCCTCTTTTCTAATATTGTTCACAATAGCAGGCTTAAAACTTGGCTTTTATTCGGTATTGCTTTCGCATATCGCTTTTAGCATTCCGATTGTTGTGCTGATGGTCCTGCCAAAGATTTCGGAGATGAGTCCATCTCTTCTGGATGCAGCAAGAGACTTAGGCGCTTCTCGCTGGGAAGTCATGACCAAGGTAGTGATACCTTATATCACTCCTGGAATATTCGCCGGCTTCTTTATGGCGTTAACTTATTCACTGGATGACTTTGCCGTTACGTTCTTTGTAACCGGGAATGGCTTTACAACATTGTCAGTAGAGATCTATTCGTTAGCAAGACGTGGTATTTCATTAGATATAAATGCACTGTCCACCATTATCTTTCTCATAACAATGGTCATCGTGGTTATTTATTATCTAATTACAAACCGGACCAAGAAAGCACCTGATGTGGAGGTGTACAAATGAAACAACTTGTTCGTTTGGCTGTCGTAATTCTGGCAGTATGCGGTATTCTGCTTTTCACAATCTCCCGTTTGAATGCCTCGCAAGGCTACTCGGGCAACAATACGCTTACTGTGTATAACTGGGGCGACTATATTGACCCTGAAGTGTTAGACAGCTTTGAAGAAGAAACTGGTATCACGGTCATTTATGAAACATTTGATACCAATGAAGCGATGATGACAAAAATTCAGCAAGGCGGTACAAGCTATGATATTGCCGTTCCTTCTGAGTATATGATTGAAAAGCTGAAAGAAGAAGATCTGCTGCTGCCAATTGATCATAGCAAGATTCCGAACTTGAAATATATTGACGAACGTTTCTTAGATTTATCATTTGACCCGGATAATAAATATTCAATTCCTTACTTCTGGGGAACCGTAGGAATTGTTTATAACAGTAAACAACTGGACGGTATGGAGATAAACAGCTGGAATGATCTCTGGAATCCAGCTTTAAAGAATGAAATTATTTTCACCGACAGTTCTCGTGAAATTATCGGCATGGGACTAAACAGCCTTGGCTATTCGCTGAATGATACAGATCCCGATCATTTGCAAGAGGCTTATGATAAGCTAGTCTCTCTAAAGCCGAATGTGAAAGCACTGCTTGGCGATGAGAACAAGATGCTGCTTGCATCCGGCGAAGCGTCTATCGGCGTTGTTTGGTCCGGTGATGCATCCGAAATCATGGGGGAAAATGAAGATTTAGATTATGTGCTTCCAGAAGAAGGTTCCAATCTTTGGTTTGATAATATGGTTATACCAAAAACAGCCAAGAATGTTGATGCTGCACATGCGTTTATTAATTACATGCTCGATCCGAAAGTTGCAGCAAAAAACACCGAGTACGTAAGCTATTCCACACCGAATGAGGAAGCATTACAATATATGCCAGAAGAAATGGTGAATGACAAACGTTTCTACCCATCACCTGAACAAACGGAACGGCTCGAAGTTTATGAGAACCTTGGACCAGAGAAGCTGGGTCGCTTTAATGAATTATTCCTCAAATTTAAAATGGAATAAGCAAAAGGCATGTGTCTAGTGACACATGCCTTTTCGCTTTATATTAGGACAAGTCCGCTCCATCTGACGCAATTACTTTTTTATACCAATGGAAGGATTTCTTCTTGCTTCGCTCTAGTGTACCGCTTCCATCATCGTGCTTATCCACATAAATGAAACCGTAACGCTTCGAATACTCCCCAGTAGATGCACTCACCAAGTCAATGCAGCCCCAGCTTGTATAGCCCATCAAATCAACACCGTCTTCTATCGCTTCTCCCATTGCTTGGATGTGATCACGTAAGTATGCAATGCGATAATCGTCATTAACACTGCCGTCTTCTTCCACTTTGTCATACGCACCAAGACCATTCTCAACAATGAATAATGGTACTTGATAACGATCATACAGATCATTCAGTGCAATTCGCAAACCTAGTGGATCAATTTCCCAGCCCCAGTCACTTGCTTGAAGGAAAGGATTCTTCACACCGGCCATAAAATTCCCCTGCGCCTTTTCTTCCTCAGATTTCTTCATTTTCTCAGTACGGGACATGTAGTAGCTGAAGCCGATATAATCAACTGTTCCATTTTGAATTGCTTCCAAGTCACCTTCTGCAATTTCAAGTTCTACCCCTTGCTCCTTCAAGAAACGCTTAGCAAAAGCTGGGTAAGAACCGCGTACCATCACATCGCCGCAATAGTTATTGAACAGGCGTGCTTCCTGATTGGCATAAAACACATTTTCCGGATTGCTGTCAAAGGCATAAACAGGTGCATAAATGATCATACAGCCAATCTGTGCTTCAGGGTTCACTTCATGGCAATATTGTACTGCTTTTGCACTAGCTACAAACTGATGATGAAGCCCTTGTACAACAGACTGATATTTATGCTCACCAGGCTGGATGGAGAATCCAAGGCTCATAATTGGCATGATAAGTCCGCTGTTAATTTCGTTGAATGTCATCCAATATTTCACTTTATCTTTATAACGATCCAGCACAGCTTTTGCGTAGCGTTCAAAGAATGTGATAACTTCCCGGTTCTTCCAGCCGCCATATTCTTTTACCAAGTTAACCGGCATCTCATAATGCGAAATCGTGACAACTGGCTCGATGCCATGCTTATGCAGTTCATCGAATACACGGTCATAAAACGCCAGTCCTTCTTCATTTGGCTCCAGCTCATCGCCTTGCGGGAAAATACGCGTCCAAGCAATCGACATCCTGAATACCTTGAAGCCCATTTCGGCGAACAACGCAATATCCTCTTTATAGCGGTGATAGAAATCAATTGCTTCGTGGTTTGGATACGTATACTTGTCTGTATCTATTTCAAAATTAAAGCCAGGTTCAGCTAATATGCGCAGGCGCTGCTTACCACCTGGCAGGACATCTGCAATGTTTAAACCTTTATTCCCTTCATGGAAGCCACCTTCCATTTGGTTAGCGGCAGTAGCGCCGCCCCAAAGGAAGTCTTTTGGAAATACTGTCGTTTTTGTCATTGTTTTTCTCTCCTTCACAAATTAAGATGCTTCTTTCGACGTTTCATTCGGTACTGCTAAGTCTAGTAATGCCTCTCCAGTACGAACTGTCCCTTCTGCAAGCTGATTAACATCTTCATACTCTGCAGTATTCGTGATAATGACTGGTGTAATTAAGTCATATCCAGCAGCCTGAATGGCTTCTCTGTCAAAGGACAGCAGCTTCTGTCCTTTTTGCACTTTGGCTCCTGATTCAATATGTGCTGTGAAATGTTCCCCATTTAATTTGACAGTATCAATACCTACATGAATTAGCACTTCCGCACCACTTGAACTTTTTAAGCCAATCGCATGCTTGGTTGCAAACACTGTAACGACTTCTCCATCAATTGGTGAAACAACTTCACCTGCTGATGGGAAGATAGCTGCACCTTTTCCCATAATCTCCTGTGCGAATGTCGGATCACTAACTTCCCCAAGCGGTCGAACTTCTCCTGTAAGTGGGCTTGCAATAACTTCCGATGTTTTGTCTGTTACGATTGTTTCTTCTTTTTCAACCGTATCTTGATCTGCAGCTGTTGTTTCTTCAGCAGGAGCAAGAACATCTTCAAAGCCAAGAATCCACGTAACTACTGCTGCTGAAACGAATGCTAACAACAGACCAAGAAGCGCAAAGACAAATTCAGGTCCTATTAAGACAGGAATACCCGGAAGACCAACAATTCCTGCCACGATATAAGCTTTCACATCTGTAATTCCGTAAAGAGCTCCGCCGATTGCTGCACCAATCAATGCAGCTACGAACGGTTTCTTTAACTTCATGTTCACACCATACATAGCTGGTTCAGTAACACCCATTACTGCAGTTATTGCTGTTGTATAGGACAATGATTTAAACTTTTTATTCTTCGATTTAAGTGCAACCGCAAAAGCTGCGCCCGCTTGTCCGAAATTGGCAAGGAACATCGCTGGAATAATGTAATCATAGCCATTGACTGCAATGTTATTAATAACGATTGGCGTAAACGCATAATGCATCCCAGTCATGATAATTAGAGAGAAAGTACCTGCAAGCAGAATAGTAGCCAAAATACCTGCGTGCTCAAACATGAAACTCATGCCAGTAGATAGATAGTTTCCTAAAATTGCTCCTAGAGGTCCTACTGTTATTAATGTGACTGGTACTACAACTAACAAAGTTACTGTTGGGACAATAATTAGCTTTAGTGATGCATGTGTTATACGATCAATCCATTTCTCTACATAAGAGGCAATCCATATAGCAAGTAAGATTGGTATCACCGTAGATGAATACGTTGCAATCGTTACCGGCAATCCAGCAAAGGAGATGTCTCCTCCTGCTGCAAACATCGCGGTAAGCGTTGGATGCAGGATGGATGCAGCTATCGCAGCCGCTACAAACTGATTAGAACCGAACTTACGCGCTGCACTGACCGCAAGCAGGATTGGCAGGAAGTAAAAAGCACCGTCTCCTATGACCGTTAAAATCTGATAAGTTTGGGAAGTATCTTGCAGCCAGCCAAATGTAAGCAGCAATGCAGTAATCCCTTTGATCATCCCTGCTCCAGCAATCGCTGGAAGTATCGGTGTAAATACACCCGAGATAACATCAAAGATGGAACTAATCACGTTTTTCTTTTCTTTCGATTTTGATGCACTTTCTGTATTGCTCGATTCGCTTAACCCGCTGTTCGCAATGATTTCTTTGTAAACCTTTGGCACTTCATTCCCGATGATCAGCTGGAATTGGCTACCGCTAATATTGGAACCAAGCACACCATCTACTTGCTCCAACGCCTGACGATCTGCTTTGCTATTGTCATAAAGATTAAAACGCAGACGTGTCATACAATGAATAACACTTTGAACATTAGCCTCCCCACCTACTAATTGCAAAATTTCTTCAGCTGTTTTACGATGGTTCATGTTAGACCCTCCATTCGGGGATAGTATGATGAGGATAAAGGATGCCGCCTTTATCCTTTTTTCGCAGATAAGCCCTCTTTGGTACACAAAAAAACCCAAACTACACCCCATGCACAAAGTCGCCTTTGCTTAAGGAATATAATTTAGGTTTTGCCTGCTTATCAGTAACAATCCTAAAGGATAGTTGTATGCTGTTTTGTATTACACTCATAACTTATCATGTAAGCGGATACTTGTCAACGCTTACACTGATTTTAATCTGGCATGACGGAGATAATTTGCATTGTTCTAATATAAAAAACAGAATCACCATCTTTTATAGCGATATGATCCGGTTTTGCATCAATAAGAATGCCACGGTAGCTGTCACCCGGGGATTCCACGACCACTCTTCCGCCGGTTAAACTTTGTAATAGTTGAAATACATATGGTTCTGCTGTCACCTGATTTGTTTGAAAATGCACACCTATCCCTCCTTTATGTTTTACAACATATGCCTAGCTGAGATAGATGTGCCATACATTAAGCATGCAAAGCTTGTTTTAGCTTAGCAACTCCTTCTTCCATTGCTTCACGTGCTTCTTCTACGTGCGCCGAGAATCCGGCAAAACCGTGAATTAAACCTTCATAATTCTTAACAAATACATCAACACCCTCTTGCTGCAGCTTGGCTGCAAAAGCTTGTGCTTCATCTCGAAGCGGATCAAACTGAGCAGTCAAGATTGCTGCTGGCGGCAATGTATGCAGCAGATCAGAATGAATTGGAGCTGCATGCGGATGAAGTCGATCTGCTTCCGTCCGGTAATAATGCGATCGGAACCAAGTCATCAAGTTCTTCGATAATAAATATCCTTCTGCATTTTCATTTAGCGATGCTGGTTCTTCACCAATGTACCCAGTAGAAGGATATAACAGCAGTTGGAAAACTGGCTTCTGTTCTCCTCTTTCCTCTGCCAGCAGACAAACGACAGTTGCTAAATTCCCGCCTGCACTGTCACCGCCTACGGCAAGCTTGCTGCCCGCAATCCCCAGTGCCTCTGCATGGTCTGCTATCCATTGAAACGCATCATACGCATCTTCTACAGCTGCTGGGAAACGATGTTCTGGCGCCAGTCGGTAGTCAACGGAGATAACTGTGCACGCTGCCAAGTTGGCAAGCTCACGACACGTTGCATCATGTGATTCAATACTGCCAACAACCCATCCGCCACCATGATAAAAAACAAGAGCAGGCTGTGTCTTATCCTCTGACCGATAAATTCGGATTGGTACTGATCTGTCTTTTAAATCAATTGTTTGATCTTCTACCTTAGCAACTTCTTGTTTTGGTCCATCGCTTTGCATTCTTGCCTGACTCCGAAACTGTTCAGGCGACACGTTTTCCAGCGATATTGGCTGCGCATTTACCTCCTCCAAGAATGCTTTAATCTTTGGATTTAATTCCATTATTCGAACTCCTTCCCTTTCCTTCTTACTAAAATATTTTCCACTATTCCCCTATAATTTAAACACAGCTGCATTGCGGCAGTCTTCCAGAAGGTTTACAATAAATGAATGGATAAGGATGGGGGTACTGTACGTGAAGAAATCAACAGTCATTTGGTTAGGCATTGCTTTGTTTGCGGCGGCGTTAAATCTTCGGCCTGCCATTAACTCTATCTCTCCGCTCATCGAAACGATTCAATCTGAGTTACATATGAATGCATCTAGCGCAAGCCTGCTCACCTCCATACCCGTTTTATGTATGGGCGTCTTCTCACCTGTGGCAGCAAAGCTAGCCAATCGGTTCTCGCTTGAATATGTTATTGCCTGGTCATTAGGTGTTATTGGCATTGGTACGGTAATCCGCTTATTTTCTCATACTTCCTCATTTCTGCTCATGACAGCTTTTTTAGCAGGAATAGGTATTGCTGCAGCTGGCCCGCTTCTTTCCGGTTATATAAAGAAGTATTTCCCTCACAATAGCGCATTTATGATCAGCATTTATACGGCAGCATTGGCAGTGGGTGCAGGTTTCGCTTCCGGCGGTGTAGCACCTATTCAGCGTCTATTTGACTCATGGCAAATTGCGCTGGCATCCTGGTCCTTGCTGGCATTGCTTGCAATTGTAATCTGGGTTTTAGTGGTACTGCCTCAGAAAAAAAATGATCGTGCTGTCCAGACTTTCGGCGGTGCTGAGAAGTTACCGTGGAATCAGTGGAATGCATGGCTGCTCACCTTTTCTTTCGGCGGTATGGCTTTCATCTTTTATTCTTTGACCGCCTGGCTGCCCCCTATTGTTGAGAATATGGGCTACAGCAAGACCTATGCAGCCAATCTGCTTGTTATTTTCATGATTCTGCAGGTTCCTGCTAATCTAGCAGTACCTTACTTACTAAACAAAATTCCGAGCCGTTTGTTCTGGCTTGTACTGGCGGCTATTTTTGAAATGATTGGCTTTGGCATGATTTTATTCTCCTTGATGCCTTGGCTGGCCGCATGCTTTATTGGTCTCGGTGCAGGCGGACTGTTCGCGATGAACATGCTCCTTCCCATCGACGTAACCTCCACGCATCAAGCAGCTGCTTCTTGGTCAGCGATGGTGCAGGCTATAGGTTATATTATTGGTTCGTTCGGTCCAATAATTTTAGGCGCGGTAAATGATATGACCGGCAGCTTCTCTTACTCAATTTTCGTTTTGATTGCTGTCAATCTGCTCATGATTGTCATGCAAGTGTTTTCGGTTAAACGAAACTTTCATAGTTTAAAAAAATCCTCTTAATCGGTAATTGGATGATTACCAGTTAGCTAGATTGGGTATCTTATAACTACAAACCCAATCACAAGGAGGATTAATCATGAGTTCATTAACCAGAGACGTTTTCACTACCTATGCCGAGGAAGATTCATTCGAGCTAGAACCATACTTAGATCATCTGTTTGAAATGAATGAAGAGGAATCCGATAACGAATAAAGCAAGAGAAGCAGCGAGTGCAAGACAGCTGCTTCTTTTTAATGTGCCTACTATTTCTGCTCTTTTTTAAAAAACCTTCACCTTTTAGGTTTAACTTTCTGCACAGAGGGAATAATTCATGTAACCCCCTTAACTAAATTTTTTACTTAAACTGTATTCAACGTTTTGTTGGATACTTTTTTGTGTAAAAATACGGAATGCAATATGCCTGTAGCGTACCTATTCTCCAATTCTTTTACGTTTCTAAAAAAACACCAAACTTACATACATCCTCTTAAGCGAGATTGCATATAAGTTTGGTGTTTTCCAATTATTTTCTGTCATTACACACTAAAGTCTTCTGTAATATAACTTTGGTAAAACTTATTCGAAGGTACTTCGTAGCCAGTTACGGTGCCAAAGCGCCTCATCATTACGGCATTCCAGGCTAAGAACCAATCCCGATCTTCGTGTATCTCATCAAGCAGCATTGGTGTCATTTCCACTCGCCCATCAAACAGATGAGCTGCCAGCTTAGCTAGGCGAAGTAAGTCGGAATCCAGTTCATAGTCATTTAACATCCTTTTATATGCAAACTGGCAGCTCTCAATTTGAAAGTACGATCTGAACAACTTGTCCAGCCTGCTGTCTCCTGCCATTAGGTATAGAACAGCAAGGCACCCTTTATTCTCCAGAGCTTCTGCATTCTTAACGTCCGCTCTTAATAGTTGATATTTGATTTCATGATTTTCATCATGGAATTTAATATACACATTTCCCCCTCCTTCCGTCAGTTCTGCGTGTCACCTGATAAAATTGTTGTTCCCTATCCTGGCTGCATTAAACAAAAAAGGCCCTGTCGGAAACCGACAAGGCCTAAATAATTAAGATGATGTGTAAGAACCGCCGTTAATATGGATGGCTTGCCCTGTCATATAAGAAGCTTCATCTGAAGCAAGCATCACATAAGGCCACGCATGTTCAGATGGCTGACCTGGACGGCCCATTAAGCTGTCTTGGCCAAACTGTTCAATTTTATCTTCGCCAATTGTAGCTGGAATGAGCGGTGTCCAAACCGGTCCAGGCGCAACCGAATTGGCGCGAATCCCTTTCTTGATAAGACTTTGTGCAATACTGCGTGTCCACGCTGTAATTGCCCCTTTGGTCGCAGAGTAATCCATGAACATTGGATTTCCGCGATAAGCATTAATAGAAGATGTACTTATAATCGAGTCACCAGCTTTCATATGACGGACGGCAGCTTTCGTTAAATAAAATTGGGAGAAGAAATTGACTTGGAACACTTCCTCAAATTGCTCAGAAGAAATCTCCAAAACATCCTCTCTCACATATTGAATTGCTGCATTGTTTACGAGAATATTAATCTTCCCAAATTCCTCAACTGTCTTTTCGACTAAGTTGATACAATGCTCTTCAACTTTAATATCTCCCGGCAGCAGCAAGCAGCGTTTTCCTTCCGCTTCTACAAGTCGCTTCGTTTCCTCTGCATCTTCCGTTTCATCAAGGTAGGAAATGGCAACGTCTGCACCTTCCTTAGCATATAAGATCGCTACTGCACGGCCTATACCAGAATCTCCGCCAGTTATAAGGGCTGCTTTTCCTTCCAATCTGCCAGCACCTTTATAGTCGAGCGGCTGATTCGGCAATGGGTCCATCTTCGCTTCTATCCCGGGTTGACGATCCTGCTGGTGGGTACTAGTTTGGCCATTCATCATATCTTTTGGTTTCATGGGGAAACGCTCCTTTTTCTTAATAATGGATACATTACTTTTCCTCTGTTTCCCCATTACAAAACGTCAATTGCAATTCTAACGCCATTGCTTGGTCAAGTGCTGAATCTGCTGCGGCGTCGTGCGGCAGCACCCACCAATAATTTGCGCACCAGCTTTATACCATTCCGAAGAGCAGCCAGCCAGTGTTTCCAATCCCTCTGTACCTGACCATGTTTTAGACACTGCATCATACTGTTCACCTGAGTTTGGATAAACAATGATAGGTTTTAATGTATGTTTTCTTAGTTCTTTCACAGCGTCTGTCACTACCGAAATTGGCGCACAGTTTAATCCAATTGCTGCAATCTGGTCACTGCTAGCCGCCAATTCTGCACAGCGGTTAAGAGGAGTTCCATCACTAATATGATGCGCATCCTGATGCGTAAACGTAAGCCACGCGGAAGAATTCGGATATTCTTTTAGCAAATCAATTAAGATTTCCGCTTCTTGTAACGATGGAATTGTTTCAAAAGCCAGCAGATCGGCGCCAGCTTCCAGCAAAGCTTGCATACGCGGTTTATGAAAATCTTTCAGTACCTTATCGGATACTTGATAATCTCCTCGATATTCCGAACCGTCTGCCAAAAAGGCGCCATATGGACCCACAGATCCTGCAACGAGCGGTAACACTTGATTAGGAACTTTTGCTTCTTGGCTATAAATCTCTCTTGCTTCTGCTGCTAACTTAACTGTTTTTCCAATCAAGTTCAGCGCTTCTTCCTCCTCCAGCCCCCGAGACTGGAAACCCTCAACAGAAGCTTGATAGCTGGAAGTGATGGCACAATCGGCACCAGCTCGGAAATAGTTCAAGTGTGTTTGGCGAATCAATTCTGGCTGCTCCAAAAGAATGCGTGCTGACCATAAGGGATCCTCTAGATTGCATCCTTGTCTTTCTAATTCTGTTCCTAATGCACCATCAAGAATCATTACTTTATGCTTGTTCAGCAGTTGTTGAATCGGATTGCTTGGCATGACGTTGTCTCCTCTTCTTTGTATATTCGGTAATATAATAAGCAGCGTAACAAAATAGCACGAATGGGATTGTACAATACAAGGCAATCACTTGAGTAGGATCAAATGCGATACCGATAACAGACGCCAGGCATAACAAGAAAGCTGTAATCGGCACAACTGGATACCATGGCGTTCGGTAGCCAAGTTCTTTGTCCGCATGCCCCGCTTTGCGAAAACGGCGCCGGAAGAAAAATTGAGATAAAGCAATACTCATCCATACGGCTACAACCGCAAGACCAGAAACAGATACTAAAACAAGATAAATAGTTTCCGGCGCAATGATACTCGACAGTAAAGCGAGTGCTCCCCCTCCCATGCTCCAGACAGTCGCGCGCAGCGGGATACCCTGTTTAGAAAGCTTGGCAAAGTACTGCGGAATAAGCTTTTTATCTCCCAATGACCACAGCATTCTGCTCGAAGCATATAGCCCTGAATTCGCAGCCGAAAGGATTGCTGTTAAAATAACAAAGTTCATCACATCCGCAGCATATGGTATCCCAACGCGTGACAGCACCGTTACAAAGGGACTTTCCAGCACACCGGCTTCTTGAAAAGGAAGCAAGGCGGATAGCACTATAATGGTCCCGACAAAGAAGATAACCAGTCTGATGACTGTGGTACGAATTGCTTTTGGCACGGTTTTCTGCGGATCTTCTGTCTCTCCTGATGCAATACCAATTAACTCGGTACCAGAAAAAGCAAAATTAACTGCCAACATTGTCAAAAGAATGGCAAAAGCTCCATTAGGCAGCAATCCAGCATCCGTAAAGTTCGTAAACAATGGTGCCGTTTCTGTATCGTGCATCGGGATAATTCCGAAAATGGCAGCTGTGCCAATTAAGATAAAAAGAATAATAGCAGCTACTTTTACGAATGAGAACCAAAACTCCGATTCAGCAAAAAAGCGCACGGCAACACTATTTAAAAAGAAAACTAAACCAGCAAACAGCGCACTCCAAATCCATACATTGATCTCTGGAAACCAGCGCTGCATAAGCAGTCCGGCAGCTGTAAACTCTGAGCCTAAAGCTACTGTCCACGTCAGCCAGTACAGCCATGCAACAACATATCCTGTTGCTGGTCCTATGTATGTATGTGCATAGCTGTGAAATGCTCCTGTTTCAGGCATATGTACAGCAAGTTCGCCTAAGCAAAGCATAACGAGGTAAACAACTAACGCTCCAATTAAATAGGCTAGCACCGTTCCAAAAGGACCAGCTTGTTGAATTGTATAACCAGAGCTTAAAAACAACCCTGTCCCAATGACACCACCGAGTGAAAGCATAATAAGATGACGCGTCTGCATGTGTCGTTTAAAATTTCGTTTCGATGTCATATGACAGCCTCATTTCTATCAATCTAAGTATTTTGTCAACAAAAAAAGCACACCCAAGAGGATGTGCTGAACTGACAAATAATCTGCGAACGTCTCATCTATCAGGTGGCATCCACCCGCTGGAATTAGCACAGTATCCTTGCGACCTGTTGCTGAAGCTTCACCGGGCCAGTCCCTCTGCTTCTCTGGATAAGATTATGGAATTGCATTTACAATATCAGCGGCTGTCAAAAATGTCAATAAAATATTTAGAATTGAAGCACTTTTACTTCATATGGTTTTAACAAATAGTGCCCTTCTAATGAGCCACCTTGAAGTATATCTTGATATGTTTGATCCATTTCAATTGCTTTTTCACTTTCACTAAAGTTCATGATAAAGACAAAAGTGGTGTGGGCATGAAACCGGACTTGGACAGAGACATCTGCTTCCTTCTTAATACGAACAGGCGCAACGATATGCTCCTTTAACAGCAACTCCTCGTAGAAATCCTCTTGAAATGCATCTTCCAGCCTAGCACCAATATAATAAGCACTGCCCTCTCCATAAGCATGTTCGGTGATAGCAGGTGTGCCTGCATAAAAGTCTTTTTCATAGCTGCCAATTGCCTTTGCTCCATGAAGTTTTAATACAGTGGCATAGTCTTTTAATTCATACGCCTTCCCTTTGTACTCTACACTGTTGCGATCCGCCGGGTACAGCGTGTCTGTTTCGGCAGGACGCAATCCAAAGATATCTGCGAGTTTTTCCTGCCAAGCACCAGGGTGCACTAAGTCATGCTCGTCTGCCACACCGCTAATATAGGTCATCACGAGTCGGCCGCCCGCTTGCACAAACTTCTCTAATTTTTCTGCAGTCTTGTTTTCCATCATATAAAGCATAGGTACAACCAATAGCTTATACTTTTGGAAATTGTGTGTTTTTCCAATCACATCTACCGGGATATCACGTTTCCAAAATGGCCGATAATGTGCATGCATCGTCTTGATATACTGCTTGGAATCCAACCCATATCCTTGCGCATCCTCTAGCGCCCAATCGTTTTCCCAATCATAAAGCAAAGCCACTTCCGCCGTCCGATGCGCACCTGCTAAGCACGCCAGTTTTTCCATGTTTGCGCCGAGTGCTGCTACTTCACGGAAGACACGGTTATCCGGCGAACGATCATGATCGACAACAGCTCCATGGAATTTCTCCGTTGACCCACGTGATTTACGCCACTGAAAATATAAGATGCTATCCGATCCATGGGCAATCATTTGCATCGAGGAGAGTATATGCATTCCAGGCCGCTTTGCTTTGTTCACCGGATGCCAGTTGACCATACTCGGTGTGTTCTCCATTAAAAGAAACGGCTGATCTTTCATCGTACGGTACAAGTCATCGATAAACCCTACCTTCATTGCCAGTTCGGCTGTTGTTTCCCAATCGTTATGCCAAGTCGGATACGCATCCCAGCTGATTACATCAATTTTATCTGCAAATCGCTGATAATCCAGACCACGGAATGGTATTAAATCTGGGGTGTCTGCCATAAAATTTGTCGTTACCGGGATATCCGGTGTAAGCTCACGAATCGGAACCATCTCATTTTCCATGAACCGGATCGTCTGATCTGTCACGAACCGCCGCCAATCCAAGCGCAAACCATGGACACCATCCTCCCCATTCGGTGATGGAGATTCTACTTGTTCCCAATTTGTAAAGGCATGGCTCCAGAACGGCCCCCACCACGCATCATTTAACGCATCCAAACCGCCATCGTAGCGCTCTTTTAACCACTCACGAAAAGCAGTCTGACACCGATCACAATGACAATCACCGCTGTATTCATTGGAAATATGCCATAACAGCAACGCTGGATGCTCGCCGTATCTTTCTGCTAGTTTCCGATTCATGTTTTGGGTCTTTTCTAGATAAGCAGGAGAGGTGAAGCAATGATTATGCCTGCCACCATGCAGCTGCTTGACTCGAGCTGCGTTAACCCGAAGAACATCAGGATACTTTTGTGACAACCACGCTGGACGCGCTCCGCTTGGGGTAGCCAGAATTACCTTCCCACCAAAAGCATGAATATCATCGAAAATCTTATCCAGCCATTCGAACGTGTACACACCTTCCTCCGGTTCCAAAGCACTCCACGCAAATATACCGATAGAAAATGTATTCGTGTTTGCTGCTTGCATGAATTGAATATCTTCTTTTAAGACATCAGGATATTTCAGCCATTGATCTGGATTATAATCTCCGCCATGAAGCAGAAATGGTACGTTTATATTACGTTTGTTGTTTGTCATCTCCGTTTCCCCCTGCACTTAGTAAGCGTTTACAATATATGATACGCCAATCATCTCTATTCTCCTTCTTAAAAGAAGTAATCCTTGCTACCCCCTTACGCATATAGTACACTAACCGTAACTTAATTAATTAAATTAATAAAGTATACCAAGGAGGTTATATCATTATGACGAATATCCCTAATTTGACAGCTGAGTTCCAGAAGATCTTCCAAACAACAGAAACACCTCGCCGCTTCTTCGCTCCGGGCAGGATCAACTTAATTGGTGAGCATACGGATTACAATGGCGGTCATGTCTTCCCCGCAGCCATTTCCTATGGTACGTATGCTCTAGCAGCTAAACGCCAAGATAACTTACTGCGATTTTATAGTATCAACCTCAATGAAAGCGGTATCATAACTTCTACTTTAGAAGATCTCAGCTATCGTGACGAAGATGACTGGGCGAACTATCCAAAAGGCATGCTGCTTTACTTACAGCAATATGCTGACAAAATGAATGCTGGCATGGATATTCTTTTTTACGGAAATATACCGAACGGCGCAGGCCTCTCCTCTTCTGCTTCTATTGAACTTGTAACCGGCGTCCTGGCGGATCACATGTATGACATTGGGATTGACCGAATTCCACTCGTTCAGATTGGGCAGCGCGTTGAAAACGACTATATTGGCGTGAATAGCGGGATAATGGATCAATTCGCAGTCGGCATGGGTAAACAGGGGCACGCTATACTGCTAGACTGTCAATCGTTAGATTACCAGCATGCCCCAGTAGATTTAACCGAGCACGTCATCTTGATAGCGAATACGAATAAACAGCGGGCACTATCAGGTTCGAAGTATAACGAACGCCGCTCCCAATGCGAAGCAGCACTGCGAGATTTGCAGCAGCAATTGTCTATTCAAAGTCTCGGAGAACTTACACCAGAAGCATTTGAACAGCATTATACACTGATTAGCAATCCAACCCACATAAAGCGCGCCCGTCATGCCGTTTATGAAAACAATCGAACAATCGAGGCCTTGAAGCGGCTGCAGAAGCATGACTTGACCGCTTTCGGGGAATTGATGAATGAGTCGCACCGTTCATTGCGGGATGATTATGAAGTAACTGGTAAGGAACTAGATGCACTTGTGGAGGCTGCCTGGTCACAACAAGGTGTTCTTGGAGCCCGCATGACAGGTGCCGGATTTGGCGGCTGCGCCATTGCGCTTGTTGAAAAAGACAAAGCAGACGCTATCCAGGCAGGGATTCAACAGCGTTATGAAGAAGAAATCGGATATAAAGCAACTTTCTATACGGCAACAATTGGTGATGGCGCTAAAGAACTAGCATAAGGGATGTGAGACAGATGATTTATTCAGATATCGAAGCTTTATTGGAACAAACATGTCAAGAAGGTTTAATCAAGGAACGAGATAAAACGTATGTACGTAACCAAGTGATTCACTTGCTCGGAATGGACAATTACCCAATGCATAAAATACTGACGAGCGAAGGATCTATACCTGATTTAGTTGATCGCATAATAGATTACGCTGTTAATGAAGAAATCATTGATAATGTACTAGATGAGAAGGAGATGCTTGCTGCATCCTTAATGGATTGCTTTATGCCTCGTCCTTCTACTGTTCAGACACTATTTGATCACTATTATGACGAATCACCTGAAAAAGCAACCAACTATTTCTATAATCTAAGTAAGAACAGCAACTACATTCAAATGAATCGAATCAAGAAAAACATTTCTTATAAAGCGCAAACAAAATACGGAGAGATGGATATTACCATTAATTTATCCAAACCCGAGAAAGATCCAGAACAAATCAAACGCGAACGAATGATAAAACAAGACGTTTCGTATCCTGCTTGTGTGCTGTGTAAGGAGAATGAGGGCTACGCGGGGAGAATCGGCTACCCTGCACGTTCTAACCACAGACTCATTGAACTCTCCTTGCAAGATGAAACGTGGTACCTCCAGTACTCTCCTTACGTGTACTATGAAGAGCACAGCATTGTGCTGTCAGAGGAACACCGCGACATGAAGATAAATGAAGAAGCATTTGCCAGATTGCTCGAGTTTGTCGAACAGTTTCCCCACTACTTTATTGGTTCTAACGCAGATTTGCCTATTGTGGGAGGTTCTATATTATCGCATGACCACTACCAAGCTGGGCGATATACATTTGCTATGACAAATGCAGAAGAAAAGTACACATTTTCTATACACGCCCACCCTGAAGTGAAAGCTGCCGTACTCAATTGGCCGCTCTCTGTCATTCGGCTGCAAGCGAGTGACAAAGAAAAGCTGACTGCAGCTGCTGAGAGTATTTACTCGTTTTGGTATAACTACGATGATTCCAATGCAGAGATTCTCGCTTACACAGATAAAACACGCCATAACACGATTACACCGATTGCAAGGAAGCGTGATGATTTGTATGAAATAGATCTTGTTTTACGCAACAACCGAACGTCCGCTACGCATCCGCTTGGTATCTTCCATCCACATGCAGATGTTCATCATATCAAAAAAGAAAATATTGGCCTGATTGAAGTGATGGGACTAGCGGTACTTCCTCCCCGGCTCAAGGAAGAGCTGGAGACAATTTATAAATTCTTAGCTGGCGAAGTGGAGGAAGTAGATCCTGCCCAACAGGACTGGGCGCAAGAACTGCGCGATAAGCATGGTTTTCTGCACAACCTGGAATACGCAGAAGAAGTAGTTCGCAAAGAGTTAGGTGAGAAATTCGTCCGAGTGCTTGAGGACGCTGGTGTTTTCAAAGATGATGAAACCTTCCAGCGCTTTATTACGAAACTAAATCAGAAAGTGGTGTCGAATTGATTGAAAAAACTCCATTACAAGATGATTGGACATTATATACAGTTACCAATTCAAGCGGCATGAAACTTGAAGTACTAAACTTCGGGGGTATTATTACTTCTTTAGAAGTTCCAAATAAGCATGGAAAGTCAGAGAATATCGTGCTAAGTTACCGCAATTTGGAGGATTACAAAGATAATCCGAATTACTTTGGCGCGCTTATCGGACGAGTAGCTGGTCGTATAGAAGATGCCCAATTTGAGTTGAATGGCAAGGTTTATCCACTGCCCGCAAACGAAGGCAATCACCATTTGCATGGCGGGCCGGAAGGGTTTCATCAAGTTCTTTGGGATGTAGAGACTTTCGAGCACGACCGAACGAATGGCCTCCGACTTTCCTACACAAGTGCGGATGGTGAAGGAGGCTACCCTGGTAAATTAAACGTAGTCGTCACGTACACATTGACTGAGGATAATAAGTTCACCATTCTTTATGAAGCGACGACTGATCAAGCTACACCTGTGACACTAACCAATCATACCTACTTCAACTTGAGCGGCGGCTTAAAAAGATCCATTGCAGAACAGCAAGCAATGGTTGCCAGCAGTTATTTCACAGAGCTAGATGAAGAGCTCATCTCTACAGGAAAGCTGTTGGATACGGAAGGCTCCCCCTTCAATTTGCAATCATTTAGAACGCTAGCCGATATTTTCAGTGCATCTCATGAACAGCTTCGGCTGGCTGGAGAAGGTATTGATCATTACTTTTTGTTCTCTAACAACGAGAAACCGAAAGCTGGCTTATATGATCCGGCAAGCGGCCGTCTAATGACAATCGACTCCAACCAACCGGGTGTTGTTTTGTACACGAGCAATGGTCTTGATGATACATTGGAATTAAAAGAACGCCAATCAGAGAAATATTTAGGAATATGCTTTGAAACGCAAGCTTTTCCTGCCAGCTTGCATCACAGCGGCTTTCCCGATATTATTCTGCAGCCAGAAGAGAAGTATGAGAAAGAAACTATCTTCTCTTTTTCTATTAAATAAAAATCTAAGGAACAGCTAATCATTCGATTAGCTGTTTTTCTGTGTCTTACCTCCTAGTATAAAAACCCTTCTTAACGAGCGCATTTCGCTCTGCCTCTCTTTAACGGTTACCTTTTCCCTAGATGAAGTCTTTCACAAAAGGTACTAACCTATCAAAATATCCATTTTATAGTGGTATTCTTTGAATTTTACACAAAAATTCTTTATTGTATCGACTAATGTTACGCAGAAGTTACATTTTGTAACACAATTCGCAGCAATATTGTACATAACGAGGAGGTTGCGACAATCTAGTTGATGAGTATCTCGATTTTGTTATCAGTCGTTTAACCCTGCATCAGCCAAACTACTAACGAAAGAAGGTAAAAGGATGGGCAAACAAAAGAACTATGACCACAAAAAGAATATGCAGCGAAAAAACAAACTGCGGATGGCAAAGCGCTCCTCCGCTCTTCTAACTGCTGCGGCAATCGTTGTCACTCCTTACGTATACGATTCTGAGCAAAAGGTGCTCAGCAAGTACACTGCTGAAGCTGCCGATATAGCTGTTCTGGGCAACCAAACGCTAGGTGCCACTTATCAAGACGGTGTGCTGACACTTCGACTTCGCGGGAATCAGTTAGCGAATATCGGTGCGATAAGCAATTACTCTCCTAACTTCCAACTGCCTGAAGAATTGTCTGGTCTATTGCAGAACCCTAATATTCGCAGCGCAACTACTATTAATTATTCCATTCCTTATGCGGGTGTAGGCGGTATTGCACTTAATCATACTGGTACAGTGCAAGGATCTAATATTACGTTCAACACTGCTACCAACTCATTTGGAGCAAATGTCCGACACACACTCGGACTTTCTGTAGCAAGCCCAACTACTTTTACAGCTCGTATTAACTTGCGCAGCTTAGGAATTACAGAACTTCCAACGGCACCTGACGGCCGGTTAGATTTCCGTGGTGTCACAACAGATTCTCTTATCGCTACGGTAGATCTGCTTAACAGAAGAGGTGCTGCGGCATCACTTGCGACAGGAATATCCGATACACAACCTCCGGAAGCTCCTGTTCTTAGCGCTGTGGATAGTGATGATACAACTTTATCTGGTACTGCTGAGGCAAATGCACAGATTAATATCACCTTGCCTGATGGTTCGACTGCCACTGCCACTGCCGATGCAAACGGCAACTGGTCAACTGCAATACCAGAACAAGCGCCAGGCGGAACTATTTCTGCCACTGCGACCGATGCAGCCGGTAATCAAAGTCCAGCTGGCACAACAACCGTGACAAATGCAGATACCGAAGCACCTGCAGCTCCGGAAATTGCACCGGTTGATAGCGATGATACTACTCTTTCCGGTACTGCAGAAGCTGAATCAACAATAACAATTACGCTTGCAGATGGAACTGTTATTAAAGCAGAAACCGATGCCAATGGTAATTGGTCGGCTGAGATTCCAGCACAAGAGCCGGATAGTGAGATTTCTGTCGTTGCAACGGATGCAGCTGGCAATCAAAGTAACCCTGGCACGGCTGTAGTAACAGATGTCGGCGGTGGCGCAGATACAGAACCGCCAGCTGCTCCCGTTATTGCACCAATTACCAATGAGGATACTACGTTAACAGGTACAGCTGAAGCAAATGCTGACATTGTCGTAACATTGCCTGATGGTACGACCTCCGAAACAACTGCGAATGCAGACGGCAACTGGGCTGTTGACATTCCAGCTCAAGAAGCAGGATCTGATATTTCTGCTATTGCAATCGACGAAGCTGGTAACGAGAGTGACGCTGGGACGGTTACAGTAACGAATGCAGATACTGATGCACCCGCCGCTCCGGAAATTACTCCAATTGATAACGACGATACAACTCTTTCTGGTACAGCGGAACCTAACACAACCATTTTCGTGACATTACCTGACGGTTCGGAGGCAGAAGCCGCTGCGGATGCAGACGGCAACTGGACAGTTGATATTCCAGCTCAAGAAGCAGGATCTGATATTTCTGCTATTGCAGTCGATGAGGCTGGTAACGAGAGTGGCGCTGGGACTGTTACAGTAACGAATGCAGATACTGATGCACCCGCCGCTCCGGAAATTAGTCCAATTGATAACGACGATACAACTCTTTCTGGTACGGCGGAACCAAACGCAACAATTATCGTGACATTGCCTGACGGTTCGGAAGCAGAAGCCGCTGCGGATGCAGACGGCAACTGGACAGTTGATATTCCTGCTCAAGAAGCAGGATCCGATATTTCTGCTATTGCAGTCGATGAGGCTGGTAACGAGAGTGACGCTGGGACTGTTACAGTAACGAATGCAGATACTGATGCACCCGCCGCTCCAGAAATTGACGCTATTGATAGCGATGACACGTCCCTTTCTGGTACAGCAGAACCGAATGCAGCGATTGATGTTACGTTGCCAGACGGGTCAGTTGTTGAAACGACTGCGGATGCTGACGGTAACTGGATGGTTGATATTCAAGCCCAAGATCCTGGCAATATCATTAACGTAACAGCCACGGATGATGCAGGAAATGAGAGTGCAGCGAGTACTGCAACTGTAACGAATGCAGATACAGAAGCACCGGCTGCTCCAGAAATTAATCCTGTTGATAGCAATGACAATTCTCTTTCTGGTACAGCAGAACCAAACACCGACATTGAACTTACATTTTCTGATGGTACAAAAGTAGAGACAAGAACAGACGCTGACGGTAACTGGGATATAGAAATTCCTGAACAAGAACCCGGCAGCGAGATTTCCGTTGTGGCAATTGATAATGCAGGAAACCAAAGTGATGCAAGCGTCGTGGTTGTAAATAATTATGATTCAGCCCCGCCAGCTGCTCCGGAAATCAATCCGATAAATAGCGATGATACATTCATTTCCGGTACGGGCGAAGCAAATGCAACCATTATCGTTACGCTTCCGGATGGAACTACAGTAGAAGCAATTGCCGATTCTGACGGCAATTGGAATGCAGAGATTCCGGCTCAGGAACCCGGCGATGAAATCTCAGCAATTGCAATCGATGAAGCTGGCAATGAAAGCGAATCCGAATCTGTTGTAGTAACAAACGCTGATGTTACTGCTCCTGCAGTACCTGATATCAATCCGATAGATAGCGATGATACTTCCCTATCTGGTTCAGCGGAAGCAAATTCTGACATTATCGTAACGCTGCCAGACGGAACGGAGGTAAAAACTACCGCGGATGCGGATGGCAACTGGACGGCTGAGATTCCAGTTCAAGATCCTGGCGCTGTGCTAACTGTTGCAGCTGTCGATGAAGCCGGAAACCAAAGCGACAGTGGTGCAATTCAAGTTACGAATGCAGATACAGAGGCACCAAATACACCTAATATTGACCCAGTAGACAGCGATGACACTTCTCTTTCCGGTACGGCAGAAGCGAATACAGATGTTATCGTAACGCTGCCGGATGGCTCTGCTGTTCGAACTACCGCGGATGCGAATGGTAACTGGTCGGTTGATATTCCGACTCAAGATCCTGGCAGTACGCTTTCAGTTGTAGCTGTTGATGATGCTGGCAATGTTAGCGGGAACGGAACAATTGCTGTCACAAACGCAGATATTACTGCTCCTGCAATTCCAGAAACCAACCCGGTAAACAGCGATGACACTTCTCTTTCCGGTACAACGGAAGAAAATGCGGACGTTATCGTAACGCTGCCTGATGGTTCTGCTGTTCGAACGACTGCGGATGCTGATGGCAACTGGACGGTTGACATTCCGGCTCAAGATCCTGGCAGTCAGATTTCTGTTGTGGCTGTTGATGAGGCTGGCAACGTAAGTGAAGCTGGAACAATTGCTGTCACAAACGCTGATATTACTGCTCCTGCAATTCCAGAAATTAACCCAGTAGACAGCGATGACCTCTCTCTTTCCGGTACGACGGAAGCGAATGCGGACGTTGTCGTAACGCTGCCGGATGGCTCTGCTGTTCGAACTACCGCAGATGCTGAAGGTAACTGGACGGTTGACATTCCGACTCAAGATCCTGGCAGTCAGATCTCTGTGGTGGCTGTTGATGAGGCTGGCAATACGAGTGAGGCTGGAACAATTGCTGTCACAAACGCTGATATTACTGCTCCTGCAATTCCAGAAATTAACCCAGTAGACAGCGATGACCTCTCTCTTTCCGGTACGACAGAAGCGAATGCGGACGTTATCGTAACACTACCTGATGGTTCTGCCGTTCGAACTACTGCGGATGCGGATGGTAACTGGACAGTTGACATTCCGGCTCAAGTTCCTGGCAGCACTCTTTCAGTTGTAGCTGTTGATAATGCTGGCAATGTTAGCGGGAACGGAACAATTGCTGTCACAAACGCAGATACAACTGCTCCGATAGTTCCTGAAATCAACCCAGTGGATAGCGACGATACTTCTCTTTCCGGTACGACGGAAGAAAATGCGGACGTTATCGTCACACTGCCGGATGGTACTGCTGTTCAAACTACCGCAGATGCCGAGGGTAACTGGGCCGTTGACATTCCGACTCAAGATCCTGGCAGCCAGATTTCCGTAGTGGCGATCGATGAGGCTGGCAATACGAGTGAGGCTGGAACAGCGGATGTTACCAATGCAGATGTAACCGCACCAGTTGTTCCAGAGATTAATGCAGTAGATAGCGACGACACTTCTCTTTCCGGTACGACGGAAGCAAATGCGGACGTTATCGTAACACTACCTGATGGTTCTGCTGTTCGAACTACTGCTGATGCTGACGGTAACTGGGCGGTTGACATTCCGGCTCAAGATCCTGGCAGCACTCTTTCAGTTGTAGCTGTTGATAATGCTGGCAATGTTAGCGGGAACGGAACAATTGCTGTCACAAACGCAGATACAACTGCTCCTGCAATTCCAGAAATTAACCCAGTAGACAGCGATGACCTCTCTCTTTCCGGTACGACGGAAGCAAACGCGGACGTTGTCGTAACGCTGCCTGATGGTTCTGCTGTTCAAACAACTGTGGATACTAACGGTAACTGGACGGTTGACATTCCGGCTCAAGATCCTGGCAGTCAGATTTCTGTTGTGGCTGTTGATGAGGCTGGCAATACGAGTGAATCTGGAACAATTGCTGTCACAAACGCTGATGTTACTGCTCCGATAGTTCCTGAAATCAACCCAGTGGATAGCGACGATACTTCTCTTTCCGGTACGACGGAAGCGAATGCGGACGTTATCGTAACGCTACCGGATGGTTCTGCTGTTCGAACTACTGCGGATGCTGATGGCAACTGGACGGTTGACATTCCGGCTCAAGATCCTGGCAGCCAGATCTCCGTTGTAGCTGTGGATGTGGCTGGCAATACGAGTAATTCTGAGACAGTCACCGTTACCAACGCAGATACCGAAGCACCAGCTGTACCTGAGATCAATTCAGTAGATAATGATGATACTTCTCTTTCCGGTACGACGGAAGCAAATGCTGATATCATCGTCACATTGCCAAATGGTTCTACTGTTAACACAACAGCTGACGCTGACGGTAACTGGTCAATTACTATATCGGCTCAAGAAGCAGGAAGTGTAGTCTCTGTTGTCGCAATTGACGAAGCAGGGAATGTGAGCGGCGCAAATACAGTTGAAGTAACGAATTCTGATACAACCGCTCCAGAAGCACCTGCAGTTAATCCTGTAAGCTCAGATGATACTTCTCTTTCCGGTACTGCAGAACCTAATGCAGATATCGTGGTTACGCTACCTGATGGTACGATAATAAATACAACTGCAGGTGTAAATGGAGAATGGACCGCTAGCATCCCTAACTTAGACGCTGATGAAACGATTTCAGTGGTAGCTGTTGATGATGCGCGTAATGTCAGTGAATCTGTCAGCATTACAGTGATGCCTGGTGCATCAGAAATTCCTGCACCTCCTGTAGCAGCACCTATTTCTGCAGGCGATAACTTCATCTTTGGTCTTTCTGGATTCGGGTCGTTTATTACGCTCTACTTGGCTGATGGTACGTTGATAGAAACTAGAGCAGATGACCAAGGGCAATGGTCTGCTGAAATTCCGCCACAAGAAGCAGGCAGTGAAATACAAATTGTTGAAACGGACGAGAATGGTAATTCAAGTGAACCTACAGTAATAACTGTTGGTGATGATACGGAAGCTCCACCTGCACCTATTGCTTTACCAGTATCTAATACGGATACTGCGCTGAGTGGTATTGCAGAACCTGAATCTACTATTGCGGTTACTTTACCAGATGGATCACAGCTAGAAACGACTACAGATAGTAACGGCAACTGGTCTGTCTCTATTCCAGTACAAGCTGCCGGTGACGAACTTACTATTGTTTCTTCAGATGCAGCAGGCAACCAAAGCGAAGCACAAGTTATTACGGTTACAGATGGTCTTGCACCAGAAAGTCCAGCTGTAGACCCTGTAACAGATATTGATACTTCTCTTTCTGGCAGTGCAGAACCTGATTCTACTGTTGTTGTCACACTTCCAGATGGTTCAACAGTGGAAACGACAGTAGGTGCAGACGGTAATTGGGAAACTGACATACCTGCTCAAAACCCCAATGAGGAAATTATCGTCATAGTGACAGATCCAGCTGGTAATACCAGTGACCCTGTCATTGTTCCGGTAGAAAACAGTGATACAGAAGCTCCAGCTACTCCTTCTGTTGACCCTGTCACAGATGAAGATGATACCATTTCTGGTGATGCTGAACCTGATTCTACAGTCGTTGTTACACTGCCAGGCGGTAATACAGTGGAAGCTCCAGTGGACGAAGACGGCAATTGGGAAGTTGATATTCCGACTCAAGAACCTGGCGACGACATTATTGTTGTCGTGACGGATCCAGCGGACAACACAAGCGATCCTGTCGTTGTTCCTGTTGAAGATGCAAATCAGGATACAGAGGCTCCGGATACTCCTTCTGTTGATCCTGTAACCGACGAAAATGAGACTGTTTCTGGTGATGCTGAGCCTGATTCCACAGTCGTTGTTACGCTGCCTGATGGCAATACAGTAGAAACTCCGGTAGATGAAGGCGGCAATTGGGAAGTAGAAATCCCGGCTCAGGAGCCTGGCGACGACATTATTGTTGTCGTAACGGATCCGGCTGATAACACAAGCAATCCTGTCGTTGTCCCTGTCGAAGATGCGAACCAGGATACGGAAGCTCCAGAGGTTCCTTCTGTTGATCCTGTCACAGATGAAAATGAGACCGTTTCTGGTGACGCTGAGCCTGACGCTACGGTTGTTGTTACACTGCCTGACGGTACTACGGTAGAAACTCCGGTAGATGAAGATGGTAACTGGGAAGTTGACATCCCAGCTCAGGAGCCTGGCGACGACATTATTGTTGTCGTAACGGATCCAGCGGACAACACAAGTGCTCCTGTCGTTGTTCCTGTCGAAGATGCAAATCAAGATACGGAAGCTCCAGTGGTTCCTTCTGTTGATCCTGTAACCGACGAAAATGATACCATTTCTGGGGATGCTGAGCCTGATTCTACAGTCGTTGTTACGCTGCCTGATGGCAATACAGTAGAAGCTCCAGTAGATGAAGATGGTAACTGGGAAGTTGATATTCCGACTCAGGAGCCTGGCGACGACATTATTGTTGTCGTGACGGATCCAGCGGACAACACAAGCGATCCTGTCGTTGTTCCTGTTGAAGATGCAAATCAGGATACAGAGGCTCCGGATACTCCTTCTGTTGATCCTGTCACAGATGAAAATGAGACCGTTTCTGGGGATGCTGAGCCTGATTCCACAGTCGTTGTTACGCTGCCTGATGGCAATACAGTAGAAGCTCCAGTAGACGAAAACGGCAATTGGGAAGTGGAAATCCCGGCTCAAGAACCTGGCGACGACATTATTGTTGTCGTGACCGATCCAGCGGACAACACAAGCGACCCTGTCGTTGTTCCTGTCGAAGATGCAAATCAGGATACAGAGGCTCCGGATACTCCTTCTGTTAATCCTGTAACCGACGAAAATGAGACCATTTCTGGTGATGCTGAACCTGATTCTACAGTCGTTGTTACACTGCCAGACGGTAATACAGTGGAAGCTCCAGTGGACGAAGACGGCAATTGGGAAGTTGACATCCCGGCTCAGGAGCCTGGCGACGACATTATTGTTGTCGTAACAGATCCGGCTGATAACGTTAGCGATCCTGTCGTTGTCCCTGTCGAAGATGCGAACCAGGATACGGAAGCTCCAGCTACTCCTTCTGTTGATCCTGTCACAGATGAAAATGATACCGTTTCTGGTGACGCTGAGCCTGACGCTACAGTTGTGGTTACACTGCCTGATGGTACTACGGTAGAAACTCCGGTAGATGAAGATGGTAACTGGGAAGTTGACATCCCGGCTCAGGAGCCTGGTGATGACATTATTGTTGTCGTGACGGATCCGGCTGATAACACAAGCGATCCTGTCGTTGTTCCTGTCGAAGATGCGAACCAGGATACAGAAGCTCCAGAGGTTCCTTCTGTTGACCCTGTCACAGATGAAGATGATACCGTTTCTGGTGACGCTGAGCCTGATTCTACGGTTGTGGTTACACTTCCTGATGGTACTACGGTAGAAACTCCGGTAGATGAAGATGGTAACTGGGAAGTTGATATCCCGGCTCAAGAACCTGGCGAGGACATTATTGTTGTCGTGACGGATCCAGCGGACAACACAAGTGATCCTGTCGTTGTTCCTGTTGAAGATGCGAACCAGGATACAGAAGCTCCGGATGCCCCTTCTGTTGACCCTGTCACAGATAATAATGAGACTATTTCTGGTGATGCTGAGCCTGACTCTACGGTTGTGGTTACGCTGCCTGATGGTACTACGGTAGAAACTCCGGTAGATGAAGACGGCAATTGGGAAGTGGAAATCCCGGCTCAGGAGCCTGGCGATGACATCATTGTTGTCGTAACGGATCCGGCTGATAACACAAGCGATCCTGTCGTTGTCCCTGTTGAAGAAGCAGATACAAATGCACCTGATGCTCCAACTGTGAATCCGATTGATGAAGAAGACACGTTAATTTCTGGAGATGCTGAACCTGACTCTACAATCGTTGTTACGCTGCCTGACGGTACTACAGCGGAAACACAAGTAGATAAAAATGGAAATTGGGAAATTAAGATTCCTTCTCAAGAATCTGGGGAAGAGATAACGGTAGTTGTAACGGATTCTGCGGGAAATGTAAGTGACCCAGTTGTTGTCACTGTAGATGAAAACGAGGCAGATACCTCTGACCCAATTACAGTGAATCCAATTGATGAAGATGAAGAGATAATTTCCGGGGGAGGCGTACCTGGTACCGAGGTTGTCGTTGTCCTTCCTAATGGGAATACAGAAGAAACAACAGTTGATGAAAATGGCAACTGGTCGGTTCCGGCTCCAGGATTAAATTCCGGAGAGGAAGTTACTGTCATTGGTGAAGATCAAGACGGTAACAAGACAGAGCCAGAAACAGTAACTGTTGGATCCGGCAATGGTTCACCTATAAATACAGACGGCTCCATGCAAGGAAATGGCGATTCTAGTAATCTCCTTCCTAGCGGGTCCTCTTATAATGGAAACCAGCTGCCGCAAACGTCCAACAATTTCTTCACATCTATTTTACTAGGAACTGGCGCGTTGTTTGCAGGAGCATTTTCTCTGCTTGCATCTCGCTTCAGAAGAAAAAAACAATAAGTAATGAACCTGGTAAGGGGAGTGGTTTTCACTCCTCTTACTCCTACATAAAGGAGGAAGCATCATGCAAATACAACCTTATTCTACAACTAAAATTCAAATGCAATTGGATTTAATAGAGACACAGCTGCATGCTCTTAAAGACAAGGTTTCCTCATCTGTACAAGCACATACATCCTACACATACATACTCTTCGCTTCCTTGGGGAAGCCGGATGCGCGGGCCGATGTCTGTATTTCCGGTCACCATCACTTCGATACAGCTGTGGCAAATCTGCTCAAACGAATCGATACACACAGCAAGAAAAACAATGTTATCTTTCCGTGGGTGAAGATTAATGCTGTCAGCCAAGTAAAACCTCTGGCTTTTCATATGCTCGAGAAGAAGACTGCTGTCTCAAAAGTTAGCAGCTTTCCATACGGCATTAGCTTTGAACAAGACTTTAGGCTTGCCTTCCTCAATCAAGAGATAAATGGCAACCGTTTTTTGCAAGAAACAAAAAGCACTGGATTAATGACTTGGAACGAGGAAGCAGTTAATACTTATCTGCTGAAGCGAGCTTGGAACCGACCTTTAAATCCATTTAAACTTTCCGACTACAAAGAGCAGACAGTCTACTTGTTCGATACCATATCCGTATTCATCGGAACAAATGCTGTAATTCCCCTTCAGCATGGAAGCCACAAAAATGGTATACGTACAGTCAGACATCTAGCTAATCATATTGACAAACTTATAGAATGCGGAACAAATCATCTTAAAAACCGGGTGCTATCTACCGGAAAGTTTGATTATGGTGTCTATGCAGCTTCGGCTGATTCTATTTCGGCTTATAATGTAATGCGGCATGCAGATGCAATTCACGCTTTAGCAGACGGGTATAGATGGAAGACACTTTTGCAGCAAGAAGACGCAACACTGCTGCAAAAGATAAAAGCAGCTTTGGATTATCTTCTGACTTTCCAAGTCGAAAAAGATAACCAAAGCACACTCATTCAAAGAGATTCGAAAAATCAGCTCTTTTCTCTCGGTGCGACAGCCGCTGCTATTATAGCGATTGCGGACTATGAATCTCTCACTGGAGATAACAGATATCGAGCGGTCGCACAAAGATTAGCAAATGGTATACTCGCACTCCAAAATAAAAGCGGCAGTTTCCTTAATATTACAGCAAAGCAGCACCAAGCTGGTTATGACGCAAAAGCAGTTTATGCGCTGCTGCGTTTATTTCAATTGGACAATCAGCCATTATGGCTGGAAAGAAGCAAGCTTGCTTTTGAACATTTTGTTAATCGAAGAGCACAGCCTGCACCAAACCACTGGTTAAGCTATGCAGTGTACGAGATGACAGGCATTATACCGGACCGGCGATACTTTAAGATGAAGCTCGACTCCATTGAAAAACGTATAGCTGCTATGAAAGGAAACACGCTGCCATCCCCTACTCACTTGCACATCTTAGTTTGTGCACGGATGCTGATTGATCGAATGCACCACAATCAACTAGGTCATCTGCTGCGCGGGTTTGATTTGAGACGTTTAGAAGAGACCATCCATTCCCGGGCAGATCAGCAGCGGAATGGATACTTTTATCCTGAGATAGCAATGTTTATGGAGAAACCTGGTTTAGTCGTAGGGAGTTTCTTTAATAGACAACAGCAATTTCGGGTGCGCATTGATGATTTGCAGCAGCATATTAGTGCTTATTGTTTGTATGCCAGCTACTACTTATCTGAAGAACCAGAACAGTCCCTTATTCCTTCCTAGGAGGTATGTAAGATGCTGAAATTAACTGGATATATTCTCTTGATCGTTGGCATCGTTTTTCTTTCGTTCACCGCATACAATTATGTTCAATCAGAAAAGGAAAGTGAAGAATTGTTAGCCGAAGCGACTAGTATGCTGGCTGAAGGAAATCAGGAAGGAACAACAGCTCAAGTGAACGCGGAGAAAGAACCGCGGAACAACTCAGATGAATCGGAGCAAGATAGTACAAAAACGATTTCCGATTCACTTAAAGAAGGTGACATTGTTGGTGTTCTGCGGATTCCTTCTATTAATCTAGAGGTTCCAATTTCGGAAGGGACGGATCCGCCAGAGCTTCGAGCCAGTGTGGGACATGTTCCGAGCAGCGGTTTACCTGGTCAAAGAGAACAAGTATTTTTAGCTGGTCATAATGATTCTACTTTCAAACGCGCAGGTGAGCTGGAAGATGGTGATGAATTAGTTATAGAAACCAGAAGCGGCACGTTCACTTACACCATGTCTGCCCATGAAATCGTCCATGAAACAGAAACAGATGTCATCACACCTGGTAATCGTGAGTCTTTAGTTTTAATGACCTGCTATCCATTTACCGGAATTGGCTCTCCGACAGAACGTTATCTTATCTACGCAAAGCCAAACTAAGAGCACAGCCAGCTGCTGTGCTCTTTATACGGATGCAAAAATTTCTTCCAATAATAAGGCAACTGCACCAAGCACTGTAGCCCGCTCTCTCAGTTCGCTAATAAGGATTTCCGTTCTGGTTGCTTCTTCAGTCAGCGCTCTCGCTTCTATCTCTTCTCTTAGCATCGGAAGAAGATATGCTGCACTTTGCATCACTCCGCCGCCCAATATAATGCGGTCAGGATTCAAAAGGTGAATCAAGTTAATCAATCCTATGCCTAATGTCCTGCCGGTTTCTTGCAGGACATTTATTGCTGTTTCCTCGCCCTTCAGAGCTGCCTGGTAAACAGCTTCGCCGCTTATCATTCCAGCTCGCTTGGCGATAGCCGGACCACTGGCAAAGGTCTGTAAACAGCCGCGATTTCCACATGCACATATTTCACCATTCAAATCTATCGACATATGACCGAATTCACCAGCAAGTCCTGCTGCTCCGCGAAGCAGCCTGCCCTGAATGATAATACCAGCGCCAATTCCGCTTCCTATATTAACTGCAACGATTGTATCACGTGTATCGTACTTGCCAAACCATGATTCACCAAGTGCCATGGCACGTGCATCGTTCTCCACTTTCACAGGTACACCAAATACCCTTTCCATTTCTTGCTTAATTGGTATATGATGCAGCTTTAAAATCGGGGCAACCTGTCCTATTCCAGCTTCCGCATCGACTACTCCGTGCATGGCTATGCCAATACCCAGGATATGCTCTTTTTTCACCGAATAACTTTCCAGTAAATAATCGACAGCTTGGGACAGCTGCATAAGAAATTCACGATTAGTATGTACGTCAAGTTTACTGGAAACAGTACCAATTACCTCACCAGTAAGGGTCGTCAGTATACAATCAACTGTTTCCGGTCCGGCATCCACTCCGATCACATACAATCCTTCCGTCTGAATACGGAGCATCTTCGGTTTCCGCCCACCACTGGAAGAACCAAGCGTACTTTCCACCACTAATCCTTGTTCCATCAATTCTTTGACGATTGTACTTACAGTTGGCGGTGTCAGCCCTGTCTCCTTGGCAATAGCAGCTCTTGATATGGGGGCCGCTAATCGGATTTTATTTAATATTAATGACCTATTTACTGTTTTCATTAATTGAAACGTACCACGCTGCATATGAACCGCTCCACTTTTTTGATACTCCGAGTATAGCATGTTTACGCTGACGCCAGCTTCTCACAAAAATCTCAGACCTCAATTACTTTTATCGTTTTCGCCGGATTGCCTCCAACTACCGTATTGGCAGGTACATCCTTCGTGACAACTGCTCCTGATGCAATGACGGCGTTATGTCCAATGGTTACGCCAGGATTGATAATGGCACGTCCGCCAATCCAGACATTATCCCCAATGGTTACCGGCTTGCCCAGCTCGTATCCGGAGTTACGCTCCACAGGATGAAGCGGGTGCGTTGCTGTGTAAATGTGCACACCTGGAGCAAGCATACAATTATCCCCCATTTTAATCTCACAAGTATCCAACATCACACAGTCAAAGTTCGCATAAAAGTTTTTCCCAAGATGAATGTTGTACCCGTAATCACAGCGAAAGGTAGGTTCAATGTATGCATCACTGCCTTTTGAAGAGCCAAAAATTTGCTCAAGTATCTCCGCTCGTTCTTCATGCTCATAGCTTGTCGAATTATTATAACGCCTAACTAGCTCCCGCATTTCCATACGCCTATCAGTTAATTCCTTATCAGAAGGTCGGTAAAGCTCACCAGCAACCATCTTTTCTCGTTCTGTCTTCATTTGCTCTCCCCCCTATTATTCTCACAGATTATGTATCTGATGTTATAAAACTCTTAAACGATGTTCATACTGTTTCTATTATATCGCAAAGGAGAATTACGATGCATACCGCCATAAAAATTGCACTACCTATTCTTTTAATACTCGTTGCCATTCTCTTCATCCTGCCAACCCAAGCAGATGCTAGCACTTCCCAAACGGGACAGACAACAGCAAACTTAAATATTAGAGCCGCTCCTACGACCGACGCTGCTATACTCGGAAAATTCCCGGCAGGTACACAGTTTCAGTATATTGATAGAGGTGATGGCTGGGGACAGATTACCATTCATAGTCAAACGGGATTTGTCAGTTTGGATTATGTAACATCTGTCCAAAAGCAGACAGCGCCAGCTCCGAAAGAATCATCCAAACCGGCTCACCACCCTATCCGGAAGATTATTATTGATCCCGGACACGGCGGGAAGGACCCTGGAGCCATTGGAAACGACACAGAAGAGAAATCTGTAGCATTATCTATCTCTAAGAGACTGCAGAATCAATTGCTTCATAACGGGTTTGATGTAAAAATGACACGCAGTGAAGATATCTTTATTCCATTAGCTGACCGCGCCAGCATATCAAATAACTGGGGAGCAGATATTTTTGTCAGTGTACATGCCAATAGTGCAACTACTTCCGCCGCACAAGGACTAGAATCATACTATTATGGGTCCAGCAACAGCGGGAAGCAGCTAGCTTCCAGCATTCAAACAGCTCTTGCAGCGAATACAGACAATGGAGACCGCGGCACACGCAGTTCTGACTTCTACGTATTACGGCACACATCAATGCCAGCTGTACTTGTAGAAACTGGATTCATCTCCAATCCAGCTGATGCCATTCTCCTAAAAGACACAGGATATCAGGACAAAGTTGCGAATTCAATCGCAGACGGTATTAAAAATTATGCAAGTTAAAACATACTAAGATTAGTGGGTAAGGTCATCGACGGATGACTTTGCCCACTATTTTTCTTTTTAGGAGTATAGTGAGAGGTGAAAGAAAGCTCGATCAGCCTCTGGGATCTTGAATCCGAATTTAAAACCGAGCTTCTTCACTTTCATTTCTGAATCAGATTTAAGTATGTTGGGGCCAATGGAGCTCGTGTATAGGAAATTGGAATCGAAATGAAAAAGTGAAGACCTTTCAAAACACGTGAGAGGAGATATAAATTGGAGTATGTAATTGCTTTAGATGTATCAATGGGGAAAAGCTATAAAGTCATTTATCAGGGTGAAATCTGTTTAGCTGAAGGGGAACTAAGACACACGCAGACAGGCTTTAACACCTTACTTGAGGAAATCCGGAATCTCCCTGGTGACCCGGTTCTTGTGTTTGAATCCACCGGCATTTATTCGAAACCAGTGGAAACCTTCTGTCAAAAGAATCAGTTACGTTATTGTCTGTTGAATCCCCTTGCGGCTAAAAAACAGCTCGAAATGGCTACTCTCCGAAGCTGGAAAACAGACAAAAATGATGCGCATAAATTAGCGCAAGCTCACCACCTGCACTCCAGGGAAGAAAAAGTTCAACAGCCCGACCTTTATCATCGACTCCGTGATTTTGCGCGTTTCTATCAAGAAATAGAGGGTGAGATAAAGCGTATGCGTATGTATCTGCACCATGCCCTTCAATTAAGTTTTCCGGAGCTGGAACAATTCTTCTCAAGCAGGATTACACCTTATGCCTTAACACTTATCAGTTTGTTCCCTCATCCTGTGCTTGTTTTGAAATCGAGCCAGACCAAGATAAAAAATCTATTGATTAGAAGTACCACTAAGAAAATTTCCGAAAATCGTGCAAAACAAAAGGCTGTTCAAATAATAGATTATGCCAAAGAATCCTATCCTGCAGTATCTCCAGATAGTATTCAAACCCAAAAAGTGCAGTACTATGCGCTCCAGCTACTTCAACTATTAGAGGAAAAAGAGAAAATTTCTAATCAAATGATTGATGGTTCAAAAGAACTGCCTGAGTTCGAGTTACTAACCAGCCTTCCAGGAATTGGAGAAATTAGCGCAGCGCTTTTTATCGGTGAATTTGGTGACTTGTCTCGCTTCCCAGATCATAAGAAAGTCAACGCTTTTGTAGGAATTGATATCCGAAGATATCAATCTGGAAAGTATCATGGCCAAGATCACATTAATAAACGAGGAAACCCTAAGGGAAGAAAAATATTATACTTCATTGTCCGAAACATGATCCGCCAACAAAAAGCAGCTCCCAATCACATTGTCGACTATTATTACAAACTAAAAAAGCAACCTGTACCCAAGAAGGATAAGGTTGCCACCGTAGCTTGCATGAACAAGCTTCTCAAATGTATTTATTCCATGATCAAGAATAATACATTGTACGATTACTCGTACACGGTCTCTATGGACCACTAACTTCATTGTATCACGAATTCTCCCTCGTTTTAAAAATAAATACAACGAGGTTTATTTCCTATACCCAAAAAAGGCTATAACCTATATTAAAAAGCTATGAATAAGTACTTGACTAAACGTAGGAAAGAGTATGAGACAAAACAAGATTAGTTCATCCTAAAAACGAACGATGACTAGATCCATACTTTTTCACACAGCCCTCTGACAGCTGCTTCTTTCCAAATCTAGCTGTTATCGTCGGACAAGAATGGCTTTTGAAGTAGATGCCCGACAAGAAAATCGCTTTTTATTTTCGAGGAGTCTACGTATTCTTTCTATACTAGTAAGGGTCCTCACAACAAGAATCAGCTAAGGGTCCTCACAACAAGAATCAGCGTAGGAAATACACGGAGACTCCCGCAGGAAAGCGGAGTGTATTTCCGAAGCGCTGCTCTCCTATTCGTTTACAATGCAAAAAATCCAAACAATACTGCTTTTAATTGCAGTATTGTTTGGATTTTTTTATATCTTAAACAATTATTTCCCAGACTCTTTACTCATACACACACTTCTTGTTTCGTATAATTGTATAATCAGGAAAGTAAGAGGAGGGAATAAGTTGAAGTATATAGTTGATTTTATTCTAGCTATAACACTTACCGGACTGTCTTATTACATAGGCAGCTTATTTTTTCAGCATGGATTACCAATCTGGCAGGCACTTACCATCGGTTTTGCTGTCGTCAGCTTGGGTGCTTTAACGGAGGCTTTCAGAGCACCTATCTGGCTTATTGTATTCGTTCCATTTCCGGTTGGAATGCTGCTATTATACGTATTCCTGCAAGTCACAATCCCAACTTGGTTCCTCACCTATGCGACAACACTTGCTTTATACACCATGATGCACATCCCAATGAGCTACTTCTTCCAATTTCATAGCTTAATTCCAGCTTGGAAGCTGTCATGACATGGAAAAGGAGTTTGCCCTCTTGACTCCTTTTCCAACAAGCCTTTTAACACACGCACCTATTTATTTCAAAGCCAGCAAATAGTAGCGAGATGCTTTTTCGAAATCTCGATGGTCTGTATAATATTTCGCGAACTGCTCTGCAAAATGACGTACTTTATGGTTATCATGAATGGACTGGAAATACTCAATTCCTTCCCGCCAAACGCCTTCAAGACTATCTTGATCCACATATTGTTTATGAAGCATGGCAAACATCCACTTATACGCATCATCATCACGTTCTTTGCTTAACGTAAAACCTTCTGCAAAATACTGCATAGCACGTTCTTTCAGACCAAGGCGAAAGCTGCAGTCGGTTACATAATAAAGACTCTTTATATAATAGTCTGGATGCTTGTAGTCCATCGATTGCTCCATATGGAGAATCGCCTTCTCAAGCTGATTTTGCTTAAAATAAAGTACACCAAGATTATGGTGCACGTATAACGGCAGCTTTAATTCAGACTGCGATGTATCGTGCTCTAATGACGCTTGAAACAGTTCTTCTGCTTTACGGAAGTTGGCTGATTCCATGTAATTCAACCCTTGGAGCAAGCGGCACTTAGCAACCTGTAAGTCTTGCTTGTAGCGTAAAGCTGCTTCAATTGCTTTATCCGCATTTAAGATCGAGAAGGCAGTCATATTCATATGGTAGTAAGTATTTGCCAACTTATAATAAAAATCAGATACTTCTCGATGATCAATTTGCCCTGATAAGAATGGCTCTGCACGTTCGTATTCGATAATAGCCTCTTGAAGATTGGTTTGCCTGTAAAGCAGCAGACCTTTAAAGAAATGATAATAATAAAGATTTTCGCTGGTGAGCGCAAATGCATCAGCAACACCTTCCAATAGTTGCTCGCCCTTTTCCAAGTTACCTTTCAGCGTCTCCAAGCGGGCATCGTACAGCATACTCCTTGCAAGCAGTTGCTCATCACGAATAACCATTTCCTGTTCAGCTATCTTAAGTCGGACATGCTCCGCAGCTTTTATCTGTTCTGACTTGATATTTTCATACAGATCATCAAGCAGCACGTTGAACGTTTCTGTTTGTTTCAAATCTGTCTGGTGCATTGGCTCACCCTCCTTCTTTTCTTAGGAATCATCGGTTGGTTAACGGTAATGTTTAGGAGTTAGAATGAAAAAAGACCCACCAGGTGGTGAATCGGATTATAACAGCTTTTTCCCGTATATTCGATATGCTTTACCATTCGGATAAAAGGCGTCTTTCAGCAATTCCCAACCATTCCGTTCATATAGACGAATTGCTCCGGTATTTTTCTCTCGAGTTGTCAAGACAGCTGTTGAATTTGAAACATCAGTAAGTAGCTGCATGAGCAGCGACGTTCCAATTCCTTGTCCGCGCAATGTTGGTGAGACTACTAACTCTACTAATTCAAAGCAATCTTCAAGCCAAGCGGATTTGCCATTCTCCTGCAGCGCCGAGTGCAATAAATCATGATAATATTGTCCCTGTTTCGAGATATATCCGTATACCAACCCCACTATATTGCCTTTTTCGTCTAGCTGTACGAGTCCGCAATATCCTGGATACGTACTATGGCGTTCAAAACGAGAGGCAATCGTCGTATCCTCCACTTGCCATGCATCTTGGTAAAATGCTGCCGCCGAAACAATTAGCGGAGAACCTATGGTTAAGTTTTTTATTGTCATCCGGCACACATCCGTTTCCTGTTTCTATCCATTATAAAGGAAACTTTAATCGGTGTGCACCTGTCTTTGCATGAATTCAGAACGTAAACTATACGCATAAACTTTTTTCTTTCTATATTTAAAGACATCTACTCTGTCTGCATAAGGGTATAGATAATAATACGCATTGATCGCTTCAATCTCAAATGGAATTCCTTCAGGAGCTGGCGGATAGTAATACTTTTCGAGAAAATTAGACTCGTTAAAAGCATCTACTAGACGCTGTTTCTCCTCATCCAGTAAGACTTCTTCACCTTTTTTAACGGAGACATCATATGATAAGGATGGGTGAAGCTGAAATCGTTTGCCTATTCTTTCAACAACAGCACTCGGTGCAGAAGCAGCCAAAATCTTAATCAGACTGGCAACAATCAATACAACAATAAAAACCCAAGACATATGCTCGCCTCAATTCCATTTAATCCTGCTTATAATACCATATTTCCTGCCACTTTCACTGATACAATTTTGACAAGTAATTGACAGATACGTCTTTGGTTCTATTCCAACAGCCAGCAGCTGCGCTTATACTGGAAAAAGGAGGTAAACAATCTTGAAAACTTCTAAAACCTTAACAAGTATTGCACTCACATTATTGCTTCTAACTTTTATCGGGAGTCTCGTATTCACCATCACACTGCCGCAGAACGATTCTATGAAACAAGCCGTGACGACATTTTTAGAAAATGATCCGAAATATCAGCGACAGCTGGACACAGGCGAAGCGCCGTCGATTTCACTCAGCGACATGGCAGCGGAAACACTGGGTGTACTGCAATTTTTCTTCGTCATCCCTACAGTTTATATCGCCATTATTTGTTTCATTGTATTGGTTGGTTTCTTGTTAATCTCTAAGAAACCGGCCGCAGCTCGCTTTACTTTATTTAGCGCAGCAATTCTATCTTTACTAACCATTATTGTCCCTATCTTATTGTTTATTGCCGGCGGGAAGCTTAGAACCCGGCCAGCATAAGAAAATCTCCTCCCGAACAGGAGGAGATTTCTCTTCATCTTATTTTCTAATCCGAGACACTAGTAGTCCAAGCAAACCTCCTAAGATAGAAGGCACAAGCCATCCAAGACCCACATCATAAAAAGGCAATATCTTCATGAAAAGATTATTTACTGCTGTAACTTGCAGACCAGCCTCATTTAATCCGTCAAAGAAACTCACACAAAATGTCAGCACAAGACTGCCGATGTATACGCCTCTTCTCCCTTTAAATAGCGAATGAAGGAATGTTAGGAACACAAGGCTGATCGTAATCGGGTAGATTGCCATCAATACTGGAACAGAAATGGAAATCAGTTGTGTAAGCCCAACCATCGAAACAATCGCACTAAAGATAGACAGGATAACTGCGAAAGTCTTATAAGAAATACGTGGCATTAACTCATGAAAGAAAGTTGAACATGATGTAATTAAACCAACACTCGTTGTGAGACAGGCTACTGTAATCATTAGCCCAAGGAAGATTTGTCCCCAAGAGCCAAAGTAATGGTTAGAAACATCAGCCAGAATTTCGGCCCCATTATCCAGATAACCAAGCTCATTGACACTGGAAGCCCCCATAAAAGCAAGTGCTGTATAAATTACACCAAGAACAACTGCTGCCAGGCCAGTTGCTAGTAAGCAAACCTTCATTACCGTTGCTTTTTTTGTTATGCCTTTACCTTTAAGTGCATTAACGATAATAATCCCGAAAACACATGCTACAAGCGCATCAAGTGTTAAATAACCTTCTTGGAATCCATTAAAGAAAGCATTGCTCGCATACTCACTTGTCGGTGCCTTGATTTTCCCGATTGGATATATGATTGCAACTAGCACAAGCAAGCCAATAAACGTCAGCTTGATTGGTGTTAAGAATTTACCAATTATATCAATAATCTTCGTCGGGTTTAAGGACAATAAACACGTTATCAAAAAGAAGATAATTGAGAAAACAATTAATGGAAACGGCCCAGTATCTGCAGACAAAAATGGCTGCTTCAAGCCAATCTCATAAGATACATTCCCCGCACGCGGAATTGCGAAAAACGGACCGATAGCAAGATACAAAATAACCGTATAAACAATTCCGAAAACCGGATGTACTCTGCTGGATAAGGACATAAGATCTTTCTCACCAGAGAAAACAAAAGCAATTATACCAATTAAAGGCAGTCCAACACCCGTTACAAGAAACCCTGCATTTGCTACCCATATATTTTCACCAGCTTGCTGCCCTAGCATTGGTGGAAAAATTAAATTCCCTGCTCCAAAGAATAAAGCAAAAAGCATCAAGCCAAGCATGATTGTAAATTTACCTGGTACCTTCTGTGACACACAAAAACCTCCAACTAACTATTCGAAAAGTCTGATAAATAACGTAAAAATAGTCTGACTTTTGTCAGATTTTCTGACACAATAGAAGCTAGTATAATACTGAATAAGGTAACATTCAAGGAGTTTTTTTAAAAGGAATTCTATGCAAAAAATCCTCAATTTTATATTTATGCATAATGAGGCTCGGCCAGCTGATAAGCGTTTCTTCGTTGAACCTGCATATTCTTTTTTTGGAAACAGTATGGTCTATTTCCTGTTATTCTAATCTATAGGACGTTGAGTTATTTCATTTCGATTGAATAGATTGGATGAAAATCACAGTAAATGCTTACGTTCAAAATGAACAATTCAATCGAAAATTCCGAACAATTGTGAATTTTATATCAGAATTGTTCGAACTTACTATAAAGTCAAAGCACTATTGTTTTGTATATTTTCTATAATGCTTTTATGAACCTGACAAGTATCAAAATAGCCATTATCCATATCAGTACCGCTGATACTCGATTGAGTACTACAATCATCTTACCCTGGGTATCCAATCGTCCGACCAGTCTCCCCGCGGCAGCTAATCCAATGAACCATAACCACGACACAAGGATACAAGCAATCGTAAACGTCCATTTTTCTGTCCCGGTGTATGCCAATGAACTCGTTCCAATAACACCAATAATATCTAAAATAGCATGTGGATTTAATAAGGAGACTGATGCAGCAAAAGCGATCTGCTTACGAGGTGGAAAGCGTTCTTCTCCAGTTCGAGTATTGTTCGGAGCTGCCTTCCATACGCTATATCCGATATAAAGAAGAAAACATGACCCTACTCCGTACAATACAACTTGAATCCACGGTATACTCCATACAAGTACAGAAATTCCACTGACTGCTATGGAGATCATCACTGTATCTGCCATACCCGCTGTAATTACGGCAGGTAATGTAGAAATCCATCGCTTTTGAATAATCCCTCGGTTGAATAAAAATACATTTTGACCCCCAAGAGGTAAGATGAGTCCGAATGCCAGAAGCACGCCGTGTGAATTAGACATGAATGACTTGATAAGAGAACGGATTCTCTTGACCATAAAGAATTATGTGTTATAGCAAATAACGGATGATTTTCAAGCCTACTTTTCCATGTTTTTCTTTGCTAACCTAGTAACCCACTTTAATTTATGGAGGATAATTTATGTCTAGAGAAAGCTACCGTTACTTCATTCACAACTACTCCCACCGCCATACAGATCCCGGACATATCAGAGAATTGGATTATGAAGAAATGCTGTTAGATCAACCCTTTTCTTCCATTCCTACCGTACAATGCACAGATAGAACCGATTATATTAGTGATTTTTGGGGTGCTGCTCTTGGCAGCGAAGCTCTCTTTCTTTTGTTTCATATATCTAAGGCACTAAAGTCAGACAAGCAGAAACCACAGCCTGTTAATCTGCAACTGTTGGCTGAGAAAACACGAATAAAAATTGAGCATTTACATCAGCAATTGCGGTTTTTAGAGATGTATGGATTCGTCCGAATGTATGAGCGATTTGCCTCATCCGATCCAAGTTTGCCAATCGTTCCTGTATTTCGAGCTAATGACCATACGCCTTTGCTTCCGGAACATCTGCTTGAAGAATTACCAATCTCTCTGCAGCTTTTACATGAGAGAGCTCTATTAGACGTCAGCACAGAATCAGACATATCATCTGGTACCAGCCTCTCACTTCCACTACAGGAAGATTTTACTCCTATGCAGCTGCAGCAAGAAAAGAAATTGAAACAAGCACTGAAAGATCAATTATCTCAGCCAGTATATTCAACCTGGTTTGAGAGTACTAGATTCCTTGAAAAGGATAATCATCTATTTGTTATAACCAGCAATGAATTCGCAAAATACTGGCTGGAGTCAACACATGCAAAATTAATTGCCTCCTGCGCTCCCGGATATATAATCTGGTTTCGTACCAAAGACGAAAAAGATACATTTTCCCAAACATAAAAAAGGCTGCTTAGTCGCAGCCTTTCCTTATAATAAAGCTACTTATATCAGTCCTTTCAAGAGATATTCCTCCACAACAGCAATTGTGTTTCCAATAATGTGACTGATATATTTACAGCTAGAATGATATGCTCGTACCTTTGTTTATGCACTGTCTGAATAGTTAGCGTATACGATAACCGCAGCAGATTTTATCTAGTTCTTCAAAAATGCCGCCTTCAAAGGCAACTTATTCTGCTTTTAAATACCATGTATAACTTACAAAGTCCCCTTGAAGTGTTGCTGGCACTCTAATTCCGCTATATTCCAGTTCTTCTCCGCTATACACTTCATCCGTTCCCTGCACAGCATAATCCTTTAATAGATCAAGCCCTTTCATTCGCAGCACAGCAAGCGGGGCGGCCGGTTCTGCAAGCACTCGGTAATAACAGACATAGGCCTCCGTTTTATCTTCCGTGACAAACATCCAAGCTGTCTCATTTCCGTCAAAGGGACTTTTCAAGCGATAAAAGTTTCCAAATTGTACAAGACTCCGAATTTCCTTATAAAATGCTATTTGCTGGCTGACTACTTGCTTCTCTTCTTCACTAAGTTTGGTAAGATCCAATTCGTAACCGAGATTGCCAGCCATCGCTACATCGCCGCGCATCGTTAACGAAGTAAAACGGTGTACTTGGTGATTTGGCACATCGGATACGTGGGATGCCATTGATGCAACTGGATATAGCAGGCTGGTGGCATATTGAATTTTAAGCCGGGATACTGCATCAGTATTATCACTCGTCCACGTTTGCGGCATATAATACAAAATGCCCGGATCATAACGTCCGCCCCCACCGGAACAGCTTTCAAATAAGATATGCGGAAAACGAGAGGTGAGCGTCTCCATCACTTCATAAACACCAAGTATGTGTCGATGTGCTGTTTCTCGCTGCCGTTCAGCAGGAAGAGCTGCCGATCCTACTTCTGATAAATGACGGTTCATATCCCACTTTACGTAACTAATCGGTGCGCTGCCAAGAATATCAGATACGCGCTTGATGATCTCCTTTCGAACATCCGCCCGGGAAAAATCAAGGACAAGCTGATCACGACTTTCTGTTCGGTAGCGATCCGGAATATGCAAACACCAATCCGGATGCTCGCGGTACAGCTCACTGTCTACTGATACCATCTCTGGTTCAAGCCAAAGACCAAATTGCATTCCAAAATCATTCACCCGTTTCGCTATGTCTTCCAACCCATTCGGCAGCTTCTTTTTATCAACAAACCAGTCTCCTAGAGAAGTAGAATCAGAGTTTCGGTTCTGGAACCAGCCGTCATCCAGTACGAACAATTCCAATCCTAGCTCACTGCCTGCTTTCGCGATTTGCTCTATTTTATCGGCATTAAAATCAAAATACGTTGCTTCCCAGTTATTGATAAGAATTGGCCGTTCCTTATCTTTGTGTTCCCCTCTTACAAGGTGCTGTTGATAAAAGTGATGCAGCGTATCAGACATACTGCCAAGACCATCCGAGGAATAGACGAGGACAGCTTCAGGCGTTTGAAAGGTTTCTTCAGGTTCTAGCAGCCAGGAGAAATCAAATGGATTAATTCCGAGTGTGACACGCGTGGTTGCAAATTGATCAACTTCCGCCTGTGCTAGAAAGTTTCCGCTGTAAACCAAGTGAAAGCCGAATACTTCCCCGTGATCCTCTGTTGTGTGCTTTTCCATTAACCCGATAAATGGATGCTGCTGGTGGCTGCTCGCTCCACGTGTACTTTCAGCAGATTGTATACCTGACTGCAAAGGCCGTTTCTCCATATGTCGCTCTTTCCCCCACGCACCAGGAAATGTCAGCATATCAAAGTCAGATCGGCGAAAATCAACACTAACACTGGCGGCCTGCAGCAGTTTTAGCTTTTGTTTGCCTTTGTTACGAAACTGAACGGATCTTGTTACCACATCATAGTTGCTGAAGACGGTATACAATAACAGAACTTCCAAGTTTAAATGTTCATCCTGCATCACAAGTTCCAGCGTTTCAGCATCTGCTTGACCCGCATAGGTCGCTGGCAGTGCTGTAAGCTTTGGTTTGCCGTTATATATACGATGTGATTTGTACCGCAAATCAGTTACAGTTGATCCATTATCCAATTGAATATGATAAGCCGGCTTCCGGAAATCTGAGTTACCATACTGTGGATATTCCTGAGGCAGGTTATCTAAAGAAAACGTTCGGTCACGATAATAAGGATTCGGGGAAAAGGAACGATCTATGTACTGCTGGCGATTGCTATTTCGAAACTGCCGAATCTTTCTCCCCCAATACTGGTGGGTTACATAGCCATCCCGCTCCAGCTGTATGACATAACTAGTTGCTTTTCCTTGCAAGTGAAAAATACGCTGTGTCTTATCGAATTGAATCCCCATTAACTGAATACCCCCTCAGGCTTTATTCTATAATCTGTCTGGCGTTTATAATTGTTATTATTCTTTATATAAAGCATCTTATTCTAACAAGCTAAGCCTAGCAAAGAAAGCGCTATCAATCAAGAAAAAGAATAAGAAGGCTATTCTATGAATCGCCTTCTGCAGAGCATGTCGCCTTATCTATCTTCAATAACAATATAAGCTGCCTTCACTGGTCCATGTACACCTACAACCAAGTTCATCTCAATATCCGCAGAGTTGCTTGGACCCGTAATGAAGTTAATACAAGAGGCAATTGCTTTTCCTTCTTGCACTTGTTTGGAGATTTGCTGCGCCGCCTGGGTCATACGCGGAACAATGGTGCTTTTTGGTATGAGTGCAATGTATTTATGCGGAAGCAGGCTGACCGACCGTCCCTTTCCTTCACCAGAAAAAAGCACAACGGTACCTGATTCAGCGAGTGTGATATCGCTGAAGGTAATGCCAATGTTGGCTTTTTCTGCAATGGCAACATTATCATAACCAAGATTCGGATCCCATTCGTGTACAGCAGTTCCTTCCATTCGCCACTTCTCCATTTGTCCTTGCAAACCAAATTCTTTGTAGCGTGGATCCTTCCAAATTGCCAGCGGACCGCCGCCATAAGAAGCGACTGTTTCCTCCAGCACATTTTGCAGATCTTGTGCTGTGGTTTCTATCAGATCGGTATGGATGAGTCGGCATTGATCTCGAAGAATGCTGACAAGTTCATCTGGCGTTTTATTTGTCAGTGTTTTATCTTGCGGCCGGAACTTCCAATTACGAACTGGTCTTTCTGTTTGTACTGATGTTCGGCTAAGACGGCTGGCGACATTCGCTAGAAACTTTTCCCGATTTTGTATCATGCATCACCACGCTCCTTGTCATGCTGCTTGAACCAATCACGGAAACGTTCTTTGTTAGGTGCAGGGAAGTCACGAATCTCTGTCCATGCCTTCAACGGACCAGGTCCTTTTGATATGGTTTCATCCTTTGTAAAAGGCTTCATCACGGAATTGGCCATTTTCGACCCTGCTGCGTAAAGCGGATTAGAAGAAGCTCCTAGTCCGAATGCTTTCATCGCTAGCTTTTCTGATATAGGCGCACGTCCTTCCCGTTCGACAATTACTTGGCGATGTTGGTGCAGGAGCGTATGCAGCGGAATCTTAACCGGGCAGGCATCGGTACAAGCACCACAAAGTGTTGACGCGTACGGCAGCTCTTTGAAATCATCATAACCGCCTAACAGCGGTGTAAGCACTGCTCCAATCGGACCTGGATAAATAGAGTTATAAGAATGTCCACCAATATGCCGGTAGACCGGACAAACATTAATACATGCTGCACACCGGATACATTGCAAGACTGACTGAAATTCAGTTCCTAAGATACCGGAGCGGCCATTGTCCACGATAACAAGGTGAAATTCAGCTGGACCATCGACTTCTTCCGCTGTCCGCGGGCCTGTTAAAGCAGTAATATAGCTCGTTAGCTTCTGGCCGACAGCACTCCGCGTTAACAATCCGACAAGCACCTCAAATTCCTCAAATGTTGGAACAATCCGTTCCATCCCCATTACACAGATTTGCGTATCTGGTAAGTCAGACACCATCCCGGCATTTCCTTCATTCGTTACCAAGCCAACAGAGCCGGACTCAGCAATGGCAAAGTTGCAGCCTGTAATACCAATATCCGCTTGCAAAAATTCTTCACGAAGTTTTTCTCTTGCATGCAGTGCAAGCTCTTCTGGTTTGGACGTCAATTTATATTCCAGTTTTTCAGTAAATACATCCTTGATTTGCTCTTTATTTTTATGAAGTGCAGGTGTAACGATATGGGAAGGTGGATCATGATCATCCAGCTGCAGAATGTATTCGCCAAGGTCTGTTTCAATGACATCACAGCCTTCCTGCTGCAGCACATCATTTAAACCGATTTCTTCAGTAACCATCGACTTTGCCTTCAAGATTTTTTTGGCACGCTTTTCTTTTACGATGCCCTTCACATAATCATTGGCATCTTCAGCTGTATCTGCAAAAAATACATGTCCCCCGCGCTTTTGCAGATTCTCCGAAAGCTCTTGTAAATAATAGTCGAGATTGTCTAATGTATGCTGACGTATCTCTTCGCCATGAGACCGCCATTCCTCCCAGTTGCCGAGCTCCTCCGCTGCATCCAGCCTTCTTGTGCGAAGCCGCTCTTGTGCTCCGGCAACTGCTCCGCGCATAAACGTGTCTTCCATCTGTTTATTAACGTTATTTTTAAACTTCTCATTCCCTATTTTCATCGCCATGGCTGTTCCGCCCCCTTTATCTGCTGTTCAATACTTCGGCAATGTGCATCACTTTGACCGGTTTGCCTCGCCGCTGCATTCTTCCCCCAATATTCATCAAACAACCGCCGTCTGCCCCAATCAGATAGCTCGCTTTTGTTTCAGATACAGAATCTACTTTCTCATCAACCATTTGTTCTGAAATGTTCCCCATCTTCACAGCAAACGTCCCGCCAAAACCGCAGCAGTTCTGTGCGTTCGGAAGCGGTTGCATTTCTAAGCCCTCTACACGAGACAACAACTTCATTGGTGCATCTTTCACACCGAGCAGCCGTGTCATATGGCAAGACGGATGATACGTTGCAACGCCATCTAACTTCGCACCAACATCCTCCACTTTTAATACATCTACAATAAACTCCGTTAGTTCATATGTTTTTGCTGCCAGGCGCTCTGCTCGCGGACGCCAAACTGGATCATCTTTGAATACATGCTGATATTCTTTGAACATCGTGGCACAAGAACCGGACGGCGTCACAATTACTTCCGCATCCTCAAACGTGGCAATCATTTTCTTCATTGCTTTTTTCGCATCTTCAACATACCCAGAGTTGAAGGCAGGCTGCCCGCAGCAGACCTGACCAGTCGGAAACGCAATCTCACAGCCCAGCCTTTCCAATATCTCAACGGTTGCTATCCCAACATCGGATTGAAACATATCCACAATACATGTCGCAAATAAAGTAACCTTCATGCTTTCACCCCGCAGATAAGGTCATCAGATGACCTGTTCTATTGTCTGATTTTAGCATACTACAAACGCTTACATTTTCCAAGTGCTACCTATACGAAAAAAGCCAACCCTTTCCGGGCGGCTTCTCTCTATTCCATATAAGCGCGCAATACATCTTCTACGTATTCCAGGTGTGAAATCATAGCCATTCGTGCTTGTTCCGGCTGCTGCAAGCGGATGGCTTGGAGGATTGCTTCGTGCTGTTTGTTCAATTCCTCTGGCGCAGTCTCTGTCCCAAATAAACAGATCTGTCTTGTCTCTTTCATCGATTCTGCTGTTAAATCAGACACATGATGCATCAAACGAAGCAGCAATTTGTTTTTGGCTGCGTGTGCAATCGTCAGGTGAAAGGCAAGGTCAGCTTTCTCGCCATTTTCCGGATCGCCTTCATATTGCCTCATCTCCGTGAGAGCTTGCTCCATCTGTGCTAAATCTTCCTCTGATCTATTTCGTGCTGCTGATGCTGCAATTCCCGTCTCCAGTATGTTACGAACTTCCATAAGCTCTGATCGGTCTTCCATACTCATAAGCAAGGCATGCTGCAGTGGGTAAACAATTTCTTCCGGCTCGAACGCCTTCACATAGGTTCCTTCCCCTTGCTTCATTTCCACCAAGCCCATCGCCCGAAGTGTAGCTAACGCCTCACGAATCGCTGAACGCCCAACCTGAAAGTTCTCAGCTAGCTGGGTCACACTATCCAGCTTTTCTCCTGGCTGCAGATTACCTTTTCTTATCATCACAAGCAGCTCATCTGCTACTTGTTCATATATCTTTTTTGGTTTTATTTGTTTGTATTTCATTGGGTTCTCACCTCTCCCTCATTATAAACGGAAATTTTCCAAAATTTCATTGCATTTTTAAAAAAGACCATTCTATAATATAAGCGGGTCATCAGATGACCTTATTTATACTATTTAATTGTAAACGCTTACCAAAGGGGTGGAGAGGACAATGAGCTTACTTGTATTATCTTTAATCGCTATTGTACCAATCGTAACGATATTGTTATTCTTAGTCATTTTAAACTGGCCGGCAAGTAAAGCAATGCCAATTGCACTTGTTGTTACTGCACTAATTGCCGTTTTCGTCTGGGGAACGAAAACAAATGTTGTAGCTGGTGCTGCCTTTAATGGTCTCGTAACTGCACTGGAAGTTATCTTCATTGTATTCGGCGCTGTCCTGCTGCTGAACACAGTAAAGGAATCAGGTGCCATCCACACAATTCGCCGCGGCTTTATGACTATCTCTCCAGACCGTCGTATTCAAGCTATTCTAATTGCTTGGCTGTTCGGCTCCTTTATTGAAGGTGCTGCAGGTTATGGTACAGCAGCTGCGATTGCCGCGCCGTTACTTGTTGCTGTCGGGTTCCCAGCCATGGCTGCCGTTCTCGTATCCTTGATCATCCAAAGTACACCAGTTTCCTTCGGTGCCGTAGGAACGCCTATTTTAATTGGTGTCAATACAGGGCTGACAGATCAACAAGCTGTGATGTCCGGTCTGCAGCAAACGGACATGGGCTATTTTGAGTATTTGCTTCGTATCACTTCTGATGTGGTTCTTGTTCACGGCATCGTCGGGTCTATCATTCCTCTGTTTGTATCGGCTATGCTTACCCGCTTCTTTGGACCGAATAAATCTTTCTTGGAAGGACTTCGTGCTTGGAAATTCGCTTTATTTGCCGGGATTGCCTTTACTATTCCTTATTACTTAATCGGCATTTTACTAGGACCTGAATTCCCTTCCTTGCTAGGTGCTCTCATTGCTCTTCTGATTGTAGTACCTGCTGCACGGCAAGGCTGGTTTATGCCCAAAGATAAGACATTTGATTTCCCAGACAGAAGTCAATGGGAAGCCGACTGGATTGGCAAACTTAATCAAGCTCCTGCACAAGAAAAAGCTGCTCGCTCTATCTCTACCTGGATGGCTTGGCTTCCTTATGTATTGGTTGCAGGGATACTTGTTCTGTCCCGTTCCTTTGATCCATTCAAACAATTGCTTGAATCCTGGAAGCTTGTATTCTCCGATACATTCGGGTCCGGGATAACTACTACTTCCACACCACTTTATCTGCCTGGTTTTCTATTTGTGATTGTTTCTGTCCTAACTTTCTTCCTGCACAGGATGAAGCTGCAAGCATACAAAAATGCTTGGAAGCATTCCTTTAAAACAGCTGTCAGCGCTGGTATAGCATTGTTGTTCGCGGTGCCTATGATTAAGATTTTCCTCAATACTTCCTTGGCAGCCGACAAAGTCAATGCCGCAACAGAAGCACTCGCCGGGCAAAATATGCCGCTCATTCTTGCTGAATCGGTTGCCATCTTAACCGGCAGTTTCTGGCCAATTGTCGCACCGACAGTTGGTGCACTGGGTGCCTTTATCGCAGGAAGCAACACTTTCAGCAACATGATGTTTTCCTTGTTCCAATTTGGCGCTGCTGGCAACATCGGCTTAGATGTACATCAGTCTGGAACGGTAGTCGCATTGCAAGCTGTCGGTGGCGCTGCCGGAAATATGATTTGTGTCCATAACATCGTTGCCGCGTCCGCTACAGTTGGATTAGTCGGCAAGGAAGGCGCACTCATCCGGAAAGCCATTCTTCCCATGTCCTATTATGTGCTTGCCGCCGGATTCCTTGGCATGGCGCTTATCCATGGCATCTTGAATATCTGGCTGCTTCTATATGCAGTAATTGTCATGCTGTATATCCTGCGTCTCGTCACTGCAAAGAGTGCCTTAAAGACAGCCGCTTAAAAAAGCTTCCCGAGTTGGGAAGCTTTTTCACTTAATAACAAGTCCTATTAAAGCTGCAAACTGAATTGCTTGGTTTGGTGATACGATACAGCCTTTTAAATTTTCGATTGAAACAGTAAGCTGCTGAAAACTGCTTGTGCTGAGATCTATTCCTTTTAATGACGTTTGCTCGAAGTTTGCTTCATTCAAGTCACAAGCAGCAAACTCCAGTTTTTTCATTCGGCAGCCGTAGAAGTCTGCACCTTGCAGACCACTGGAGGAAAATAGGACTTTCTCCAACTTTGATTGGCCGAATGATACAAGATTTACAAGTGAATCTGTAAAAGAGACATTCCCTAAGCTAGATTCCGTCAAGTCTGCACCAAGCAGCTTACAGCCGTGGAACTCCACGCGGTGGATGGAAGATTTACTCATTTTCACATTCGAAAAATCGCAATTCTCAAAGCGCACATCCAGTAAATCTATTCCTGTAAAATCCGTATGGTTGAAGCGACTGTTGCGGATGATCACTTTTGACAAACGAAGCCGGTCGACCGATTCATTCTCAAAATCAGCTTGCAGTACCTGACAATTCTCCAATTCAGGTTCTTCTTCAAAGAAAATATCATGCATTCTTTTTTCAGGTAAGTTATTTAATAGTTTCGGTTTATCGATTTGCATAACACGTATCCTTTATATGTGATGCTTAAAGTCTATCATAGTATGTCAATGCAAAAAGCCCGCCTAATAGGCGAGCTTTTCATTATGCTGCTTCTTGCTCTGTATCTTGTTTTGGTCGATGCTGCAAATGGGAAACCACCCAGCCGATAACACCGATTACTACTAGATAAATAAGTAAATCGATCAGCTGGTGACTTAGTACAGACCAGTCACCTAGCGTAATTGCTTCTTGCAAGCTGTGCAAGGAATGTGCCATTGGCAAGTATTTACCTACAGCAGCCAACCCAGATACGGTTAGTTCGCTAGGGAAGGTGCCGCCGCAGGATGCCAGCTGAATAACTAGCAATACAATGGCAAGCAATTTACCTAAGTTACCGAATATCGTCACCAGTGCGAGAATTATTGTCATAACTGTCATGGATACAATGATGCTGGACAAGAACAACAGTGGAACACTTTGTACATCCACTTGGAATCCGAATAAGAAAATCAGATCAAGGATAACCGCCTGTACAATTGCTACGATATAAACGAGTGTCAGCTTACTGAAGAATTGTACAGTGCCTGACACTTGCATGTCCTGTCTTCTGCCAAGCGGCAGGATATTAGCTGCCATTAAACCACCCACAAATAATGCCAGTGACAAGAAGTACGGTGCAATACCAACACCATAATTCGGTACATCGGACAGTTGTTTTTCTGTCAGTTTAACTGGATCAGCGAACATTGTTGTCAAAGCATCACTTGACTGAATGTCACTTGTTTTAGCCGCAGCATCGTGCAAGCTAGTTGCAAGCTCATCCGAACCATCGGAAAGCTTATTAATACCATCGTTAAGTTTCGCTGCGCCATTGGAAAGGTCATCTGTACCGGACGCAAGCTGTGCTGCGCCGCTTTGTAAGGAATCGAAACCTTTCGTGTACGCAGCAAATCCATCATCCAAATCTGCTGCCCCGCTAGCTACTTTATTTGCACCGCTAACAGCAGAACCAAGTTTCTCACTGAATGTATCCACTCCATCGGCAAGTTTGTGTTCACTGTTTGCGAGTTTATTGGCACCTTCGCCAAGCTTCTGCTGACCGTCTGCTAATTTCGCAGATGAATCTGCCATTTTGTCAGATACTGCAGCTATTTGCTGGAATGCTTGATCATCCTCAAGTTCTGGGTGCTCTTTCATATAAGATGCAATTAGCTTACTCAAGTCTTCTGAACCAGATGTGAATGCTTGTTGGTTTTCAGATAGCTTTTTGCTTTGTTTCTGCCAATCAGTTAAGCTATCCGCTATCTTTTCGTTATTTGCTGCTAGCGAGTCGGCCCCTTCATCCAGCTGCCCTAATCCGTCCGCTAAATCGCTCGCACCTGTGTTTAAGCTGCCAATACCATCAGACAATTCGCCTTGGGCACCAGCCAGCTTATCTGCGCCGCTCGCTAAATCAGCTGCGCCATTATGCACGTCGCCAATGCCGGTTTGCAAATCCTTCAGACCGCTTTGCTCATCTGTAATTCCTGTATGCAAATCTCCTGCGCCGTCTCCTGCATCTTGCAAGCCGGAAGCAACTTCATGGAAACTTGTAAACACACTGTCAGCATATGATTTTGTGATACTGCTCGCCAGCTTTGTTTTCATTTTTTCCATAGCAGAGGAACTGATTTGTGACGCTACAAAGTTCTTCCCTGGATTAACTTCATACGTCAGCTCCGCTTGCTGCGGTTCATCATCCCTCAAGGTTGTAACACTTTCAGAGAAGTCTTTCGGGATTGTCACTATCATATAATACTTCCCGTCATCCAAACCTTCTTCTGCCTTCTCATTGGAGACAAAATCAAAGTCGAGTGATTTGCTCTTTTTCAATTCTTTTATAAAATCATTCCCAGCATGCATTTGTTCTCCATCCATGCTGGCACCTTCATCTTGGTTAACAACAGCCACAGGCAGGTCTTCTACATGACCGTACGGATCCCAGTAACCACCTAGAAACAGCGAAGCATAGATAACTGGAATAATAAGTAGAAATAGAAGTGCAATTCGCCCATGCTTGTGCTGCCACATCCGCTTTATATCAAAAAAACCTAGTTTTAATCCTTTCATAGTTTCCTCACCTTTACCTTTGTGAAATATTGAACATCTATATGGAACATCTAAATAGCATAACGGCTTTCTTATATGATGTATAATATATATATTGTTATAAACAATAGCTCTAAAGCTATCCGAAAGAAGGCCAAATATGGAATTGCTGCAACTTCACTATTTCAAAAAGGTCGCAGAACTAGAACATATGACACTTGCTGCCGAAGCGCTCAATATCGCCCAGCCTTCGCTTAGCAAGGCCATCAGCCGACTGGAAGAAGATATAGGTGTAAAACTCTTTGAGCGTCTTAATCGCCAAATCAAATTAAACGACAATGGCAAGATGTTTCTCAAGCGCGTGGATGCGGTGCTTCATGAGCTGCAGGAAGCTAGAAGAGAACTGCATGCCTCGAATGAGGAAGCCGATAAAAGCCTAAAACTTTCTGTGACTATTCCAAGAGTACTGCCTGATTTAATTAGCGGTTTTCTGCAGAAACAGCCTGCTGTTCACTTCAAACAATACGTTCACACTGTCTCGACAATGACGGATAAGCTGCGCAATGGCGAGCTTGATTTCTGTATTACTTCGGCTCCCTTTGAGTCAGAGGATATAGAATGGCAGCCGCTGATCACAGAAGAAATTCTGCTTATCGCCCCGCCTGGACACTGGCTTGAAACAAAGCACTCCGTCACTTTAGCAGAACTTCGAGAAGAAGCCTTTGTCAGCATGAACGAAGGCCATGGTATCCGCGGTCTAACGGATACATATTGTCAGCTAGCTGGTTTTCAGCCGCATATTGCTTTTGAAGGCGATGAACCGGGTGTTATTGGCGATCTTGTTCGCAATGGCTTGGGTATCGCTTTTATCCCGGCTGTCTCCCTGACCGGAAGCAAAGTAGAACAGCTGCCTGTCGTTCGGATAAGTGAACCTGTTTGCGAACGCACGATTGGCGCAGCATGGTCTTCCAGAAGATTTCTCAGCCCAATTGCAAAACAGTTCCAGCATTACCTGACGAGCTATTTTCATGAATTAGAAGGAAAGCTGCATGCTATTACAGCACAGCGTATGGAGGGTAAATCGAATTAAATACAAAGCATGCACATTGACTTTACTAAATCCAGAAGATATTATAGACACATGAAAACTACAATAACGAGGTTGACGTCATGAAATATTCCAAAGCTACCAACTACGCACTTCACTCTATTGCTTTTCTTGGTTTGCTTCCATCTGGTAAGTCAGTCGGTGTAAAGCCTTTAGCTGAATTGCAGAAAGTCTCGCCCACTTATCTTTCGAAGGTGCTGACAACGCTTGTAAAAGCTGGGTTAATCTCATCTGCAACTGGCGTAAAAGGCGGATACAAATTAATGAAGCATGTCCGAGACATTTCTTTCTGGGATGTAATCCAAGCTGTGGAAGGTCAAAACCCTTTGTTTCAATGCGGCCTGGAATCGCACGCACACGAAAACGAAAATTGTTTCATCCAGCACGTGATGAACGATGCGGAAAGAAAAATGGAAGAACACTTGCAATCACAAACGATTGAACAAGTACTAGAAAAAATCGACCGCCGAGCTTCACAATACCTTCAATCCGAAGCGGGTTGATTTTTTCTTTATACCAATCAAAGATAATGACAATCCATAATATCTATAGGAGGAATGAACATGTTAGATTGTGCCATTATAGGCGGAGGTCCGGCTGGATTAAATGCTGCACTTGTTTTAGGCAGAGCCAGAAGAAATATTGTGTTATTTGATCATGCCAAGCCGAGAAATGCTGTGACGCACGAGTCCCATGGTTTTATTACAAGAGATGGCGTTTCCCCAAGCGAATTTCGCAGCTTTGCACACGATGACTTGCGTAAGTACCCTTCCATTACCATTCATAATACGGAGATTGTGAGGATTGAAAAAACGAGTGAATCCGCATTTCAGCTCCAAACACAGAACGGCGAAACATTCTCCGCCAAAAAAGTCATTCTCGCAACAGGGCTAAAGGAGAATTTACCGAATGTACCAGGCATTTACGATATGTATGGAAAGAGTCTGTTCAGCTGTCCTTATTGCGATGGGTGGGAATTACGTGATCAGCCGTTGGTGTTAATCGCAGAGAACAAACATGGCGCACATATGGCAAAGGTCATCTCGCAATGGAGTAAGGATTTAATTGTTTGCACCAATGGGCTGTCCATTATTCCCGAGGAAGATAAAGCAATGCTTCAACAATACGACATTCGCGTCGTAGAAGAAAAGATAGCTAAACTGGAGGGATCTGCTGGAATATTAAAAACGGTTATCTTGAAAAATGGGGAAGAATTGGCGCGCACTGGAGGATTTGTAATAACAGAACTCTCACAGACACATCATTTCGCCTCTTCGCTTGGTTATAAGACGGACGATAATGGCGGAATTAAGATTGACAATTTAGGCAGAACTTCTATTCCTGGTCTTTATGCTGCAGGCGACTCTACTATTGCCGGTCCTTCTCAACTCATCCTCGCTGCGGCACACGGATCTCTTGCCGCAATAGGAGTGAACAGTGATTTGACGATGGAAGCATTCTAGAATACTAGCTGCATGCTCTTTACGTTAGGAGTTTATATTGTCGCATTCCCTTATATTTCGATACAATTAATGTCAAATAGACAGGGAGGCGTTTCAACATTGGCAAAGCGTTATTTCACCCCGGAAGATTTGCTCGATCACCATTGGCTATCCGGTTTAACTGTTCATTCTGATAACACAATCGCCTATGTGGATCGTAGTATCAATAAAAAAAATAACAACTATCACACAGCTATCAAAACAATCAGCGATTCGATCGTTAAAACAATACCTGGTGAAGGCTTTGATATGCTTCCATCTTGGTCACCTGAAGGCAGCCTTACTTTCCTGCGCGGAAAAGAGAAAAAAGCCATCTGGATGCTGGATGGACAGGGGAAAGCAGCACAGTTAGTTGATTACCCGGCATCCATTCTATCCTATCAATGGTCACCCGATGGTTCACATTTGTTATTCACTGCAGCTATTCATGCTGATCCGGCTAAGCAGGTGAACTCCGACAATCTTGGACATGTATATGAACAGATCTATTTCAAACAAGAAGGCACAGGTTTTTACGCTGGTACATACACGCATCTATTTTTGTTTTGTTTAGCAGATAACAGCATTCGCCAGCTAACAGAAGGCGCCTTCGACGTAAACCATGCACAATGGCTCCCAGACAGCAAACACATCGCCTTTACAGCGGGATCTTTGTCAGGCGAAGATGCTTATAATCGTCGGGAGAGGCAGATACAAGATCTTTACACCGTTGCGATACAAGATTGTACTATTACTAAACGGTCAGATTCCAGCTTGTATATTCAAAAGTTCACTTACAATGCTGATGAACAAACCTTTATGCTTATCGCAAATGATCAAGCATTCGGCAGCGGTACTTCTAATCAACTTTACCGTCTCGGAACAAATGGTATTCCAGAACTACATCATAGCGAGGACATTCATGTGGGGAGCGCCTCTCTCAATGATGCGAAATTCTCGGATGCTTACACAGCACCAATTGTTCATCCTGTCAGCAAGGCCGTTTATGCGCTTGTTACCAAACTGGGAAAAGTACATATTTACCGTTTTGCCGGGGATGCGCCGATTCAAGTGACACCAGGAGAGAAAGATATTTATGACGCAGCAATAAGTGCAGATGGACGTTATCTTATTTATGCCGCGCTCACACCGACCAGTCTTAGTGAGATTTATCGACTAGATTTGGAAACGATGACAGAAAAACAGCTTACAAATTTTCATACCGCATTCCATGAAGATACGTGGCAAAGTATCCCGGAAGAATTCTGGTTCACTTCCTTTGATGGCACCAAACTGCAAGGATGGATGATGCCTCCTGCTGAGATTACGCTTGGAAAAGTACCGCTCATTCTGCAAATTCATGGCGGACCGCACTCCGCTTACACCAATATGTACAGCTATGAAATGCAGGCTCTCACCGCGCAAGGATATGCCGTACTTTTCCTTAATCCGAGAGGCAGTGTGGGCTATGGACAAGCTTTGACCCAAGCTTGCAGAGGCGACTTTGGCAACGGCGATTATCGTGACATTATGACCGGACTTGCGTCTGCCCTAAACACCTATTCCTTCTTAGATTCATCTCGTCTGGGAGTTACAGGCGGGAGTTATGGCGGATTAATGACCAATTGGATTATCGGTCAAACAAACAAATTCAAAGCAGCTGTATCACAGCGCTGTATCTCGAACTGGGTTTCCTTTTACAACACAAGTGATATCGGTATTGCTTACACAGAAGGAATTGTTGGCGGCAACATCTGGGAGAACGCTGACAGACTATGGGAACACTCTCCAATCGCACATGTACAAGACGTGGAAACACCACTGCTCCTCATCCACGGAGAAGCAGACTTACGCTGCCCTGTCAGCCAAGCAGATGAACTCTACACCGCATTGAAGCGCTGGGACAAAACAACAAGATTAATCCGATACCCGGCATCCAATCACACCTTGCTGAAAAGCGGCAAACCATCTTATCGTGTTGATCTGCTGGAACAAGTTTGTGCGTGGATGAAGCAATATATATAAAAGGAAGGCCTCAGCAACTCTATACAGCTGAGGCCTTTTTTATAGAAATTGAAACATCCCAATACATCTTCCCCTTCTCTCTGACCACCTCTTTCTCGGCGCAATCAATTAATACATCTATATTCATTTGAAATATACTTTTATGAAAAATTTAACAATAAAGTGTGTCAAAAGAACTCTATTTTTGTCATAATAGCAGGTATTATGACATATTCACTAAGGAGGTTCTGCGACATGACAAAACATATCGTAATCATTATTCTTATATCCCTGCTCTTTACAGGATGCAGCCATACATCCACTACCGAAGCCGCCGCAGACCAAAGCCCTCCTACCAGTCAGGAGAATTCTTTATCCGCTGCCTACAAAGATGCGATGAACATTTATAAGCAAGCTACCAAAGAACAAGATGCTTCTTTTAATTACGCCAACTACTATAACATTCGCGACAATTTCAATATAATTGCATATGCTGCTGGCAGTGAAGCTATTATCGATTCTTCTAATGACATCAGCCCGGCTATAAAGACCCTGCACGAGGACATCGATAACATGACAAAGCAGCAGCAGAAAGACGCATCCAAGCTTTGGCAAACCGCCCAGCCCCTATATAAAGCTTCGATAAGCCAGAACCTGCACGAGCTCATTGAAAAGATTCGCTTTCCAAGCGAGAAAAATAAACTGCGCATTTTTATGTCAGAGAACGAAAACAAAACAACGAAGCAAATGCTCACGCAATCCAATATTACTATCAGTTCTTTAAATGAAGAGGAATATGCACAATTGAATCATATCGAGAAGATGCTTCAATCCTATCCAAACGTCTTATCCAAATCAGAAACCAACAGCATTATTTACATTACGAATAACTTACGCTCTTCCCTGGACCGGCAAGTACAAGCGCTAATTACATATGCAACTACTAATACCCCAGAAAGTATGGATGAAAAGCTTAATGGGTTGGTGGAGGATTTTAGACAAGCAGAGGTCAAGCTGGAAGAATTAGATGCAGCAATGGATGCAGCAGAATCAATAAAACCAGGTTCAGCTAATTGAACCTGGTTCTTGGTGTCCATATCGTATCAAAACCATTTTGATAGGAGAAAAGATATAACATTACAACATTTTTCTCAGAATAATGCAGCATCTGTTCAGATAAGACCTCTGTGTCAGCATTCGTCACCAGACAATCATTCCTCTTCATAATCAATTCAAGGAATTGTCTATCTCGCAGCTCTTGATAGAAAGCTGCTATTTCTCTTCAAAGTGATTGAATCATTACATTTCTCAAAGCTTTTGCGGCAACGATTTTCTGTGTCTATAAGACTAGCGTTCAAGTTTAAGCGTGCTGTGCTTATACGAAAAAAGCTGACCAATCCGGTCAGCTTTTTCTTATTGTTTCGTTAATGTAATGGGCTCATCGTCCTCATCCACAGGATTTGTTATTCTAATAACATCCTTGCTTTTCTGTTCAAATCCAAGAACTGCACTTTCGCCTTCATATGTAAGGGTAAGTTCATTCCCTTCATCATTGATGCTGTACTCCATTTTCATATCGCCTGCATATTCATCGACCAGAGTAGCTGTTCCGTCGTCAGAGAACATAAAAGTAAGAGAATCACCATATGAATCTCCACCTTTCCATGTCCCTTCAATATTCGGTTTTCCACATGCTGCTAAGATGATGACCATTAGCAGAAGCATGCCAATAAGTGTTTTTTTCATTGCAATCTCTCCAATACATAACTATGTAATAATTTCACACTTTTACTATGTTAAGGATTTTGAGAAAGCATCGCAAGACTTTTTTCTTATAAATACGAGCATGAAGAGGGTATTTATGACTAAATCTCTGCCTTAGCTTGTGACTCAATCATCTACCTCCACTAGAAACAGTCTATCCTTAAACCCGCCTCGTTCCAGCTTCTTCTGCTGACGCACTTGCTCTACCTCTTCATATGTAATACCTTGGTTCTCTAGCATCATATATAATACTTCTGCTAAATCTGCTGCTTCTTCTACTATTTCTGTTCTTTTCTCCGCATTTCTGATCAAGTATTCTTACTTCAGGAACCCTGCCAGTCTGTTCAATAATCTGAGGTATATGATCACGGACTAATTTGTATGTGCTGAGACCTCTTAATTAAAATTGTTTATCTGGATTACCGCTTTCTATGACTTCTTTTCTCTATTATAACGAGCCTTCTAAGCTAGCAAATAACAAAAAGCCAGAAAGGGGTACTCCCTCTCTAGCTTAGGTTATTAGCTATTTTGTATCAGTTTTAAGAACACCTCAATTGCATCCCCAAACACATCTTCATCAATATCAAATTTCGGATGGTGGTGCGGATACTGACTTTTCTCTCCTTGCATACCGACCTTAATGAATACCCCCGGGATTTTCTGTAAGTAATAAGAAAAATCTTCTGAGCCCATTACCGGCTCGAGCTCTTCGTATCGTTCTGTACCAAATGTTTCTTGCAGTACTTTTTCTGCAAATGCAGCTTCTTGTTCATCGTTGATGAGCGGTGGTGTGCCAACGATGAAGTCAACTTCTGCTGTGGCGCCGAATGATTCACAGATGCCGGTCGTTAGCTTGGTAATCTGTTCTTGGATTATTTGCACCGCTTCTGTAGAGAAGGAGCGCATGGTCCCGATGATTTTAGCTGCGTCTGGAATTACATTGTACGTGTTACCTGCTTCTATTTTTCCGACAGAGATGACGCTCGCGTCCATTGGATTAAGCTTACGACTGATAATGCTTTGCAAAGCTTGGATAACATGTGTTGCGATATAGATAGGATCTACTGTCAAATGCGGTGTTGAAGCATGGCCGCCGGAACCTTGAATTTTAATCTCAAAGTCGTCTACAGATGCCATCATTGCACCAGGACGCGTACCAAATTGACCTTTCGCCAAACCTGCATCTACATGGATACCGTAGATGCTGTCCACACCTTCCAGTACCCCTTCTTTGATCAGTTTATCTGCACCGCTTGGCGAAGCCTCTTCGGAAGATTGGAACAGAAGTACGATGTTAGGTTCTACTTTCTCACGATGCTGCGAAATCCACTCTGCTACCGCCAGCAGGATAGCTGTATGTCCATCATGGCCGCACATATGAGAAATACCATGATGTTTAGAAATATAAGGTTTGTCGCCTTCTTCTACTATCGGGAGGGCATCCATATCCGCACGAAGCGCAATTGTTTTATCTCCCTTTGTACCTTTCACATAACCAACAACACTTGGCGGCTGATAATCTAGTATCTCAATGCCAAGTTTTTCAAGTCTAGCTTGGACATACTTTCCTGTTTCATATTCTTCTCCAGAAAGCTCTGGATATTGGTGCAAATGACGACGATCTTGAATCGCCTGTTCAATTAATCTTTCAGATACCATAACGATTTACTCCTTCTATTAAAACGGTCCGTATTGGATTGCTTGTGCCACAATCAAAGTGATAATGGCAATACCTATCTGTATAAAGAAAAACGGTAAAAACCATTTGACCCATTTGCCATAACCAATACCGGCAATTGCCAGCAGTGCAATGATATTACCAGTTGGCAAAATCATGTTCGAGATTCCATCACCAAATTGATAAGCCAATACCGCTGTTTGTCTTGTTACACCGATCATATCGGATAATGGCGCCATCAATGGCATGGTGAGTGCTGCTTGTCCACTACCAGATGGAACAAAGAAGTTAATTCCCATCTGTAAAAACAGCATGCCTACAGCAGATAATGCAGCCGGAATAGTTTCTAACGCATTGGCAGCGTGATACAAGAAAGTATCCATCATACCGGATGTATTAAAAATAACGAGAATTGCCTGTGCAAATCCAATGATTAATGCGCCGCCAAGTAAGTCCTTCGCTCCAAGAATAAAGTTATCAGCTATACCAGAAGGAGAAATACCTCCTAAAATCCCCATGATTACACCGAACAATAGGAATAATCCTGCAATTTCGGTAATATACCAGCCATATTTCAGCACACCGATAATCAATACCACATAGTTGACCAAGAAAGCAGCTAATACTAGCTTATGACGCGTGGTCATCTTGGCAGTATTTTTTATGGCAGATGCATCTGCCTTTCTGCTGAATTTCCCGTATATGCCAAGCTCCGGATTCTTTTTCACCTTCTTGGCATGCCGCATCACATAGAAAACGGCTGCTAGGTATAAGATGACAAAAACAACAATTCGAAAGCCAATGCCCGAGAATGTTGGCAGTTCCGCAATACCTTGGGCAATTCCGACTGTAAATGGATTCATGACAGCAGCTGTAAAGCCCACGCCAGCGCCAAGCACCACAATTGCAAACCCAGTTAATGCATCAAATCCGAGCGCTATTGTCATCGGTGCCAAGATGGCAACATACACAATTGTCTCATCTGACATCCCCATTAAAGCTCCTGCTGCTGCAAAGAAAAGCATCAAAACAGGAATCAAAAGCATCTCTTTCTTCGCCATTTTTCTGCTAAGCATATAGATGAAAGCATCTAAAGCTCCTGTTGCGGTAAAAATACCAAATGCACCGCCAACTATAAGGACGAAAAAGATAATATTCGCACCATTGACCATACCAGCATGAATACTATTGAAAATCCCAAGCAAACCAACATTCTCTCCATTAATATAATGGAATGTTTCCGGCAAGATAACACTGCGGCCATCCTGCTCCACATGATCGTAAGCTCCGCCTGGAACGATATAAGTTAATATTGCAGCTACAATGATGAATGCAAAAATCATCACGTAGACATTAAATTGTTTTGGTTTCTTTTTCTTAGCAGACAGCTGCTGCGATTCTTGTAAACTGTTCATCTGGTTGTACTCCCTTGTTAGAACAAATCGTGATTGTATATTGTTTAATAAATATACAACTATAATCATAATAATACAACCTTATATTCATAATATTTTTGGATTATTTATACGAACACATACAAAAAAAGCTAGAATCCTAAGATTCTAGCTTTCCTTTCAGCTACGGAAGAAATCAACTAATGGCTGATAGTCTTTGCGCAAATCTACTTCATTTGGTTCTTCCTGCATTAATTTCTCAGCTAACTGTTCTAGCAGCTCGACATCCTCAGAATCTGTATATTCAACGAAGCGAATGGAATCAAGCCAGTCTTGATAAGAGTGCTTTGCTTTTCCATAGCTGTTGCCGAAGACCAAGCAAGGGGTTTTTGTGAGAATAGAGAAAATCATGGCGTGCAGGCGATCTGTAACAATTAACTTCTTAGAGCTAATAAGATCCAGCATCTCAAGGAAATGCTTCTCACGATCTGCGTAATCAATTGTTGGCACGATATTCTCATCCAGAACGGTATCTGCGCGATCTACAGAGCCGTACTTCTTCGTCCACTCCATTAACTCAGCAACAAATTCTTCTTCCATCACCTTTTCTTTATCTGCGCGAAGGAAAAACATGACACCTTCGCGTTCTTTTTGGCGAGGTACATAATCGAGTGACATAACCATATCCGGTGTATAAATTACTTTTGAATCAAATGTCTGTCTCACAATATCAAGCGTTTGATTCTCTCTGGCAGCGATTGTCAGATTCTTATTCTGATGATACGCATCCTGCGTTTTCTTCTTCTCCTGCTCGCCATGCTCGTTATCCTCAAAGAATACAGACTGCGGCATGGAAATAGACTTGTAATCCTTGAAAGCAGCGAATACTTTGCGGCGATCTTCTTCTATATCTAAATACAGACTGCCAAGGTTGCCTCCGCCAGTAAACATTACAATATCATCTTCTTGAATAATCTTTTTAACAGTTTCAATTCCTTCATCTGTCGCATAGTCCATGATCTCGATGTATTCGTAATATGGGAAACGGCTTGTGATGAACTGTTCAATGCTGTATGCAATTGCTTGGTCACCTATATTTGTGTAGCTTGGTGAACCGAATAAGAATACCTTGCGCTTATCATTTGTGAATGCCTCTGTAGAAACGTTCGGACCGATACCTTTTGCTAATTTATTTGTATCTATTGCTTGTATTGTCATAATTTATAACCTCCTGCAGCTTCTTTTGTTATTATTCCATTCCCCAAAACAAAAGAATTTATGCTTAATAGGAGTTTCAATTTCTACCATTTGTACAGAAAGCAAGTTTATGTTGTTTCCTCTTTACCTTCTGATGCATTTGTATAAATAAAGTACCCTACTTTGGTCGGGTGATCCAATATTTGCTGACTGGCATCGTATTTCATCAAACTGCGGAAAACCAGCCAATCGCCGATACCACCTGCAGTCAATATGACAGAAACGGCAAGCAGCATGCCGCTTCCAATGATATAAGCAAGCAGCAGCGGCAGCAGACCTGTCAAAATAACAGGCATCAGCAGCGCAATACGATATGCCCTTAACCGAATCGGTACTTTGCAATGCGCATAAGCAATACCTTGTTTCCAACTAACACCATACTCAACTTGTTTTAGCTTTACTTTTCCGAAACAAATAAATCCGATACCGTGTAAAAATTCATGCAGAACAATTCCCAGACCTGTGAGTACAAAAAACACAGCACATCCAGTTAGGGTTATGTAAATCTCCATTCCATGAATCATGAAGTAAATAAAACTAGCTGCTAGCATCAATCCAAATGTCAGAAGTGCTGCGTGTTTCTGGAGTTTTTGCATATCAAATAATATCTCTTGCCTGTGCATGCCCAGTACCTCTCCTCTTTGGTATTTGTACCAACTATCTTATGCTGGCGGTTTTGAAAGCAATGCTGACTGGTAATGCTGTTATATGAAAGGAGCTGCATGATGCCAGGTTTTATACACGATAATATCATTGTCCTCGTCCGGATAGTCACCATCGTTCCACTTATGCTTTTCATAACATTATACATGGGTAAACGCGCAATTGGAGAAATGCCTGTATTTGATTTTTTGATTGTTGTTATATTGGGTGCCGTTGTCGGCGCAGATATTGCTGATCCTGCGATACATCATCTGCCTACAGCAGTAGCTATTGTGGCCATTGGCTTATTCCAAAAAGCTATCGGCAAGTGGAAAATCTCCAATCGGACAGTTGGACGACTGCTCACCTTTAATCCAACAGTTGTAATAAAAGATGGCGTTTTTATTTATGAAAATATGAAAAAGATCCAATACTCTATTGATAACGTTTTATTCATGCTTCGCCAAAAAGATGTCTTTGCTATCAGCGACGTGCAGCTCGCCATTGTTGAGCCGAATGGGACAATCAGTGTGCTAAAAGCCTCCAACGAGAAACAGCGCAACCCAGTCATGTCGTATTCTGCCATTGTAGAGGGTAATATTGAACGAGAAGTCCTTGCTTATCTTCAATTGGATGAGACGTGGCTTCGAGCACAGCTGGCAGACAGAGGAATCATCGGGTTGAATCAAGTCTTTTATGCTTCCATCTCTTCTGACTTGAAAATTCATGTCAGTCTGAAAGAGAACAACATGCAATCCCCACCATTAAAGCATTAATTACACAAAAGAGAAGGGATTTCCTTCTGTAAATGAAAAAACATAAGAGAGCACTACCTTGCTAAGGCAGTGCTCTCTTATGAGTATTATGCTTCTGCAATTTTCATTTTCGGTTTCTTTCCTGCAGCTTTCTTCTCTTTTATTGTCCAACCTGTTATACCATACAGCAGGGTAAACAATGGCGTAATGAAAGCGAGAAAACAGAATGGCAAATAAGTGACCGTTGCAATACCAAGTGCACCCGCAGTGTAGATTCCTCCACCGGTCCAAGGTACTAATGGTGAACTAAGCGTTCCGGTATCTTCCAGAATACGAGACAAGTTCTCTGGCTCCAAATTCAGTCGTTCAAATATCGGACGCATTAATGTTCCGCCCATAACAGTAGAGAAGTACACGGTACCACCCAAAATGAGCGTCAAATAACTAACCGCTAGTGTCACAACTGTGAGGACGCCAGTATGTTTAATTTTAGAAGCAAATGATGCGATCAGTGCTTCCAGTACACCAGCATCCGCTAATAGACCGCCTAATCCAAGTGCGAATAAGAATAATGCAATCAATTCCAGCATACTAGTCAATCCGCCTCGCATTAGCAGCGTATCGACAATCGGAATGCCTGATTCTACTGCATATCCACTATAAAACGTTGTAAGTGTCTCAGCAAAACCAAACCCTTGATAGAAGACTGCGATTAAACCGCCAACTGCTGCACCAACAAAGATAGATGGAATAGCTGGCTTTTTCATGACAAGCAAAGTGATCAGCACAATAATCGGAAGCAGTGGCAAGATACCTAAGTTGAAGTTATCAGCCAGATAAGCTGTCAGCTGATTAACACTTGCCGAATCTGCTCCTGCTCCATTATAACGCAAGCCGATAAACAAGAAGATACCAGCTGTAATGAGATAAGATGGCACTGTTGTCCATAGCAAATGCTTAATATGCTTGAACAGATCCCCGCCTGTCACAGCAGGTGCTAAATTTGTAGTATCTGATAACGGAGACATTTTATCCCCAAAGAAAGCTCCGCTGACAATTGCACCGCCTGTCAATCCTACCGGAATACCAAGCGCCGTACCGACACCCATCATTGCAACACCCGCTGTACCTACTGTTCCCCAACTAGTACCTGTAGAGACAGAGACAAGCGAACAGAACAATAGTGTTGTTACTAAGAAGAACTGCGGTGTTATTGCCTGCACACCATAATAGATTAATGTTGGCACTGTTCCGGAGGCAATCCATGCACCGATTAAAACGCCGACGGTCAAAAGAATAACACCAGGCATCAATGCTCTTCCCATTGCCTTTGTCATGGATTTTTCGATTTGCTTATACGTAAATCCAAGTTTTAGCATATATGGGATGATGACCAGCATGCTCATGAACATCAGTATTTGAATCGGTGCATCAAAAGCTAAAATTCCTACGGATACCACTGCCACAACAGATAAAATCATCATCATTGCGTACAGAAACGACGGTTTTCTAATATCGGTTTCCAACAAACCACTCCCTTGAGGTTGTTTTTATACTGAACGAGCTTATTTTCTAAGCATAACTTTGTTCTTATTCCCGCACAGTCATTTTTCAAACTTACCCTTACTATGTTACAGGACTTTGCTTTTATCGGAAAATGCCATAATACTGGTATGAGCCGAATGAGATTGCCTTATTCCTCCAGACAGTCACTTAATCGATAACATGCTTAAATATGCTCCAATATGTTGCCGTATCTTCCCTATAAGAGACATGTTCACTTTTTGGAAGATCAAAAATGCCCCGCAGAAATATCTGCAGGGCATTTTCTTAGATAGAGCAGTTATCATCTTTGCATACGCCAGTATCAGCGGATCCAAAGTTTTGAAACTTCGGCTGTTCGTGCTCTTCTTTCCATACTTGATTAATTGCCCCGACAAATGTCTCCATCGGCTGTGCACCAGAGATCGTATATTTGTCATTAAAGATAAAGAAAGGAACACCAGTTATTCCATACTGCTGCGCCAGTCTTTCATCAGTTCGTACTTCATCTAAGTGAAGCGACTCATTGTCAAGCACCTTAGCAGCAGCGTCTCGGTCTAATCCAGAAGCTTCGGCGATAGCAAGAAGTGTTTCTTTCTCACTAAGGTTCTTCGATTCTGTAAAATACGCATAAAGCAAGTTATCCGTAATCTCTTTCTCTTTCCCTAGCGTTTCAGCAAACTTGGCCAAGCGATGGGCTTGAAGTGTATTTGTCGGCTTCATTTCCTCAAAATTAAATGTAAGGCCAACTTCGGCAGCATGCTGCCCAATTTGTTCATTATTCATTTTGGCCTGTTCAATTGTCATACCGTATTTCTCTGCAAGCGCCTCATGAATGCTCTTTCCATTGTAGACACCAGCATTCGGGTCCAGCTCAAAGGCTTTGAATACTACTTCCACTTGATCTCTGTGCTCGAATTTCTCCAGCGCAAGCTCCAGCTTTTGTTTCCCTATATAACAAAAAGGACAGACATAATCTGACCATACTTCTATTTTCATTAAGACACCCCTTTTTCACAATAAAATGATTTTAGCACAGAGCTAAAACTCCACAAACATAATTGCTCACGTTTCATCTATACGAACGTTGGTAAAAATAGGTACGATACAGAAATTGTTAAACTGAAGGAAGAAAACACGATTAATAAGTTAATGAACAGCGGAGATCAGGCCAGGTATGGTGTGAAACTGAACGGAAAAGGCAGCTATAAGTTTTATAATAGATGATCATCGTCTTACGTTATTGCTTGTTCTGAGCGTCATCATATGGATGCATAACTTTATCCTCTTGTTAGAAAAAAGGATATCTCTTATACTAATTCCCTAAGTTGCTAACGACTGGAGGAAATACAATGATTACGATACAAAAGCAAGCTGCTCCAAGCCAAAAACAAGCCTATTTACTACGCGATAGCAATGGGGAACGTCAATTAATAAACAAGCAAGTTATTAAAATTCTTGCTGATGCAAAGAGCACCGGAAATCTTTTTGGACTGGTGCAGATTACTGGCAGTAAAGGAGAAGAATCACCTCTTCACCTGCATCATACACAGCATGAAGCAATCTATGTAACGGATGGGTTACTTCAGTTAACAATTAATAATAAAAAGCACATGCTTGCTTCCGGTGACTATGCCCATCTTCCTGCCGGCACAGTACACCAATATGTTTTATTACGAAATCGTACAAAGTTCTATTCCTTCACCACCGGAGGCTATCATGCAGACCTATATCGTGAACTTGGGGAAACACATGCATATATGGAGCCACTAACCGGAACTGCCACCTCTTCTATTACATCGAAGGAATTAGACAAGCTAGATGATTTTGATATCCGCCTTGTCGACGAATCGATGCAAGGACCGCAAGCTATTGTCCTGCAAGAGGGAGGAGAATTGCCAGATACCAGTACTCCTTATGTCATAGAAGCCGGCGCCGGGGAAGGCATGCTAGCCGCCGACCAGCTGTTCACATTTCTTGCAACACAAGCAACTACTGACGAACAGTTTCTTGCTTTGACGACAGAAGGTTACCCCGGTGAAGCCATTCCTCCCCATTACCACGAAAAGCACACCGAATGCTTCCTTTGTCTCGAAGGGCGAATGACCATGTGGGCAGGCGACGAAGAATTTCATTTGGAGAAGGGCGACTTCCTTCACGTCCCAGCTAACACAGAGCATTCTTTCAAGCTGGACAGTCCTTACACAAAGTTCATTGGGTTTCTTGCGTCCGGTCTATTTGAGCAGTTTTTCCGTCTTCTTGGAGAACCATATGCATATAGTGAACTACCTAAGCAGCCCGGTGCATTCTCTTTTCAGCGCGTGTTGGAAAACATCGATGAATTAGATCTTAAATTCCCCCAGAGGTAACGAAAATGCTGTCCGTCGCGGACAGCATTTCTCATTAATCTACAAGCTCATGCACCCATACACGCATCTCGCCAAATCCTCGATTTCCCCATGCAAAGTACGGAATAGCTCGAATCGTTCTATGTGTTGCTTCAGGTGCATTCGTCTGATATAGGTTTTCCGTCCTCGTAATTCGACGCGCATCTGCTCCTAGTGTAACGACGCCGTTCAGGAAGTTTTCGTCGTTTTCTGTCTTGAAAGCAACTTGGCGCGGGAGGCGAAGTCCAGCCAGATTATTGCCGTTGTCTATCTCCTCTAAACAATATACAATTGGACCTCGCTGAAGTGCCACCTGCCCTTGATTCATCCCTGCTTTCGAATTGCTATAGACTCGCTCTACAGGCATCGGGAGCAGCAATTCAATCTGATCCCCTATTTTCCATGTTCGATCTAGCACCAGGTATCCACTCTGCAAGTCATCGACAGAAATAGCTTCACGATTCACAGATGCAGATACACCACTGCTCCATCCAGGGATACGAAACGCTAGCTTAAAGGCTCCTTCTGTTTCTACTGTAATGGTTAGTTTGCCATCCCAAGGGTACTGATGCATTTGCGTCAGTTTTACTTGCGTCTTCCCAACGTTTGCTGCCACATTTCCCGCCATATACAGATGCGTATAAAGGGTGTCCCCAGTCGTTGTATAAGCATAATCTTCAATTGATGCAATCATTCGTGCTAAATTCGGCGGACAGCAGGCGCATGCATACCATTTCTGTCGCTCTTGCTTAACATGCTCTTGATCTTTACGCCCTGTCTGGTACGCATTTACTTCTAAAGGATTCACGTAGAAAAATCGCTTCCCGTCCAAGTCCATGCCGCTGATTGTTCCATTATAAATCGCTCGCTCCAGTACGTCGGCATACTTGCGGTCTGGCGCAAGCTCGAGCATTTTCTTTGCCCAGAATACAAGACCAATGGATGCGCACGTTTCACAGTACATACTGTCATTTGGCAGATCGTATGCATCTGTAAACGCTTCTCCGTTCACAGCCGATCCAAGTCCAGCAGTAATGTACAACTTCCGCTTTGTCACATCATCCCATAGCTTGTCACAAATCTCCCGCAACTGATTATCATCTGTCCGTTGGGCCAAGTCAGCCATCGCTGTATATAAATACATTGCCCGCACAACATGACCGACTGCTTCTTCCTGCTCCCGCACCGGCTTATGCGCCTGCATGTAAGCATACCCAAGCCCAAAATTCGTATGATCATCATTCCACGTCTTAGGCCGATTCACCGCCTGCCGCTGTTCCTTTTCGATATCAAAATAATGCGGCTGCTGTCCTCTCTGCTCAATAAAGTAAACAGCCAGATCAAGATGTTCCCGCTTACCCGTCACATCATATAGACGAAGCAATGCCAGCTCAATTTCCGGATGACCTGGATAGCCTTGCAGCTTACCATCTTCATCTCCGAATACTTGCTGAATGAGCTGTACATACTTTTCCATCACATCTAAAAAGGCACGCTTGCCAGTTGTTTGATAATAAGCAACTGCCGCCTCAATCAAATGCCCCGCACAGTACAACTCGTGGTTATCGCGCAAGTTAGACCAACGGTGATCGGGTTCGACAAGCATATAATACGTATTCAGATAACCATCTTCCGCCTGCGCTCTTTCCAGTAAAGCAATTACATCATCAGCTGTCTTTTCTAAATTTGCATTCGGAAAGCTCCGCAAGCTGTATGCAACTGTTTCCAGCCATTTCGCCACATCACTATCCTGAAATACGGTTCCGAAAAATTCTCCCTCTGCTTCTCCAGCCGCAATTCGGAAATTCTCAATCGCATGACTCGGAACAGTATCTGGCAATTCATCATTCAATGCTTTCCATTGATACGGGATAACCTGCTCGGCCACGATTCGCTTATAGTTTCGCCAAAAAGCATCCGTCACCGTTACGTTGTTCGACTTTTCCACACCTGCATGTATCGGTTCATTCAAGATTGGCAGCCCCTTTCAAAATTCACTCACCGTTATCATTTAAGCGTTTTCAAAAGCTAGCTTATCATCTAAAATAAAAGCTATATACTATAGAATTGAACTTTTATTTTCATTATTTCAACCAAAAGGTGGCGCTGTTATGAAAAGTACTTCCTTCTTATCCATGCTAACACCTCCCCTTCCTTATTTCTTAGAAGGAAACCTGACTATTTTCCGCAAAGGCCAGCGGCATCCTGCCCGGAAACAGCTCGGTTTCTTTGATGTGTTAGTCGTAAAAGAAGGTGCGCTATACATTGGAGAAGAGACAGAGCGCTGGCCGATAGGTGCCGGAGAAGCTCTCATCCTGGAGCCAGCCAAGTTTCATTACCCTACTGCTGCATGTGAAGAAGATACCGCGTTTTATTGGCTGCATATGCAAACACCCGCCACATGGCAAGAACAAGAAATGTGCGAACCAATCCCAACTGACCAGCATATTTCATCTCTTCATTACCACACGAGCAATACGACCATTCATTTACCAAAACACCAACACTTATCTCATCCAGAAGAACTGTATCTAACAATTGAGCGCTTGTTACAATCAACGATTCAAGCGCGATCCTTTGGCTTTTGGGAAACACAGCAGCTGTTTATGCAAGTATTGCAGCATCTCTCCTACTCACCAATGCCACAACAGGCTTCCTTGCAGCTGGCGGAACGGGTTGAAATGTATATAAAACAACACTACATGAAGCATATCACCAATGCGACGCTCGCTTCACACTTCCATGTACATGAGAACTATTTAGCACGATGCATGAAGCAAGCATTTCATTGCACACCGCTCACTTACTTAGCAGCTTACCGATTGCATCAAGCACGCTTGCTTCTGCTGAAGACAGATTGGCCGCTACAGAAGATTGCTGAGGAAGTTGGATTCTCAAGACAGGGGTATTTCTCAACTTGCTTTAAACAAGTGTACGGTATAGCACCGAGTGATTATCGAAGGAACATGCTGCGAAGGTAAGGATTTGGAGCGTTGCATGATGATTTACAACTTTACCTTCATCCAATATGGCAGTGGGCTCTTCGTGTAGCGTTCTTTCTTCTGACACAGTCACGCTGGAAAATCAGACGTGCTGTATAACATAATTGCTGTATCTGTATTTTGAAGTACTTCATTGAGTAAGAAGTACTTCATGTGCTTGCGTGCTCGCTGCTTATGTTTTAAATCTCGCTCTTTCGGGATGAAAAAGCAATTAAGATAATGCCGACTAAAAGAAGCGCAATCCCTGCCCAAGAAAGAATAGCTAATTCCTCGCCAACTAGCACCACACCTAGCACTGCAGCGGTAAGCGGTTCTGCCAATGACAGAGTAACAGCAGAAGATGCTGGCACCTTCTTGAGTCCGCTCGAAAACAAGAAGTACGCAATTGCAGTCGTAATCAGTCCTAAATGCAAACTCACCGCTATCCCGCTAGGTTGCAGGATCCAATTCATATTAAAAAGGAAAAGAAACGGAACGAGTAAAACTGCTCCAAGGATAAAGATAACAGCAGTTGCTTCAAGCGAGCTTTTGTTTTGAACAATCTTGCTGCTTAGCAGGGTATAGCCCGCAAATGCTAATCCCGCTCCCAAGGCCAGCACGATTCCAACTGGTTGTATCGTTACAGATTCACCCGTCAAAAACAGCAGTAAACAACCACAGATGGATAATAATGTAGCTGCCCACCATACTATCGCAGGCCGTTTGTTTAAGAATACTGCTTCTAAGAGTCCAGAAAAAATCGGCGCGCTGCCAATACCAATCACTGTACCTACTGCTACACCTGTCTGCTGCACCGCCGAAAAGAACAGCGGCTGATAACACGCCATGCTAAAAGCAGCCAGCAGCGTCAGCCGGACTGGCCAACCTTTTCGATGAAACTGTCCAAAGATCAGCAAAACCACGAGCAAACAAATACCACCTATCGCCAACCTCACGCTACCAACTGCAATTGGATGGGCAGCAGCTGGTGCAAAAGTTTGAGCTGTTCCGGTTGTTCCCCACAGCATCGCAGCAAGTAAAACAAATAATGGAGCCAGTCTAGTGACCATTTGCAAACCTCCTTCTCCACCTTAACTGTATCAAACTATTGTTCACAGACACATTAAGCTTCATTTTTCCTCGCCCTTAAATAGAAGATAATCCCTTCCGCTATCATTAGATTCAGTACAATAGAGCCGTAAACCCCGATGGTATAACTTAGCGTATAATCCATTCCTAATTTATATAGCACGTCAGAAATCAGATGAATAAAGAGATTCGTAAAGCAAAACAAATAACTCCGAATCATCCAGTTCTGATGTTTCTCCAGCTTCCCTTTCCTGGCATGGACAATCGCAGCAATAATCATAATTGGCCAAAAGAGATTAACCATATTGAATGGAATGCTAACGAGCTTGCCTCCCGTCGCATAAGGAGCCAAGTAACCTGATGTTAACGATACAAGCATGACAGAAATAGCGTACACGTAACCGTTGATACGGTGAAACTTGCGCTGGTGCCAGGCCAGTCCTCTTGAGAAATTCACTGCGCCGCTCAATGTTGCCAGACAAGCGACGAACACATGGATATACATCACATCGAGCCAGATAGGCAAGTGGAAAGAATCGTGTAAATCTAGTTTCTGTTCGAGAAAAAAGGAGGCGCGATGATCAAAGATATAATTATCTGCAAAGGTATAGGCTATATAACTGCCAATGAATAACAACAGCAATATATATAAGTTCTTGATGGACATATTGACCTCCTTCATTAAATATTTGCACTCTTTTTATTAAAGCATGGTAAAATTACCTCCTACAAACGCAGGAGGAAAAAGATGAAAAAGATAGCAGCTTTCGCAATCATTATACTAATAGCAGCAGGCGGCCTTGTTTTCACACAAGGAAAATACAAAGCACATGCCGATGAGAAAGTCATTCTTGGTTACACTACATCCGATAATACATCGCTTCAATCTATCAAAGACTATCATAGCCATCTCACCGCGATAGCAATGGACACCTATGCATTTGACACACAAGGAAATCTGACTGAAGAAACACCTAAAGAACAGGTTAACTATGCAAACAAGCATAAAATAGATACATATGCTGTCATCTCAAATTTCGGCGAAACAGATTTTGACCCAGACTTAGCTCATGCAGTCATGTCTAATGAACACGCAAAGAAACGCTTTATTGCACAACTAGCATCCCTGGCGGAAGACAACAATCTAACTGGTATCAACATTGATTTTGAATCCATATATCCTGAGGATCGAGACCTTTACTCCAAGCTAATTAAAGATACTGCCCAATCTCTCCAAAAAAATTATATAAAAACGATGGTATCTGTTCCAGCTAAGACTGCAGATGATCCAGCCAATGATTGGACATGGCCATACAACTACAAGAAGATCGGTGAATATGCGGACTATGTACAAGTCATGACGTATGACGAGCATGGATCCTGGAGTGAGCCCGGCTCTTCGGCCAGTAAAAACTGGGTGAAAGATACACTGACTTTTGCAACAGAAGAAATGGAGCCCGATAAAGTCATTATGGGTATACCAGCATACGGTTATGACTGGAATCTTAACAATCCAGAACAAAACAAATTAATCGAATGGGATGCTATCCATTCTATCATGGAAGCCGAGAGTGCTGACCCTGTATATGATGAAGAAACAGCATCAGCACATTTCACCTATATAGATGATGAGAAGCAAGAACATATCATTTGGTATGAAGATAAAAATTCCTTAACACAAAAAAGTGACCTAACTAATCAATACGATATTGCTGGATTATCTGTGTATGCTTTAGGATATGAGTCGAGAGATTACTGGAATGCGATTGAAACAGCGATAAATTAAAAAACAGCAATCAGCTGATTAATAGGCTGATTGCTGTTTTTTGTGTTTCAAACTTTAACTCTACTATTAAAATTCATTTTCCAACCAACACAAAAACATTCTTATCCGGTGCCTGCATAACAGCAACATGACCGCCAAGCGCGTTGGGGAACGGCTGTTTAATCCACTTTATATCGGTTTTCTCCGTTAAATGAGTAAAAACTGCATGTACATCATCTACAACAATTTCTGTTTCAGCAAAAGCTAGATTTGGATTATCCTTTAAGACCAATTCGGTTTCTCCGTTCGGAAACTTCATTCCTGCCAGCCGCCAGCGGTGTTCTTCATCTTGAAACGTATCCCACGCTTTGGACAATCCCATCGATTCATAGAAAGCAATTGATTGGTCGATATTTTCTGTGTAAATAGCTTGGCATTGCAGCTGCTTCCACATTTCCCACACCTCCGAATTCAAATCACCATTATTATACAATAAAACACCCTGACGTCTGTGCCAGGGTGTTTGTCTGTTTATTTTGCTCTCTTTACTATCTTCACAGCTTCCTTGGATACATAAAACTTGCCGCCGCTTTGAACTGTTACACTATCAAGTTCGTATTCTCGGTCATTCACAATAGCTATATTTTTATTCACTGGGAATTGCGCTTTTTTGCGTCCTCTGTCTACAACAAGCACTGGATTCGCTTCATTAGAAGTATCTACGCTTACTTCACCCCAATTACCAAATGCATCTTCCGCTTCAATAAACATATTACGGCTCAACTTATCTAGCTTAAAGCCCATTGCATCCGCTGCACTATGCGCGATATCTGTGTTCTGAATCATACCAGATGGCTTTCCAGGTCCATAGGAATAAAGGAATACATCTTCACCCGTATGTCCGCCAGTTGTAAAGCCAAGGTTCGCCCGCTGCGCAAGCAGATCTACTAATGTGCCGCCAAGATCTTCCGCTTTGTTGATGGCTCTCTTTTCTTTTTTCGTTGGGTTGGTAATTCCATAAAGCGCCGCTACTTCCAATCTGTTTGAGCCGTCCTCGTTCAGCTGAGACAAAGCGCCTTCTACTGTCATCTTCGCTTCTTTCAGCGGATCCACATAAGCAGATACTGGTGTAGAGGAATAAGTGCCATCTGTGTTTTCATTACCAATCGATATTCCGCTATTGCCGTGGTCTGAAACAGCTATAACCATGGTATGCTTATCTTTCTTCGCAAAGTCAAGCGCCTCTTTTACCGCATCATCAAATGCTAGCGTATCACTAACCATACCAACTGGATCATTCGCATGCGCTGCCCAGTCTGGCTTGCTTCCTTCTACAAAGAGGAAGAAACCATCTTTATCTTTAGATAATGTCTGGATACCTTTTTTCGTCATCTCTGCCAATGTAGGTTCCTCCGGCTGTGTTACTTCCTTATCCATATCATAAGCTAGAGCAGCTGGTGCGAATGAACCCCAAATTTTCTTTGATCCGGAATTGAGCAAGTCTTCTCGTGTCTCTACAAAATCATAGCCTCTGTTATCAATTACTTCTAGTAAATTCTCGCCATCTTTTCGATTTCCACTCTCCAGTGTTTCTTTCCCGCCGCCAAGAACAACATCAATATTTTGATACACTTGCTGCTCTGCAATATTGTCATATTGCTGGCGATGTTCGGCATGGGAAGAAAACGCTGCCGGAGTCGCATGCTGGATTTCAGATGTTGAAATAAGACCAGTTGCTTTCCCTTTCGTCTTCGCACCTTCGAGTACATTCGTTACCGGACGATATGGGTCATCGGCAAGATCTTCATCCACTCCAGGTGACGTTATTTTTTCTGGCAGGACGCCGACAAACTTATCATTTGATTTGTTACCAGTAGCCATTGCTGTTCCCGCTGGCGCTGAATCCGTTATTGCCGAATCAGCTGAATATGTACGCACGCCTCCCGCAGCCATTTCATCCATAGCCAAGTCACTGCCTTTATACCATCTGGATAAAGTTGTCGTGGAAGAGCTGACGCCGTCCTTCACAAGGACAATAACATTTTTCACCTTAGCACCTTTCTTCGCCTCTGCTTCCTCCTGATCCAGATTAGTTAAACCAATAGATCCTATCGCCAACGTTCCCGCTAATGTAACACCAAGTAATTTTTTGCTCATTTTCATTCCTCTTACCTCCACCCGATTATTTATGAAAAAGAAAGATTACTACAACTAGAAAGTTAGTAGAATTAGCTCGTGTACGAGGGTAATTGTATAGGCGAAATATTAATAGGGTGTTAAGAGGACATAAAGCTATTGTTAATTAGCAGAAAGATATTGTTGGTAAGGAAAAGCTTGTCAAGTCGCGAAAAATACTATTGTAATAGGTATTATGCAATGTTTTGGAGTCACACAATTTCACCAGTATTCTATCAGCCGGTTAGTTTAATTGGGTTTTATATGAATTAGTTCAAATTACCTAATAACCCTATCATCAAGACTATATAAATATAGATACCTATAAGTTACCATATATAGTTAATATTTCTTTAAAGAAATATTATCTCTTTTGCTGGAGAAATCGAATCAACATCTATAAAAAACAACCCTTTCTAGGGCCGCTTTTCGATTTATAATGTGACTTCGCTCCTTCCCCTTCGATATTAAAATTCTTATCAGCAGTAACGATGCCTTGCAGAGCAGAAATAGTAAAACCTATAGAGAGAAATTATTCCATCACAGTCAGTTTTCCAAGATTTTATAATTCTCTTCTCAAAGAATCAGTTCCAATTGATAATAGAATTGTCGGGTAGCGAAAACAGCAACTTCAAGCTGACCCTGACTTTCACATAATTTTAACTATCTCTTAACACTAGTAAATAACAGCATAATCATCGTATTTTTCATGTGACAAGCTTCACATAATTGCTTGACATTACTCTATGATTATTCTAACCTTACTAATAAATATAAATTTAGAATGATTATGTTTAAGTAATTCTAAGTTTCTAGTTATTAATTTATTTTAGGAGGCTATTTAATTTATGTCACTTATCGGCAAAGAAGTACAACCATTCACAGCACAAGCTTACAAAAACGGTGATTTCGTTGAGGTAACAGAACAGAATTTCAAAGGTAACTGGAGCGTCGTTTGCTTCTACCCTGCAGATTTCAGCTTTGTTTGCCCAACTGAACTAGAAGACCTTCAAGGTCAGTACAGCGCACTTCAAGATTTAGGTGTAGAAGTATTCTCTGTTTCAACTGATACACACTTCGTACATAAAGGCTGGCATGACAGCTCCGAAAAAATCGGCAAAATCACGTACGCAATGATTGGTGATCCATCTCAAGCAATCTCTCGTCAATTCGATGTTTTGAATGAAGAATCTGGTCTTGCTGACCGCGGTACATTCGTTATCGATCCAGACGGTGTTATTCAAACTGTAGAAATCAATGCAGACGGAATCGGCCGTGACGCAAGCACACTAGTAAACAAAATCAAAGCAGCACAGTACGTACGCCAAAATCCAGGTGAAGTTTGCCCGGCTAAATGGGAAGAAGGCGGCGAAACACTAACACCTAGCTTGGACCTTGTAGGTAAAATCTAAGGAGTGCATTTGACTTATGGTACTTGATGCAACAATCAAAGCACAATTAAACCAATATATGGCGATGATGGAGAACCCAATCGTTCTTAAAGTAAGCACAGCTGCAGACGACGTGTCCAAGGACATGCTCGCTCTAGTAGAAGAACTTGCTTCCATGTCACCTAAGATCACAATCGAAAAAACAGAACTGACTCGTACACCTAGCTTCACTGTAAACCGTGTCGGAGAAGATACTGGCGTTGCTTTCGCCGGTATTCCGCTTGGTCATGAGTTCACTTCCCTTGTTCTTGCTCTCTTGCAAGTAAGCGGTCGTGCTCCAAAAGTTGATGACAAACTAATCAAACAGATTAAGAACATCAAAGGGGAATTCCACTTTGAATCTTACATCAGCCTAACTTGTCATAACTGTCCAGACGTTGTACAAGCATTGAACGTGATGAGCGTGCTTAACCCGAACATCACGCATACAATGATTGACGGCGCAGCATTCAAAGATGAAGTAGAAAGCAAGAACATCATGGCAGTTCCAACCGTTTACTTGAACGGCGAAAACTTCGGCAGCGGCCGAATGACAATGGACGAGATGCTTGCCAAAATGGGTGCTGGCGCAGATGTGTCTGAATTCGACAACAAAGATCCATACGATGTGCTTGTTGTCGGCGGCGGTCCAGCTGGTTCCAGCGCAGCAATCTATGCTGCTCGTAAAGGAATCCGTACTGGTATCGTAGCTGAACGCTTTGGCGGTCAGGTATTGGATACAATGAGCATTGAGAACTTCATCACCGTTAAGGAAACAGAAGGTCCGAAGCTTGTTGCAAGCCTGGAAGAGCATGTGAAAGAATACGATATTGATGTGATGAACTTGCAGAAAGCAACGAAAATCGCGAAAAACGATTTGTTCGAGCTTGAACTAGAGAATGGCGCAACACTGAAAAGTAAGAGTGTCATCATCTCCACTGGCGCACGCTGGCGTAATGTTAACGTACCTGGTGAGCAAGAGTTCAAAAACAAAGGTGTCGCGTATTGCGCACACTGTGACGGTCCGCTATTCGAAGGAAAAGACGTTGCTGTTATCGGCGGCGGTAATTCCGGAATCGAAGCAGCGATTGACTTAGCAGGTATCGTAAATCACGTTACTGTTCTTGAGTTCAACGCAACACTAAAAGCAGATGAGGTACTGCAAAAGCGTGCCTACAGCCTGCCAAACGTAACAATTATTACAAATGCGCAAACAACAGAAATCACGGGTGACGAAAACGTGAACGGTATCTCATACCTCGAGCGCGACACAGGCGAAGAGAAACACGTTGCCTTGCAAGGCGTGTTCGTCCAAATCGGACTTGTACCAAATACAGAGTTCCTAGCGGACGTTGTAGAACGTACACCGATGGGAGAAATCATCGTTGACAAACACGGCCAATCAAACATCCCTGGCCTATTCGCAGCTGGTGACTGTACCGACTCAGCGTACAAACAGATCATCGTTTCCATGGGATCTGGTGCGACTGCATCACTTGGTGCATTTGATTATTTGATCCGTAATTAAAGCAAAAGCGTGCAGCTACTTGTGTAGCCGCACGCTTTTTATTTATCTAACTATCCACTCACATCCCTAGCCTCCCTCTAACAAATCCTTTCATGAACTGTATAAAAACCACAGCAACGATAGCACTTAAATTCCCCACATATTTTAGACTCCACCTTTAAAACAACTGTAATAATATGCATATCCGCAATTTACCATAAAAAAGAAGATGCCCAGAAACATCTTCCAATTGCTACATTACTATTTTCTCTAGTACACTAACGATTTTCTCTTTTCTAAGATAAAGCGCTTGCGCCTCATCCACACTAACGGCCTCAAACCGAACAACAGATCCTGGAGCGGCCTGTGCCAGTTTCGGCATATCTGCAGCAATTACTGTCGCAATACGTGTATAACCGCCTGTCGTCTGACGATCAGCCATCAAGATGATCGGCTGGCCATTGGCTGGTACTTGAATACCTCCGAGCGGAATGGCTTCTGAGATAATGTCTGCTGAGGTTTTATGTTTTAGTTCTGGACCGTTCAGGCGATAGCCCATGCGATCTGACTGTGGTGTGATTTCATAGGCCGATGATAAGAATGTATCAAGCGCCTCTTTAGTAAATGCATCTTGATGCGGACCAAGAATGACACGGACCGTGACTTCCTTCTTATAAACTGGTATAGCGTCATAATGAAGTGACCGACCCGCCACTGACTGCGCCTGTTCAAATCCGCACAGCATATCTTCCTTCTCAAGCGCCCGTCCATTCATACCGCCTAATTTTGCCTTGAGGAAGGTGGATTTGCTTCCCATGACAACCGGTAAATCAAAGCCGCCTGCCACACTTATATAAGAACGAATGCCTTCTAGCGGCTGGCCAAATTCAATCAGCTGCCCTTCCTTCACAGCAATACTTTTCCACATCGGTACAGGTATCCCATTTACTCGCGGAGAGAGATTCCCACCACAAATACTGATAACCGTATCCTTTAAGACTTTCAATGTCGGTCCCATCATCGTTACTTCTAGCGCAGCTTCATTTCGCTGGTTGCCGACAAGTAGGTTGGCAATCTGCAGGGAATAATCATCCATTGCACCAGCCACGACAACTCCATACTCCTGATAGCCGGTTCTGCCAAGATCCTGGAAAGTTGTCAGCAACCCAGGCTTGATTACTTGAAATAGTGGTCTACTCATAATGATTTGCCCCGAAATTTTTGAATGGTAATGTTTTCTGTCTGCAATCTCTCACGAAGCTGCTGGACAAAACGCAATGCCTCCGGTTCATCTCCATGGACACATATCGTATCCGCCTGAATGGAAACGTCCGTCCCATCAACCGCCGTTACTTTTCCTTCCTGAATCATACGAACAACACGATCAACCGCAACCGTCACATCATGAATCATCGCATTCGGCTGGGTACGAGGCGTTAGTGTGCCATCAGACTGATAAGTTCTATCCGCAAATACTTCTTGCGCCACACGTAAGCCTATCTTCTCTCCCGCACGCACAAGTTCACTGCCTGCTAAACCGAACAGTACTAGCTCTGGATCAACCGCATGCACAGCTTCAGCAATCGCTTCCGCCAACGCCGCATCCTTGGATGCCATATTGTAAAGTGCACCGTGCGGCTTCACATGCTGAACCTGCGTCCCGCAAGCTTTGGCTGCACCTTGTATAGCACCAACTTGGTATACAACCATATTATAAATCTCTTTAGGCGAGAGATTCATATTACGACGACCAAAGCCTGCCAAATCAGGAAAGCCCGGATGCGCACCAATTCCTACTCCTAGCTCCGCTGCTGTTTTCAAAGTTTCCACCATAACATTGGCGTCACCCGCGTGAAATCCGCAAGCAATATTGGCAGATGATATGTACTTCAATACTTCGGCATCGTTCCCAATGGTATAAGCACCAAAACTTTCGCCCAAATCACTATTCAAGTCAATTGTCTGCATATCCGTTCCTCCTCACTTTTCCTTAGTGTTGATCTCATATTCTCCAGCTCGAACCGCTTCTGCAATCGCATCGTACTCACTCTGGGAAATAGGTACAAAACGCAAATAATGTCCAGAAGACAGCAAGATTGGCTGTTGGCTTTCTGGATCATATAACTTCACCGGCGTCTTTCCGATAATTTGCCATCCGCCAGGTGATTCCAGCGAATAAATGCCTGTTTGCGAAGCTGCTATCCCAACAGACCCCGCCTCTATTCTCGCACGCGGATTTTCCCGGCGCGGTGTAGCAATCTCTTCCGGCATACCGCCTAAGTACGGAAAACCCGGAACAAATCCCATCATATATATCAAATAATCTTGGCTCGAATGAATTCGAATTACTTCCTCTTCTGACAGACCATTATGTTCGGCAACAAAAGCCAGATCAGCACCTGTTTCCCCTCCATAATACGTGGGAATCTCATAAACAAGAGAAGCAGCTGCCGCCACTCCTCCTTGAATCCTATCATATAGCTGCTCCAGTCGCTCTTTGAGAGCTTGGTAGCGAATTTTCTCGGGTCGGTAGAAAATGGATAAGGTCGTATAAGCCGGTACCCATTCGGTAATGCCTTCGATTCGCTCCGCCTTAAGGCGTGCAGCGAACAGCCGGATATGTTGATTCGTTTCCTCTAAGATTGTCTGTCCGAAAACGAGCTGAATGCCTGTATCTCCTAAAGGATGATAAGTAAGCGTCATTTTGTGGACCTCCTTCTCGAATTAGAACAATTGCGGCACTTTATCTATAAGTGTAACAACTGCCAGGTAAGCAGTAGCAAGGAAAACAATGGCGCCAAAGATTGTCAGCCATAGCGGATGCTTGTAATCATCGCCAACAACCGACTTTTTGTAAGCTCCAATTAGCAAGACACCTAAAGCAACTGGTAAAATTAAGCCGTTAACTGCACCAGCAAGTACAAGCAATGTTGCGGGTTGCCCGACCAAAACCATGATGATCGTTGAAACAACGATAAAACCGATTGTCACCAGCTTCTGGTGCCGCTCGATACTTTTAGACAATGTCTTTAGGAAGGATACAGATGTATAAGCCGCCCCAACAACTGACGTAATTCCGGCAGCCCAAAGGATAAGCCCGAACATTTTATATCCAATTGTTCCCGCAGCTTCCAAGAATACAGAAGCAGCTGGGTTATTCGCATCCAATTTCACACCAGTTACAACAACACCTAACACGGCAAGGAACAAGAAAATACGCATAATAGAAGCGATTAATATTCCAGTAACCGAGCTTCGTGTCACATACCGAAGATTCTCTTTTCCAGATATTCCCGCATCCAATAATCGGTGACCGCCGGCAAACGTAATATAACCGCCAACTGTACCACCTACAAGTGTAATAATAGCAAATAAATCCAGATCCGTTGGCGCAAATGTACGCGCTACCGCTTGTCCGACTGGCGGATCACTTTGAAAGGCTACATAGATGGTAAGCGCAATCATGACAATACCAAGAATACGCGCAATTTGATCCATCGCTGCACCTGCTTCTCTGGATAGGAAGATACCAATTGCGATAACCCCAGTAATGACTGCACCAATTCGTGCATCCATACCAAAAATAACATTTAAACCAAGACCGGCACCGCCAACATTTCCAATGTTAAATGCCAAGCCGCCTAATGCGACAGCGAATGCCAAAAAGTAACCAAGACCCGGCAGCACTTTATTAGCAATATCCTGACCGCGCATTCTCGATACTGCAATAATTCGCCATATATTCAACTGTACGCCAATATCTAATATTATTGACATAAGAATAACAAAGCCAAAACTGGCTAATAATTGCTCTGTAAAGACAGCCGTCTGCGTCAGGAAACCCGGACCGACTGCTGATGAACCCATCAAAAATGCCGCTCCTAATAAAACACCTAACTTCCCTTTAGAAGAAGACTGTTTCTGTTGTAAGTCTTTATCTCTTGATGCCATACAAATCCCCCTTATGTAACGATTCTTACAAATCGTTTGTAGTATGTACTGCTTCCCTTACATTATCACAAATTTTTAATAAATAATAATTATTATAACGCACGAAATAATAATAACACAAGATGTAAGTTAATCTAACATAAGTGAATTTTCCAATATGACAGGACAGCTACACATGCCTGATTTGTTTTTAAATCTCACGTTATAACTTTTGAGAAAAGGGAACAGTATAGATAGACAATTAATTAGAAGAAGGAAAAGGAGCGTGGAATGAATGAACGAAAAACAACTTGATCTAATAAAAAACGGTAAAGGATTCATCGCAGCGCTGGACCAAAGCGGCGGCAGCACACCGAAAGCATTAGCTGAATACGGCGTACCAGAGAGTTCCTACCAGAGCGAAGACGACATGTTCAAGCTTGTACACGATATGCGTACGCGCATCATCACTTCCCCCGCCTTTACATCAGATCAGATTTTAGGGGCAATTCTTTTCGAGCAAACGATGGACCGGGATATTAAGGGGAAATATACAGCTGACTATCTATGGGAAGAAAAAGGAATCGCGCCATTTCTTAAAGTAGATAAAGGACTAGACGCGGAAAAAGATGGCGTTCAGCTTATGAAACCAATCGAGGACTTAAATGAAACACTCGGACGCGCAACCGAACGCAATATCTTTGGTACAAAAATGCGTTCCGTTATTAAGGAACCAAATGTCAGCGGCATTAAAGCAGTGGTAGATCAGCAATTTGAAATCGGAAAAAGCATCATTGCCGCAGGACTTGTGCCAATTATTGAGCCTGAAGTGAATATTCACAGCGAAGAAAAAGCGAAGTGCGAAGAAATACTTCGCGATGAAATCTTCCGCCATCTGAATGACCTTTCCGAGGAAGAAAACGTCATGCTGAAGCTCTCTATTCCTACACAAGCAAATCTGTATAAAGAGCTTACCGAACATCCTCGCGTCGTACGCGTGGTTGTATTATCCGGCGGCTATTCCCGCGACGTGGCAAATGAGAAATTGAGAGAGAATGAAGGCCTAATCGCCAGCTTCTCCAGAGCGCTCTCCGCTGACTTGAACGCAAATCAGTCTGAGGAAGAATTCGATGCTGCATTGAAGGATGCTGTAGATACCATTTATGATGCGTCTGTGAATAAGAAGTAAGGGATATCAAGACGAGCTAACCTACAGGGGAGCTCGTCTTTTTTACTATTGCCTAAAGATGACGAAAAAACGGAATCCTTCATAAACCCTGTCGTTAAACATTAAATAATATTGGCTCAAAACTCGAATAAAGGAGCCACTTTCTAAGTATTAATCTATGCAGGACTGAATCCCCCATAAACCACTTTGACGAAAACCCACCTTTCTCTTACACTAGTTCTGTACATAAACTGGAAGTTCATAGGAGACACCAATGACAGTCTGACAGTCGCAACCATTAGCTTTCCTGAAGATAATCCCTTTCACATTCACACAAAGGGCTTCTCAGGGTATGACATACTTTTTTACATTAACAAGTTAGCACCTTATATGATGATTATAATTCTTACTGGTTTATTACGTTTGGCTTTAAGATATGTATTGGGGAATTCCGCTGGCTGGCGGCACAGAAGAAAGAGGAGAATTCAGAGCCGCAAACAAAGTCTGAGGGATCGAAAAAAACATCGCGAAAAGATGAAGAACAAGCGCAATCATGAGAAGAAACGCAAACACAGAAACAAAAATAAGACCAGAGATGCCCCTTAAGCTCTCTGGTCTATTCTAGTTAGTCCTTCGACAGAATGCCGAGGAATCTCAAAATATTCAAGAACAAGTTAATGAAATCTAAGTACAAGTTCAGCGCCATCAGCGGAATCATCTCTTCTGTCACATGATTTCTTGCCATTTGGTTGAAATCATACAGAATATATAGAGAGAATACGACAGAGCCTATTCCCGAGATGCCTAGCATTGTTGCGTCACTGTATGGAACGAAGATTCCGATTAAACCGGTAACGATTAATGCAATCAAAGCAATCAGTAAGAATCCGCCAAGGAAAGAGAAATCCTTTTTCGATTTAACTCCTACTAGCGCCATTGCACCGAAGATAACAAACGTCGTCGTGAACGCATACAGTACGACATTCGCACCTGAAGTAGACGCATAATAGGCAACAGCCGGGTATGTCGTAATACCAGAAATGGCAGCAAAGATATAGATGAATGTATAGCTGACAGCCTTCTTCCTCCTAAGCACAAATGCTGCAATCAGCATGCCCAATTCCACTATAATCAACGGCAGCATGAGCGCTGGCGGTACAAAATGCCCTGCATAGATTCCGATTGTCGCTATTAACAGCGTCATCAAGAAGGTCTGCAGCACCTTTTGCATGATTGTCTTTTGATTATCTATCGCGTATTCCACTTTCATCGCTCCTAAAATTATTATTAGGTTATATACGCGTCATATGTACGATAGGTTTCATAAATTTACTTTTCATCTAACTGGAACCAGTTGTTCATTCCGTATACAATAACAAGAATAAACAGCACAAGCGCAGCAGCGGAGAGAAACGGACTAATTACAACACTGAAAACTAAACAAATAAATGCAGCAAGGAAAAGATACATGGCCGTTGTATTAATACGCACCTCAACACGGGAACCTGGGGCTGCTTCCAGCTTCTTGCTTCCAAAGAACCACTGCCTCGCCTGCAGCTTAACCGAAGTATCACCAGAACCGACAGTTGTTTCCTCATTATTGCCCAGCTTAACCACATGATCATTATCTACAATTACACCAATCTTTGCTAAACCACCCATCATACCTGTATTACGCTTAATACTTACACCCATGTTCTACAGCTCCTCACCCTATTTAAGTCCGATTATCATATTGGCCACTGTTCGTTCTAAATTCTCCAAGGAATCAACTACATCAGTGCTTGCTTCTGCATGCTGCAATGCCATTTGCTGATAATCTTGAATTAAGTTATTTAAAGAGTCATTCAAATCATTTATCTTTGCTTGCACATCCAGCATCTCCCGGCCGCCACCTGAATCTGGATTGCCTGCTTGGAAATCAGCTAGGGCTGCTTTAAGATCTGCCAGCTTCTGCTGAACAAGACTAGCTTGTAATTTAATTTCACTCATGACTGCATCTCCTGCTTTTTATCCGCATGCAGTCTATCCAGTGAACTTTGTTTATAAGCAATTTGCATCTGACAGTTATCAACTTCTGCTACAAGGAGACTCTTCGCCTGCTGCAACTCATCCAGCACACGCTCTACCTCCGCTTCCGAAACATCCCGGAAACTAGCAGCCAGCTCCCCATCTCGAAAAGACTCAAACTTATCAGCCAGTTCTCCTTTCCACGTGCTCGCTGACAACTGCACATCCTGCCAGTGTCTTCTGCTTTCCTCATAATCTCCCTGCAAACTCTCAATCTCCGCAATCGCACGGTTAAGACGATCAATTTCATCCTGCTTCAAACCTACCTGCGTGTGCAAGTTGCTGATTGAATGCTCGGTATTTCTAATTTGACTATTAATAGAAGCTAACGACATTTCCACCACTCCTTACATTTATAAATACCGCCCTAAAACTTCATTACTACTACAGTAAAGGATTTACAACAGAAAATCTGTAAGACTTCTGCCTTGTTTTTCCATAATGTGACTGAATAGTAATGGTAAAAAGGTTGTAGTTGATAAATAAAGATATAATTTATTCGGTTTAGCTCACCTCACATTTCTCTTCCAGCTTGGCGATAATATACTGCAGGTTGCTCGTTTGGTTTGGAAGGTCTTTTGTGCTTCGTTTCATGATTTGAAATTTAAAATCCCCTACTTTCTTAGGGTATTTTAAAGTAATAAATTGTAACAGCCACCTGTTTCTGACTTTTATATTCTTCATATCTGAAAAACCAAGGTATAGTGCATACATTGCTTTATCTGCTTTAAAGGGATGCATTACCACAACTAGAAGCCCTTCCTCATCTGCATCAATTAGACAACTTGTTAACCGCTTCTCTCCTTCAGCCTTTTTAATAACTGCAACTACAGGATGAGTCAACTCAAAGTCGGCTATAGGGCCCGCATCTTCTAAATCTGACGATAGAATTAATTCTTGATAGGCTTCTCTTATACGAGACTCTGTATATTTTATTTTCATTTACTCGCAGTCCTCCTCTTTTAACGTTAACTGCATCAAAAATAGACACTAAACCATTCATGTTATTTAAGAAACTTATGTAATAAAGTATGATAATGACTATACACCTCATTTCCCCTTCACAGCACATTCAAATCAAATTTATGTAATTATATGTAATAATCATCCAACAAAAAGGGTAATAGGTAAGCGTTCCAAGATGATAAATGAGCATATAAAACTATTTCCCTAGATGCAGAACGCAAAAGATGAGGAAAAAGGTACTTAATACTCTACAAAATGGAAAAGGGTTTCGTTAGGGTAGAATAAGCAGCTTTTATGGAAAGGAGTCCCCCATAGATGAGCGGAGAAATTAAGATTAAACAAGCTGAAGCACAAAAAGGCATTCAAGAGATGAGTGCAGCAGTGCAAGCATTGAAAAAAGAAATCGGCGAAACAATGGACGGCAACCACGGAATAAAAATGAGTGATGCATACAATGAGATCAAAGCCGAATACGAAGCAGTCCTCAACCAGTTCATCGCGCTATTCCAAGAGAATATAACAGCAACAGAAGCAGCAGTACAAGAGCTGGTTGAATTAGATCAAGCGCTCGGCAATCAGATATCATTGCAATAAACAGGAAGGAGGAAATACATTGAAGGAACTCGCGGTTAAAGAAATTCACAAAGGTACCGAAACATCTAAAATAGATTTAGATACTTTTTTTGAACAACTTTCTACCCTACAACAAAAAGTCCGCAACTTTAACAATATGGAGGATGCTTTAAAAGGCAAAACCGGTAAAGCAATTCGCTCCTTTTACAACGAAATACATACCCCCTTCCTCACTTTCCTGCTGCAATCGATGGAAGATTACAAAGGCAGACTGGAAGACATGAAGAACGACGTACAATCCTTTGAATCCAGCCATCAAGGATTTATAAGTGAAAGCTTCCTAAGAGACGAACTAACACTTGGATTGGATAATGCAAAATTAAAAGCCGGAATCGTCACAGATAAAGCAAATCAGACTCTATCAAGCGTGGCAGATATCGTATCTGTCAAAAATATTAATCAATCAGACTTCGAATCTGGCATAGACAAAGGCAACCGCCAGATAGCCACTGTCGTAAACAATTTGAACGATCTTGACAGCAAACACGCAGCAAACCTAGAAGAAACACAAAGCGACCTGCAAACACTGAAAAAGTATTTATCTGAAATGACTACTGGATTAAGTAGCGGGGCTATATCGATAAGTGACTTTGATGCAGCATCTCTGCAGGATATGGATGGCTACCAAAGCGTTATTCAGAAGAGTTATGGGAACGGGAGTATCGAGATCACTGTGGAAAATATTCAGTATCTGCCTATGGCGGCTATTGCTGCTGCAAAAAGAAAAGCAGAAAAAGGGATGGATGTAGGTATTAAGGGTATTTTAGACCATGCCTACAGGGACCTCCAGCAGGGTGTAATCTCTCGGAAGGAATATTGCGCGATAGTTTCTACAGCTACCTCTAGTGATAAGAAAAAACGAGATATAAGAAGTTCTGACACTTTTATTAATTATGTCTCTAAGAATGAAGATAAGATCCTACAAGACATAGGCAAAGACTTGTTACATAATGGGATACAACAACTAGGCCTACAAACTAAACAGATTGGTAACTATCTCCGTGAGAAAAATTTTCAAAATGGAATTAAAGGGCCCGATATACCAAATAGCTTTAGGATTGTCGATCCTCAAACATCTAAGTTTTCTAGTGCCTTAATCAAATATGGCGGAAGAATTGCTCATGGAGGAAAAATGTTAGGAAAATCCCTTCCATGGTTGAGTGCTGGATATGGCATATACGAAGATGTGACCAAGAAAAACAAAAGTGGTGGTGAAGCTATAGCACATAACGGAGCCTCTTTAGCTGTAGGATACGGAACAGCCTTTGTAACAGGACTTATTATCGCTAATCCTGGAGGATTGGCGATAGCTGCAGGAATTGGAGCAGGTGTCGCGGTCTCAACGTGGTTTAATCACCTGTATGACAATAATATCTGGGGAGTTCAAGATAAGTTAGATTACGTTGGTGAAAAGATTGATAATGCTTGGAATTCATCAGTTGATGCAGTAAGTAATACTGTAGACTCAATTAAAGAATCTGCTGATAATGTTGGAGAAGCGATCAAAGATGGTGTAGAATCATTAAATCCGATGAACTGGGGATGGAATAATTAATGAGTGGAGAGATACGGCGCGTTAAAGGTAATTTAAGATATAGAATTCTAAGTAGCAATGGTGATTATTATCTTATAGATACAGGCTTATCTCCATGGAAAGTGATATCTCCTTATCTTTATTGGATATCACCTAATCCAGGTTATAAGATTGATAAAGACACTGCCTTGGAACTTATCACATCGCAGAGAGCCAGTCCAGGTAAAAGTGCGAAATACGGTTTGATTGGTGGCGGACTATCTATTACGTTTTCAGGCTTTCTAACTCCTTTAGTCGATAGGTTACATATAGATAGTGCTTTGATTCCTAACATAATTATCACTCTATTATTAATTGGTTTAATCACCTTTACCTTTCTACTTGTATCAAAAAACTTAAAAAATAGTATAGAAAAGGCTATAAATTATAATGAGTTACCACAGACACAAATTAGAATTTATCGCCCAAACTTTTCTCATATACTAAGGATTACATTCGCACATCTATTCTCGTTAGCTGTCTCAGTCATTTCTTTCATAGTTTTTATACAATATAGCAATCTATTCATATTGAGTGTTGGATTGGGGATGCTTTTTCTCTTTTTTTTCTTAAGTGGAATTGCATTAGATCACGGCAAATACAAGATTAAAATAAAATAGGAGGGACCTATATGCTACCTATTGGTTCAATCGTTTACTTGAAAGAAGGAACAAGTAAGCTAATGATACTAAACCGTGGCCCTATCATAGAGTTGGACGGTAACCAAAAATTATTCGATTACTCTGCTTGTGTATATCCTGTGGGGTTAGTACATGATAACGTTCTTTATTTCAATAAAGAAAACATAGACGAAGTGCTCTTTGAAGGATTTAAAGATAGTGACGAGGAACGATTTGAATCCTTATTCAAACAATGGCTTGAGGAAAACGAGGTTCAAAGAGGTATTGTTACTAGTCCATAAGACCAAACATTCAATAAAGCACTAGGATTTATTTCTTTAATCTTGGTACTTTATTTGTTATTTCCAAATTATATTTACTAACTTCCATTTTGGTAGGGGCTTTATGGGTTAGTTATTCTGGTTTGTTTCACCCTTCTTTGCCTTTTCTTTTTAATATGTAATCTATTAGCAATTCTTCCTGGTAAGACAACTATAGTTTTCAAAGATGATGTTTAAATTTAACGATGTGATTTATAGATAGTGCTCAAGGACAATTTAACCCTATAGACGCAGGATTCCCGTCATGGAAAGTTATATCCCTTTCCTATTAATCCATGTTATTTGATATGTAAAGTCCAAACATGAGTGCCTGTAAATTAAGGCTCTCATGTTTTTCACAAGTCAATCAACATCCTCCTCCCCCAACCTAAACGCATCCCCATACATCTCCCACCTAACCGGCAACTCCAGCTCATAATTTCCCTCATCAATCAACTGCTCTTGGAAATGTATTCTGGATAAGTCTTCGTGTGCTTCTTCTTGGAGCATAATTTTTGTTCTGGCTTTTAAGAAAGCTTTTAGATATTCTGCTTCGTTGCCTGCTTCTGATGGTGCGTTACTGTTTTGCAAAGCTTTTTTTCTGATTCCGTTAAAGCTTTCCAGATCTTCGCCTGGTCCGTGGACAACGAGTGCGTCGTAATAAATATATTGTCCTAACAGGCTTAAGTGATCTTTTTCAGCGTATGTTACTGCGGGGTTCAGATACATGGTATCGACAATGTTGTCTTGTGCTTGTATCATGTCAGCTGTCTGGCCAACTTGTCTCCAGTCTTTTTCAAATGATTCTCCTAAACCTTCATGTGAATCGGTTCCATTCACTGCTTCTAAAGGTTCTATGTACGACTCTAAAATATTGTTGTCTGGTTTTAACGTTTGGTATTCCTTTATAACTTCCAGTAAGTCTCCTGTTCCAGAGGTAAATCCGATAATGCCAGTTGTATAGCCTCGGCCGTCTTGTATATCTTCTATGTATGCATATTGATTCTGGTAATCAATAGAGGAGTTTTCCGCGCTTGATACAAAAGCATATACAATCTTACGGTAATAGTCGTCTGCTATCGTTTGGCCGGCAGTCTGTTCATCGGCATTAACGTTGAAGATATCACTTTTGTATTGAAAATAGCTTATAAATCCAACGATTAATAATAACGGAATTACTAACAAAATAAGTCTCTTTTTCAAAGTGCCACTTCTTTTCTATACGATTTACATTTATTATAGCAAGGTTCTAAGCCATATTAGCCGCAATTAAAAATCAGAGCCGCAATAAAAGGACTCTGATTTTGTATCTACATTTAAAAATCTTTCTTAACTGCCTTACTAATCACCATATATGCAACTAAAAATCCTATTACACCAAGTACTACCGGTACCGCTGTGAAAGCGAACAAATTTGTTCCTTCGTTAACGGAAGATGAGAGGATGGCGACGATTAAGATGGAAGATGTGATAGTTGCTGGGACCGAGTACTTCATCATGCCAAAGAATAATGGAATTAGCGACAGTCCTCCGGCTGCAATTGCCGTTAGAAGTAAGTGCGTTGCATTTTCCCATAAATAGCTGACAGGGAACGCAAAGCTTAGAACCTCAAAATTCGTGTTCAATATGCTGAATACATATGTTATTAGGCTGACAGATAAGACAACGAGCAAGAAGGTCACTAAGCTAATGACAGTAACTTTGGCTAGAAGCAGCTGCCTTCTGCTAACTGGCGTAGTGAACAGGACAGTAATTGTTTTGTTCTTGAACTCTTCAATGATCATACCAGCCAGCATCGATGCTGCGTGAATGACAAAAGCCGCCACGACAAGTGTTTCAATAAACATCATGATTTGATCAGCATCGTTAAATGACTCTTCCGTTATTACTGGATCAACCCCGAGTAATAGCAGAATTCCTATAATGCCAAGATTGATTAAGATTGCGCTTATTCCGATTGACAGGAAATTCATCCGCTTCATTTCTAATTTCATTAAATTAAGCATGTTTTTTTCCTCCTTCCATACGCTGCAGGAAGTAGCCTTCTAGAGAAAGATTCCGATTATTGATTGTATTAATTTCCACACCATTCCGAACCATAGCAAGAATGATATCATTTTGCGTAAGAGCTCCGTCATAAACGTTAATCAGTCCTTCCTCTTCCTTGACTTGGAAGTTAGCTGTATTTAGTTCATGCTCCAAAACAAAGGCAGCTTTTGAAAAATCTGATACAGATACTTCGATATGCTCGGTGTGGTTGCCGCGAATATCAGCCATGGCTGTTTCTTCCACTAACTTTCCGGATTTGATAATGCCAATAGTGTCGGCAATATGCTCAATTTCTCCAAGAATATGGCTGGAGATAAGCAGCGTAATGCCATACTGTCGGCTAAGCTTATAAAATAAATCGCGCAGTTCCTGCATGCCTAAGGGATCCAGGCCATTTACAGGTTCATCTAAAATCAACAGCTCTGGTTTAGTCACAATTGCTCGGGCGATTGCCAACCTCTGTTTCATTCCTAATGAGAACTCCCGAACTGGCACGTCTTCTACATTTTTGAGATTTACTAACTGCATGGATTCCGTGATAGCTTCTTTATTGTAATAGCCCATATAATCGCAATAGATTTCCAAGTTCTTTCGGGCAGACAGCTTTTCATAAAAGATTGGATACTCAATGATGCAGCCGATTCGTTTCAATACTTCATGTGACTTACTTTGCAACCTCGTTCCCAGAATTTCGATATCTCCGCCTGTCGGTTTAATCAGACCGGTCATCATTTTCATAATGGTTGTTTTCCCCGCTCCATTCGGTCCAAGAAATCCATAAATTTCACCGCGTTTCACATTCATACTGACACTGGAAACAACATCTTTCCCTCGATATCCTTTTGTCAGCTCGTGCGTTCGAATCGCATACGTCATACGTTAACCCCTTTTCGTTTGTTTCCTATACTTTAGCAAAGCAATCTGTCATCCTGCTTACGGAATCCTTACGACTTTCTTAAGTTCAGCATAGTTGTCTATTTTTGGTTTAGGAAACGTCAGTGTAAAGGTCGTCTTTGTATACGGGATGCTGGTGAAATGTATGCTTCCTTGCATTTGCTCGGTCAGCCGCTTGGCTATCATTAAGCCCAGACCGCTGCCTATTACCGAGGCAGTTCGTGCATCTGTTCCTGTATAAAGGCGTTCAAAAATTCGGTCACTATCTTTTTCTTGTATACCTTTGCCCTTATCCCAAACATCAATATAAACATGCGCTTCATCTTGATGCAGGTGCAAGCCAACCGTTTTGCCGTCTTTTCCATAGCGAATGCTATTCGACATGAGATTCTCTAGTACTCGCGTCAGTGCAGCTGCATCGGCTTCAATCCGAATGGAGGTATCAGGTATATCAATATGTACATCAAAGCCTTTGCTCGCAAGCGTATCGTAAAATCCTAGAATCGTTTTACGGCATACTTCATTTACTTGGACACTGCTTATCTCCAGCTGCCAGTCCTCTGCCTCAAGCTTTGCTAAATCAAAAAATGTATTAATCAATCCAGCCACATCCATTACTTTCGTTTGCACTTTGGCCAGCATCACCTGCTGCTCTTCAGGGCTTACATGCTCTGCGTGCTGCATTGTTTCCATGTAGCCGGATATAACCGTCAGCGGTGTTTTCAGATCATGCGACACGTTTGATAGCATTCGGTTTGTACTGATTCGCAAACGTGCCAATTCCGCCAAGGACTCTTGTTGATAATCTAATAATCCATTAATCTCTGTTAACAGTTTTCGCAGCTCTTTGTTATCGGTTACTACTAATAAACGCTCAGATGAACGTGTCGCTGTAATATGATGGAGCTTCTCTGTCATGTACTGCAAGTGCTTTTTTATTTGCCGTTTGGAGGAAAAATGAAAAACGAGAAGTCCAACGAAAGAGAAAACAAGGATCGCAACTAGATAGATCATGACTGCTGCTCCATCTTATAGCCAATTCCCCATATCGTTTTTATATAAGTTGGCGCAGATGCGTCATCTTCAATTTTGCCTCGCAGCCGTCGAACGTGTACATTAATGACATTATCATCGCCGTAATAAGCTTCCTTCCACACACTTTCATACAGCTGCCCTTTCGTAAATACTTGATTCGGATTTGCAGCTAATACGCGTAAAATCTCGAATTCCTTCGCTGTTAAATGAAGCGCCTTCCCTCGCTTGCTGACCGAAAAGTTTTTTAAATCTATATGTAAATCTTGTACGTTCATAACCTGTTCGGAATCTTCTTTCTGCTGACTGTATTGCGTGGAACGCCGCAATGCTGCTTTTACTCGGGCCGTTAACTCAATCAGCGAGAACGGCTTGCCAATATAGTCATCTGCTCCAAACCCTAAACCCAACGCTTTGTCCACATCACTATCCATAGCAGACATAATCAAAATTGGCAGCATATTATCCTGTCTGATTACCTGTAGGATATCCAGCCCATTGTATTCGGGCAACATCAAATCCAAAATAATCAAATCAACAGACTCCCTAGCAAACAGATCCAATGCGGCTTTCCCTTCAAATGCCGAAAAGACTGTATACCCTTCTCGCTTTAAATGAGATGCTACCATTTCATTGATTTGTGCATCATCTTCTACTAACAATATCGATTCATTCATTCCGTTCACTTCTTTCATTCAGTATCCATATCTTCTAAGAATAGTATACGGCAAATAAGAATGGGTGTTTTGTTTAATTTTGGAATAGTAACTAGCGACATGCAAAAAGCCTCCCCTGACTTTGCAGAGGAGGCTTTGCACTTTTGTATGCACTTACTTTGTAAACGTAATATTTTCGAAAGTCTCGCCAAGCTTTATCATTGTTTCTCTCGGCTTTGTCTCCGTAATGATATTTCCGTTGCGAATCGAATAAAGAACGCTAGCCTGTTTACGAATTGCTTCGTATTCATTTTCTGCGTCTAGCACGATCAGATTCGCTGGCTTGCCTTCTTCGATACCGTATTTTTCTTCAATATGCAGCGTTTTGGCACTATTGGCTGTAATCAGATCAATAGAATTCACGATTTGATCATAGCCCATTAATTGTGTCACATGAATGCCCATGTGCAACACTTGCAGCATGTTACCAGTACCTAGCGGATACCACGGATCAAAAATATCGTCATGACCGAAAGCAACATTAATTCCTGCCTGCTGCAGTTCTTTTACTCGTGTAATGCCTCGGCGTTTCGGATAGGTATCAAAACGTCCTTGCAGATGAATATTGACGAGCGGATTTGCCACCATGTTGATATTGGATAGCTTCAGCAAGCGGAACAGCTTAGACGTATACGCATCATTATAAGATCCCATCGCTGTCGTGTGGCTTGCGGTAACACGCTCTCCCATGCCAAGGCGGTGGGCTTCCGCTGCTACTACTTCAACAAAGCGAGATTGCTCATCATCGATTTCATCACAGTGAATATCGACGAGCCGGTCGTATTTCTCTGCCAGCTTGAAGGCCGTTTTAAGCGAATCAACGCCGTACTCTCTTGTAAACTCATAATGCGGAATACCGCCGACAACATCTGCTCCCATGCACAGCGCTTCTTCCAACAGCTCCTCGCCATTCGGATAAGAGAGAATTCCTTCTTGTGGGAAGGCTACGAGCTGCAAGTCTACGAATGGTGCCATTTCTTCTTTTACTTCCAGCAAGGCTTTTAATGCCGTTAAATCCGGATCGGTAACGTCAACATGTGTCCGAACGTGCTGAATGCCTTGTGCAATCTGCCATTTCAACGCTGTTTTGGCACGTGTTTTTACATCTTCCAAGGTAAGCGACTCTTTTCTTTCCGACCAGCGCTGAATCCCCTCAAATAACGTTCCGCTTTCATTCCAGTGCGGCTCGCCAGCTGTCAGCGTTGTATCCAAGTGAATATGCGGTTCAACGAAAGGCGGCAGAACAAGGTTTCCCTGCACATCCATAATATCTTGATCTGCTGTGACATCAATCGTTGGGGCAATCTTTTCAATCTTTCCTTCGTGAATCAGGATTTGCCAAAGACCTTCTCTATTTCTAAGTTTTGCATTACGTATAATCATATTTCTTTCACCTTTTCTGCTTCTAGATTTAAGTTCGCTTCTGCCGCCTTGGCAGTAACGATGGAAAGTACGACATAAACAACTGCTGCTCCAATTAGACCGTTAAGCGGTGGAATTCCCGGTAAAAATTTTGCTGCTCCTGCACCAAGAACCCACGCAGCAATTGCATTCCAGTTCACCGCTTTGAATGTCATGTTCTCAAACGCAGGATATTTGCCGCGCCGTATAATGAAGTAATCTGCGATCAAAATAGCTCCAATTGGCGGCAGCACTGAACCAAGCGTTGTAAGAAAGCCGACAAAGTTGTTGTACAACCACATCGCAAAAATCGTTCCGACAATACCGTTGATAATAACAACTTTGTTTTTCTTGATTTTGGTAATGTTCGAGATGCCTAGACTAGCTGCATAGATAGCATTATCATTTGTCGTCCAAATGTTTAGTCCTAAGACAATAATCGCCGGAATGATTAATCCCTGGACAAACATCACCTCAGAAATATCCGATTGGCCTGTAACAATGGCACCAATTGCTCCAAACACGAACATAAGTGAGTTGCCGATGAGGAATGCAATAACCGTCGTTGATACGCCAACTTTCGGGCTTTTCGCAAATCGTGTAAAGTCAGGCGTTAACGTACCGCCGCTGATAAACGATCCCACACCAATGGTTAATGCTGCCGCTACACCAAGTGTTTCGGTTGGCTGATACTGCATTAAACCATCGATACCGCCAAGTCCATCCACTGCTTCCAAGGCAGAAAACCCGCCAAGCGCAATAATTGCTGGTACTGCGACAAAACTTAATATCGTCAGTGCTTTCATTCCGAAGAAAGCTGTTGCTGTCATTAAAACGCCAAAGATAAGAATCAATGCTGTCGTATCCATGCCAGTCACCTTTTGCACGGGCACAGCGAACATCGCCACTCCAACACCAAACCAGCCAATTTGTGTTGCACTAAGCAAGAAGGAGGAAAGATACGAACCTTTTTCACCAAATGCGTAACGTGTTAATAGATGTGTAGAAAGTCCAGTCTTCGCCGAGATATAAGCGAGCGTTCCTGTATAAGCACCTAATATCAAGTTACCCGCTAGCACTATCCCGATGAACTGCATCATACTTAACCCTAAACCGAGTGTCCCGCCAGCCACCATACTCGCAGAGAAGAAAGTAAAGCCAAGCATGAGCATCAGCATCTTCCAAAAGCCATTCCGATGCGACTGAGGCACCGCTTGTAAAGAAAAATCATGATCGATTCGTTTCTGTTCCATTGTTATTCCTCCTGTTTTAGTTAGACTAAAACTGGTACCAGAGGAGAAAAAAAGAGGCTTCCTGCCATCACTGACAGGAAGCCTCTTTTAACATGCAACTAAAAGGGTATAGACCTCCCCTGTTTATCTGCATCGTTTCCGAATGTCCTTGTCAGCCTCACGGGACTGAATTAAAGGTACCAGTATTCAAATTACAGTTATTATTGCAATAATAGTGAGAAAAGTCAATCGCCAATACTAATTTAGAGTTACAAATTGACCGGAATATTTTTAAAGAATGCACTATTCTTTAAATACTTAAAATGAACTCATTAAAGTTCTCTATCTTTGTCCCCTTATTGTAGTCTATTAGTTCAATGTTGTTCACACCCTTTGTTCCATACTCTCCCAAGAAACTTGGCCCGCTCTCACTATATCCATTGAACTGTATAACTGCAGTATCAAGTGATTGAAACTTCTTTTTCATTAATTCGAAGAAAGAAGTGTCATGCGTTGAAATAAACAATTGTTTATTATAGCCATCTTGATCAGTTAGATTTCTTAAAAGGTCAATAAACGCTAGAGAGTTTAGCCCATCCATACTTTGAATTGGATCATCTATAGCAATAACCTCTAACTTACACCACTCTTGAACAATTGCCATTGATAAAAATAGAGACAGAGCTATTGCATTCACTTGTGCAGCACTATATATAAAAGATGGATTTGCCTCAATATCATTATCCGAGAGTACATTTAATAATAGTTTAAGATTTCCGAACCTCTTCTCTGTTTTGAAATTCAACTTGTTAAATATAGGGTGCGAATTTAATTTGGAATAAACCTTCTGAACTAAACTAGACAAGTCTTCTATTGAATCCTCGTTCAGCTTTTCTATTGCTGTAGGAATATTTTTAATTGCCTCATTAAGGGTTTCTATCTTTTCTTTAATGTTTTCATTGTCACTTTCTAATTTAGAGACCATTATATCTCCTTTTTTTAGTTGATCTACCTTTATCTCTAATGTTTTATGTATTTTAAAACTATCCATAACTTTTATTAAATCTCTTAACAATGATGTCTTATTTATAAGTTGATTTTGTTTTTTTTCATAACTAGCTAACATTTCCTCTAAGAATATAGAAATATCCTGAGACAAAAAAGATTTATTTTCAAATCCAGCCTCATTTATTCGTGCTTGATAATTTTCTATTAATATAGAGTTATTCTGGATATCTGTCTTCAAAATTTGAATAAGATCAGTCATTTTCTCCTCTTTACTATCGGAGTTATTTTTTTTCATAAGTTCTAACCTTCTAGTCGTTAGTTCCTCAAATGTTTCCTTTATATTTTCTTCTATGTTACCCTCTAAACTATATTTCATTAACAAAGAAGAATATTTTTTATTATTCTCTTCAATATATTCAATTGTTTTTGTTACATTTCTTAAGTCCTCAAATGAACTTACTAGTTCCTCTTTTTGTTTATCTACACCTCTTATTATTTTATTAATTTCGTGATTCACTTCTTTTGATTTCTCCATGAATTTTTCATGTAATTCTTTTAACTCTAACCTAGCTTCTTGGTGTCTATTTTTAGCATCATTATACTTTTTCAGTGCGTTCGGGATGTCAACATTAACTTCCATTTGTGCTTTACTGGCATAATTAGTTAAAAAGTCAACAGAGACGTTCTCACTACCACATACCGGGCATTCTTTTATTTCATCTACAGTTTCCACATAATCTAAAACATAGCGTAATAAGACACTATATTTTTCATTCATATTTTCTAAAGTATTTAACCATTCTTTATCCCTAGACTCAACAAGTTTAGCGTCTTTAATATCTTCATCTTTTTTGTTGATTCCTACCACAATATTTTCTAGCTGGTCTATGATATTTTGAAACTCTACCCCTATGCTCGGTTTAGTTATTCTATCAGCTATTAAACTCCTTAAATGATTAAAGTTACGAGTTTCAAGTGCTTTTTCTAAAGTATGTTTTATATCAGAGATAAATAATTCAAGCTCCTTAATATACCCCTCTAAGGAGACTATTTTTTGTTTAATTTCTTTTTTATAGATAACTTTATTATGATAATCCATTGTTCCGTCTTGATACACTTTATAATTGTCCTTTAACCAAGTAATATCAGTCAGTTTCTCATTTATATTATGTAGTTTTTCTAGTATATTTAATTGTGTCTTATTATCATATTGCTTTTTTTGTACCTTACTATATTGATCTAAACCTTTATACAATAACTTTAAAGACCGAGTATTATGATTGATTAGATTCTCTTCAGTAAATAGTGAACTGTTGGTATTATTAATTTGTTTCATTATAGTATCCGTATCTAAATCTAAACTTAACTCCTCAGTGAAAAGTTCATTATATCTTACAAGAAGTGCTTCCGCTTTCTCTCTATTGTATGCGTTCTTCTCTAATCTTAATTTGAGTTCCTGCACTTCTTCGGAGATACTATTATTTCTTGTTTTCACTTTTAAAGATTCTTTTTCTATTTCTTCAATATCATTTTTATAAAGATCTAGGGCACCCTTAAGTTTTGTCTTGTACACATTAAACTGCTCAGTCCCTAAAATTGTGGAAAGTGCATTATAACGTTCTCCTTCTTTCGCGCCTCTCAAAAAATGACTCATTTTCTCCTGACTAGAGTAATGAGTTAAATTATATATATTATTTATATTATTCGAATCTATCTTATCTAACCATTCACTGTTCACTACTTTTTCAAATAAGTAATCTTCTGCAGAACTACCAATTAAACAGTGTTTGTTAACTATTTCAACTCCTATAAAGCTTCTTCCATAATCAGATTTTGAATTGTCCAAAACCCCTCTTCTAGTGATTATAATCTCATTGCTTTCACTACTATATAAAGTGATTTGTACAAATGGAGTTGCTTGTGAAAAAGTGTTACCCACAAATTTAGTGCGATTTCTTTCATCTGATGGATCATCATACCTGTTTAGCTTTCCAGTAAAAGCCCATTCAATAGCATCAAAGAAAGAAGTTTTTCCATGACCATTAGGACCATATAATAAGATTAATTGCGAATTCTTAAACTTAAAATCTCTTTTCTTATTAAAACCTCTAAATCCTTCGATTATTAATCTGGATATCTTCATTGGTTTTCAGCCTCCTTTGTCTGATTTAATAAATTATATATATCCACGGAAGAGTAATTTTGACCATTATCGAAGAATTCCTCACCAAATACTTTCTTGGATTTATCCGATAAAGTATTTCTTAAACTTTTTAAAAACATAGATTCTTGCTGAATTAGCAGTTCGGCCCCTATACTTGTAATATTAAAATCAAAAATAAAAGGCAGTCTATTTAAATCTAACTCCCTGCTGTTTATGACAATCTTTTTAAAATACCTTCTATCATTCTCTATTACTTTTCTTAAAAGAGTTGGAATATTGTTATCAACTAGCATTATCAAATATATATCCCACCTTAAATTATCTATGCCATTTTGTAATTGGGCTTGTACCCTAGTTGCAAGTTCAGCAGCACAATTCTCCCACTCATTTTCCATTTTTTCTATATTAGCAAATTCAACAAGCCCATATATCCCTTGAGGTGTTGCGTACACATTATTAAGACTTGACCAACTTTTTTTTATTTCTATTGCATTCAATTCATCCTCAAGGATTCTTTTTATAGCATTAATCACCAAATAGTACCCCCCCTAGACGGTTGTATAATAGTTTTACATTATCTGAATCACGTAACTTCCTAATACATTTTGCACAACATATTTTTATATAACCTAACTCGCTATAATTATTTCCATTTCCTGGAACGCTTTCAAATACCTCTATATTATTAATTCTCCCAAAATCATTTAGAATTTTATTAAAAGGATATTTACTTCCTATTCCGCACATTTCGCATAAGTTCTCATTATCAGAGTCCATATTTGCGTTCTCAATTATCCATCTATTATCAAAGTAATTATTGTTTGGTGTTTTATCATATAACTTTTTCCCTAGATCCATTATGATCATAGGGAAAGTATATTTTGTAGTCGAATAGATTAATTGAACCCATCCACTTTTCCCTTTCTCTATTAACTTTAGATTTGCAGTTTCCAAACTCTTTAAAGACCAATCTTTAATTTTACAGTTAATATAGGTCAGAATCTCAAATAACTCACCTATACCACTTATATTGAGGTTAGACGTACTATCTCTAGGGTGTTGATATTTTTCCAAGAAGCCCTTGAGTTCTTCAATACCTAATGTTATTAGTTTTTGATATACTTCTTCCATTGAATCAAGTAACATTGTCCTAATATCTTCATCGATAATACTAGAACTGGAAGCTATAGTTCTTGACATTCCAATTCTATAGTTGTCCAATTTGTACTTAACAGGATTAATGTTAATTATAGTTCTATCAAACCATGCAATAAGTGAAGGGTACTTTCTAAAAACAAAATCAGTTGTTATAGTTCCTGCTTTGAAATTACTATCAGTAACCATCGCAAACAGCTTATTCCATACACTTGCTCCACTTTCTGCCCCCCCTACCTTTCTACTAGCATTTTCTAATTGTTGAATAATATTTCTCTTATCACGACTTGTATCACTATTGTAGTCGTAATCAATTAAATAAAGGCATTTAAGAAACTCCCATAATTCATTATCGGATAAACTGTCAGCCTTAGCTGCCTCTGTCACAGTCTTGAGCATATTAAAACTATCAGACATCTGCTTATATGCCTTTATTTTCAAGAGAAAATCGTTGTAATCTGAACTTGTTCGGGCCCAATCTAATAATTGAGTTATATTGGTGAAAGTACTGACATTTGTAGGTCTCCCCATTATGATTGCGAATACATCATTATGTCTATTAAAGATAGCGGGATTATCAAAGTCATCCCAAAACCCCTTTATTACTTCTCTAAATAGATTATAATCAGATAATCTAATTGTATTTTTCATTTGTGCAAAGATCTTACTGGTCACCCCTTCATTTGGCTTAAATGTAAGTAGCATGTCATCAGTTTGGACACCTTTATACCTAGCTTGAAAAGAGATATTATCAATCGTATAACCTTCTTCAAATCTTTCAATACAAACCTTCCCATTACTTATCATAAGACACACAAATTCTGTTTGAACTTTATGTTCAAATGTAGAACCGCCTGCTCCTGTTGAAATTGGACTTGGAGTAGCCTTCACGCTATTATCACCCGCCTATATTAATCTAATGACAAATTTTACTTTCTAGGTTAACCCATTATACAAACGATAAGGATGCTACAATAGACCAGAATATTCTCCCTTTATAGTGCAGAATGTTCTAGAGACATTACGAGACTAAAAACTTAGTCTATACCTACATTAAAATATTCCTATGTTTGTTATATTGAGATATGGTCAATTAAGACCAACCTCGAGCAGTTTAACTCAATTAACCTGTATGAATAAGGGGAAAAATTAAACAGCCATCTTTGATTGTACTTCTACATTCTTACACTTCTATATGTCTAGTATAATCAATCCTCCATGTTTTCTGTTGTTACATTTCGTTATCCACCGTGTTTTATCATTATGCCATTTCTGTTCTTATAAACCACATTATATTACAATTATTACATAAGACCCCATGTATAGAACAGAGCTTCCCCCCTTATTACCACAGATATTTTATTTATTAGACTTACATAACAGATTTAGGAGGAAGCTATGATTTATCTTTACGTGATCATCGCTGCTGTCGGAGTAGCGGTTCTTTTAAATATGTATTATGCCTACAAAAGAAGAACATCTATCTTAACGCTATAGGATAGAAGTATTATATTAGATAATTTCACAAACTATCATAAGACATTTTAGAATTTTTATCTAAACAGCAAAAAGCCGGATTATTTCTGCGTAGACGATATTTCGTGGAATGATTTGAATATGGAGAAAGTATTTAAGGATATTATTTATATATTCACAATTATCCTTCATTCTATCTGGATTAGGAAGATCAACTTATGCAAATTCATCCAAGTATATGTTCGGAATACCTAATTATAAGTTGAAGCCGTTCTATTACCTACTTGGCGCAATGCCTTTGGTCGGGCTAACATGTCTGTTTATCTCTTTGCCAGTCGGCTTATTTATTTTCTTACTAAGCACACTAGTCAACTCCTTCCTTTTCTTCAGTACTCGTTCCAAAAGGGAAGAAGAATTCGAGAGTCTTTTTTACTGCTTGAACGTGATCATCGCCTCCAGAAAGATGGCCAAACTTAATGGTAATACAGCGTTTCTGCATCAGCTGTTTACACTACTAAAATCTATATTCCTTATTGATTACTTTGTGTTTCATTACATCATTCATCTCTTGAATAATAATACTGCTATCTACGAGAAAGCATGGAAGAAAATTGGGGAAATAGACTGCTGCTATTCTACTGCTTTATGGCGGAAAACACTGCCGTATTACTGCTTGCCAAAATATGCGAATAACAGAAATTTAACGATTAAAGGAGCTTACCATCCTCTGCTAAGCAAACCAGTAGGAAACGATTTTAATTTTGAAAATCATATACTTCTAACTGGCTCTAACGCTTCCGGCAAATCTACATTTATTAAAACAATCGCGCTTAATATCATTTTATCGCAGGCATTACATACGAGTACCAGCAAGGAGATCACATTAACCAAAGGTATTGTATTTTCTTCCATGGCGATGGCTGATGATATTGAAAAAGGACAGAGCTACTTTTTGAGTGAAGTTTCTGCTTTAAAGAGGATTTTTGATACAAGGAATCGAGATAAATCAGTACATATGTATTTATTTGTCGATGAAATATTTAAAGGGACAAATACAATTGAAAGAATTGCAGCTGCTGTGTCAGTCTTAACTTATTTTAGCGTTTATGAGTATACGAAAATTATAGCAGCCACGCATGATATTGAACTTACCGATAAATTAGCATCTTTGTATGAGAACTACCACTTTAGTGAACAGATAGTGGATAATGAAGTGGTATTTGATTATTTACTAAAACACGGTCCTTCTGATACACGTAATGCGATTGAGCTACTGCGAATTACTGGGTTTCCAAAGAAAGTGTATGATGACGCATTGCGTAATACGAAACAACTGATTGAGTAAACGAAAAACCTCTACCCAAAACGGGATAGAGGTTTTTCGTTTGTAGTAGATTTACTTAACCATACTTCCATACTGCACAGCTTTCATAGAAGCTGCTATATTCCTTGCTGTTCTTTCCATGTATTCTGACGCGTGTTCAAACGCCTCTGGAAGTGATACCACACCTGGTACGATACTGAAAAGCGCATCAATTCCATGATCGTGTACGACGTCTGCATCTTCAGATAGTGAACCAGCAAGCCCAATAACAGGTACACCATATTTTTTTGCTGCTTTTGCTACGCCGATTGGGGTTTTGCCATAGATTGTTTGGCTATCAATCCGCCCCTCACCTGTAATTACTAAATCTGCATCTTTGACTACATCTTCAAAGTTGACGGCTTCCAAAACGATTTCGATTCCTCTTTTTAAATCTGCATGAAGGAAAGCCAGCAGACTTGCACCTAAACCTCCAGCAGCGCCAGCCCCTTCTATATCGCGAAACGACCTCCCCACTGCTTTTTCTGCAATATCAGCAAAGTGAGTGAGATTTTTATCCAGCAAATCAACCATTTCAGGCGTAGCACCCTTTTGAGGTCCAAAAATAGCGGAAGCGCCTCTTGGTCCTGTTAATGGATTATCCACGTCACACGCTACTTCAATTTGAACATCTTGCAATCTATCATCAAGTCTGTCCAAATCTATCGCCGCTATCTTATTTAGCGCTCCGCCCCCATCACCAATATCGTTACCGTTTTTGTCGAGCAGTTTTCCACCTAAAGCTTGCACCATCCCGGCTCCAGCATCATTTGTCGCGCTGCCGCCAATGCCAATAATAATATGCTCTACACCCAAATCAAGTGCCGCTGCTATTAATTCACCTGTCCCTCTTGTAGAAGTAACAAGCGGATTTCTGCTTTCCACAGGAACGAGATGCAATCCAGATGCAGCAGCCATTTCAATAACAGCTGTTTTCCCATCTCCAATTAGTCCAAAGAACGCTTTAACATAATCACCTAAAGGACCTGTCACATGTCGCTCCACAATCTTTCCGTTTGTAGCATCGACAAGGGACTGGACCGTTCCTTCGCCGCCATCCGCCATCGGCATTTTGTGGTACGCAGCATCTGGAAGAACTTGTTTGAAACCTCGCTCAATTGCATTGGCAGCCTCAAGCGCAGATAAACTTTCTTTATACGAGTCTGGAGCAATTACAATTTTCATCGTTTTCCATCTACCTTCTATTAGATTTAACGTTTCCATCAACCACGGGGGCAAAACTTTTTAACCAAAGAGCTGCAAGACACCAAATATAAGTGTTGAAACAATCGCCAGTGTTAGACCGACTAAGGACTCGTATGGCATTAGTTTCAAACGTTCTTTAATACCCATATTGACACTACCGGCTGTAGCGTGGAAAAAGCTACCGTGCGGCATGTGATCTAAAACGGTTGCTCCAGCATGAATCATTGCAGCTCCTCCCAGCGCGGATACACCCAATCCTAAAATGGTGCTGCTGAAAACGCTGCTTGCTACGGCTGTACCAGCGGTTGTGGATGCAGTGGCTGCTGACATGAAAATCCCTGACATAGGCGCCAGTAAGTATGCAGGCATACCTGTAGCATTTAACGTATTTATGAGCACATCTTTCAAGCCAGAATTAGCAATGATTCCTGCCAACGTTCCAGTACCCAATAACATGATGGCTACCCCAGACATCTTGTTCAAACCTGAAATAGCATACTCATTTATTTTCTTCGTCTTCTTCATTGCAATTGCGCCGATGATTCCTCCAACAGGCAGCGCAATCATCGGATCAATATTGATATCAAATAATGGCCGCAATGCGAGTAAGATGATTGTAACTAGCGGTGCAATCAATGCAGTGATAAATACCGGCAGTTTTGTGTTGTCCGTCATCTCCACATCCTGACTTACTACTGCAGAGCCCTTGCTGACAAGCTTCTTCGCTAGCAGATACGTAACTGCCAAGCCGAATATAGCTGGTATAATTCCGGCAGCCATTACAGAAGTAAGCGGCACACCAAAAGCATCAGAAGCAGCAATTGCATTCGGGTTCGGAGACATAATATTTCCGGCCTTACCGCCCCCAACCATTGCTAGCAAGATGGCTGTTTTGGATAAGTTAGCACGCTTGGCGATAGCCAAAGCAATTGGCGATACTGTAATAACAGCTACATCGACGAACACCCCAACCGTTGTTAAAATCATCGTGGCAATAGCTAAAGCCAAAAGCGCACGTGTTTCGCCCATTTTTTTGACGATTGTCTCGGCAATCGAGGATGCAGCTCCCGATTCTATAAGAACCCCGGCTAAAACCCCTGCGGCCAAAATTCGCAGCACTGCTGGAATAATATCTTTTGCGCCCTCCATCATTAGCGTAACGGTGTCGGTAATATTTACGCCGCCAATCAGCCCGCCGATTAAAGCTCCGGCAACCATGCCATATGCAGGCGGCACTTTTTTCAAGATGAGTACAATTGCTATAATTAAGGCACTAACAGCTCCTAAAGCGCTTACAGTAATATCCACGGTGATTCCCCCTAGATTGCATTTATCTATGTATTCTTATTGTAAGCGTTTTCTGAAGAGCGCGCATTGTACATACCGATAGATATTTTAGATAGGAACCCTTTGATAATTGTGCGCTTGCACAATTATCGGGTATCATGCACAAGTTTTGCCATGTATAGCTCCATCAAATCTTTTGCATGTCGCAGGTCTTTTCCTGTTAACTCTGTTATTTTTTCAAGACGGTATCTCAACGTATTTCGATGGATAAAGAGCGTTTCTGCAATCTTGTTCAATTCTCCACCCTCTCGAATATACGCTTCAAGCGTTTGAACCAGTTCTCCTTTCTTATCTTGATCTAATAGCTGCTGATAATAAGCAAACGCACATAAATCCTCCTCTTCAACAGCTTTTGTTAACAGTATTTCAAACTGATAGTCCTCATAGCTGTAAGAGCTTCTTTCGGGATGCAGCTTACCCCCTACTATTGTTGCTTTTTTTGCTCGGAAGAATGATTTTTTATATGCTTGTACGGATTCTGCCAAGTCCCCACATCCAATAAGAACGTTGCCTCCTGTTACTTTTGACAATCGCTTCAAAAAAGAGGGTAATTCTGCTTGTGGTTCGTTCACCGCTTTAAGAATAACAATTTCATCATTAAATGTAGCACCCATTAAATCAGCTCTACCAATTTCATATTGTATTGTCCGAACTAGTTTTTGCATGGACAAGTCTGAGTGGTCTGTTTTCTTCACATAAACAGCAATTCTAGGATGTTCCAAATTAATTCCCAGGAATCCTGCACGTTCTTTTAGTAACGCTTCCTCCAAACTGTCTTCAGAGATAAGCTGATTTACAATCTCACTTTGCAGCCTTTGTCTCCATTGTACCCGCTCCAACAAGACAGACTGCTCTAACACTAACTCTGCCGCCATCTTTACAAGCTCCGCATAATTACGGATTTGCGCAGGCTCGCCCGTAATTCCAACCACCCCAACAATCTGGTTACGAAACTGAATGGGTAGATTAATCCCGGATCTTGCTCCCTCCATACTCCCCACACTAGCATCATCTATCTCCACACTTTCTTCTTGCTCAAGGACAACAAGTGCACCAGCATGAAACTGATTAATTCTCTCCTTATCACCAGATCCTATGATGATTCCTTCATCATTCATTACATTTATATTTTGATTTAATATCTTCATCGTACGCTCCACTATTTCCTGTGCCAATTCATAAGTTAAAAATTGCATGCCTCTTTCCCTGCCTTCCGCCCAATTACGTACATTATTTTAAAAAAGACAAAACAAGCTAATTAGTTAGCATGCTAGCAGACTATGACATCATACTCTATTAAATGAATACTACTTGTCAGGATATAACAAACAACACACAAAAGACACAAGTGAGTTGTAACTTATTATAAGTGAAAATCAAGAAGAGGTGATCAAATGTGTTATATTTGTCCAGTGTGTGGGTTTGAAGGATTACCCGAACCTGCTTACAACGAATACAATGAGGCATCATACGATATTTGTCCTTGCTGTTTCTTTCAATTTGGCGTGGACGATGATGTAAAGATAAAAGAGGATGTTTATATGGAAAGAGAAGATACACACAAGTTATACAGAAAACAGTGGATTGATGATGGAGCTAAGCTATTGATTCCTCTACATTATCCTGCTGGCAGACAGCTGCATGGTAAAGTAAAACCCGAGGCTTTATCAAAACAGCTTAAGAATATAAACGTTACATTATAACAAACCGAATGAGGCCAGATTTAAAGAAGCTTTCAAATATCCCTACATACACAAAACAGCCTCCATCTCCTGGAGGCCGTTTTCTTTCATTTGTAAAACTTCCATTCACATGTATTACTTCTTGCTTTAATTGGAACCTTTTCTATTCCTACCCCAATACAATCCAAACAACAAAACAAACCATAATGGCGTCAGCAGCAGCGCTGGCCGTGTCTCATCTGCCACCACCATTATCACAAGAACACCAGCAAACAAAGCAAGCACAACGTAATTCACAAACGGTGTGAGTGGTGCTTTGAACGTTGATTTAAGATGCAGGTCTTTTCGTGTTTTCTTGTATTTGATGTGACAAATCAGAATAATGCTCCATACCCAGATAAAACAGATTGCACTAATGGTTGTTACAATACTAAAAGCTTGGTCTGGGATGAGTTTGCTTAGCAGTGCTCCGACTGAGATAACAATAGCAGATAGCCAGAGTGCATTGCCAGGAACATGCTTTTCATTCAGTTTAGCCAGTCTAGCTGGTCCTTGGTCTTGCTTACTAAGATTATATAAAGTCCTGCTTGTAGAGAACATACCGCTATTTCCGGCAGATGCAGCAGATGTTAACACGACAAAGTTAATAATTCCGGCAGCAATCGGGATTCCGACTAAGCTGAAGGTCTTCACGAAAGGACTTTCCGCTGCGTTCAGCTCTGTCCAAGGGTTGATCATTAATAGAACAAGCAGCGCACCGACATAAAAGAATAAAATCCGTAATGGAATTTTATTAATGGCTGACGGTATGTTTTTAGCAGGATCAGCTGTTTCAGCAGCCGATACACCAATTAGCTCTACGCCAACATAGGCGAAAACAACCATTTGGAAAGCGAGCAGGAAGCCAGAGATACCATTCGGGAACAGACCGCCATGTTCCCACAGGTTTGTGACCGACACAGTTCCGGAATCTGTTTGGAAGCCGATAATAACTAACACAATACCAATACCAATCAGTGCTAATATCGTCACAATCTTGATCAATGCAAACCAAAACTCCAATTCTCCGAACAGTTTCACTGTTAATAGATTCAATCCCAACAAAACAATGACGCAAATAAGTGCAGGAATCCATTGCGGGATATCAAACCAATAATTCACATACACCCCAACAGCAATCACATCCGCCATCGCTGTCATTATCCAGCAAAACCAGTATGTCCATCCGGTTACAAACGATGCCCATGGACCAAGATAGTCTTCCGCAATATCTGTTATCGATGAATAGCCTGCTTTTGATAACAGCAGCTCTCCCAGCGCACGCATCACGAAAAATAGGGCGATACCGACGATTAAATAAGCAAAGATAATAGAAGGACCGGCCAACTGTATCGCTTTACCCGAACCTAGAAATAAGCCCGTCCCGATTGTTCCGCCAATGGCAATCAGCTGCACATGTCTATTTGATAAGTCCCGCTTTAATTCTTGTTGTGCCAACTTTAACTCCCCTTTAATCAAACCAATAAAAAAAGAGACTGGAGGCTCTCCAATCTCTTGATCACAAGAATAACAAATACTATTGGTTATGCATGCGCCGCACAACTCAAATAGATATCGATACTCTTCTGTCCTTTTGCCTGAGATTGTGAACCCTTCGGCGCCGCAGTTATCGCGGTCTCTCCAGAAGCTGCTCCTGCTATAGTGTGACCCATAGCATTCATAGCTTTATTTATTAAGTTTATTAGATTCTGTTGAATGTAGATAATTCTAAAGTTTGTAAGATCATTTGTCAACTTGCTTGCAGATAAAACGTACGGGAAATCCTGACACTGCATATGATTTACCCTGTTCTTCCAACTACATATTTTCTAACAAAGGCGTCCCTCCGCCATTTGGCAAGAATCCACGAATCCCCTAAGTTATTTGTACCGCGCGATAATACATATGGGACATATAATACCGTGTATCTTCACAAAGATATGGAGGTGACAGTATGTCAGTTGGACAATATCATTCCCTTTGCCAGCGATACAGAGGCAAAGCAGTGGAAATTCGATGTAATGATGGAAAAGTGCATAGAGGAATCATTCAGCGTGTGGATCGCAATCATGTTTATTTACAGCCAATGAATCGCTCCAAGAATTTAGGCGGTTTCGGTTATGGCGGTTTCGGCGGCTATGGCGGCGGTTATGGTTACGGTGGCTGGGGAGTAGCATTAGGAGCAATTGCAGGTATTGCTTTACTTTCCCTATTCTTCATATAATCTTCTGCACTCATGGAGATGTGGGTATAACAATTGCTATTAATTCAGACGCTATCATACCCACAGCATCTCCATGATAATAGCCAACACGATGCAGTCCTAATTCTCACCTACAATTTCACTAGTCTCAACGAACAGCAAATCTTCACTCGATAAGCTGTTTTTTTCCATGTAACGTTTTACTAAGTAATATCCTGTACAATAACCGAGCATCTTTGGGTAGCGGCGAAATCCATACAAAATATTTTGATACTCTCGACTTTGAGGCAGGATCTGCTTCTTGGGTAAAATATATGTGGCTAACGTTTTTTCCAACTCCTCATCCGAATAGAAGGAGACCCAATTGGCAGTACATGCTTCTCCTAATCTTTCTCTGACAGCATTTTCAGCCAATCCCTCTAAAACGATAGTATCCAGCAGCGTGTATTCCTCTTCACACTTCTCAAAGTTATTCAACCGGCACACATGATTGTATTCATGGGTAAAAATCGCTTTTATTTCCTCTTCTGTGTTCTTTGCTGAGATAAATAAAAACAGCTTATCTCGAAATGCGAGGCCAGACTTGCCGTTAAAGTGGGTTTGGATCTCTTTATTTGTTATATCTGAAGGAAAAATATAGACAGGTATATCCGGTCCGCTCCACTTTTCCTGCAGATATTCTTGATCATGCTGCACAATCTCCCACACCGCTTTGTCCGGCACCATCTTATCCTTCTTCAATGGGTGGTACATGCCATGCTGCTTAAAATGATGATATATCTCATCCGCAGACGCACCTTCAAAGTGCTTTACCAGTTTCTCGCATATTGTTAGCGGGTCATGATAGGCATCTTCCAGCCATTCATCCGTTCTTATCACGCTCATTCAAGTCCTCCTCCTTCTGTCTTAGCTTATTCAGCAAAAGCCACATCGGAGCATGCAGCGAAAGAAAGATTTACGCACAAATTCTCCCTGCCTTCATAGCATATTGCATGCATGTCATACGAAAGCAGGAGCTATTATTATGAATTATACCTATCTAGACTTTTTAGCATTATTTGGTGTTGGAGGTGCACATCCAGGAGGGTTGAAGCTAACGAAACAGCTCTTAGCAGAGGAAAAGGTCACAAAACAAACCTCCCTTCTGGATGTTGGCTGCGGTACAGGACAAACTTCCGCCTACATCGCGCATCATTACGGCTGCCGTGTGCACGCTTTAGACTGCAACGAAATTATGGCAGAAAAAGCCCAACAAAGATTTTCAACATTGAAATTACCAATTGATGTAAAAGTAGGAGATACGGAGAGCCTTCCTTTTCCTGATGCATCTTTTGATATGATCCTTTCCGAATCCGTCACATCCTTTACGAACATCGCGGCCACAATTCCCGAATTCAAAAGAACCCTTCGACCAAATGGTGTCCTATTGGCAATCGAGACTGTTCTAGAACAGCCGATCTCCGACGAAGAGAAACATCAAATTATGACTTTTTACCGTTTTCCGCAATTATTTACAGAAGCTGAATGGCACACATCATTTATACAAGCCGGATTCAAACAGATAGAGATGACGACATATCAACCATCAACAGATCAAACTGATGAACAGCATGCTGCTGATTTCACACTGTCAGCGGATATTGATGAGGAGCTAATAGATATTATGGAAGAACATGAGGAGATAACGAGACGGTATGAAGGGAAAATAGGATATCGGATATTTAGGTGTAGTTAACTTACCTAAATCAAGGGTGCTCAACTATAGTTTTGCACCCTTGGTTATACTGAAAGGACTTTTATGTAAGTACTCACATTTCTTTCAACCAGCTAATCTTATTTACACAATAAAACAACCTTTGTTTTAACAACCAAGTGCCTGATAGTACCAAAAAGAGTATTAATCTAGTCTACATATTTAGCTGTACCTATAAAATTAAGTTCGTATTCACAATCGCTTACTGAAGTTATTGCTCTACCATCGTTAACATAATTGTAGTTGTAAATCATAATAATGGCATTATACTTAGAAATTAATTTAACATCTGTAAACTGTTTTATCAGCTGACCATCATATGAAAAATCTATTAAAAGCTTTTCTATATCATCTTCAGCATCTGGTATGCAATCCTTCTCTATTAAATCTCTATCATAATAGCCTAATTTAAATTCCTTTTCAAAAGTTGAAGGAATACTATCTCCATCTTCACCATATTTTACTTCAGTATACTTTTCTAGCTCATCAAAGTTTTGAAAGTTTCCTAACCACAAAGAAACATCATTTTTCATAACTTATTACCTCCTTAAGCCTTCTGGTAAATCCATAACACCATTCTTCATTCTGCTTGGCCCATTCTGTCCAAATAGGAATACATTATAGAAATAAGCACTTGTTGCCCAATATGCAATCAAGTGCTTAAGTCACAAAAACGTATACTAATATTAATCCTCGAATATACCTGCTATTCTCTCTTTCCATATTAACATTAACTCTAAAAATCCCTCGGTTTCTATTGTACTCTCAAAGGGTTCTTCAATCCGATAATGATGCTCAGCTATAGTTAGATCTTTCTTTATACTTACACTCGTAGCATTTAACGTGATTTCAAAGTCTTGATATTCTCCATCTGTGGGGGTTGGTGTGCGGGCGTCGGGGAATGTTGCGAGAGTTGCTTAGGGTAAGTAGCAAAAGGGCTATTAATGATGCATATCAAAATAAAACTCAGATAGGTTCTAATAAGTTTATAGGTGAGACTCCATCAGGAATTAAAATAGAAATGTTTCTGAATAAGAACGGTTTAATAGCTACAGCTTACCCACTATATAATAAATAGCATAAAAGGTGTAAAGAGCATGAAATATTCATATGAATTTAAAAAGGATTTATTTGATATAACTAGGATGAAATTATCGGTAGAATTAAGTGTTTTCGAGGATATTTCAACAGAAGAAGAAGCGGATGAATATGTTAGTTTAAGTACATTGCCGTCATCATAAGTATTCTTAACTTATAAAATGTCATCTCGTTCGGTTCTCACACTTTTCGCAAGAGATAAAGTATTACAAGGTACTCCATGATGGTATAGCCATCATGAGGTCTCTTTTCAAGCATCTTCTCTTATTTCATTTAATTAGTTGTATACACGAAAAAAAGCACCTGTTGTTCCTTGACAATCAAGTGCCTTATATCGCTAAATATAGCAGTGTATTTATTGATTTATCATTATTTAATCGTCCTGTAAGCCTATTACAATCCATTCATCAATAATATCCCAGAAATCAACATTATATTCTGGCTGATCATTCGTAAACCACAGTGTTGCTAAGTTTTCCTTGCAGTTGTTTAAATCTATAGCAATATATCCACCCATTCCATTCTCAAAAAATCCATAGGTAGTATCAATATTAATTCCTAAAGGCTCATCCAACTCCTCAAGAATTCCCCATTCATATTCACTAAAATGAGTTATTCGCTCTAACGGTATTAAACCCATTGCTCTACTTGGAAAATAATAAAACCCGTTGTGTAACTCTTCATAAAATTCATTAATGGATTGCGGAACACTCGACCATACTTGTTGCATTTTTAAGTTATGAAGGGATTTGTTCGGTATTCCCCCTTCATAATAAAGAATTTCATCATTTTCACTTTTAACACTGTATAGTACAGCATATTGTCCATTATCTATAATAAGTTCGAATTCTAAGAGATTCTCTTGCAAATACATTATAGTATTACTTAATTCTTCTTTACATGCACTATTCCATAAAGCTATTAATTTCTTTTTCCTTTCTTCCTTATTAGTTTCGATAAGGACCTTCATCCACTTTTCAGGGATAAGCTTTTTTTCAATATTGAGTAAGTCTTCTTTAGACACAAACTCGATGCTTTTTCTATATTGTTTTAGAAAAGACAATTTATCCATTTAGATTTACTCCCTTTTATTTATAATATTAAACTCATCTATCATCTTTTGAATTTCAATTTCTAATTCTTTTTCTTTTAGTATCATTTTCTCCCTAAACTCAGCGTTTACAGGAATATTTTCTTTTTTGTAAATATACCAATCCGCAAAAGATTTCGAACCTTTTGAGGTATTTGCCGCTTCACTGAGTCCTATAAAGTTTTCTACAAAGTTAGCTACATCCTTTTGTTGTTTATAAGTTAACGTGTCAAAGTCTTCCATACGAGCTATTTTCTCCAATGAAACAATATGGTCTGCGTGTAATTTCTTATCAATTATTTTACCAGGTAAAGCAAAGTCTTCTGTTCCAATTATATCATCTATATTTTTATTTACTTCTTTTTGTATTTTGGAAGAAGGAGAAGCTCTTCTTAATTTACCATATGTTTGGTCAGAAATTTTCCTTTCACCATATCTTGCACCTTGCGTGCTTTTACCCGTACCCTTAGCAACTCTCCCAATATCCCCCGACGCCCGTACACCAACCCCCGCAGTATCCACCTTCCCTGATCCATACATCACTGAATTAGGACTTCCGCTATGTTTGAACATGATTGGTGTACCATCAGTTCCTGTACCTTTCAACAGTTGATCTATTTTACTGTATTGGGCATCTTGGAGCTGCTTTATTGCTTTGGCTTCTTTCCATTCCATTAGGCTTATTGTGTTGTTTCGCAGAATGGAGTTTGTTTGGTTTGCACCGTCTGTTAGTGTTCGCTATTCTCTCTTCTTTTTCTTTATTAGTGAGTAGAATTTTAACTACTTCATATTCTATGGTCTGTCCTCTAGCAGAGATTCGTATATAGCCGATGCGTTCAAATTCTTCTTGCTTCTGTTACAAAATTACAATTTATGTAACGCTATTAGAGAATAGCGAGTATTATACGACCGTCTTTAGTAAAAATACAACCCATAAATTATAAGCCAAAGAAACAGAATGCCTTGATGGTACTAACTTCATGAGTTATGAATTTCACTCAATCACATCCCAATATTAACCATGTATATATTGTTTCTAACCCAAGAACAAAAACACCTGTTGCCTGATAGACAAACAAGTGCTTTATAGTTAGCTATATAAAGTTATTCATTATTATTTTTATCTTTAGACCAACGATTCTGTTTAATTTGGTAAGTTTTTGGTTTGTTCCCTATAACAATACAACGTATGTTTACAATGTCATCTCGCCTAATTATCATTCGTATTTATATTATTATGAAAAATCCATCCATTAAATGTAGCTTTCCAGCTTTCCATAGAATCCATTATTCAGATTCATATAAGTTATTAAAGAACCCAGTAAAACTATCTGCAAGGATAAAAATATTGTCCATCTCGTCTTCGGGTTCTATATCATGAATCCAAAAATATACTTTTCCTTGATATTTTCCACTAACTCCTAATAAAATCTCATTTCCTCCAGGGTCATTACCAATCGAAATAAAACCTTCTGGTATTTCTCCTTCTAAAACCTCAAAAACTTTACCTAAATTACTTTTCATGTCACCAATTCCATAAAACTTATTGACTAAGCTTCTTCCTTCATCATCAGAGATTTTAAAGTTAGATTCTTGAGGAAACCCTCCATTGTACTCTAATAGAAAATCAACATATTGCTTAGGTAGCGTAACTTCATACTCTTGTTCAAATTGTTTTATATCCTTTAAAGAAATTTTTGAATTTACACTAAGCATTTTGGTCATACTCTCACTCCTATATCATTACTTATTTTTCCCGTTAACCTTTGATTGACCACCAAGATGCCTAAATTCTCTGTGGATATCTTCATCTACTAGCATCATAGTTTTTCCATCTTCATGATGATGCCACGTATAACCGTCTGGCGGCTTTCTAATATCTATTATTGGTGGATCAGTATCTTTTGCAAGTCTAGCTGCTTTGTTTGCATTTTCAAAGTCTTTCGGATTGTTTTTAGGCGAATGAATTTCTATTTTTACTGGCTTAACATTTGGATGCATATAAGGAGTAAAATCTGGGTACCCATCCGGATACCTTACAGAAACTCCCGACTTGTTAGTATAAGTCCAAGTATCATTATCTTCGATGGATATACTTCCACCTTTTTTATACCACTTTTCAGGTACTGGAGAGTTCATTGGTTTAGTCTCCAATATTTCTTTAGTAAAATCTTCTATTCTTAACTTTTTAGCATTACCCGTACCCTTAGAAACACTCCCCGACGCCCTTACACCAACCCCCGCGGTATCCACCTTCCCTGATCCATACATCACTGAATTAGGACTTCCACTGTTTTTGAACATGATTGGTGTACCATCAGTTCCTGTACCTTTCAACAGTTGGTCTGTTTTACTGTATTGGGCATCTTGGAGCTGCTTTATTGCTTTGGCTTCTTTCCATTCCATTAGGCTTACTGTGTTGTTTCGCATAATGGAGTTTGTTTGGTTTGCACCGTCTGTTAGTGTGTCTGTCTGTTTTGTTAATTGTAACATTTCATGGGGTGTTAAGCCTTGTTTTGCTGCTGTATTTGTAAGATTTTTTCCTGTTACTTTTGATACAGCAGCGATATCTTTTACACTAGTTGCTGACAAATTACTGCCAAATGATCGGAAAGCTCCTGCACCTGCTCGTATAGGAACGGCTCCTAAGATAGATGTGGCTCCTCGTATAGCTCTCTCATCAGCAGCTATGTCTCTTTGTGTTATCCAATCTTTTCCCGTAACGGCACTAGAGGCTTCCAGAACACCCAGTCCTGCACCCGACAATCCTGCTACCAGTGGTGCCCCTGCGGGCGGAACTAAGATAGTTGCTATAGTTACACCGCCTAGGATACCCAGGTTAACCCAGAATTCAGTAGATAACTGCCCATCTTCAATGGATTTGTATTGAAAAGCCCCGCTGTTCATCCTTACATCTCTGTAATCATCATACGAGATATCGTCAGTTTCTGATTTATCCGATTGCTGTTTCCATATAGTAAATTCCTGCATCATTTTGTCAGCATAATAATTATCTCCGCTGAATAGGTCATTGATGGTTACTTCTTTCTTATCCAGCTCGAATTTGTAGGTTCCCGTTTCATCCTTATACTCTCTTTCTTCCTTTGCATCGATACGGTTGGTTGTGCTGTAGTTGGAAATAGTAGCGTCACGCATGGTTTCTACAAATTCATCCATATCTTCATAAAATGGCTGATCTATCTTTTCTTCAATAAGATCGCCAACTTTTTTACTGTATTCTTGAAGGACTGCATAATCCTCGTTCAGCGCTTTATACTTACTTTTATGATTTGTATGAGAGAAGGAAACGACACCATCTGAATCATATCTTGCTATTTTATCTTGCAGGTTTTCCAGGTTCTTGCTGATATCTTCCAAGGAAGAGAAGATGCCTTGTCCAAGTTGAAAATAGCCAGACTGTGTGAGCCCTTGGATACTGCTTTCTACCTTCTTCCACTGATCGTTGTGAAACTTCACATCCACTTGCTACACCTCCAATGCTGCTATGATGCGAATTGCTGCATATTCATCTGTCTGCATCATTTGAGTGAGTGTGTCGTTTACCAACGTGGAAATACGATTGTAATGCTCTACAAGCTCTAAGAATTTCTCATTTGCTTCTGGATATGCTGCAATGGCATCTATTGCTTTGCCTTCTGTATAAAACTCTACATCCATGATTTCTTTGATGGCGGGTATTGCATTTGTCTGCAGCTCTGTAGCAATAGCGAGTAAACGGTTATACACATCTGTCATCTGTTCTGGATTGATTGTAATGGTAGAACTCGCCATTTAAGCACCCTCCTTTTTCTGATAGGGAAAGTCCATTGCATCGAAGATTATCTTCATGAAGTAATGCTGGCTAGCATGATAGAATCTTTTCCGCAGACAATCGATCATAATCAATTTCTCTCCCTCTATCATTACAATCCAACTTTGCAGAAAGTCTGAATTGCTCAGCGAACGCGGCTCTTGAGACTTATGACAGATATCCAAGCTGAGGAAGTCATCTCTGACCCCAATTTGCTCTATCTTTTCTCTTTCATTCCTATTGAGTTCCTTCATCAGGAACTCTTTCTCTATTGGCAGCGGCTCTCTGCTCATAACCGGCAAGCGCTCTGTAAGCAGCTGCAGGACGAGCGGTTTTTCAATAAGAAATAGCTGATAGCTTGTTCCGTGTTCCTTTTCAACCAGCATAACGAGATTATCAGCGTCTTGCTCTCCAAAGGCGAACATAAGATGATTGCACTGAACGTATTTTTTACTACGTACATACTGGCGAATCACTTCCGCTACAAATCCACCTTCGTCTGTAAAAGCCCCTTCTTCTGTCAAATAACCTTTGGCAATCAAGCGTTCATGTGCTTGTCTGAATGGTTCATCGCCCTGCAGCTCATACACGTTCTTATCTGGTAAACCATAAAGAATAGACGCTCCGAACGATGCTGCAAGCAGATATAGCTCTGTTGCCAGAAAGCTATCCTTCATACATCTCGCACCTCCCTTACCAATGCACTGTTCAGAAAGTCATACTTGTAGTCTCTTAAATTATCCAATGCCTTTCCTTGCAGTTCTGCGGCAGCCTTTAAATCTGCATGGTACTGCGCAATCAACTCCAAATACGTGAGAAAACTATCACGAGACTTTCCTTCCCAGCCGTCAACATTCGCAGCCTTAAGCAAAGCCTCACATTGCTCATACGATTTATCCAAGGATGCTTGTAATCTCTTCGCCGCCCTCTGTACGCGCTGCAGTTCACTAGACTTGATCTGAACATCTTCAGCCATAAAACCTCTCCTTTATCCAGCTAATCACTTTTCTTCTTTTGCTTCGGCAATCGCTTTGTTTTTATAGTAGATATAGCGTTCGTATGCGTCGTTTCTCGCTCTGACTAACTTTCCTCGATGCTCTATCTCACCATCTAAATAATTTAGTAGTTTCTGATCTAGTCTTTCTTGTGCCGGAATATAATCGCTTGTCGGAATAGCACCTTCAGGCATACAAGGAATGCCGCTTTTATAAGACGAGTACGCCGATTCGGCTTCGCTTACCAGCTTGTCATGCTCTGCTATTGTGTCCTCAATTTCTTGATACAATTTCATGTACGCATCACGCTTATTCTCAGTCTCCGTATCAAACCAGCCAAACCAGCCCATATGTTCATTCCCTTCAAAAATCTGCACTATACTCTGTAAGCAGTGCCAGTATGTACGTGCTCACTACTGGCAATCTTTTTTTATCCGTTTTCCTTTTCTCAAAAAAACTTCATTATTATTACAGTAAAGGATTCCAAGTGAAAATTCAGTAAGACTTCTGCCTTGTTTTACCATTTAAAGACTGTTTCACCTAGTGAAAAAGTTGCATTTGCACTCCTTATGCCTCATTAAGCGCATTGTGCAGACCAAAAAAGCAGTTCAGCCCTAAAACGACCTGAACTGCTTCTCTGTATAATTTATATAACATTCAGCACACCTTCTTGTGTTATGGAGAGCTAAAAATGCGTTCCGTTTGGTGAACTTCTGACTATATAGATATATCCTAAATTTGCAATCATCATCTTTTACCCAAATGAAAGGCCCAATCGTTTTTTATTTCCTCTGTCCGGTATCCGCTTCCCCGCTAATTTAGATCTAAGTGATGAAGACTTGTTTAACACCGTTATCATAGAGCATACCATTCCCAACAGAGAGATTAATAGCTCCGCTAGCCGTCTAAATTAATTAGGACTGGTTATGCAGGAACCCTAAATAAGTGCAAAATAATTAATTACCATATCCCCTTTTCTATAATTCATCACTTTAATATATCTGAAAAATTATAATATTGAATTTTATTTAGATATGTTATACAATCTGACAAACAGTCAAAGAAGAGGTGGATGATGAAATCCTTAGAACGATTTAGTCAATTTGTCGGCAGTACGTTTGCTTTTTGGGTTATTTTATTTGCGGTAGCGGCTTTCTTGCTGCCTTCTGGATTTACATGGATTGTGCCTTACATAACACCATTATTGGGAATTATCATGTTCGGAATGGGCTTAACATTGTCTGCTAATGATTTTAAAGGGGTGGTAAAGCGTCCATTTGAAGTGTTTGTAGTCGTGGCCGGACAGTTTTTAATCATGCCGCTGCTTGCCTTTGCCTTAGCTAAAGGACTGCAATTATCACCAGAAGTGGCTGTCGGCGTTATTCTAGTGGGATGCTGCCCAGGCGGAACGTCTTCTAACGTTATGACCTTCCTAGCCAAAGGCGATGTTGCCCTATCTGTAACTGCTACAGCCGTTACGACCGTTCTTGCACCAATTGTTACACCTGCACTTATTCTTTTATTCGCGAGCCAATGGATTAACATTAGTCCTGTCTCTTTATTTGTCTCCATTGTGAAAGTCGTTATTATACCAATCGTTTTAGGTTTGTTAGTAAAGCGCTTCTTCAACAGACAAGCCACAGCAAGCGTAAAAGTGCTCCCGCTTGTCTCAGCCGTCGCGATCATCGGTATTGTCGGAGCCGTCGTATCCAATAGCCAACAGCAAATTGCACAAACAGGCTTGGCAATATTCGGGGTTGTCGTACTGCATAACGTACTCGGCTACCTAATTGGATTTGGCTTCGCTAAACTGTTGCGCATGGATCTGCCAAAAAGTAAGACAGCTTCAATCGAGATCGGCATGCAGAATTCAGGATTAGGTGCACAGCTTGCAACCGCACACTTCTCCCCACTCGCAGCTGTTCCGAGCGCTATCTTTAGTGTTTGGCATAACATCTCGGGGTCTATCTTGGCTAATATCTTTGCGAAGATGGGTAACCGCAAGAAGGAGGAAGCTCCTAAGCAGCAGATCTCTTAGTAAGATTCGCCATCCTTTGTGTTGAGGGTGGCTTATTTCTCTCATCTATAGCAGCCTCCTCTATCTTCCCCCTTCCAGTTTGTCCTTCCACACAATGATGACTTACTACTTCCACGACTGCATGTTATAACAATTAAAAATCCACTCAGTTCTGTTTTCTATGACTTCCGACTCGTTTTATCAAGAAACCGACTGTTTATTACTGGTAATATAGATGTGTTTTCACTACAAACCCTTTCACCATATTTTTCCTTTATTATAATTACTTATTAGGAGACAGTTAACGGAAAATTAGGTGGTGAAAGCAATTAAAAACATAGATGTACAAGACATCCAGCAGCAAGTCGACAGTACGAAAAAATTCATCAACAAAACAAAAGAAGGCGTCGAACAAGTCAAGCAAGCCTTAAACGGCATCACAACACTGAATGATGGATTCAAAGGCAAAACCGCCGACTCCATCCGATCATTTTATGAGGAAACCCACAAACCCTTCCTCGAATTCATGGAGAGCTTTTTGGTACAATATGAAGAGGCATTGAGTTCCGTCACGGAGGAAGTTCGTTCCTTTGAATCTAATGAACATGGTTTTATTCGGGAAGCGTTTTTAGAAGACGATTTGAAAGCTAAGCTAGTGAAAGCCTCCACTAGCTTAACCTCCACAACAATAGATATTAATCAGCAGCTGCTTCACGTTAGGGATATCGCTAACGTATCATCTGTGAAAAGCGATCCGTTCATAGAAGATATTGATAAGGGAAAAGAAAAACTATCAGACACCCTTTCTAATATGTACGATATGGACGCCAGCGCTACTAGCAAGCTGGATAAGCCAGAAGATGATATTCAGCAGATGAAGACATATCTGGCAAAGCTGAGAAATGCGATTGATAAGAATAATATCAGTGTTGATTCTTTCAATATAACGCAATTCAAAGGTGAATTCTTTGAGTACCATGATGAGTTTAAGCTCTTGGCAAAAGGCAGGAATGCACTTGCGACTGGTGATAAGGCAGAGATTACAGAGCAAGATTTCAACGAGCTGTATCCTTATAAAAAAGACGAAATATATGTCTCTGATGGTCACTATGAATGGCACGGAAGGTATTATACATTAGAAGACGGCAGAATCGTGCGGGAATACAAGCATGATACTGGCGGTGTGTCTTATGAATTTGTGGATAAAATTCCAGACCCCCGAGCAGCTCCTGATAACTGGTTTAGTAAGGCTCTTAAGTGGACATGGGACTTCTTTACGGAAGATATTGCGACTATCTTTGATCCGGAAGCATCTGCTGGAGAAAAAATCTTTGCATTAGCTATGTTTATTCCAATAGCGAAGCCGATTAAGCTTTTGGATAAGGCTACCGGTGGATTTGCTGTTAATGGCGTTAAACTAATAGAAGAACTTGGTGATAGTAAGTCTGTAGTTAAAAAATCGGAAATAGATAGTAAGCACAGTGACCCAAATCACCAAAAAATTAAAGATACGAAGGATACGAGTGGTGATAACCATTCTAATAATGAAGTTTATGGTCCTTATTATGAGGAAGCTAAAAAGTTACATGATAGCAATCCTGATTGGTATCCTAACCCTGATGAATCTAGTATAGTAAAAGCAAATGAACTAAAGGAAGCTAGAGCAGATTATCAGGCGTTAGTAAGAAGAGGAGAACTTGAAAAAGGCCACCATCGACAAGGTTTAGCTTTTGGTGGGGAAAATTTAAATTCAAATATTAAGAAAACCGGAGAATCGACTATTCGCCGTGAGCAAATTGATAATTTGAATTTGGATTTCTATCACGAGGTAGGTTATGGTAAAAAGGATGCAAAGGTATTGAAAATACATGAAAACGAAGATGGAATTATATTATTTGGTAACAATCCACAACATACCGAAGTAACCACTTTCCAAAATAGAGTCTTGAAATGGCAGCGTGTTAACGGAAAAAGATAAATCAATTTATGAAAGTAGGTGTATCTATGGGGAAAACAGTAAACTTAATGAACAGTGTGTGGTTTGGTGAAGTACCAACTTTGTCTCAATTTGAAATTAAAGAAAACATTTTAAAATCTAATACAGAAACAGAAGTTTTGCTGAACCTTATTGAATTATATAAAACAGGTGACTTTACACAGAAACCACTATTAATTCAATTGATGAATCAGACCAAAGATGAAGCTGTTTTAAATTTATGCATTAGAGTATTTTTAGCTGTTGCAACTCACGATGACATAAAGGATTCGAACAATCTTCGCTTTCTTAGTAAAAGTTCAGAAGAAACCATAGACACTTTCGCTTCCGCAGCTATAACATCACTATCTCTTGATATAGTTCCTTATTTATTGGCATTATTTGAAGAATGGGATGAAATTAGTGAGACGGTTTTAATTATTAAAGACTCTATTGACTTCTTTTTAAATTTTGAAGAACAAATTGATAATGAGGTAACTGTAGAACAATTAGGAGATCTCTATTTTAAATATTGTGAGGAGAATGATACAAAAAGTTATTACTTTGAACAGAAATTAGCTTTTCCTGGTAACTTAGCAAAAAATTAATCCATAGAGTTATGGTTGCAGTAAATAATAAAGAGCCATTAAGGTTAGAATTGATTCCATCATTACTTTCTGTGTGGACTGGTGAGAAAGTACCTGGAGAATTTAATACAATTATTAACGAAAGCAATTATAAAGACTTCATTGAGTATGTCGATAGACTTGCAAAAAAGAACTGGAACAAAGGACAAAAATATTTTTATGGACACTTGATTTAATATGATAACTAGATGAGAGAAATTTAACACCACCTTATCATTTACCAATTACCAAGTGAAATACTATATGTAGCTACACAAAAGGTACTTGAATTGTCTCTTAGGCATCAGGTGCTTTTTTTGATAGAATAAAGTTTGCACGGATTACACAGCTCATAGGGTCTCTTAACTCTTGGGGTAAAGGAGCAAAACTAGACAATTTTATTAAGGTGGCTTTCTCTGAATTCTACCGGGCTAAGATGGCCTAAAGTTCCGTGAATTGGTATATTATTGTACCAATGGACATAGTCGAATAAAGCCAGGTCCAGTTGCTTCTGGCTCGCAAACATTTGTCTGTAAATGAATTTTGTCTTCATCACCTTATAGGTAGCTTCTACTACGGCATTGTCATAAGGACAGCCTTTCATGCTTATGGAAAGATCGATCTCAAATGTCTCCAATAGAATAGTTCTTCTATGATAGTATTCTTGAAATCATTGCCTCGGTCGGTATGAAACAATGCAATATCGTTGAGATTGCCATCAATGGAAGCGAAAGCTTTCTGCACCTATGCAGCGTCTTTATTTGGACCAGGGCTATATCCAATTATTTCACGATTGTACAAGTCCAAAATGGTACAACTATAATGCATTTTGTATGCATTGGCACATACGTTAAATCACTCACCACTATAATGCCACAGTGTATTACCTTGATCGGATTCATTTACAGCCTTTTTCACCGGCTTGAATTGCGCTATTGTGTATTTAGGAACTAGCCCTTCTTGCCCCATAATCCGTCCAATTTTCCGGCGAGAGACGGTATATCCCTTCTTGTGTAGTTCGTGATTTATTTTCTTTGTACCATAGTTCTGTCGATTCTGGTGAAAGATGGTTACAATCAACCTTGTAATCTCATTATCTTGAGAGCTATCTCACTCTTTCGCTTCGTAATAAAACGTACTCTTAGGAAGTTGTAGGACAGCATACATTGCTGATACCATATGCCGGTTTTGCCGGATTACATCTACTTTCGTCCCATGATCAGCGTTTGCTTTAAAATGTCATTTTCCATGGCTAACTGTTTATTTTCTTTTCTTAGTCGGATTAATTCCTGTTCCTCTAACGAACGATTGTCCGCTTCTTGTATTGGCTACCCAGCGATCGAAAGAGGAAGCCGTCAATTCATATTCATGAATAATCTCTTTCCTTGATTTCCCCGCTTCATAAAGCTGCACAATTTGTTTCTTGAATTCTTCTGTAAAAGTACGACGATTTCGTTTTGTCATGTTCTGTTCTCCTCGACTGTTTATTTCGTAAAGTTTAACGCCCCTTAACGAAACTGTCCAATCAAGTTTAGCCTATCTAGAAGATACTTTTACAATATTGAAAGATTCATTCGGAAAGGAAGGTACAGAGGAACAAATAGAAGGACTCACATTATTTATTGATGGAAAGTTAAAAGAAGTTTTTGATGACATCATTCTAAACTCTGAAAGTTTTCAAAACTACATAGATGTACTTAGTAGCGCCCTTGTATATAGCGTAAATGAAATTATTGATAAGTCATTATAGTGATTAAGCCCCTAAAACCTAATTATGAATAATAAAGAGTTTTATTCAAGCCCTTCTAGTATTGTATTAACACCTATGAACTTGTTTCTTATATCAACAACAATATCACTTATCATAGTTTATCTATCTAAATAACCCTCACAAATTTGATTTATTACTCCCACTTTCTTGATGCTTTGTCATCTCTTTTCATTTGTCAGCAACTGTACTAGTTTCTCTCCAAACTGCTTTTAAGCTGTTCCACTACCTCTCGCAACCATCCCATCGGGCTATGGCCGATTGCTGGGAAGTAGATCTCTGCGCTAGATTGGATAATATCCTCTTTTTCTTGATTAGTTAACTCACTATTTAGAAATTCTTCGCAAATGACAACTGTTTGCTCTATGGCTTTTTGGGGAGTTTCAGCTAGGAACTCATCAAGCGCAAGTTCAGGAGATTCTATATCTTGGTGAAAGTTCCCTGCTAGGAACTGAAAGAGTTCTTCAAGTTTTTCTTCATTCATTTTAATATCCCTCCATTGTTGATTCATACACTTCCACTTTATTTCACCTAAGAGACAAAGTAGAAAGCTGATTTAGCTTTTCTCCTTTACAGCTACCTGCAATAGGAAAGACAGTGTGAAGTAAATGAATACATCTAATTCCAAAGTTAGTACCTTCCAGCAGTCAGTATTAATAATATATTATTTTTTTAATTGTTGGCGGATAATAGTAATGTCATTCTTGAGTTTTTCCCACTTAAGTGGTGTTTGTGAGATATATGCTGGAGCTTTTGAAATATGATGATTTGCTAATAAATAAAAGAGGAGATAAAACATGACAATAAATGATGCAGTCTTTGGAGAGTTGGAGTTTAATGGTTACGATTGGATTGGACGTAAAACTATAGACTTTTTTGCGGAAGAAGTTATAGTTTCATTGATGATTCGCGGTGAAGAAGACGGTCAATTTGAAGAAGAACAATATTCCACATATAATTCATTTTTTGCTAATTGGAATGAACTTCAACAAGATATCTCGGCCTCATTATTAGAATATTATAAACAGACCCGACGGGATCTTGGTTATAATGTAGAAGATAACGAAAACTACCCTCTAATCGAGAAAAATGATCAACTGTTAGATAAGATTACCTTAGTTGGAATGTTTATTGCAGACAAAGACTTAATGGAAATTCTTGATATTGGACTTATGTTTGATTGTACGTGGGATTCGGAGAATGGATTAGGTATTTGTTTCGTACAAGGAAAGATAACTGAGGTGGGTTATCAAGATGTTGTAATATGAAATCTTATAATATGCCGTTCCTTCCTTATTCAAGAGCGATTTCTAAGACTTAACTGAGACTTAGCTTTAACTGGTTAATCTTCTAATAGTGATCAGATGTACCCTAAAAGTCCGAGCTACAATTAATCTTTGGGGTACTTTTGTATTTTCGAAGTAATAATTACTTATATGACAGTTACGAAATCTATAACTACCTATAGTGATCCAAGATAAACGTACGTAAGGGAGTAAACCCCAGTTATAACATTCCTTCTTTCAAGAGTTTCTCAAGTGACTTTTCTGCTTTGTGCATAGCTTCTAATAATAAGTTATCATAGTTGTTGTATGCATCTAGATAGGCACGTACACCGCCTGCAATCACTATCCCTTCCGCATTTTCGTTTTTTTCCAAGATGCTTAATGCGTTAATGTATCTGCAATAGATTAAGCTTATTATTCCGTTGTTTAATCCATTCCTATCTCTATTATTTTCTTCAAGGATTTTCAATACTAATTTCACTTGTTTCGTTAATTTATTCCTTGTACTCATCGTGCATTATCCCCCTCCTTATATAACATATTTTAAAGATAATTCCTATGATGGACTACCACAACCCAGTTGGAGGAATCTGCAAATCAAGGACGAGAATTAAGGAGTCACTTAAATCTGAGTATTTACTTTGGCTATGATAATCTTACGGGAATGAATCCTTTTGAAAAACATTATGTGAATCTTAATACTATTGAGAGGTTATAGAGATGGACGTTAAGAATGAATCAATAATTTATCCCTTACCTGATAATAATTTACTTTCTTAAAAACAACGTAAATGGCGTGTAGATTTACCACAGACATATAAAGAATTTATAAAGAAATATAACGGTGGTAGTCCTACAAAGGATAGTTTTAAATATAACAACCATGTTTATGTAATTGATAGGTTTCTATGTATATTAAAAGTCACCGGGGAAAGAGAAGATGAGTATTACAATATAGGAGTAGTTAGAACACAATTAGAAGAAAGAATTGTGTTTGATGAAGATCTAATAGGTACTGAATTGCTGCCGATAGCGACTTTATTTGCGGGTGATTTTGTTTGCTTAGATTACCGTGATAACCCTAAAGAGCCTATTGTATGCGTTTGGGATCAGGAAGAGTCTTCAGATTTGAATCCTGTAACAAAGAAGATAAGTAGTAGCTTTGAAGACTTTTTAAATATTCTAACGGAATAGATAAATACTTGATAGGATTTAAACTAAGATAGAAACACTCGTTATTCTTTACCCATTGTTTTTGGTGATTTACATACCATTGTAGTTTTAATCTATAAGGAGTATTTTAGACCACTATAATTGCCTTTGAGTTATCAATTAAAGCTGCGATCCGCAGTTAATTTAATGATGGCCAAAAGGAATTTAGACGTTTTGTATTGTTCCTGAGCGGGGGAGATAGTTAGATGAATGAAGAAAAAATTGACCTATTATATCAACAGATAGCTGTGATTATTGTAGAAACCATTCCAGAAACGTGGTCTAAGGTGTATTTATACGGTGAGGTTGTTGAAGGATCTCAGACTGCTTACTTTTATTATTATCCAGATCGTAGCGATAAGCCTGTATATAGTCATGAAATAACTGAATTATTTTCAGTTATCGAACAAGAATATACCGAAAAGTGGAACCGATTAGTTGATTTAATTCAAGAACTTTGGAGAGCATTTGAAGACAATGGTCAAGAGACTTGGACAAATTTCACTATGTTCTTTGATAAGGCAGGAAAGTTTAAAATCGATTTTAATTATGATGATCTTTCAAATGTAGACTCTCATGAAAGGAAAACCATCTGGAAATATGAGCATCTAGGCATTATACCCAAAAGTAATTCTGGGAAGAAGCAGTTAGAAAAATACCTCTCTACACGGGAATAAGTACTAAGTTTTTAATTATTTTATTATAACGAGGAATTGGCTAAATGACTCTGAAACTACAAAATGGCGTTATACCATTCTTTATCTTTTAATCATGCCATACACAGAATGGAACTATCCCTGGTAAGAGGACACTTCTCAGGGATAGTTCCGTTATAGTGTTTCATCATTGTTAATCTCACTTTCCATATATTATGTTTTAAGAAAAAATAAAATTAGCTTTATTTCAACAAAGATTTTCATACACTTTTAAAACCTTTTGCATCTCCTAAGTCTCTTTTCCTCGCCTCCAACACCTGATCAAAATACTGCGTAAAAACAGATTCTCCAGAATAAGAAATACATAAATAATCTTTTGCTCTCGTCATGCCTATGTAAAGTAAGGAAGCTTCCCTTTCTTCATCATCCTGCAAAGCATATGGAATGTTATCTGCGTTTACAATGAATACTGCTTGGAAATCGAGTCCTTTACTACTGTCAATTGTGCTGATTTTTACGGATTCATCATCTTTTTGGAAGTTGCGTTTGGACTGGCTATTCTCGGTGAGCCAGTAGTACGCGATTCCTTCTTCTTCTAATGCTCGAATTAGTGTATCTATGTAACTCATTTTGTAAGTTCCTTTTACTCGGTACAGAATGAGCATTTCTGAATACGGGACTTTCTTTTGTTCATGTAACTTCTTCATTTGTTTGGCGACGATCTTTGCTTCCTTTGCAAAGGACTCTGCTTTTATGATTGCGGGTTCGAAGCCCTTTCTTCTTGTACTTTGTGGGGCAATAATTTCACCCTCTGTTTCTTTCGTCACTACCTTATCTTTTAGTTTCGAGTGCGCTTGGTAAAAATCCCAGGCGAACTTAACGACTTGAGCGGTGTTTCGATAATTAATATTGAGAATTTTAGACCTCCCGCGGAAATCTAATCCAGTATCCTTCACATAGGAACGTTTACGCTTATAAATTGATTGAGCACGATCTTCCACAAGCAGCAGAGATTTTGTATTCTCGTTAAGTAACTCACTTACTAACTCAAACCATTCAGATTCAAAGTCTTGTCCTTCATCAATGAGAATAGCATCATATTTCGGCAAAATGGCTTCCTTATTCCGAAGTTTTTCGAGCATACTCGGGATCGATTGGTCCGAGCATTTTAAATCATGCTTCAACCATCCATGAAAATTGCGTACCTCGATACCATGCTTTGAGTTATCTTGTTGTTCATCAAAATCAAATAAATTATCAGGCTGCAGCATCATTTGTGAAACCATCTGTTCAATAAAGCGTGCAAGAGAGATGTTATAGCAAAGAATTAGTATCTTCCAATCTGGATTCTCTTTTGCTAGTAACTTCGCTCTGCTTGCCAAGATTAATGTTTTACCACTCCCTGCAACGCCTCGAATCAAACGATTCTTATCTCCAATTTGCTTCGCCAAATTCTCTTGATGGAGATCCATTGCTTTAATGTTGTGCAGCGACAATAACAACTGATCTTGATAAGGAGAAGGCTGCTTAAATTCTGCACTGATTCGAACTTCCGGAAATAAATGATAACGAATGGCGTCAATATCAGCTTTATTTAACGGTTCCCGTAAACGATATGGCACAGTAAACATATTCAAGATTTTTTCAATAAGAATCTCTTCAGAAAACGCCTCATCGTCTGGGTTAATTTCATCCCTCGTTAAACAAAGGGATGGCTCCACAACCGCATACAAGTCATGCTGGATAAAATCCTTCTGTGTTAACCTAGTAAAAACTGCCCCAGAACCATAAGGAAACTTCAAGCTGTAAGCATATTTTCCTTCAAGCTGAAGAAGGTTCTTGTCCTTCTTCAATGTGTTAACCAAGTGAAACATATTCTCCCGAGCTTGCACTAGTGGACTCTTCACCTTCGTCTGTTCACCAGCTGAAGTTACAATTGTCCATTCATCTTGATTCAGCTGGAAAAGTGTATTCTTCGTGTAATCCTTCACTTCTAAAACTAGTAACCCTAGATCTGGACCAACGATAACGAAATCTGGTCTTCTGCCATGAATATCAGGTTCAAAATACACAATGTAATCATCCGGTAAATAGTTCTTAAATGTAGAAAAGAGTAACCGCTCTCCTGCGGTTGCGGTGGTTCTTATTGATTCTGGTACAGTGTAAGCCACAAGTTATAACCCCTTCTCCCCTTTATGGGGTCAAATGATTTGACGAAAACCCCAACCATGCAGTTGGTTGGGGTACATAAAACACAAGTACAGCTATCAATTACTCAACAATATACCGATAAATCTTCTTATCAACAGGTCCTTCCAAAACCATATTCATCGTCACAACAGGAATGACTTTATCTTCCCCGTTTCTCATCTCTTCCTGCTGAACAGTCTGTTTATCGGGATGTACCTGACCTAAGTAATAGAAACCAATTCCTTCATCATCATCTTTTTTCACAAACAAGTGAATATCGATGTCGTTTTGGTCTGCGTTAATGATCTCTGCTACTTCTTTTGACTCAGTGGTTCGTTTGCTTCTGGTGTACCACTTGAATGTTTGTTCATTCAAGAAAGTGTCATCGTAGGCAACGCTAGACTCTACATCTTCATCTTTGTGGTATGTGACAAAGATTGGGCAGGTTTGATGCTTTGTTTTATAACCATAAATAGTAGAGCTTTCATCGCTGTCCCAATTTAGTAGTCGGCAGGCGTCTTTTCGAGTGTATTTTTCATAGCGAGTAAGAATGTTATTGCTGTATCGCTTATTTTTTTCCTTAGATGTTGCAAGTACATCCTTCAGAAGATGGGCAAAGGTATCATTGTTAGCAATACTATCCTTCAGTTCCTGTCTCAGCTTCAAGGTATGGTTCTCCACGATAACAAGCGGCCAATCGCCATACTTTTTCCGGTTCGTTTGGCTGAAGAAGGATAAATCAAATATACGAAGTACAGATGCTATTGTCTTATCATCATCTTGTAGCCCTATATCAGCTAATGTGTGTCTATATTCTTCATAAGAGATCTCTTCATGCTCACTTAGCATCTCTAACAACAAAACTTCATGGAGGCGTTTTCCATTCAACAGCTCCTGCGAAACCATTGTCAGAACTCTATTCTCGTAGTCTGAGATTGCGGGTACATCCTCTTTTACCGAAGCAAGGAATAGATGATAATTATCTTTAGCTTTAACAAGTACTTCAGGATCAATCGAATGATTTAGGATAAAGTCCTGCAAATATGGAACTCTGCCCAAACGATTTCTTAAAGCTGTATAGGCTTCTTTTAATGTCTTCATCGCTGTTAACTTACTGTCACTAATAGACTTATAGATTTGTTTCTTTGCTATTTCCTCGAAGTTAACCGTTGATATTCCTTTAATATAATCTGTGTTCTTCATGCGACGTCGAATGGCGTCTTTGTTTTGAGAGCTTTCACCAGATAGTGCTACTGGGATTAAGTAGTTGTTTTTATAGTTACCGATAAAATCAATAATAGTCACGTATTCTTTTGAATTATGCTTGCGTAAACCTCTTCCTAGTTGCTGAATAAAGATGATACTAGATGCCGTTTGTCGTAACATCACAACTTGGTTAATAGATGGTATATCGATTCCTTCGTTAAAGATATCTACCGTCAAGATGTAATCTAGTTCCCCATTCTCGAGCTGCTCGACCCTGCTTATACGCGCTTCTTGTGAATCATCACCTGTTAAAGCACATGTACGATAGCCTCTTTCATTTAGTGCATTTGCTAGCTGATGCGTCTCTTCTTTTCTACTACAGAAGATAAGCCCTTTCACCGATTCACCAGAATAACCATAATAATTTACCTTCTCAATAATATGGTTGATACGTTCATCGGTAACTAGATGAGCGAGCATGGCTGTATCACTAATCAATTCACCATTGTACTCAATATCAGTAACTCCGTAATAATGGAAAGGAGAAAGCATGTCCTCCTCTAAAGCTTCCTGCAAGCGAATCTCGTAGGCAATGTTGTAGTCAAACAGCTCATAAATATTAAAGTCATCCATACGCTCTGGCGTTGCTGTCATTCCTAACATGAAGGCAGGCTCAAAGTAGTCGATTACTCTTTGATAGGATTTGGCTCCAGCTTTATGAACCTCATCAATCAGCACATAGTCAAATGCCTCTCTCTCAAATAAATCGAGATTATCCTGTTTGGACAACGTCTGAATTGTAGCAAATACATACTTTCTATCTATCTCTCTAGAAGATCCAGAAACGATACCAAATTGCTCATCATGCCCACCGAGAATCTTTTTATAGTCACGCATTGCTTTCTGCAAGATCTGTTCACGGTGCACAATAAACAGCATGCGTTCTGGCTGCACACTGCGTACATCGAACGCAGACAAAAACGTCTTCCCTGTTCCAGTCGCCGAAATAACTAACCCCTTATTATGGCCCGCATCTCTTACTGCTTGGATTTGCGCTAAAGCTGCTTCCTGCATTTTATTTGGTTCAATACTTAAAGCATCCTGAATCGTATTGATCCGATAATTAGCAGGTAACTCAATTACTTTCTCAATTGCTCGCTTCTCTTTACTATCTTCATAGGCAACTGCATATCTCTCAATCCACTCTTCCGTAAGTGGAAAAGCCTTTTCCCAGACATCATCAAATTGATTAGAGAAGTTACGAATAATCTCCCCATCTTGATGCGAAGTAAGCTTCACATTCCATTCGTAATTCACCTGAAGTGCTTGCGCAGTAAGATTAGAACTACCAATAACCAATGTATGATGCGTCTCGTGGTGAAAAATATAACCTTTGGCATGGAAACCAGGTAAATCCGTCAGTTTAACATCAACATTTGGAATCTTTAACAACTCATGAAAAGCCTTTGGCGAATTAAACTGCAAGAAAGTAGACGTTAAAATACGTCCCTTTATCCCTCGTTGCGCCAAATCATAAAGAACTGTTTTTAATGTGGCTAATCCACTCTCTGTAATAAAAGCTACCGAGAAAATGAAACTCTGACAAACTTCTAACTCCTCCAATAGCGATTGCAACACTGTTGTATTCTGTTGGTGATTGTTCACCAACAGCTGAGGATTGAAATTCTTTTGATTACTATATGTATGATCAATAAATCCATTATGCAATGAGTCCTTTAAGCTGCTAATAAAATTATCCATTCACTCCACCATTCATTACCAATTAATAGCTTAATTGTAATGTTTTTTATCGATAGGGTAAATGGATAATTAGTAAAATGTGCTTATTTATGGTCTTTTTGGATTCTTTCAATAGCTGGAATATCTGCTGGTGCCCAGTCCAGGGTGTGTAACTCTTCTGGGGCTAGCCATTTAATTGCTACATGTTCTGTTAAGGTTGGTTCCCCTTCTTCTAATTCGCAATAGTATGTTTTAAGGTTAACTATCCCAAAGTCATATTCATATGTAGTATCTTCAATTGCTTCTCCGATCGAAATAATGCATTGCATCTCTTCTGTGAGTTCTCTTTTTAGTGCTTCCTGAGGTGTTTCACCCTTTTCAATCTTGCCTCCTGGGAACTCCCATTTTAATGGCAGCGATTTTTCTGTTCCTCTTTGAGCGCATAGTATTTTGTTGTTTTGTTTGATTACTGCGCCTACTACGTTTATGATCTTTTTCATAATATCTCCCTTATTCTCATACTTTCTTTTATTCTATTAAATTGACTTACCTTAAAGCTATCCACGCCTTTTAGTTAAAAAAACCAAACGTACATTCAAAGTATTAAAAGTGTTGTAAAACATCGGATTTGATGTGGTGCTCTAGTTATGAAATTAGAGCTGCTTTAATTCTAAGCTTTTTATGTGTGAACCTTTTCTTTAATTATTAATTTACTTCGTAGTTCATCACTTACAATTTCCGCTCTTTTACTGAAAAACAAATCATAGTCATTATCCCATACACCAAAAGTGTCTGGGTCAATAAAATGTGTTGACATCGTTTCGTCAAGGTGACTATTTTTCTTTTTAAAGTCACTCATATAAATAGATGGTGCCTTCGCTCTAATTACCCTCTTATTTAAATAGTCATCGACGATCGTAATATTAAGAATATGGTTAATATAAAACTCGTCTTCGTCTCTTGATTTTAGATATGCTTTTGGAAAGAAATGATGATAATTCTTGCTAGTTGCTATTTGTAACCAAGCGTTATCTATATGGACTCTGCTATTATCTGCAAATGATCTAGGTCCTTTAGATGCATATAAGCACAATATAGCCTTAATAAAGCTCCTACTAATACTAAACCAACCCTGATCTATTATTCGATCTGTAGAGATGTTCACTTCAAAATCATAACTAGGTAATTCATCATTTAGAATAGTTTCAATTCTTCTGATATCTTTTCCCAACTTAGTCTCTACTCCGCTTGAATATCTTTCTGTTAGAGATACTCTCCAAAAGAAATCTTGTAGATATTCTCTCTTTTGATCAAGTGGCCTATCGGGATGATAATAAAAGAAATAAGAAAACGGTACAATTAAAGCATCATAAGGGAGTATCTTAGATACAGGTATGCCGTAATAATTTTTAAAATAATCTATAGCTTTTTTTATTGCTATTGTAACGGATTCCCATGTATCAATAAAAGTTTGTTTTTCTAATCTCAGAATTTGCTTTCTGGTACAATCCTTCTTCAATATCAGGGAAATAACTTGTAGAATAGTAGAGCTTGAAATCGTCTTAAAATCTTCACCTATTTCTTCTATTAATTGATCAAATTTCTCCGATAAATCAAAATCCTGACTCGAATCGTATGTTTTTGCTACCATTACTTCGAAAAGTGTTAGTGTCTTTCCACCAACATTAAGCCGAGTAAAAACATCAGTTGCTACATCCAAAGAAGCGTTTTTTAGTATTACTAAAGAGAACTGATACGATTTAAATCTTTCTTTATACAAATCTATCTTATCCAGTCCCTCTTCTGTATATTGTCTTACTAAGACACTCATCTTCCCATTCAACAAGTCAGTTATAGTTACATATCTTTTAGGGTTTTCTTCATCGTAGTTTAACGTAACTATATCTTCGTCTTCACTTGCTTCTAAATCCACATATATTTGAGCAAAATCTTCTACCTTACTATTTCTTGCAATCTTAAGCCCTTTAAAGCAAGTATATAAACTTGTAATCCTTTGCTGTCCATCAAGAATATACTGTGCTACGTGTCCTGCTGGCGTCTCGGGTAAGTTATGGTTTCCAATATTCCTTATAGATCGCAGTTCCTCTTGTGTTTCCCATAAAATAAAGGTACCTATAGGAAAGCCCTTGGCAATACTATCTAATAGTTGCGCCGCTGCTTTTCTTTCCCAAACATATTGCCTTTGGAACTGCGGTATTTTTATTCTGCCACTTTCAATATCATTTAGCAGTGACGATAGCCCTGTACTTTGTGGTTCAGGTTGTATCATCTTATTCCCCCCATAAAATAGATTTACATCTATAAGCGTACATGAAAATAATATATATTAGTAGTTTTTTTGAATGGTCTAATAATTAATCAATTACCCCGTTGATTGGATTAGCTTCCCCTATTGCTTCAGTGGCTTTCGAATTTTATGACTCTATGTTTTCCCCTTTCTCTTCTGCACTTGCTGTTTCTTCGAAATCCATTTAAGCTAGTGTCGTTGTATTTGCAGTATTTTGTTTGTCTTGTGAACAAGCAGCTAAGAGGGATGTACCGAATAGCACAATTCCCTTTCTTAACATTCATTCTTCCTGCTATGACTTGAATCGGAGAATCCGAATGCTGGCATAGTGTGGCAAGGGTTTCGATGACGATAAAGGTTTCAGAGAAGATGAAATTACTCAAACCCTATATAAAAATAATATCTTTTGGCTTGAAATTATGAAATGGAACTAAAATTTACGCAGCTAAAAAAGACCTTCCCGCGCCGCAGAAAGGTCTCTCAAAGCATCACTATACTAATCACAGAAATAAGAATAGAACCAACACCAACGATGAACGTACTTTGCGTAATAAAAGCTCCCAGATTTGTTTTAAAGGACTGAATCGTATAATCATTTTTTATTTGCTTATCTGCTCTCTCCATAGCTCTTGATTTGCGGATCACTCGCTCTCCAATTATCCTGAAACCTTCTGTGACTGGAGTAAGGAAGCCTGTTTTGAAGATGATTGCGATACTTGCAATGAGTAATAGGAAAAGGCCAATTAAAAATGCGGCATTGGAGAGACTTGCCTTAGTAAAGGGAACAGCTAATGTTGCCACGTACCAGCCAAGGATGGTGAGGAAGAACAAAGATACTTTCCATTTCATGTGATTTGCAAGCTCCTTTCTTATGTAACGGAAAGCCGGACCTGCAAGAGATCCCGCTTTCCTTTCATTTAGTTTTTTTCTTATTCAGAAACTTTTTCTGCCCATTTCAGGTAAGGATAACGGTTTACTGGATAGACAATGTTTTCGAAGTTCTGAGCTGTTAAGTAGTTGTTTGTATAATGGTAGATTGGGTTGAACGGCAGCTCTTCCATTAATACAGCTTCTGCTTGATGCAATAGTTCGTAACGTTTTTCTGGGTCTTGTTCTACTTTGGCATCGGCCATTAGCTGATCGTATTCTTCATTCACCCAGTTGGTACGGTTGTTCGGGCTGTCGCCTAGATAGTAATCAAGGATTACCACTGGATCTACCAGCACGCCGATCCAGCCCATACGAGCCATTTGGAAGTTACCTTGTTTTGTTGTATCCAGGTACGTTTTCCACTCTTGGTTTTCCAATTTCACGTCTACACCAAGATTCTCTTTATACATAGCTTGCACCGCTTCGGCAATTTTCTTGTGGTTTTCAGACGTATTATAAAGCAGCGTTACTTCTGGAAGCTCGGTCCAGCCTTCTTCTTTCATACCTTCTTCTAGCAGTTTCTTCGCTTCTGCGGCATCATCTTCAAAGTATGCACCACCAGCTTCTCGGAAGTCACCTTCTGGCGTTTCTACACCTTCTGGTACAAATGCACGTGCTGGCGTTTCGCCTGCTTTGGTTACATTTGTTGTTAATGTCTCACGATCTACCGCTAGATTAAATGCTTTTCTGACTTTCGCATTGGTGAATGGTTCTTTGTCGACGTTAAACATATACATGTACGTACCAAAGTATGGCACTTCACTATATTCTTCAGAATCCTTTTCTTGATCAATCACATCAGATGGCAATGTCTGAATAAGATCCAACTCATCTGTCTTAAACATTTGATAGTACGTTGTAGCGTCGTTTACCATTTTGTAAGTTACTTTATCAAGGTTTACGACATCACGATCCCAATAGTTCTCACTCTTCTCAATAACTACTTCACTATCATGCTCCCATTTTGTAAGCTGGAATGGGCCGTTACTTACATACGTATCTGCTTCTGCAGACCAATTTTTATTCTCTTCGACAACATCCTGCTTCACCGGGTAAAATGACCACATTGTTAATAGCTCATCAAAGTATCCAAGTGGTGCTTCTAATTCCACGACGAGTGTCTTGTCATCTTCTGCCGTTACGCCAACATCTTCTGCAGAACCTTCCCCTTTGTTATAAGCTTCTCCGCCTTTAAGATAGTACAAGTAGAAGGCAAAGGAGCTACCTGTATCCGGATTCAGCGTACGTTTCCATGCATATTCAAAGTCACCAGCTGTTACGTTTGATCCGTCTGACCACTTGGCATCATCACGAATGGTAAAGGTATATGTCTTCCCGTCTTCGGAAACATCCGCATTACTCGCTGCTCCCAGCACTGGATTTCCATTTTCATCTTTAGTATAAAGTCCTTCAAACACATGATCTAAAACCCAACCTGATGTTGTATCGGTCGCTAATGCTGGATCAAGATCAGGCGGCTCACTCATGGCATTTACGGTAATTTCCTGCGCTACATCTCCGCTTCCTGACGTTCCCCCACTACAACCTGCGACAAATACAGCGACAGCTACTAGCAATACTAGACTCTTTAGCCATTTTTTCATCATAATGCCCCCTTCAGATTTTTAACTATTGTAAAGATGACAAGCTGTCCAGTGATTGTCTTTCACTTCTCTCCACTCAGGTACCGATTGTGCACAAACATCCATTGCAAATGGACAGCGTGTACGGAATCGGCAGCCACTTGGCGGGTCAACTGGACTTGGCGGATTACCTTCTAACACAAGTCTTTCACGTTTCTGCGCTTCCGGATTAGTAACTGGAATGGCTGATAATAACGCTTTGGTATACGGATGGAGCGGGTCATGAAACAGTTCATCGCTGTCGGCAAGTTCCATCATCTTCCCTAAGTACATCACACCAATTCGGTCACTAATGTGCTTAACCATACCTAAATCATGCGCAATAAATAAGTACGTAAGGTCTTCTTGATCCTTCAGGTCTTCCAATAGATTAATAACCTGTGCTTGAATTGATACATCCAGTGCGGATATCGGTTCATCCGCTACAATAAACTTCGGTTCAACCGCCAGAGCGCGAGCAATGCCGATTCGCTGTCGCTGCCCGCCACTGAACTCATGCGGGTAACGTTTGGCATGCCCTGGCTGTAATCCAACTCTTTCTAACAGTTCATAAACGCGTTCCTGGCGGCTATTGCCTTTCGCTAGCTTATGCGCATCAATCCCTTCAGCAATAATGTCGCCAACGCGCATCCTCGGATTTAATGAAGCATGCGGATCTTGGAAAATGACTTGAATCTCTCGGTTAATCTGTTTCTTTTGCTTTTTATTTAATTCACTTAGATCCAGACCGTTGTAGACAATTTTTCCGGACGTCGGACCTTCCAAGCCAACGATCGTTTTGCCTAGTGTCGATTTTCCACTGCCGCTTTCTCCTACTAGACCAAATGTTTCGCCGCGCTTGATATCAATCGAGATATCATCAACCGATTTCACGGTTAACTCTTTGCCGATTGGATAGTATTTTTTCATTTGATCGATTTGAATGATTGTCTCCGTCATAGCTGCTCCCTCCCGGCTGCTAATTCTTGTAGGGCTGGTGTTCGTGAATCGTTCAGCCAGCATTTCGCCTCGTGTCCATGCTCGATGGAAAACGCAGGAGGCATTGCTTCGACACAAACGTCCATCGCGTATTTACAGCGCGGTGCAAAAGGACAACCTTTCGGTGGAGAAAACAAATCTGGTGGTGCGCCGTCAATTGGCACCAATCGCTTTTTATCTGCTGCATGGATATCTGGAATCGACTCTAGCAGTCCCCACGTATAAGGATGCTTTGGATTGTTGAATAGTTCATTTACTGGTGCCGTTTCGACAATCATGCCGCCATACATAACCGCTACTCGTTCTGCTGTCTCGGCTACAACGCCAAGGTCATGGGTAATTAATATAATGGAAGTATCTAGTTCATCTCGGAGGTTCTTCATCAAGTCCAACACTTGGGCTTGGATGGTAACATCTAATGCTGTCGTAGGTTCATCGGCTAATAGAACTTGTGGATGACAAGCAAGTGCAATAGCAATCATAATTCGCTGCCGCATCCCCCCGCTGAATTCATGCGGATACTGATTATATCGTTCTGCAGGATTGGAGATACCGACAAGACGAATCATTTCAATCGCGCGTTCTTTCGCTTCTTGCCCTTTTATATCTTGGTGTGCTGTAATGCTTTCCGTAATTTGTTTGCCGACCTTCATGGTAGGATTCAATGATGTCATCGGATCTTGAAAGACCATACTAATCTTTGAACCTTTTACTTTTTGCATTTCTCGTTTGGATAGCTTTAGCAGATCCTGTCCTTCTAGGAGTACTTCTCCGTTCTTTATTTTGCCTGGCGGAGTTGGGATGAGGCCCATGATGGACTGCACAGTAACACTTTTTCCGCTGCCGCTCTCTCCAACTATCGCTAAGATCTCTCCTTTATCCACATGGAAGGAAACATCCCGAACGGCTTGCACTTCTCCTCCATATGTTTTAAAACGAACTTCCAGATTGTTCACTTCTAGTAAGTGTTCCAACATCCCACCTCCTATTTATTCGCTTTCGGATCCAGTGCATCTTGCAGACCATCACCGAATGCATTAAAGGCAAACATGGTGAGGGCAATCATAAAGCCTGGGAAAAAGAGACGCCACCACTGCCCGCTTAAAATAACACCTAATGAATCGTTCGCCATTGTTCCCCAGCTGGCAAACGGCGCTTGCACTCCTAAGCCGAGAAAGCTGAGAAATGATTCAGCAAAGATTGCTTGCGGTATGGTAAAGGTCAAATTGACGATAATGATGCCAGCTGTATTAGGAATCAAATGCCGCCAAATGATCTTTCCGTGGGAAGTCCCCATTTTTTGTGCAGCCAGTACATATTCCTGGGATTTCAGCTGCAAGATCTGACCGCGAATGATTCTGGCCATTCCTACCCAGCCGGTGACAGATAAGGCGATAATAATTGAGGTTACACCTGGCTCCATAATTACCATCAGCAGAATAACGATTAATAGATACGGAATTCCGTATAGAATTTCAACGATACGCATTAAAGAGCCATCAATTCGATCACCAAACTTACTGCGGCCAGCCATATAACCAGAGATACCGCCAACTGTAACCCCGATGATAATATCAATCGCTGCGGCAACGAGACCTATCGTTAGCGATACTCTAGCCCCATACCACGTTCTGGACCAAACATCTCTACCTAAATCATCGGAACCGAACCAATGCTCGCTGTTCGGAGCAACATTTGTGTTACCCAGTTCTTGTTTAGCAGGATCGAACGGTACCATATGCGGACCAGCTATGGCAAAGAAGGCAATGACGACTAACAAGGTAAATCCAAGTACAGCCATCTTATTTTTTACAACGTTAAGAATGGTTTCTTTCCACACGCTCATACTCGGGCGCTGGATCGGATCATGGCCCCTGTTTTCTGGTGATAAGGGGCGAAAAAGGGAATCATCAACTGTAACGCGTCTTTCTTCCATCTTACTCCCCTCCACTTGTTAGTTTTATTCTTGGGTCAATGTAACGGTAAGAAATATCAATGATGAATAACGTCAACACGAGCAAGGTACTGAAAAAGATGGTAGTACCCATAATGACCGGATAATCGCGGTTAAAAATACTATCTACAAAATAACGGCCGATCCCTGGAATAGCGAATATCTTTTCGATAACGAAGGTTCCGGTAATTAACGATACAAAGAGTGGTCCAATAAAAGAAATGACCGGTAAAATCGCATTTCGAATGCCATGTCTGATGACTAGCTTTGATTTTGACAGCCCTTTAGCATCTGCTGTCTTGATGTAGTTTTGATTTGTTACCTCGAGCATACTTGACCGCATAAACCGCGCAATAACAGCTAGCGGTGTTGCGGCTAATGCGAGTGTTGGCAGAATAGAATGCTGCCAAGTCCCCCATGAGGCTACTGGTAACATCCCCCACTCAACGGCAAAGTACTTAATTAATAGCGGAGCCAGGATAAAGCTAGGGACTGAGATACCGATAATGGCGATAAACATAGACACATAATCCAGTGCTTTGTTTTGATTCAATGCTGCGATAATTCCTAGCAGCAGTCCGAAAATTAATGCGACGATCATTGCTTGCAATCCTAGTAGCGCGGAAGCTGGTGCACCATCGGCAATAATAGAATTAACCGATCTAGTTTCGGATTGAATGGAGTATCCCAGATCAAATGTCACTAAATCCTTCATATATAAGACGTATTGCACAGCAATTGGCTCATCCAAGTTATACTTCGCTCGCATATTTTGTAGCACTTCTTCCGGCAGCACATCGGCATCCGATGCAAACGGATCACCAGGGATAAATTTCATGATCAAAAATGTCAAACTCGCTATGACCCATATCGTAAGCAGCATGGTAAGTAATCGTTTTACAATATACATGCAGATTCACCTCCGCTATTTTTCTAGCTGCACCGCTCTAGGCATTCACGCTGCCAAGTACACCATTTGTAGCTGTCATGGCAATGATTACGCAGCCCCACATATGTTTGTAGGCGGTTACCATATTGTCACACGTGAAACGAATGCTTCTTGGACCAGTTAAGGTTACTGTAGGCAGCGTTGTTGTCATCATCGCCTGCTGCGGCCCCTTTAACTCGATATCGAACGTAACAGGACCTTCTGTTCGTAGCGGTTTATAGGACTTTGCATTCTTCACTGCTCCCTCGGCCTTTTCACGAATTTCTTTTTGAGCAATTTCTGGATGAATCAACTCGGCCGCGAAACGATCTACAGCACGCTTGGTGACAGCAGCTTTTACGTCTGGTAATGTTTCTTGGACTTCTTTTACGTAAGCATCATCACCACTGATGAAAATAGCAGGGACATGAAAGCTGCCCGCTACAAGCGTGTTCATTTCTGTTTCGCCAACGACCTTGCCATTGATTTTCATTTCATTTACACAAATACCTGCCAAAGTGTGACTAATGACTGCGCGTTCTGATCCTGCTTCACGTCCATGATGACCAACAAACATAATAGCGTCGAACGTATCATCTAATCCTTCTAGCTGACACATGACGCGGTTATTACCAGACACAAGTCTTGCACGAGCATCCAACTCTTCTACTAGTATGTTGGACATATTGCCATGCCCATCCGCTACGACCACCTCTGTGGCCCCGCCGTTGAAAGCACCCTCGATAGTAGCATTTACATCTGCTGTCATGAGCTTTCTGAATCGCTGATACTCGGAATTTGTTTTTAACTGCTGGTTGGTTGCTACTCCTGAAATACCTTCCATATCTGCTGAAATAAAGATCTTCATCGCCATCACCCCTGATTGATAATTATAAATTTTCACACTAATTAGCTTAAAAAATTCCCTAAAACGGAAAACGTGAATCTGGCGTCATACTCTTTACGAATGCTTTTACTAACTCCTTCGTTGCGAGAAGATCCCCTACATCTACAAGTTCAATCGCTGAATGTGTATACCGAGACGGAATGGATAACACACCTGTCGGGATACCTTTGTTTGCATAAGTAACTGCCCCGCCATCGGTGCCAATCCCGGTAAACACTTCAAGCTGATATGGAATTCGACAGTGTTTCGCTAGCGTGATAAGCTGCTGCTTCATTGTCTTGGGAACAATTAAACTTGCATCCATAACCTTGATTCCTGTCCCTTTGCCTAGATGGAGAGTTTGGTCCATTGTTTGCTCGAGTGTGTCACTTACTGCTGTTGTATCAATGGCAATTGCTGCATCGGCCTCGATATGTTCGGATGCTGTTTTCGCCCCTCTTAACCCGACCTCTTCTTGAACCGTGAATAAACAAATGAGCTCGCCAGCGAAATCATTCCCTACCTCTTCCAACACTTGCAAGATAACGGCACAACCTGCCCGGTCATCCAATGATTTCGCACGTACTTTCGGTTCGTCTGCTGTTCCAAGGGTTTGGAGGTCGGTCCCCCACGTAATTGGTGTCCCAACCTCAATGCCCATGTCGACTACTTCCTCAAACGAGCTTGCGCCAACGTCTATGTATAACTCGCTATGCTTTCTCACATTTTGCGCATCATCAAACTTCGCAAAATGTGCAGAAAGTGTTCCTATCATTCCATTGATATGCCCTTTTTCTCCTAATAGTTTTACCGGCTGTGCAACCAGGTTTCGATCATCATTGCCGCCAAGCTTTTCAAATCGCAGAAACCCGTTTGTCTCAACCTTCTTGACGATAAAGCCCACTTCGTCCATGTGGGCTGTTAACAGAATAGCAGGTCCTGGTTTCGCTCCTTTTTTCTTGGCGATGACATTACCAATCGGATCTATCTCAACTTGGTCTGCTTTATCCTTCAAATAGTCTCTAAGAAAATAACTCACTTCTTGCTCATAACCACTTGGACCGTGCAGGCTAGTTAATGTCTTTAGTAAATCAATCAAGTCACAGAAGCTCCTTTCTATAGATATTCGAACGTATTTTTATAATTTTCTAATTGAATAATTGTATTAATGGCTGTAATCCCTTCAATACGATCCAGGTTAAGCACACAGTCTCTTATATCCTCTTGGCTTCTTACGTTAATTTGAATAAGCAGCGGATATTCTCCTGATGTCATCGTAATATAGCGAACTTCTTTCAAGGTGCTAAGTTCTTCCTTCACTTTGGCCATCATCCGTTGTTCTGTTTTTATTTGAATAATTGCTCCAGCTTTTAAACCAAGCGCAATTGGATTCACGACACCGACAACTTCGATAATCTTATTTTGAACCAGATTTTTGTACCGAAGCCTGATTGTTTTCTCTGACACATCTAATGCATTTGCTATCTCAGAAAATGGCAAGCGCCCATCTGTTGATAACATTCGGATTATACCGCGGTCTAACTCATCAATTTGATACTCCACTATACTTCCTACTTTCGGACTTATTTACAATTAAATTACCCTTTTAGATACATATTGTCAGATAAATTAACATTTACATTCCTTAATTATTGATTTACTATCGTTATAAGGAATCAGGTATAGAGGGTATTATACAAGTTAAATTTTCAGAAATCAATGATAATTCGGATTTTAATGGAGGTTATACGATGAAAGCCATCACGAATGTATCTGGTGTAGACGGAACTGGCAAGAACTTACGTAATACAACGATTTTAATAAAGGATGGAAAATTCACTTCAATAGGAGAAGCATCCAGCATTCCCAATGGCTATGAAGTAATCGATGCGATGGGAAAATATTTTACTCCGGGACTAATTGATGTGCACACCCACTTAGGCGTACATGAAGAAGGAATCGGTAAAGAAGGTCATGATTTTAATGAAACGAGTGCAGCTGCTACACCGCAAGTACGGGCAATTGACGGCATTAACCCTAAAGATCAAGGTTTTGCGGATGCCAGGCGAGCAGGTGTCACCACCGTACAAGTGATGCCAGGAAGTGCGAATGTAATTGGTGGAGAGATGTGTGTATTGAAGACCACGGGCACAATTGTAGATGAGATGGTCATTCGAAATCCTTCTGGCTTAAAAGCGGCAACAGGTGAAAATCCAAAACGATTTCATGGCGATAAAGGAAGAATGCCAACAACAAGAATGGGAGTAGCCGCCATTCTTCGTGAAAAATTAATAGCAGCCCAAACGTATATGGAAGAGCGCAAAACTGGAAAAACGGCGAGAAACCTTGGATTAGAACATATTGTTAAAGTATTAAATAAAGAAATCCCCCTTCGTGTTCATGCCCATCGCGCCGATGACATCGTCACTGTCTTACGCTTAAAAAGAGAGTTTGATATTGATCTAACCATTGAGCATTGTACAGAAGGCCACCAAATCGCACCATTTATCGCCAAGCATGATATCCCTGTATCCGTGGGACCGACAATGACACCACGTTCGAAAATAGAACTTGCTGATAAAGGCTGGAACACCCTACTAGCTCTAGCAGATGCATCTGTTCCATTCTCTATCACGACAGATCATCCCGTAATAGCCATTGAGCATTTGATGACGAGTGCAATTCTAGCCGTTAAATATGGTCTGCCAGAAGAAGAAGCATTAAAAGCTATTACACTGCATGCTGCGAAACATCTAGGCGTAGACGATCGAGTTGGTTCCGTAGAAGTTGGCAAGGACGCAGATTTTGTTCTCTGGGATGGCAATCCGTTTGATCTAAGAAACAAAGTCGTACAAACCTATATCAACGGTGAATTAGTATAAATCATACATGCCCTGTCTCCTGATCTGCCATACGATTGTTGTGTGGCAGTAAATCAGGAGACTTGTTCTATAACAAGATAACAAGATAAATATTCAGATAGTAATGGAGGTAGCATACGATGACAAACAATGGGGTTTCAGCAGATGATTTGTTTGAATTTTCATTCTTATCCGATCCACAGCTCTCACCAGATGGCGGCTGGGTTGTTTTTATAAAGCGCATTATCAATGAAGAGAAAAAATATCAATCAAATCTATTTGTCTTACATGTAGATTCGAAGGAAGTCACCCGGTTTACCCAAGGCAATTTCTCCGACACGCAGCCTAGATGGTCAGCTAACGGGAAAGACATATTCTTCACCTCCAATCGCTCTGGAAGGCAGCAAATTTGGCGTATTGCATTTAGCGGTGGTGAAGCAACACAAGTCACTTCGTTCAAGAGAGGTGCCTCACAGCCAGTTTGTTCTCCCGATGGCAAACAGCTGGTTGTCATAGTGCCGCTCACGAAATCAGATAGCTTAGAAGAAAAGGAAACAAAGCAGGAAGCGACAGAAGACAAATTACAACCTTATATCACAACAAAACTGCATTACAAGTCCGACATGAGTGGTTTTTCCGATGAAACATTTCAGCATCTTGTCTTAATCGATTTAGAAACTGGCACAGAGACTTTGTTAACAGATGGAGTGTATGATCATCATTATCCTGTCTTCTCACCAGACGGAACACATGTGGCTTATACTGCCAACCGTTCCGAAGATCCGGAACAAACATTTTTCTCGGATATTTATCAGCTGAATCTAGCGACGAAAGATACAGAGAAACTGACGAGCAGCGACAAAAGATTTCGCGCCCCGCAGTATTCTCCTGATGGGACAAAGCTCTCGTTATTAGGAGATAATCTAGCTTTTGCAGGTTCCACGCTTACTAGAGTTTGGTCGCTCGACCTTGCAACCAGGAATTTGACTTGCTTGACGAGTGAGTGGGATGCGGAGTGCAGTGATATGGCAATTAATGATATGGGTACTGGTGCAGGAGATATGGGAGCCATCTGGCACAAGGAAAATGATTCGCTTTACTTCTTTGCTAGTGAACAAGGGGCAACAAACTTATATCGAGTGACACTCGATAAACAGATTACCAAAATACTTGGTGGGAAAAGACAAGTTTATGCATTTAGTACAAACAAGGATCAAGCGCAATTTGTGTATGCCGTTAGCCAGTCTGATATTCCAGGTGACCTATTCTTCTCCACTTTCTCAGGAGATGAAGAACAGCGTTTAACAGCAGCCAACGAGCACTTGCTGCAGACGAAGGATATTGCTATTCCAGAAGATTTCTCCTTTAAAGCAAATGACGGAACTGACTTGCAAGGCTGGATTATCAAGCCGGTCGGATTGAAAGAAGGCGAATCTTATCCACTTGTGTTAGAAATTCATGGTGGACCGCACGCCATGTACAGCCACGCGTTCATGCACGAGTTTCAGGTCCTCGCTAGTAAAGGTTATGGTGTCCTGTTTATGAACCCAAGAGGAAGTCATGGCTATGGACAACAGTTTGTCGATGCCGTACGCGGAAACTATGGAGGCGTAGACTATGATGATGTGATGACCGCTCTTGATTATGCGTTAGACACATACGATTGGATCGACCCATTGCGTTTAGGTGTTACGGGCGGAAGCTATGGCGGATTCATGACGAATTGGATTATCAGCCATACGAACAAATTTAAAGCTGCTGTTACGCAACGCTCTATTAGTAATTGGGTTAGCTTCTATGGGGTTAGTGATATTGGCTACTTCTTTACCGAATGGGAGCATAAGACGACCATCATGGAGGACCCTGATGAGCTATGGAGAATCTCACCGCTTCGTTACGTCAAGCATATCCAAACACCACTGCTGATCTTGCATAGTGAAAACGACTATCGCTGTCCAATTGAACAAGGCGAGCAACTATATGTAGCCTTAAAACAGCAAAAGAAACCAACACGTTTTGTCCGTTTCCCTGATTCCAATCATGAGCTGTCTCGAAGCGGAGATCCGAGCCTGCGAATCGTTCGACTGAACGAGATAACAAATTGGTTTGATCAGTACTTACAATAAAGAGAGGTAATCGATTTGAAGATTTTACTCACTGGATTTGAAGCTTTTCTGGGAATGGCCTCCAATCCAACAGAAGTGATTGTCCGTCAGCTAGACGGTGTCACAATAGGCGGGAAACAAATAATCGGAAAGGTGCTTCCGGTGGATTTCACAACATCCGCAGGTATCCTTTTAGAACATCTAAAAGCTTATCAGCCAGCAGCTGTTATATCTTTAGGATTAGCTGCCGGCAGAAATAGAATCACACCAGAACGCATAGCGATAAACTGTATGGACGGCGAAGCAGATAATAGCGGCAATCAGTACAACGGTCAAAAAATAATAGAAGATGCACCTGATGCCTATTTTTCAACGCTACCTATTAAAGAAATGGTCTCAAGACTGCAAGCGCATAACCTGCCTGCGACTATCTCTAACACGGCCGGCACTTATTTATGTAATCAAATAATGTACACCGCAAGGCATCATATAGAAACGAACAAGCTAGATATCGTATCTGGATTCGTTCACATACCAGCACATCATGCATTAGCAATAACAAATCCCAAGCTGCCATCATGGTCGATAACGGACTTAGAAGAAGCGGTTCGAGTTATTATTGAAGGAATATGATAAAAGATGAAAGTGCAGGAATTGTCCTGTACTTTTATTTTGCCTCCAAATAAAAAGGCTGTCGAGACCTCCTCGACAGCCTGAAGCTGGTAGTTACCCTTCAGCTCATCTTCCTGCTAATAATAATCCTAATTCTGAAAGCAATGCACTTCCGACATATGTGCCAGTAAAAACGAACACAGCAACAATTGCAACCTTCCATGAAGTTTTACGCAAGTCTGTTAGACGGTCCACGACTGAAACCCCTGCGAAAGTCAGTATCGGCGTTGTAATGGAAAGAAAATCAACATGACCAATTGCTTGGACAAAGAAATCAAAGCACATACATAAGAGAAGCGATATGATAGACACCCAGCCTAGTATCGGAAAGTCTCGTAAGAACTTTACCGGGCTTTTTTTCATGACGTCCGCTAGTGCTATACCCATCATAGAAAAAAGCCACAATGTTCCTAAACCCATAAATGTCATTAATTCGATAGGTGCTGAGGATGGGTCTTTAAACAACTTAATTTGCTGTGTAAACAGAATTAATGCGGTGCTAAGTAAAACGACCAGGCCGTATTTCACATATTTATTCAGCTGCACGGACATCATCTGCCACCTCCTGCTGCTTATTTGATTTCGTCAGTTTATTATAAAGAAAACGCTGCAATGGTACCGCTAGGAAAACCATCGTAAAGGTTCCAAGAAAGCTGGTCAGCAGCTGACTTGCAGCAGCATAACCCAAAATTGTGCTCTCCATCTCAGGCACACGTTCCACCAATGTAGCAGAGGAAGCCGTCATCATGCTGGCAGATCCTACCCCAGACGCCATTGCTAAGGCCTCTACGCGGAATCCGATATCAAGTAAGACAGGTGCAATAATACTAAAGAAGATAGCACCGAAAAGTGTACCGATAACGTATAGGGAAAGTACGCCCTGTCCTTCTTTGGATTCCAATGTGTATTTTTCTGAGATATAGGCAAGCTCCCCTTCCCTGCCAAGCCCAAGCGTCGCTCCAATTGCTTCCCGGCGAAGGCCAATCAATAATGCAATCGGCAGGCCTAACAATACAGTTCCAAGGTTACCTAATTCCTGAGCGATAAATACCCAGCCTACGCTGAAAATCTCTCTGAGCTGTGGCGCTACATCTGCACCGTATCTCGCCATTAGCGGCAGCATAATGAAAATCAAATACTTACTGGAAAATTGGACATTGGCTTTGCTATACACCTTTTTCAAAATACCTTTTCGAATAATCGGCAAGCCAAGAATCATCGTAATTACAATGGCAAAAGCGAGCGGAAGGACCGAAATAGAAACAGGTCCAAGTTCTATCGATTGGAATCCAATCCATTCTGCAGCAGTAATAACAAGTAATGCGAAAATGATTAATAATAAATAATTACGCTTCAATTCCATTCTCCTTTTTCTCGTCCAATATAGATTGAATGACTTGTACATACTCCTGGTAAGATCGCTTATAAAGCTTTGCTTTGTCTATTTTTCCGTTCATTTGGTGAAGTACTTGGAAGAGAAAGCTTGGAAAAATACCGTAAATGTATTCGGGATCTACATCGATGAAATCATCGCCGTGAATCGTCCCTGTAAAACCGCTGTAGCCAATTTGGATACATGGCATCATATAAGACAAATCACCGATATCCCCAGCAGCACTAATGCTGTTACCTTCCCAAATGTCTTCAATTTGGTTGTTCATCTGATATGCAGCCTTGACGAACGTAGATAGATAGCGATCTTGCTTGAATGGCAGATAGCCCATTTGTGTATCAATATTCACTTCACCTTGAAGCGCCTTCGCACTGCCTTCTGCAGCTGCATCCAGACGTTTGGCCACGGTTTTCATATAAGGCGTAGACAAGGTGCGCAGATCAGTCCCGACTTTAATATAGTTTGGAATTACATTCGTTGACATATCCGATTGCATAACAATTGGGTTCAGCCGTACCTTCTCCTTTTCATCCAGCTGCTGACGCCCTAGGCTGATTGCAGTATGGAATAAAGTAGACATATTATAAGCATTTACAGAGGAGAAAGGATCAAATCCGGCATGTGACGACTTGCCCTGAAATGTGTAACGTTTATACAAAAATCCTGCCAGATCACAATCAATTTCTATAGTACGCTTCTTAATTTCGCCACCAATGGCATGTACACAAATACTAAGATCAATATCATCAAATACTCCAAGTTTCATTGCTTCCGGTTTACCGCCGTAATGCGAAATGACATTATCTTGCATGAGTTGGTCTCGATAAGGAAGATCCAAATATTCTTCTGCCGGAACAAAAATGAAGCTGATTGTATAATCAAACTGTTCATAAGCCTTTGTTTCAACTAGTTGCTGGTATAGGGAAAGAGCAATGGCTACCTGCGTATAGTGACCACAGTTGTGAGCGGCACCTGTATCAGGATTTGCTTTGAAGTGCGTTGGGGCATAAACCGCATCCAATTCTGCTAGGAAAGCAAGGTGCATTGATTTTCCTTCTCCGAGTGTAGTCCTTATACCTGTTGTGCTAAACTCCTCTATTTCACAGGATGGATTACAACGTTTCAAGTACTCAACAACGGTCTGCTTTGTCCGTTCTTCTTTGTATCCCAATTCCGGATTTGCATAGATTGATTCTCCAAGCTTTTTGATTTCTTCATAATTGCCACCAGATTGCAAGGTATCCCGACTCCCTCTGCGTTTTTAGTATTTGAGACCAATATAACTACAAGTGTCGATTCTTGTCAAACGGATTTAGACGATATAATTCTTGTTTTTTGCTTAAAAAACGCTATAAATCAATATAAAACCGAACTTTTATTTATATTTAAATAAAATAATTCGTCATATGCAGATTACCTAACAACATTTAGACTATTAATAAAATTTAATTAGTAAATTCAGCCTAAAGTACCTCCTTCTAAAATATGTCAAATTCCTACACCCTTTTATTGGCTCTCCATTCCATTGGATATGCATGACCTATCGGGAAATAATAAATAAACCAAACGAGTTCTTATCAAAAAAAGGATGTGTCATATTTGGAGTTCTTCCACAGTCAGGAAACACTCACTACGATGCAATGGATACTTCGAGCAGTTGTTTCTTTTATCTTTTTGTTGATTGTCGCGAAGGTACTGGGGCAGCGGTCTATTTCACAGCTTAGGCTTCTGGATTTTGTTATTGCTTTAGTTGTCGGGAATATTATCGCCCATCCGTTATCAGATGAAGACTTGGGCTTGAAAGGCTCGCTCATTACAACAGTTGTATTGGTGCTTTTATACCTTGGGGGAATCTTTCTCATTTTAAGGTGGCCTTGGTTCCGGAACTTAATTAACCACAAGCCAATTCCGATAGTTCGAGATGGAAAGATTCTCTTTGAAGGCTTGCGGCACGCCAGAATATCCGTTGATGTGTTATTGGAATAATTGCGTAAAGGGAAGGTAGCGGACGTTACAAAAGTGGCGTTAGCACTTTGGGAAGCGGAAGGAAGGGTGTCGTTCTTTCTCGATCCAAAATATGAAGCCGTCACTCCTGAGCTCATGCAGATAGAAACCCAGCCTTTTCAAATGCCGCAGACAATCATAAAAGATGGGAGAATTATTCAGAAAGAGTTACGGAAAACCTCTAAGGACGAAGATTGGGTTGTGTCACAATTAAGCAGCAGTTATCACACTGATGTTAGAAATGTGCTGCTTGCGACGCTTGATAAAAATGAGAAGCTTACTGTTTTTTTATATCGTTGATTTCTTCTTTAACAAGAGCCCTTCTTCACAGAACGCAGAGTGGGCTTTTCTGTTTGCGAAAGATCACTTCAAGCTATATAAGATACCTTTTATATATTGTTTTAGATTAATTTTAGAAGACTTTTAATTCAACTCAATGCAGAGACAAATATCTTCTGTTGTAAATTTAAGATAAAGCCGTTTTGCCCCCTGCTTTTCAAGTATAATGAACCTAATTCAGTTAATGCATATAAAATTTCTCGGTGAGAATTCTATTCATATAACGAAAAAACAATAAACGGGGCTAAAAAATGAGTAATGTAAGTTTTTCGGATTATCAGGTAAGCGAAGATATTAAACGAGCACTCGATGTGTTACGATACGAAACGCCAACAGAAGTGCAAAGCAAAGTTATTCCGCTAGCAATGGAAAAGCAAGATCTTGTAGTAAAAGCACAAACCGGCAGCGGCAAGACTGCCGCTTTTGGTATTCCTGTGAACGATATGATTATATGGGAAGAGAAGAAGCCACAGGCCTTGATCCTTACGCCAACTCGGGAATTGGCGGTTCAAGTTCAGGAAGATATTAAGAATATCGGCAGATTTAAGCGTATTAAAGCGGTTGCTGTTTACGGAAAAGAGCCGTTTAAGAAACAAAAAGATGAATTAAAGCAGCAAACGCATGTGGTCGTGGGAACACCTGGACGTGTAATGGATCATATCGACCGCGAAACACTTGATTTGGACCAAATAAAATATCTTGTTATCGATGAAGCAGACGAAATGCTTAACAGAGGGTTTATTGATGAAGTGGAAGCAATCATTCAATCGTTGCCTGCTGACCGTGTGACAATGGTCTTTTCTGCTACCTTGCCAAAGGATGTTGAAAACCTTTGCCACAAATATATGAAAGATCCAGCGCATGTTGAGATTGAATCTACCGGGGTAACAGCCGATACGATTGAACATGCTTTAATAGAAGTGAAAGAAGAAGGCAAAATTTCACTACTAAAAGATGTCACAGTTGTAGAAAATCCAGACAGCTGCATGATCTTCTGCCGCACGAAAGAAAACGTCGATACGGTGTATAGCGAACTAGATGAAGCTGGCTATCCTGTTGAACGGCTTCATGGCGGACTAGAACAAGATGAGCGATTTGCTGTTATGGAAGGTTTCAAAATGGGCAAATTCCGCTATCTAGTAGCTACCGATGTCGCTGCCCGTGGTATTGATATTGATAATGTAAACCTAGTTATCAACTATGATGTACCAATGGAGAAAGAAAGCTACGTGCACCGTACGGGAAGAACTGGCCGTGCCGGAAATAAAGGACTAGCCATTACATTCTCGACACCTTACGAAGGAAAGTTTCTTAAAGCAATCGAGAGATATATCGGCTTTGATATCCCTGCTGAAGAAGCACCGAGCCAATCGGAAGTAGCTGGTGCTAAGGCTTCTTTCGAGGAAAAACTGAGCAGCAAGCGTATTGTAAAAAATAATAAAACAGCCCGCATCAATCAAGATATTATGAAGCTCCATTTCAACGGCGGTAAAAAGAAAAAAATCCGCGCAGTTGATTTTGTTGGAACGATCGCAAAAATCCCCGGCGTCACAGCTGAAGATATCGGCATTATCAACATTCAAGATACAATGTCTTATGTTGATATTCTAAACGGTAAAGGCTCGATTGTTTTACAGGCAATGGAGAACACGACGATTAAAGGGAAGAAATTAAGAGTGAGCAAGGCAATTAAATAATTACCAAAATAAGAATCCCCTATACAAAAGATTTAGGGGATTCTTATTTCATTACAGCAACAGTGCTACATGTTATTTTAGGTTTAGACAAGCCACATTCTGCTACACCATACCTATTCCCTTCCTTTACTTGGCGACAATTTAGATATGCCCCCGTTTCTATTTCTTCCTAAAAAAAGACATCTAGTAATTATTTTACCGATTCTTTTGAGAATACCCGACATTTAACTCCCCAATATGAGAATCACCTCCTTCATCTATTTCTTTAGTATCGCTACCATTTATGAAAGCGCATACATTAGAGGGAGGGATATATCTGGTCAGGATGTGTAGTCTGGTGATAATTTTACTGTCAAAAGTTATTATCTGAATAAATGGAGGTTAAATAATGAGAGCAAAGAGAACTTCACGCGTTATGCTATGTTTCTTGTTTATTTTTTCATTATTACTAATGTCTATTACTCCCAGCAGTATTACCAGTGCTAAGAAAATAAAAGACAAGACTGAAATAAGTGATTTGAAGACAAATTATCAAGAGAATCCGATTGGAGTAGAATCCGATGATGTCCGTTTTAGCTGGATGCTCTCATCTAATGTTGTAGGAATACAACAGAAAGCATACCAGATTACTGTCAAAGACGAAAAAGGAAAAAAAGTATGGGATAGTGGCGTCGTTAAAGAGTCAGAATCAGTCGGTATCTCATATAGAGGTCCAAAACTCAAATTGGAATCACGCTACACCTGGGATGTTAACATCAGGCTGTCCAATGGAAAAAAAGTGAACTCTAAGTCTGCATATTTTGAAACAGGAACAGATTTTGGCAAAGCAGATTGGATTTATCATAAGCAAGAATCAGAGGACTTTTTCAAAAAAAGTGTAGGCACTTCTCTGAATGCAACGATAGAACAAGGTGGTTTCACTTTAAATTGGGGAATGAAAAATAAGTCAAATGGACTTGTCTGGAGTTTTAATGGGACAAATCTTACGCAGAGTGTTACAAAAGATGGTGTGACAAAACAAATTGGAGCTGTAGATTTAAAAGATAAAATTGCAGTGAATGAGGCGTTTAATTTAGAAGTCACAGCAAACTCAAAATCCATCAAAACCTATATCAACGGATCTTTAGTAAATAAAATCTCTAAAACCTATCCAATTGAAGGATCTTATATCGCCCTTGCGGCAAATGCTGCCGGCAGAAATACTCCAACTCAAAAGGCGAGCTTCGAGGATGTAGCAATCACAGTGGATAAAGAAGAAGAGCCAATCACAGCATTCACTGGTGCAGAGCTGGATGATGACGGTACCCTTAAACTGAGTGGTGTAACAGCTTATCAAAAGAATTACCAGGGAAAACCTGTAGAATACCAAGAAGAGCTTACTTCCATGCCAATGTTCCGAACAGAGAAGAAATTGAAACAGAAAGGGAAAATTGATTCCGCTCGTTTGTATATAACCTCCCTAGGTGCATATGAAGCGTATATCAACGGAGAAGAAGTGATGGTTACAAAAGAAGACGGGAAGAGATTAGATGATACATTTAACCCCGGGTGGACTGATTACCATAGCTACGTTAATTATCAGTCATATGACGTTACCGACTATATGAAAGGAAAAAATGTAACGTTGGGAGTTAAAATCGGTACTGGATGGTATGGCGGACAGGCGGGAAGTAATGGCGGCGGCAATATCTACAATGAAATTGGTAACGATTTAGAAAAAGAATTGGCTCTTCTCTCTAAACTTGTTATTACCTATGAGAACGGGAAGGAAGAGGTTATTACATCCAATCAAAAAGATTGGAAAGTATACACAGAAGGCCCCATTCAGCTTAATGATTTGTTTATAGGCGAAACCTATGATGCACGTTTGGAGAAAAACGTCGCTGGTTGGAATAATAATGGGTTTGATGATTCCAAATGGAATAAGGTAAATATATTGGATTACGAGGGAGAACTTGTCGCTAGCAGTGAAGGTGCTGCTTATCTTTTGAAGGAGGACAGGATACATCCTACCGGCAACAAAGATACATTTATTTTTGATCCAAAGAATATCGATTACTCCAACGAAGAATTAAAACTAGGTGAAGTAAAACGAAAAAGTGTTGATCCAACTAAGGATATAAAACTTGCAAAAGGTAAAACACTTATTGTAAATCTTGGTCAAAACATAGCTGGAGTAGCCGGCATTTCTGTATCTGGTGATAAAGGTACCACTGTAAGTATGCGTGGAGCTGAAATGCTTAATGATGGAAGAGATCATGAAAACAGCAGCTTTGGAAGTGACGGACCAAAGGGAACACTTTATTGGTCAGGCATCACTCGCGGACGAGAGAAAGATCAAAATTGGTATACTGATCACTACACCCTAAATGAGAAGAAAGTACAACATTATCTTCCAAGCTTCACTTACCATGGCTTCCAGTATCTCGAAATTACAGCTACTGACGATATCATCATACGAGATGTCTACGGACAGCCAATTACGTCATCGACCGATCATACTTTATCCATTAAAACGAATAATGAGAACGTTAATAAATTGTTCCAAAATGCTCTATGGGGACAAAAAAGCAACTTCTTATCCATACCTACCGACACTCCCGGACGTTCAGAGCGTCTAGGATGGACTGGTGATATTCAAGTATTTGGAGATACGGCACTCTACAATTATGACTCCGTTGCGTTCTTGAATAATTATTTGGATATACTCAAGGACTATGCTAAGAACAATGATGGGCATATAGCTGAATACCTACCGACGATTAACAAGACCACCGCTACAAATGCAGGTTGGTCAGATGTCATTATTACACTGCCGTGGGATATCTACATGCACACTGGTGATATTACCGTCCTAGAAGAAACATATGAGACCATGCAGAAGTACATGGACAATGTCATGACGGACGGCATGAATGCTAATTATGGCGATTGGGTAGCCATGGAAGGTACTGCGCCAGAGTTTATGAGTGCCATGTATCATGCGCTAGATGCACAAAGAATGACAGAAATTGCCACCATATTAGGTGAAACGAAGGATGCTGACATGTATGCTGAAGAATCACAACGGGTGATTAATTTGGCGACAGAAAAATATGTGGATGAAAACGATAATATCCTTTCTGTTAGCGCTGATGATTTTGACCGAGCATTTCTAATTGATCTGTTCAAAGACAATTCTCAAACAAGCATCATTTATGCACTAAAAATGGGGCTGTATGACTCTGAAGAACAGAAGCAGAATTTTATCGAAAACCTTCTCAAAAATATTGCGAATGAAAACCGCTCAGAAAGATACAACGCAGGAGAAAACACATTGTCTACAGGATTCTTAGGTGTGAATGAGTTATTGCCAGTGCTAACGGAAAACCAACTTTCTAATAAATCGTATGATCTCTTGCTACAAGATGACATGCCATCCTGGCTTAACCATGTAAAGCTTGGCGCAACTACCACTTGGGAGCGCTGGAATGCATATACATCTGATTATGGCTTTGATGATGCAGGCATGAACTCCTTTAACCACTACGCGTACGGTTCAGTAGTTGAATGGATGGTTGAATATATGGCAGGAATTCAGAAGGATCAGCAGAACCCAGGTTTTAAACACATCATATTGCAGCCGACCATGGATACAGGTGAAAAATACAATGAGCAAGAACGAATAAACAGTGTACAATCAAAATTCGACTCCTATTATGGAGAAATAGAATCTAATTGGAAGTCTGCCGATGGAAAATTGAAGTCATATGATGCGGTCGTCCCAGCCAATACTTCCGCCACACTTTATTTACCAATAGGCGATGAATCCATTGCTAAAGATATTCCTGGCGTTAAGTACAAAGGAATAGAAGAACGCTCCGGCAATAAAGTAGCTGTATTTGATTTAGAAGCTGGCGGGTATAAATTCAGCGTGAAAAAAGGGAAGCTTAAAGTGACACTGATGGATGGATATGTATTAGAAAAAAACAAAGGAAAAAGAGAGAAATAAAAGACGCCTCTAAATTTACGATTGTTCATAAAAATAAATTAGAACCCTAAAAAGTGTCCTATATCCACTACACTGGATATAGGACACTTTTAAAATGACACCTTTTTCATCTTGATAAGCATGGTGCAGATCGAAATTTATAACTTGATGCTTAATCATTCCGCTTGTTTTGTTATCTTATTTTACTTTAGATCCCTAACCCCAATTTCCAATATCTCCATCTGCAGCACCGTCTGCTCATCTGTAATAGTCTTCTCTTTCCCATTTATAATCGCTTCATACAAATCGTCATACACACGTCCATAATCACCATCGACCGATTTCACTGTTTCATCATGAACGGTACCTTCTTTATCCACATAAGTCAGCACACCGTAATGCTGTAATGTATCGATACCGAAATCTTTATTATCCGGCATGTAGAATAGCTTTAAGTGTTCTTCCTGGCGATCTTTTGTTGCTTTCACAAAGCTTCCATTTTTGCCATGCACAACGAAGCTTGGTCGTTCTTTCACTCGGAAGTAACTGGATTTTACTGATACTTTCAGCGTGCCGTAATACAAATCCAAATCAAAATAATCATTCATTCGGCCTTGGCCTAATAATTGCCGCACATCATAGTGAATGTGATCTGGCTTGCCGAAATAGCTGATCACTTGATCTAAAGTATGGCAGCCATGGCCATACAAATAGGATTGTGCAGGGTCAAAAGATTGAACAGATTCTGGCACTTCGGGACGGTAATAGTCATAATGCATTTCGACTTCTAGCAAGTCCCCGAGCTTCCCTCCTTCAATAACCTTCTGTACCGTTAAGAAGTCGCTGTCAAAGCGCCTGTTTTGGTATGCCTGCACGAGTAATCCTTTTTCTTTTGCCAATGCAAATATCTCTTTTGCTTGGTCGGATGTTTCCATAAATGGCTTTTCGACTAAACAGTGCTTGTTATGCTCTAATACTTGTTTTGCATAATCATAATGGCTGTCATGTCCTGTACAAATGACAATAAGCTGAATGTCGGGGTCATTTAATACTTCATCTAAATCAGAGGTATAGGTTACTCCAGAGATTTTATCCCAGCTGTCTCGTTCTGGACTTCTCCGGTAAATTGTTTTCACCTTTATATTGTCTCTTTGCAAAACGAATGGCAGATGATATCTGTTTGTACTTTTTCCATTTCCTATATAACCGATAGTTAGCATCTAGCAGCCTCCTAAAATTTATTTATATGTAATTTTTCTGTGTAAAGAAAAATACCTTCTGAGATTGATAAGTTCATCATACCAGAAGGTACTTCTTTATTTTACATCAAGCCAATAACGTGGAAGACGATACCAACTGCGAACAATCCAAGAATCATTACAATTGGCGAAACTTTCTTTCTAAGCAGCCACATCGCAAGAAGTGTGATCAGCAATCCTGCTAAACCAGGAATTAAGCTGTCTAAGTTGTCTTGTAAAGTTGTTACATTCGTATCGCTTAATGACCTGCCGGCGGCTTGCTGTTCTAATGCTGTGCGCACTCCTTCTGAACCAGCGGGCAAGTTATCCCAATCAATATAAGCACCTTCATCAAGCTCTACCTCGGAAACGGTTGGTGTAAAGGCGACCGATACCCATCGGTTAACTAGTGCACCGAGGATGAACATCCCGAGTATCGAGGCGCCCTTGGTTATATCTCGAAGCACGCCGCCAGATAGATCTTCTGTAATTTTGGAACCCGCTTTGTAGCCGAGTTCTTGCGTATACCATGTGAAGCCCATACGAGATAAGTTCCATAATACAAAGTAAAGAATTGGTCCAAGTATGTTACCTGTTAAAGCAAGTGATGCTGCTAATGCACCAAGGATTGGTTTTAACGTAAACCAGAATACTGGATCCCCGATACCTGCTAACGGTCCCATCATCCCGACTTTCACGCCTTGTATTGCTTTGTCGTCAACCGGCGCTCCGTTCGCACGTTCTTCTTCCAGCGCTAACGTTACCCCAATAATAGGTGACGCTACATATGGATGTGTATTAAAGAATTCTAAGTGACGTTTTAGTGCAGCTGCACGGTCTTCTTTTGATTTATATAATCTTTTAATTGCAGGAATCATGGAAAATGCCCAGCCGCCGTTTTGCATCCGTTCATAGTTCCAAGAACCTTGAATGAAAGTGGAACGCCACCAAATAGCTACGCGATCTCTTTTTGTTAATTTCAATTCTTGTGCCATTTTTTGTCCTCCTCCTCTGATTAATAGTTATCAATAATATCGCCTAATGGATCTCCTGTGTTTCCATTTCCACCGTTACCGCCTGAACCACCTTGTTTCGTAAGCGCCAGATAGATAAGTGCCAGCGCGACACCGATACCGCCAAGTCCCAAAAGTGTGATGGATGGGATTGTTGCTAATACAAAACCAATTGCAAAGAATGGCCAAACTTCTTTTGTCGCCATCATGTTGATAACCATTGCATAACCAACAGCTACAACCATTCCTCCACCAACTGCCAGACCGTCTGTCAGCCAAGCCGGCATTGCTGTAAGTAAATCTCTTACCGGAGCGGCACCAATTGCCACAATCAGTGCAGCTGGGATGGCAATACGCAACCCTTGCATGATAATCGCGATGATATGCCACATTTCAACTTTCTTGAAGTCTCCTTCTCTCGCTGCTGCATCCATTAAATGCACGATTCCTGTTGCGAGCGTACGGACGATAATTGTCAAAAGCAAACCTGCTACTGCAAGTGGAACTGCAATGGCGATTGCAGAAGTTACACCAGCTTCACCTTGTCCGCCTAATACTAAAATAATGGCAGATGCGACGGATGCTAAAGCAGCATCCGGTGCTACAGCAGCTCCAATGTTTGCCCAGCCTAACGCGATTAATTGCAGCGTACCGCCTAATATGAGACAAGGTACTACTTCGCCTGTAACCAAGCCGATTAATGTACAAGCAATGATTGGCTGGTGGAAGTGGAATTCATCCAAGATGCCTTCTACACCGGCCAAAAATGCCACGAGAACAACTAATATTATCTGAATCATCGTTAAATCCATGGTTATTCATCCTCCTTTTATCTGCTGATTATTATATCTATCTCTGTTTGTTTAACTCTGTTTGCGCTCTTTTCAGAATGTCGTCCATATTGCCTTTCGAATCGCCCGGCACTTTACGCACATCGAACTGCAGGCCTTTTTCTTTTAATTTCGCAAACGTCTCAATATCTTCTTGATCAAAAGCTAATACTTTATTCGGCTGCACTTTACCAGGTGAATGTGACATGGAACCAACATTAATTGTCTCCAACGGAACGCCGCCTTCCACTGCTCGAAGTACATCCTGCGGGTTTTCAAACAGAAGTAATGCGCGCTGGCCACCGAAGTGCTGATCATCTTTTGCAAGGTCGATCATTTTATGGATAGGCACAACATGTGCATGTACACCGGAAGGCGCAGCCTGTTGAATCAATTTCTTACGCAGCTCATCCTGCGCCACTTCATCCGATACAACGATGATTCGTGTTGGCTGTGTCGTCTTGGTCCAAGCCGTTGCTACTTGCCCGTGAAGTAAACGTGTATCAATCCGCGCTAACACGTATTTGAATGTTCCTGGCGCTCCTGCTGTGTTAGATGGTGCAGAACTAGCGGCAGCTGGTGCTGTTGCTGGTTCTAATTCCTCCGGCTTTACTTTTACCGCATCTTTCGCTGTGTCTAGAATATGTGCTGCAATTTCATGTGCTGTTTCCATGGATAGTCGCGATGCAAAGGCTTCAATCAACATGGCCAAGTTCAAACCAGCAGCAATTGCCCATGTATCTTTGTGTGCTTCCAGTAAGCTGCTGGCTTGGTTGAACGGCGTCCCGCCCCACAGATCGACTAGAAATAATACTTCCTCCGGATTGTCGAAATCGGCAATTGCTTTCTCCATCTTCAGCTTCACATCTGCCGGTCCTTCGCTCGGCATCAATGTAACAGCTTTTACATTCTCTTGTTTTCCAAAGATCATCTCGCCGGATTGCAAGATGCCTTCGGCGAATTCACCGTGCGTGGCAATAATAATTCCTACCATCCTTTTACCTCCTATTAAAATACTTGGTAAAGCATCAATCATCATGGTCAGCCCTAAAGTAATTTTTCAGCTCCTATAAACCGGTTACATTTCCGATAATAAAAAAGGCATGAGTAAAAAGTAGATTAAAAGAAGACAGAGGTATAGAAGGACCTGTTTGCTTCGATTTAACCGCACTTTTTACTCATGCCTGATCGAATCAGTAACACGTAAAAATAATTGCGATAGCTATTAAATTTATTATGCAAGCGCTTTAATTATCGTTCAAAAAAATAAGCGCCTGAATTACTTTATGAGCTTCCATGAGTATTTTATCACACTACTTTTTCCCTTACAAGCGGGAATTTGCTAAGCTTACTCCTCCTCCGTAACAGTCTATCGTTGACCAGCACCGCATATGTCCTGCAAAATCAGACAAATTCCTGCTTGTCTCCCATAAAAGGTTACTTGGCAGATTTACGTTTGAATCCACGCTTGAGTACATCAACAAACCCCAATGAATGGACCAATCGATTTGGTTCCACATATTCACGAATCGCACGTAAAACCCCTTTTGGATCTTTGGAAGAGAATGAATAAGTCCCATTTTGCTTTGTCTGAATCGCATAGCGCGGAATCCATTTCCCTTTAAACAATACCGAAGCAACCACGTGATCAACTTCTTCCCAAGGAATTTGAATAAACTTGCGCGCATCACGATTATTGAAGAACTCAAACCCCTTATCTCCAACCATAATCTTTCCGTAAGCCGAAATACCTGTATGTGAAGTTGCATCAATCACGAAGTCTACTTTTGTGTTGATTGATTGAACCATCTAGTTTCCCCCATTTCTTCCTTTGTTAATAATTATTATACACGGATTGCCGCTTTAAGCAAAAACACTAGAAATTCCCCATCATATCTACCTATAAGGAACTTTATACTGTTTGTACCTACTTCATAACGCTCCTTAGAGGTATACTATTAAATATGTTACCAGTTCATGCATATCTCACTCCACGCCCCCCCTTCCCTAATATAGAGAAATCATTATCTATAATTGACACACCATTAAACAATCTCTTATAATATAGTGCTTATACGACGCGGTTCTAAATATCAGATAGCGATAAAAGTGAGGGTCATTTATATAACTTTATATTCTATTAAAAGGAGTTGTTCATTTGAAAGCACAAACATGGAGACACTCATGGTTTGGAAACAGTATCAAGACAGAAGTTCTTTCCGGTATCGTGATTGCGCTCGCACTTATCCCTGAATCCATTGCATTCTCCGTTATCGCTGGGGTAGACCCAATGGTCGGTATGTACGGTTCAGTTTGTATTGCTATTATGATTTCATTAGTGGGCGGCCGACCAGGAATGATATCTGCTGCCACGGGGGCGCAGGCTTTACTGATTGTTGGCTTAGTGGCAGATCACGGTCTGCAGTATTTACTAGCAGCAACGATTTTAGCTGGGATATTCCAAATTCTCTTTGGTATTTTTAAGCTCTCACGGTTTTTGAAGTTCATTTCCAGTTCGGTTGTGACAGGTTTTGTTAATGCTTTAGCTATTCTTTATTTCATCTCACAGATCGAACATTTTGAAGGTGCAACATGGATTATGTATGCTTTTGTGGCGCTAACACTCGCTATTATTTACATCTTCCCGCGCATCACGAAAGCAGTGCCATCGCCTCTAGTTGCGATCATTATTGTAACAGCTGTATCCATTTATCTGCATGCAGATGTTAATACTGTAGGAGATATGGGTAGTCTTTCTCAAACATTACCAACGTTTTTATTCCCTCAAATTCCGTTGACGATGGAGACATTCTTAATCATCCTACCTTATTCACTTGCGATGATGATTGTTGGACTGCTTGAATCGTTATTAACAGCTACGATCCTTGATGAGACAACAAACACGTCCAGTAATAAGAATATGGAAAGTCGCGGCCAAGGTATAGCGAACATTACCGCTGGATTCTTCGGCGGACTGCCAGGCTGTGCCATGATTGGACAATCGGTTATTAATGTATCGTTGGGAGCACGCGGTCGACTTTCTACGCTTGTAGCAGGCGGATTTTTAATGATTCTTATCTTGCTGTTCACGGATGTGGTAAACCAGATTCCGATGGCAGCAATTGTCGGTATTATGCTCATGGTTGCTATTAGTACGATGGATTGGAGATCTGTCCGTACGATTCATAAAGTATCCAAAGCAGATGCATTCACGATGATTATTACGGTTGCATTGGTTGTTTATACACATAACTTAGCAATCGGCGTTTTAGCAGGTGTTATTTTGAGTGCTTTCTTCTTCATGCTGAAAGTATCCAATTTCTCAAAAATAAAAACGACAACTGAATTAAGTCAAAACGGAACAAAGAAAACGTATTTTGTTCGCGGTCAGCTATTCTTTGTCACTTCACCGGCCCTGATGGAAGAATTCGATTATAACGATACGGTAGAATCTGTTGATATTGATTTTACCAATGCGATTATATGGGACAATTCCGCTGTTGAAGGATTAAATAAAGTAAAAGAGAAATTCGAACAAAACAATATTTCTGTCACCATAATTGGATTAGACAGTACAAATTATTTTCATAAAGAAGAAATTGTTCGTTCCTAATGAACACTCCTAGAAACCACATTCCTCTCTTGAGAAATGTGGTTTCTGGAACTTCTATAGCGATTAAATGTGCTGCTAAGTGATTCATCCGGTACGAGGAGGACTTTTCTGCGTCTGGTTTGTCTTAATTTTAGCGGTCCCTACGTAAACACTTAGGTTTAGAAGGAGTATGTCAGTTATGAATGAAGTCGGCACCTTAAAGAAAGGGTTAGACATTTTTTTGTTGATACTAAAACAACCTAACCTTACCGTATTAGAAATCATGAATGCGCTGGAAATTAATAAAAGTACGACATATAGACTTGTTAACACATTAGAACAAAATCAATTTATTGTGCGCACTGACAATAACCGGTATCAACTATCCAATGCTTTATCATCCATGATCCTGCAAAACGAAAATGTTCCTTCCTATGAATTAGACTGGAAAGCCGTTCCTGCCATGAAAAAGCTGGGGCAGCAAACGAAGGAAACAATCTATACAGGCATGTTACTGGATTTGGAAGTTGTTATTACGCAGGTGATGAACGGACAATACACGACAAGAACGCATATGGAAATCGGTGCAAACAGTCCTATTCATCATAACGCCATCGGCAAATGCATCTTAGCTCATCTCGAAGAAACGAGCAGAGAAAGAATCTTAAACGCACTATCATTAGAAACGTATACGGAAAATACCATTGTCACCAAAGAAGCATTAGCGGAAGAGCTGCAAAAAATCCGAGAAGTTGGCTATAGTGTTGATGATGAAGAAGGAGAATTAGGCGTCCGCTGTATTGCTGCTCCAATCTGGAAAAACAACAAAGTCATCGCAGCCGTTGCTTTGACCGGTCCTTCTGTCCGCATCTCCACAGAGAAAGACGACTATCACGCAAACTTAGTTCAGGAATGTGCAAAAGAAATCACTACTTCGATTGCACAAGACTAACCGTTCTGTATAAAAAAAGTGCCAAAAGTTGATTTTGGCACTTTTTCTTATATGTCAGCTCGATAGCTGCTTATTGGTAATTCACAAAAGCCGGTGCAGGGTCTAGTTCTAACACGTCCTTCGGTGTCATGACAGGTTCGTCTTTCTTGTAAAACACCTTAAACCCGCCGTACTGAATCGGTTGATTATGTACTAATTGGTGATAGCCTGATCGTTTTAACGCGGCGATCCCGTGGCCATCATTGTTTAACACGACTTCTACGTTTGCTGTCGGGTGGATGGCATCTTTGTTAGTCAGAATGATATCGGCAAATTGGTGCACGATAACTACTTTGTCTGGAAGTCCGTTTTCTTCAGTTAGGTTTGATACATAGTCGATGGCTTTTTGAACATTTTTACCATCAACACGCCCTAAATTCACCCCAGGGACTTGTCCTTCTTTAACATGAAACTCTGTATCTATCGCTAAATGAACATATGGCAGTTTCAGATATTTCTCTATAGATTTTACTTGATTCATGATTGTGTCCTGCCCTAATTGAATATCCAAGATCAGCAGGGCATTATTTTCTTTCGCTAATTTGGCGTATTTCTCAATTTCCTCATCCGGTGTTGCATGCACATAATGCCCTTCTTCTCCAGGACTTCGCTGCGCAACTGTGGTAATCAATTCAATTGCAGGGATAGCAGGTCTTTCCGGGTCCAATTCGGAATAAGCCTCTGTCTGGTTTTTTAGTTTATCCATTAACACTTCAGGGCTGTACTCACCTAAAATCCCCATATTCTCTGAATGTGGGTGACCATAATAGGAAACGATTCGATGATCCTGCAGCGGTCCATCCGTTTGATCTTCTGCCCCTTTTTCCAAAGTCTGGCCTAACGGAACACTCCTATCCGTATCATCACCATGCGCCTCTGAACTTGGCATTTCAGCCAGCTGCTTATCCGTATAATGCGTTTCAAGCTTCTCTGCTGAATCCGACGGTGCAATAGCTTGATAGTTTGCTTCCGAAGCAAATCTTGGTGAACTAGCTATTTGCTCCTCTGCATAATGCTCCTCCGTAAAGGCCTTCTCCGATTTTTCAATTTGATCTGGTTGTGAATCTGCGCTCTGTGAACAGCCAGCTAACATGACTGCCAAGATAGCTCCTGTCCCTATTAATCTCTTCAAATTATCCCACCTGTTGTATGTATGCGTATTTCATAGTTGATCCAACAAAGAAAATTGTATCCTATCACGCTACTATAAATCTAGTATTCATTAACCTGTATGTAAAAGCTGCTTGTTATACTTACCACAAGTGAGAAATTTTAAAACGTAGGAAGATAAAGTTTCATTAACAGATGCAATAGCTCTTTCAATCAACGATTCTTGTCCCATGAACTTCTCGGATATTTAAAGCAGATGTGATTGATGTAAGATTCTTCGTTGTAATTCCTCCGCCGGGGAGAATAATAATTTTGTCATTTGCATATGCAATATATTCCTTCAGCCTGACTAGATTCTGTTCAATCTTAGTAGCTAAAGGACCTCCATGCGTTAGAATTCGTTCCACGCCATGTTCGGCCAGCCAATCAATTGCTTTAAACTGATTCTCAGGCCGTATTTCATCAAATGCCATGTGAAAGGTGACCTCTAGTCCTTTGGCTAAATCTAGTAAGCCGCTCATAGCTTGTTCATCAATACAGCCATCGGCATCTAAACAACCTAACACCACTCCGTCTGTTCCTAAATTCTTTACATGAACAAGATCCCGCTTCATGATCTCTATTTCTTCTTTACCGTAAACAAAATCGCCGCCCCTTGGCCTTATCATTGTCATAACCTGAACATCATTACTGCGGCAATAGTTAATCGTTACTTCGGCTACACCATGGCTTACTGTTGTCCCACCGGCTGCAAGGTTGTCACAAAGCTCAATCCTGTCAGCTCCTTTAGCAATCACTTCAGGGACTTTTGTAAAATTCTCTACGCAGACTTCTTTAAGCATTTTTATAACCACCTTACTTATGAAGTTACCACTAGGAAAGCGCGTCAATCCGTCTTCTGCTAGAAAAAGAAGGGTAACTGTACTTGTCTTCCACTTACCGAATCAACTTATATTGCCACCGCCACTCAGCATTCCTTCTTGTGGTAATACCAGCTTGAAATGGGTGCCATTCAGTGAACTGTCGACTATATTTATATCTCCCAGGTGTTCAATCATCATTTTCTTCACAAAGGCCAGACCCAATCCCATTCCTTCACTTTTATTTCCCACTGACACAAAAGGATCGAATATACTCACCCAGTTTTCAGGTAGTATACCCTCCCCCGTGTCTATAAAGTGGACAATTATACTTCTATCATCAACCTCGGTGCTGATGGTTATCTTCTTCCTCGTCCTGTTTTCAGGCATTGCTTCCACACTATTTTTAATCAAATTTATAAACACTTGTTTCAAGTTGGTCTTATTCAGATACACATTGAGCGGTGAATATATATTTGTAAATTCCAGCTCAACCTTGTTTTCTTCGAGCATCCCTCCTGTAAATGCAATAGACTCTTGAATGATTTTCACAAGATCATCTGTTTTATAAGTCACTGCAGGTGACTTCATGTACGTACGATAATTATTTGTCAGCTCCTCTAAATGGTCCGATGCATTCGCTATCATATTCAGTTTTCGTTTATCCCCTTCACCAAAGGAACCCTTTTTGTCCATCAAGCTGGAGAAACCTTTAATAATAGAGTTTGTGTTTTTCACTTCATGAATCAAACTGCCAGTCAGGTGACCCGTGTAATCTAGTTTTTTCTGTTTTTGCATTAATTCAAAAGAATGAACCTTCAATTCTACATTCAACTTCACAAAAATGTGCATGTTGACCACTGAAAATAAAATGACACCAATGCTGCTAGTAAGAACGCCAGTTAAAGGAAAGAAATTCAAGATTCCTGGTATGACCAGCAGCAACGCATTAAGTGAAAAACCCATAAGGAAGTTCTTAAAGTATGAATTTCGTATTCTCATCGACAATATAGGTAGAATAATTAAGAAAAAGACAATAATAGCCATGTGCAAAAGATACACCCAAAATAGCGGTCCGTAATCAGGAAAATAATAAACACCAGTAAACCTTGAATGGGTCACAGTCAATCCTTTAACACCTAAGTCAGTCCAATTTATCACATATACAACAGCACTCCATATAGTGAAGACAATAAGTGCTTTCTTGGTGAAAAAAGCATAAAAAACGTCCAGCCAATTTCCCTTTTTCACCACTGATGGCTGGTCTATAATAATTCTATAAGCTACATATAATACTATTGATAGACCGAAAGTTGGTCCTATCCGAAACAACTTGAACAGAAATAGAACCGTATCCTCTGACAGAATATCCTTAAAATAAAGAACTCCGGTATCCAACTGCCAAATTGTAATCAAAATCATATATATAATCATGCCTGCCGATAACTTTGTTTCATCGTATACCTTGCTCATGCTCCATGCTAAAAAAAACGGCAGTAACCCAATGGCACAAATTAATATACCAATAATCATACCTACTAACCCCTAACTGCTGACTATTTTCTTTTGTGAAAGTAATGTAGAGATTCCATTACACAATTTAGGAGCTATATCCGTAGATTTAGCTGCTATTCTGATATATATTTCTTCGTTAGTTATGTTCTTACATTATAGCAGATGTTTTCATTTCGCTTTGACAGTCAGTGGAGGAAAAGCTGTTGGGAAGTATCACCTTTTTTAAAATTGTAGTTAGAACTTAAAAGAACATGCGGGGCAGTTTAATTACGATTACGATTACGTTTACGTTTAGATACAGATATGCTTGGCAGACACTTAGTTCGATGCCGACAAAATTTTTATTTTTAGTGTAATTAATACTCCATGCCTTCGCAGACCTTCTTTTATATAAATAAAGCTATCTTGGAGCTTGCGGAATATAGACCAACACAGGATTTTATTTCTTGGAATTTCATTCTCTTTCTCAAAAGAATTTTGTGATAATATTAGGACAAAATAAACTTGTCGGGGCTGTTATTATGAGTGAACTAGTATTTGAAATGCAAGAATTTAATAGAGATTCTTATAATATCGCTAAAGGTATTCATTTAAACAATTATCCTATTGTCTATATTCTATATAACGAAAAAAAGAAGCCAACTGCGTATATTGGACAAACAGTTCACGCTGCAAGAAGATTAAAGAATCATCTAGATAATAAGCGGCGGAAGAATCTAGACCGCTCTATTCTAATTGGACACGAAAAGTTCAACCAGTCTGCAACATATAATATAGAGTCCAATCTTATTAATTTTTTTATTGCCGATAACCACTACCAGCTACAAAATGTAAGTCAAACCAGCACAAGAGAAATGCACAATTACTATGATAAACCTTTCTACAATGAAGAACTTTTTAAAACAATCTGGGATAACCTTCTTAAAGAACATATTGTAAGTAATACTCTTGAGAACCTTCGAAACAAGGATATCTATAAACTCTCACCTTATAAGGAACTGTCCCCTCTGCAGATTGACATCAAGAATGATATTTTAGATTTCTGTAAGGAACATATAAAAAAAGATGGCAATCATGTTATTACAATCGAAGGAGATGCAGGGACTGGTAAGAGTGTTCTGTTGAGTTCTTTGTTTAACACGATTCAAGATCTGTCCAGGGAGGAAGGATCCAACTTAGAAAGCACTGATAATTACCTTCTTGTGAACAATGGTGAAATGCTGAAGACATATAAAAGCATTGCTAACAGTCTACCTAACATTAAGAAAAAAAGTCTTAAGAGGCCTACGCCTTTCATCAATGAAAGAACAAGGTCGGGAACTAGTGCTGACATCGTTCTTATAGATGAAGCTCATTTACTTTTAACGAAGGAAGATACCTATAATAATTTTCACTATGATAATCAATTGGATGAGATTATAAAACGCAGCAAGATTACTGTCGTCATATTCGACCCAAAACAAGTTCTAAAGATTAAAAGCTATTGGAATGAGCGTTTACTCGAAGAGATTACCAATCAGTATTCAGCTAAAAAAGTAAAACTGACAGATCAAATGAGAATGAACGCCAACCACGAAACAATTAATTGGATTAACCGTTTTGTAACCAAAAAAATATTACCATTACCTTTACAAACAGGTTCTGAATTTGAACTTGAGGTATTTGAAAATGCGGAGTCATTTAAGCATGCTATAGAAGATAAAAATAATAAGTTTGGATTATCCCGTATTGTTTCAACCTTTGACTATTTACATAAAAAAGATAATGAAACCTACATTGTTAATGAGGAAGGCATAAACATGCCTTGGAATAATACATCAAATAACGTAGCTTGGGCTGAAAATCCTGAATCTATTAGAGAAGTTGGATCAATTTATACTGTCCAAGGCTTCGACCTTAACTATGTCGGTGTAGTTCTTGGCCCATCTGTAGGTTATGATAAAAGAACAGGTCTACTAGTTATTGATCCATCCAAATATAAAGATACAGGTGCATTCACATCACGTTCAGATTTGTCATATGAAAAGAATCAAGAAGTCAAAGAAGAAATTATACTCAATTCCATTAATGTCCTAATGAAACGCGGAATTCGTGGATTATATATTTATGCGACAGATCCTGCATTGAGACAACACCTACTAGATTTAGACAGGAGGAGAAAGGCATGAGCGATGTTCAGCATTTAATTGACGAAATAAACAAATTTAGAGATGAACGTGATTGGAGACAGTACCACAATCCAAAGGATCTTGCAATCTCAATATCCATTGAAGCAGCTGAACTGTTAGAAGACTTTCAATGGATTAACAGTGGTGAAGCTCTTATGAGAAATAGCGAAAATATTCGCGAGGAAATTGCAGACGTCTTAATCTATTCATTGATGTTATGCTCTGATCTTGGATTGGATGTTAAGAAGATTGTTGAAGAGAAAATTGTTAAGAATGAAAGAAAGTATCCTGTTGAGGATGTTAACAATTAAAATACGTTAAGCCTAAACTGCGGAATCTCCTAGAGATACCGCAGTTTAGAATTCTCTTATAGAAACCTTAATTACTTATGGTACGGTTCCCCCTTAATAATCCGAAACGCCCGATAAACCTGCTCCACCAACACCAGCTTCATCAACTGATGCGGGAATGTCATTTTCGAGAACGACAGCGCATAATCACTCCGCTGCATCACTTCTTCGCTCAAACCTAGGGATCCGCCTATAACAAAGGCAATTTTACTTTTGCCATATGTCGCTAGACTGTCAATTTTCGACGCGAGTTGTTCAGATGTGATCATTTGGCCTTTTATTTCCAGGGAAATGACGTGGTCGTCGGGGCCAATTTTCGACAATATGCGGTCGCCTTCTTTTTGTTTGACGATTTGCATGTCGGCTTCACTTAAGTTTTCAGGGGCTTTTTCGTCCGGTACTTCGATTAGATCTACCTTGGCGTAAGCGCCGAGGCGTTTGGTGTATTCTTCTATGCCTTGCTTGAGGTATTTTTCTTTTAATTTGCCGACGCTGATGATGGTAATTTTCATTTGCTTGCCTTCTTTCCGTCCAGTTTTGTATCTATCTGTCATTATATAGCGGTTTGGGAGAGTTTACACGGGGTTTTATGAAGAATGATGGAGGAGAATTCTCTTTATTGTTTCTAGAATGATCGGCAAATAAACGTGTACACCCTCTGCAGCAGGTGCAAGGGGGACTTCTCCCACTAAAAATGAGAGCGAAAGAAGTTTCTCTTCGCTCTCATTTGTGAAGCTTCTTCATCTGCCTGCTTTTCTAAGCTTTCCTATTTAACTCTCCCGCAGGTCATCAAGGGATTTGACGACTGTATGCCTGATCGGTTTCCATTCAATTCTCTTGAATAGAGCAAACAAGGATATAGGCAGATATGTAAACATAAAGAGCGGAAACGTGAATAAATAGAAGATCTTTTTCCAGTTCGGACAGCGAATCTTATTCCACTCGGCAATGGTTGTGATCAATCCCAGCAGAAACAAAGAACCATACATAGTTAGAATGCCAATTGCTACTCCTGTCGTATAAGTCTCGGCAAGTCCTCGGCCTTCTATCGCCACAAGTACCAGTATCAATATATTAGTGAGCAGACTGAGTACTGTTAAGATCATAATTGGCATGACTGTCATCATCATGTCAAAGCAGGAAAGTTTATTTCCTTTACCTCGAACCACTCCATGGGACAGTCCTTTTCCGTAATTCATAAACACTTGGTAAAACCCTTTTGCCCAGCGTAATCGCTGCTTCCAAGACTGACTGAATGTAGACGGCTGTTCGTCATAAAACACGGCGCTGCCGCAATATCCGATTTTGTCACCTTGAATGATTTGAGAGACTGTGAATTCAATGTCCTCTGTGAGCAGATGATGCACCCAGCCTCCGTTCTCTTTTATTACATCCGAATGGATTAAGAAGCCTGTTCCCGAAACAGCACAACTTGTCTTGAGGAACATTCTTGGGCGGTTAAGGAATTCCGCTTCATACAGAAACCAAAGTGCGTAACCAGAGGTAATCCAATTCTCATCGTGGTTTTTGGAATTTCGATAACTGGTTACGATTCTGTATCCCTCGTTAAAGGTTTTATTCATCTCTGCAATATAGTTCTTATCAAGAAGATTGTCCGCATCAAAGACAAAGTAGCCATCATAATTAGCAGCGGCATAATTCACATCTATGACGTTTAGTACATGCTTTAGTGCATATCCTTTTCCAATTTGATTCTCATTAAAGCGTTCTGTAACAATTGCTCCTGCCTCTCTGGCAATCTTGGCTGTATTATCAGTACAGTTATCGGCCACGACAAAGATGTCATATAATTCTTTTGGGTAATCTTGATCCTTTATGCTCTGGATCAGCTGACCGATTACCAGCTCTTCATTTCGTGCCGGGATTAAGAAAGCGTACTTAGACAGAGGGACATCTTGTTCCTTTGGAGATTCCTCTCTTCTTGCCTTAAACGCAACAACTACATAGATCATCTTATATACAAATAACAGTGTAAATAAAATCCCTATATAGAAAATAAAGTGACTCAAAACCTCTAACATATCTCTGATCATGACGCACCTCATATCTCAGATTAATAGCCTGACAGTCTTGTTGTTATTCCTGGCTTCATTTCCTATATTAGTAATGAATTTTTCACGATATTTTACAAAGACTACACGTGTAATAGGCGTTTAAGGCTCACTCCTTTCCCTGCTGCTCTGCAGTAGGCAGCCGATTTGCTCCCTTAGGACAGTTATCTGCTTCTTATTCCTCTAATGATTAGGCAATCCGCAAACCTCCACTCTCTATAAAATGTAGCAAACATTAGCCGTTATAGCTGTTTGGTTATTGTTAAAATTTATTAAACAAAAATTAATATCGATGAAACTCGTAAATCTTTTGTAGATTGCTGTTGTATCTTGCTTCTTTATTGAACTTTCAAGACAAATTCCCCCTGCTGATACGACAAAAAAAAGAGAGGTACCCCTATAAAGAGTGCCTCTCCTACCTATTCAAAGAATTAACCAGTCCAACATCAGTGAAAATAAAAATTACTGCTATAGTATCTGATTTCTGAACTACTACCGTATCACTATTGATTCTTCTTTTTGTGTTTTCTATGTGCCTGGTATTCCGCAGCATGAAAAAATACCGCCGCCAGAAACAGAATACTTGAAGCCCATATTACAATACCATTCCATTCTCCGTCGAACAGCGTTACATTTACTAGCGTCATCGTATGCATGAGTAAAATAAAAATAAATAGAACTGTATATGTTTTCAACAAGATCCTCCTCAAACATCTCTCTGCTGCAACCAAGTATATCCCAAATCAGAATATTCGCTCAAGTCTTAGCGATTTCTCAAGAAAGAAGAAAAGGAAAACCAAAATTTATTATCACCCTCCTTCGTAACCATAAAAAGTAATTTTTAGTTAGTCTGACCACTGTATCATTGCTGCTCTTGACGGTAATAATATGTCTATTAGCTGCTTATTTCGTGAAATAAGGTGGACTTGCGCGTCATATAGTCCATAATCTAGAGCATTATGGAGTATTAAGACGGTCAGATTACTCTAATACTGATTAACGGCTCTAGAACTCAAATAAATCGTGTATATCGCATGTGCTTTATAGTTTTCTCTTTGTTAAGCTATATAAGTACCCCAAAAAGTCCCATTATCTTAGTATACATACCTCTTACCAGATTTTTTATCTGTAGCTTAGCGGGGCTAGAGTTAAAAAATTTGTTATCACTTCTGATTATTTGTTAGTTTTAAAAAGAGTATGTATGGATGATAATAATTGCTTCTGTACAATTTATTTTACTGGTTTTTCATTTCTACATGTTCTCCACTAAAGTAATAAACCACGAAAAATACAACGATAGGAGTTATACATAACATATGAAGAATGCCTCAGCAGTGTTTTATGCATCAATAGCGATTGTGGCAGCTCTTGTTATTATGGGAGTCACCATTCCTGATACGCTAGAGAGTGCCACAACGAACACACAAGCTTTTATTACGGATACCTTTGGCTGGTATTACTTAGGTATAGTAGCTGTGTTTGTATTAGTATGTTTCTATTTATTAGTAAGTCCAGTTGGACGTATCAAACTTGGTAAACCAGATGATAAGCCTGAATTCTCTAAGCCAACGTGGCTTGCCATGCTATTTAGCGCTGGTGTGGGAATTGGTTTAATTTTCTACGGAACGGCTGAACCGATCAGTCACTATGCAATTAGTTCACCTACAGGGGAGCTTGGAACTGATCAAGGTATTAAAGATGCTATGCGTTTTACATTCTTCCACTGGGGAATTCATGCATGGGCAATCTACGGTACTGTTGCTTTAGTACTGGGTTATTTTACATTTAGAAAAGGTGAGCGTGCCTTAATCAGTAAAACCTTGCGTCCATTACTTGGTAAGCATGTAGATGGGCCACTCGGTAAAGTAATTGATACGATAGCAGTTATTTCGACTGTAATTGGGGTTGCAACTACATTAGGGTTTGGTGCAGCGCAAATAAATGGCGGACTGTCTTATTTGTTCGACGTTCCAAGTAATATGACGACGCAAACGATTATTGTAGTTATTGTTACCATTTTATTTATGATCTCCGCTTTAACTGGTTTGAGCAAAGGAATTAAAATCTTGAGTAACCTGAATATGGGGCTTACTGCTCTGCTATTCATCATGGTATTCTTCTTCGGCTCAACGATATTTACACTTAACTTGTTTATTGATACGTTAGGCGGTTACATACAGCAATTCGTTAATATGAGCTTACGTATCGCACCATTAAGTGAAGAATCCCGCAGCTGGATCAACGGCTGGACAATTTTCTATTGGTCTTGGTGGATTGCTTGGTCCCCATTTGTTGGTATCTTTATCGCTCGTGTATCAAAAGGAAGAACCATCCGTGAGTTTGTTACGTATGTTCTAATTGTTCCATCTCTCATTAGTTTCTTATGGTTCACTACTATGGGTGGTGCGGCAATCAAAGCTGAATTAGCAGGAATGGTCTCTATTTCGTCACTATCAAATGAGCAATCGCTATTCGGTGTACTAGAAGGATTTCCATTAAGCATGGCGCTATCTATTCTAGCTATTCTAATTATCGTAACGTTCTTTGTTACTTCTGCTGACTCCGGTACATTTGTTTTGGGTATGATGACAACAAACGGTTCTCAAAACCCAAGTACCCAAATCAAAGTAATATGGGGTGTGTTCCTAGCCATTACGGCACTTGCTTTGCTTTATTCAGGTGGATTGCAGGCCCTGCAAAACACGATGATTATCGTAGCCCTCCCGTTCTCGGTGATAATGGGCTTCATGGTAATCAGTTTACTTAAATCATTAAATAAAGAAGCGAAAGAATTAGGAATCGGTCAAATTAGAAGACCAAAACCGAAAGCAACGAAGTAAAATAGAAGCCTTGTGCCAATATGATTGGCACAAGGCTTTTTGGTTATTTTTGAGCAAGAATCATGTATATAGACTGATTCATGATTTTGGTTGTGGGGAAGATTGTATCAACGATTGTAAAGCCCGCATTCTGCATCTCTGCTGCCATATCTTTCGATGACACTCTGCGTCCTGATGTAGACGCTGTCTCCTCAAAATCAATACACAAAAGCAAGCCCTTATCATCCAGAACTCTGTTGATTTCCTTTAGAGCCGTTGAAAGGGGCTGCACTTCATGCAAAGAAATCGAGGCAATCGTGATATTTATCAGCTTGTCATCTAATGGTATCTTGCGGAAATCTCCTTCAACTGTGTTAATGTTCGATATGCCCCTTTCCTTTGCCTGTGTATCCAAGTAGGCAAGTATGTCTTGATCCATATCGAATGCATGTACCGTATTAACTCGCTTTGCAATGGCCAGCGAAACATAACCTGTACCAGCTCCAAGGTCTAATACGTTATCACCTTCCTTCATAGACAATAACTCGAACATTTCTTCTGCCGGCAATCTCTCAATACTATCTACTGTGGTGATTTTTTTCTGTAATTTAAGATTCATCTAATTAGCCCCTTTAATTATAGATATAATAAATCTTTAATAACTATAATATGTCGAGCACATTTTGTAAACAAGCATGCTTTACCATAACTGTTATTTATTCATGCTTATCTTGATTGCAATAAGAAAAGATTCTACATTTCCTTTGTAGCTGAAATCAGCAGGTAGATGTTGCATTGGAAGATCTATTTGTACAAAGTGGAAATAAAAGGTAGAATTTAAACCGAATGCTCCCTGATTTGGAGAATGAGCATATGTAATTAAAGAAGTCGCTGTAAAGATTATTAGTCTTACAAGTAATAATCCTAATAATATGAAAGGAACATTGTGATGAAAAAATCATTTACAAGTATTGAACAAGGAAAGAATAGTTTTTGGCGCTATTTACTATCTCTCCTAACCATTATATTTTTTATTCTAATAAGCGGTTTCTTCTATGCACTTGCATTATCTCTAATAGACCCAGCTGCATTAGATACACCCGAATTAATCTTAGGAAGACCAATAGCAGATCTTGCTTTATCTCATATACCAATGTTTGCTTGGGTATTAGGTATATGGTTCAGCATTGCTGTCATCCATAAAAGATCATTAAGAACCCTGATTACACCATATTCAAAAATCAATTGGAAGAAGATACTTTATGGATTTCTAGTTTTCTTCGGCCTTATGGCAGTGGAGAGTATCGTGGAATTTATCATCTTTCCACAATCGTATTCATTACATCCGTTCGATTTCTTAAACTATATGTGGCTGGTATTGGTTGCAGTCTTACTCGTGCCAATCCAAACTACTTGTGAGGAGTTGATGTTTAGGGGATTTATCTTGCAGTGGGCAGGAAAATGGTTGAGAAACCCTATCTTATTGTCTATCATAGTAGGCTTAATATTCGGTTCTCTGCATTTTGTAAATCCAGAGATGAATAGAGGAGCTATAGTTGTAGGCTTCCATTATGTATTCATTGGCTTTATGTTCACGTATATTGCAGTCAAAAGTAATTCTGCGGAATTATCTATTGGAGCTCATGCTGCTAATAACGTATTTCTTGTATTGTTTATTGTAAGTGATAACAGCGTAGTAGGAGATATTCCGTCTCTATTTATCGTTTCAGAACAGTCTCCTTATATTAGTACAATATCGTCAGCTATCGTGCTAGTTGCTTTCTACCTTATAACAGTAAAAAGAAAGAAGCATAGACGTTTAAATGAGGAAGAAGAACAATCCGCTTAAGTTATGTTCCTCTTCCATTTAATCTTAAGACTCTTTCCCTTTTGCCACCGGGTTTTGCTCATAAGACACCCAATCACTATAACTACCTGCATACAGTTTTACATTTTCAAATCCGGCCATCTTTAAAGCAATATAGTTAGGCGCAGCTGTTACACCCGATCCGCAATACACGATGACAGGATTAGCTGGATTCAGCTCGGCAAATCGTTTTCTCTGTGCTTCCTGGTCCTTAAATGAACCTTGCTCTAACCCGTCTGCCCAGAATTTATTAATCGCACCTGGTATATGTCCGGCTATTTTATCAATAGGTTCGACTTCGCCTAAGTAGCGTCGCTCGTCTCTTGCATCAATTAATACTGCAGATTTCGTCTTTTGATTTACAATCTCTTTTACTTCCTCATAAGAAGCTAACATGTCGTCTTGAATCGTCACTTCAAACAATGCTGGTTGATATTCAGGCACTTCCTTGGTCGTGCTGTACCCAGCTCCAGTCCAGCTTTTAAACCTCCGTCCAGTATATACACTCTTTCATGCCCTGCGTACATCAGCAGCCACCAAAAGCGAGCTGCAAACTGACCACCATTGTCGTCATAAGCTATGACTGTCGTTGTGTTATCAATTCCGGCTTTTTCGATAGCAGCTTGAAAATGTTTCATATCAGGAAGCGGGTGCCGGCCGCCATGCTTTTCTACAGAACCCGATAACTGCTTGTCTAAATCAAAATAGACAGAGCCAGGGATATGGCTTTCATTATAAAGGTTTTCTCCTTTATCAGGCTCACTTAATTCAAATCGACAGTCTACGATTCTAACTTGCGGATTATGTAACTGTTCATAAAGCCATTCCTTGTTAACTTTGTAACTCAATGCCACCAACTCCCAATAGATAAGATTATTCAATACATAGTTCTCTTACTGTAACAAAATATCCTTTTCTCTTAGCAGTATAACGTTTTTCCCTATTGTTTCTGAAAACTGTTTGCTGCCACACAATCACCCTTTTTATACTAGGTATGTAAAATAAAATCAGATCCTCACCTATAAATTAACTAAATATTTAAAAAATCAAACTATTCCTTTGCTGTATATGTTAATATCTTTATTATGCCTGAATTACACATTCAGAAAGGAGTCATGTATGTCCCAAGAACAATGGAAGTCTAAACTTGGTTTTATTTTTGCAGCAGCTGGGTCTGCTATTGGCTTAGGTGCTATTTGGAAGTTTCCATATATCGCCGGAACAGGAGGGGGCGGTGCTTTCTTTCTGATCTTTTTATTTTTTACAGTATTATTAGGAGCCCCGCTATTATTAGGGGAATTTGTTGTTGGCCGCAGAGCCCAAAGCGATGCTGTCACAGCTTATAAAAAGTTTGCCCCCAACTCTTCTTGGAGCTTAATCGGAAAGTTAGGAATTGTAACGTGTTTTATCCTGTTATCCTTTTATAGTGTAGTTGGCGGCTGGATTATTATCTATTTGTTTGAAGCAATACGTGGTGGATTAAACGGTCTATCTCAGGATCAGTATGGTGCTTTGTTTGGTGAATTGATCGCCAAACCTTGGTCGACGCTCCTAGCACAGCTTGTCTTCATGTTAATGGCGATTGTTGTTGTAGCGAAGGGTGTACAAAAGGGCATAGAAAAAGCTAGTAAGATTATGATACCTGCACTTTTTATCTTATTTCTTATATTAGTTATCCGCTCTGTCACTTTAGATCAATCCATTGAAGGAATTGAGTTTTTACTCGTTCCTGATTTCACAAAACTAACATCTGAATCCATTCTATTGGCACTTGGCCAGGCGTTTTTCACCTTATCATTAGGTGTATCGGTAATGGTAACGTACGCGTCTTACTTGCCGAAAACGCAGAACCTGCCGTTCTCAGCCATCTCTATTATTGTCATTAATATTTTGGTTGCGTTATTGGCTGGATTGGCTATTTTCCCTGGGGTATTTTCATTTGGAATGGAGCCAGACGCTGGACCTGTACTAATATTCGCGGTATTACCTGCTGTATTTAGTCAGATGCAGTTCGGTGTGATTTTCTTTATCATCTTTTTACTATTGTTCTTATTTGCAGCATTAACTTCCGCCTTTTCTATGCTGGAAATATTCGTGGCAGCTACTACAAAACGCGACAAAACAAAACGCAAAAAACGCGCTTGGACGCTTGGACTGCTAATCTTCGTACTCGGTATCCCATCTTGTCTGTCGTATGGTGTATTGTCAGATGTTTTGGTGTTCGACAAAACGATATTTGATCTGTTCGATTTTACAGTTAGTAATGTATTAATGCCTTTAGGTGCATTGCTGATTTCAATTTTTGTTCCGCTGAAAATATCAAAAATTGCACTGTATGAGGAGATTTCCCTCGGTTCTAAGAGTGGTAAAATGTTCTTCAATGTTTGGTATTATCTCCTGAAATACGTGACACCAATTGCAATTATTATTGTCTTTTTAGATGTATTAGGATTTCTAGATAAGATACTTGGCTTGTTTAATTAACAAGTATTCTAGCTGGACGCCCAAACAAAAACAAAACAGCCGGCTCTTCCTCTTACGGAAATGCCGGCTGTTTTGCTTATTATTTCTTTACGTCTATTCCACTTAATAGATAGGCACTAATCACACCAATTATAAATGCAATGATGCTCACAATGATTAACATTGCATTGCCTGGCAAACCTGGATAAATGATAACGATAGATCCAACAATAAAGCCAATCATAACCGCATAAGTCCCTGCTTTAAACTTAGCTAGCAGGATGGTAATCAGCTTACTTGTAATGAGCACACCAATTAAAACACCGGCTCCAACTGTTAGAATAACCGCGAAATTAAGATTGGAAACCGCATTGATCACGGTTGGATAAACGCCCAACAGCAGCAACACAAACGAACCACTGATTCCAGGCAGAATCATGGCAGAACTCGCCAGCCATCCAGCAAAAAATAACAATATGTAATCACTTTGACTAAGATGATTGATCACTGCAGCCATGTTATCATCTTTTACAAAAGCAGTACTGGCAACCAAAACCGCTCCAAGTAAAAGCAAGATATAATGGACCGGTGTAAAGGACTTCTTATAATCAATCTCCTTCAGCAACGTAGGGATAATCCCGATAATAAGCCCCAGGAAGAAAATGAACGTTGGCTGAGGATACGCCTCAATCAGCCATTCTACTAAACGGCTCACCAGCAAAAGCGCAAGCACAATGCCAATTCCTATTGGGATTAAAAACAGCAAGCTCTGCTTCCACCGCTTTGAAAATATACCGTTAATAGATGCGATAAACTGCTGATAAATCCCAAGCAATAACGCAATGGTTCCCCCGCTTACGCCCGGAATAAGATCACTGACTCCCATTGCCATGCCTTTAAATATATTACGCCATTGAAACAAGTTCTTCTTCTCCTTTTTGACAAAAATATATGTATCTCTTACTAAAACTGACAAAAACTTCGGTAAGAACTAGCGAAATTCATCTTAAATTTTATAAGACTGCTCATCGATCACCTGAACCCGCCTATTTTCTAGTATACTGGTTCAACATCTTTCCATCTACCTGATGATGCTAATTTTGATAGATTCCATAGAGGATATTATCGTACTCTATTATGTCTTATTCTTTAGCTGCTATATAACAGTCGCTCCATGATGTTATTTTAAAGCAGGAAGAAATGAATTCCTTTCTGATACAAAGAAAGGGACCCGCTAGCGGAATCCCTACTTTGATGCATGCTGCTTTTTAAGTTGTCTGATGTATTCAATTGTAACTGCTACAGCAACGATACACATTGCATAACCAAATACATTTCTGTCATTAATAAAGAACAATACTGCCAATGCAATAGACAAGACAGCTGCAATGAGAAGTCTTATTTTACTCAGAAAGCTCACCTCAACTCCGGGTACTCCATTCAACTCATCTAGTATAGCACGCACATTTTATAGGGAGAAGCGTTCGTCTTTGCAAGGATGTCTTGTGGACATAATGAAAAACCCTGCGCTCTTAAACGCAGGGTTGTAAACCTTATACTATGTCTTACTGATTCCCTTTTTTAACCCATTCCGCAACAGAAACTGTGCGTTTTGCTTGGTGTTTCACGGCAGCTTCTACGTCTTCGATCATTTTACCGTCCTGACCTACTGTTACACTAGTGCCGTATGGGTTACCGCCGGCTGCGAATAAAACTGGATCTGTGTAGCCTGGTGTTGCGATGATAGCACCCCAATGCATCATGGATGTGTAGAGAGATAGTAGCGTTGCTTCTTGTCCGCCGTGCGGGTTTTGAGCGGATGTCATGGCGCTGACTACTTTGTTTACAGTTTTGCCTGTTGCCCATAGGCCGCCTTGCAGATCAAGGAATTGCTTCATTTGGGATGGCATGTTACCGAAGCGCGTTGGCACGCTGAAAATGATGGCATCTGCCCATTCAATATCAGCCGATGAAGCGACAGGTACATCTTGTGTTGCTTCTACTTGTGCTTTCCAAGCTGGATTGCCATCAATTACAGATTGCGGCGCTAGTTCTTGTACTTGTAGTACTTTTGCTTCTGCACCTGCTTCTTTCGCTGCCTCTGCTGCCCATTTTGCCATCTGATAGTTAGTACCGCCCATGCTGTAATATACGACTGCTACTTTTACGTTTTCCATTGTTTCATTCTCCTTTGTTTTTCCGAATAATCTATTTAGAAATCCCATTTATACGTTCACTCCTTCTGCCAATCCACCCGCTCAACACGCGATAAAAACCACCTCTGTAAAATACTTCAACAGTTTTTATCGGAATCCTTATCTTTAATTCGAGATATACAGGTGTTTTCCTTCTGTAACTTTAATCTAGTTCTCTCACTTTAAACGGCACCACATGATTTTCTATTTTCTCGCGGTTCTGCTCATATTGCGGCGGCAGCATTAGTTTCTCGCCCATTGCATGCTGCTCTTCATCAATCGCGAAACCTGGTGGATCTGTTGCAATCTCAAATAAAATTTCCCCATGCTCACGGAAATAAATAGCATTGAAGTAGTTTCGGTCCTGTACCGGTGTCACACCATACCCCAACTTCGTCACATAATCACTCCAGCTCAGCTGATCTTGATCATCGTTTGCACGCCATGCAATATGATGAACGGTGCCTACCCCCATTGAGCTGCGACCGCTTGTTGTCTGTTTAATATCAATGATATTTCCAATCTCACCAACTGCACGATAGCGAACATAGCCGCCTTCCTCGCCAACCTTCTCTAATCCCATGTTTTCGAGGAGCTCTCCTGTGTTTCCTGGTCTTCTGGAATAAAGTGTTGCGCCACCAAAACCTTTAATGGCAACATCAGCAGTCACATCACCAAATGTCCAGGTGTTTAGTTCGCCAGCTTCTCTTTCAACAATCTCTATATGCAGTCCGTGTACATCATCAAACTGCAAGTATGTTTCGCCAAATCGTTCCGTCTTCGTATAAGCAATATCAAATTTTTCGAGACGATGTTCCCAGAAAGTCAAAGCCCCAATTGGAACTGCATAAGAAGTGACACCAACCTGTCCGTCACCTATCTTGCCTTGATAAGCATTGGGCCAAGGAAAGAACGTAATGATTGTGCCTGGTTTTCCTTTTTCATCACCAAAGTAAAGATGGTAAGTACCTGGATCATCGAAATTCACCGTTTTCTTAACGAGACGAAGTCCTAACACACCAGCATAAAAATCAGCGTTCTCCTGCGGATGCCCGACAATAGCTGTAATATGGTGAATACCTTGCGTTTGTTTGGTCATAATGTACACTCCTTTAATTATCTCGAATTAGAGATATATATTCAAAAAATATAGAATTTCTATTTTATCTCTAATTCGAGGTATTCGTCTAAAAAAAATATAATCCTGCTTTGCCTTTCAATTATCTCTAATTCGAGATAATTATATACCATAACAAATTGTCATGTCAACAGCTTCTTATCAGAATATAGACTGGTACACTTCAATTCAAGATAAGATTGAGCGATCAGCCACAACGTTAATAAACTCCAAGCCCTCAAAACGATGTAAGATAGAAATGACTTTCAACTGCACCCTCCTTCTACGCTGTACACTTTGAGTTAGCAAAGGGTTTATTTTCTCTTCTTACTTAACTATGACGCCTGCAAAAGGTAGGAACATAGAAGATCCCTATCCTCGTCGTTTTTTCATTCACAAGAAGGAAAAACGACGCTTCAGGCAGTATTAGAGAAAACAAGGGGGAAACCACAATGAAGACCATACTCCACTACCAATATAGCCTTATCGTACTGCCTGATTATCTTCCCACGAAAGGTACATTACGATGAAGCAGCCATCTTTTTCTCATTCAATGCCGATTTTTCCTTGTCCGAATATGCAGGCAACAGCTGCTTATTATGAGAAACTTGGTTTTCGTGCTGTAGCTTTTTTAGGAGGCTCGGAACCCCATATATGGCTCTATCGCGATCAAATTGAACTGATGCTGACACAGTCTGCTTTAAAACGGATTTTTCCGAATCGAAAGCAGTATGGGTATGGGTATGATGCTTATTTCATCACAGATCAACAAGCTGCGATGCAGCAGGAACTGGTTGAGAAGGGTGTTGCCATTGTACAGCCATTAATTGTGACGGAATACGGCAATAAACTGTTTGTCTTTGAGGATATCGATGAAAGATGGATTGCCATTGGAAACAAGCAATAAGAAAGGCCGTATCCGCACAGGAAACGACCTTTCTCTCTATCTATACTGAACTATGCTTGGTTTTTCAGTTCTTGTGCTTGTTCTTGCGCTTGTTCAGGGGTGATTGTTTTAATTTTCTTTATGAAATAATAATGCTTAATGAGACCAAGTACGATTAAAACAATCTTCACTAGTAAAATATCTATATAAAATACCGAAAACAAAATAAACGCATCCGCAATAATATTGATACGGATCTTTTCTTTTAAGGTCATACCTCTGTTTTCTTTTAAAGCAAGCACGTACTTTTTATAAAAAGTGGTGCTTTGAAACCAAGCTTCGATTCGTTTAGAACTTTTCGCATAACAGAAAGAAGCGATTAATAGAAATGGTCCCCCTGGCAATACGGGGAGTACGATTCCCGCTATACCAAAGCCTAAAGCAATGGTTCCCAACAGGAAAAACAGGATGCTCTTCAGCTTTTTTATGATAATCACCCTTTATTCATTTTCTTGTATTTACTCGCATTATAACAAATGATACAGATTGGAAGTAACACGTTCGCCCTCCGTTTTCCACGATAATCTTAAACTGTTGGAATTCTGCCATATTGATGGAAAAGGATAGAAAAAGAGTTTCCACGTGTGTGAAAACTCATTCCGTAACTATTCCTCTCTCTCTTTTATCTCCAAGCCTTTTTTCTTCAAAAGACTTCTTAATCCAAGCCGGAAGTTCGCATAAGACTCAAAACCTTGGAAACCGGAGTTGGACAGTACCAGTTTCTGAACTAATTTGGCTGAGAATCCGACAAAAATCGTATCTATTCCCATTAACTTTAGCGCATCCGTTAGGTTCTTAATATTGGTACTTAGCTCCTGATAACCAGTTGCATCAATATCCAGATAATTGATGCCTGTCAGATCAATCACAACCGTGTCTGTATCCGTCTTCACAACGCTGTTAACGATTGTATTTTGTATATGAATGAACCGCTCCACCGTAAATGTTCCAGTCAGCGGTACCAGCATCGTATTCGGAACAATCGAGGGTATCATAGGTGCGGCTAGCTCTTTAATAATTGTTTCGTACTTTGCCACTTTTGTCTTAAGCTGCTCTATCTCCTGCTGCAGTTGTTCTATAGTAGCTATCTTACTCATCACCTTAGTTAAAATTTTCATTGCCAGAATTGCTATATGTATTATACACGCTCTATCGACATTAGAGAATATCCATTATAATTATTCTCGATCTGATGCTTCTTCTTCTACAAAAATCGGCGGAAATGGTAATATATAACGACAGACTATTACAAAGGGGACGCGTATGGACAGGAGTTTGCTCGTATTAAATCAAGACGTGACGACAGCTTTAGAAGATTGGTATATGCAAATTCGGCTCGGACAGCAGCAAGCTGCAATGGATTTGTATCTTGAATTAAAACAGCGAAAAGAGGAATTGAAACAGCAAGAGACGCTATACATCGTGTATTTACTGCTTTCTTGCCGATTCCACTTGCTTATCTCAGACTTGGATAAGAGCGGCGAATTTCACGAAGAGGCCGCCAAGTATCAGCATGCCTTTGTTCCCGCTCTTCATTATTATTATCATTTAGCGGAAGGAATGCGCCTCTTCGCAGAAAGGTCTTATACCTGTGCATTAGCAGCTTACGAGAAAGCAGAGGAATATCTAGTTTCTATCGATGATGAAGTGGAGCACGGAGATTTTCATTTCCGAAAAGCAGCCGTATATTATTATTTGGACATTAGCTCTCTGTCTGTTTACCATACAGAGTACGCCGTAAAAGTATTTGAGAAATACCCCGATTACCGCTACCTGTTAGCCCGCAGTGAATTAATGCGCGGTTTAAATTTTATTGAACAAAAAGATTTCCCGCAGGCTGAGCAAGCACTAAATGATGCGCTTGCCCATACTGACGTTGCTCGAGAGAATTCCCTTGTGACACTCATCCAGCATAATATCGGCTACCTCTATACAGAACAGGAAATGCCGCTTGCTGCGATTCCTTATTTGTCAGCAGCTAGAAGAGATCGCACATTTCCTGGCTATTTGAAGACTTTGTATCTTCTAGCTGATTCATGCTGGAAGACTGGTCAGCAGGAGCTGGCATTTGAAGCTTATCAAGAAGGTTTTCAGTTAAGCATGGAGCAAAACGACGATATATACAAATGGGAGTTTGCTATGCTGCATAAAAAGCATGCAGATCCTGCTAATTTTGAATCGGTTTGGATGGAAGGCATTGAATTTTTTAAAGCAACAGGCGACAAGTATAACGTCCGGACATATGCAAGTGAGTTAGCAGCACACTTTAATGAGACTGACCAAGACGAATTGGCTGTGTATTATTACAAGCTTTCCTTACAGTGCTAGCAGATAGCTTGTCTTCGTCTTTCCTACTAATTTTCGATATAATAAAACGACAACAAGAGGCCGCAGAAATTATCCTGACAAGGAGGAGCATATGTCTCACAAGTTCGTTTTCTTAAAGCCTATTGCACTTGAGGATGCGGAAGCGTTACTGCCAATTTGGTCAGACCGAGAAGTAACAAAATGGACACGGTATCAAACCTTGCAAACAATGACAGAAACAAAAGCAAGGATTAAGCGGCTGGAAGAAACGAAGCACGCAAGCCGATACACAATCCGGAATCAAGAAACAAAAGCAATTATGGGCACGTGCGGATTTAAGCGCTTGAACTTTTTACATGAATCAGCGGAGATTGAATTCGAACTTGGCAGCGCCTTTTGGCGTCAAGGCTTTATGACAGCTGCACTTCAGGAGCTGCTGCATATCGGCTTTGACAGGATTCAGCTGAATCGGCTTGAAGTAAAGGTTAATACAGATAATATCCCTTCCCAACGACTCGTGCAACAAGCTGGCTTCTACCAAGAAGGTATTATCCGTCAAGGGCGCAAATGGGAAGGAACATTTCAAGATGTCATCCTCTTCAGCCTGCTGCAAAACGAGTTCCGCTCTTCTTCTGCTGCCACGAACTCATCTGATGATCTAAAAGCAAGGTAATTTAGTACCATAAAAAAGGAGGTATCGCTATTGATACCTCCCTTTTCCTTAATTATCTATTAGAGCACTCAGTTCCGCTTGGAATACTTTTACGTCATTTTGATTGTATGTGTTAAGCTGGATCGTCACAATTCCGTTGCCGCGTCGTTTGGGCTGGATCTCAATCACTTCCACTACGACGTGCAGTTCATCATCCGGATAAACCGGCTTAATGAATTGGATATTGTTCATGCCGGTACCTGCCACAACATCTTCTCCATAGATTCCTTCTTCTACCCACAACTTAAAAGAAACACTCATCGTCTGCATACCAGACGCAATAAGGTCGCCAAAACGTCCTTGCTTCGCTTTCTCTTCATCTATATGCATATATTGCGGATCATAAACCTTCGCAAATTCTATAATCGCATCTTTCGATAACTTGATTGATTTTGTTTCATAACGCTGACCTACTTCAAATTCGCTAAATCTCATCTTCACACCTCTGTTTGCTAGTTCTGCTTATTTACTTTATCGAAAAGGCGCAAGGTCAGCAAGCACTATTCTCCAATGTATTTAAATGACTGGATATGTGTTTGTGATAATTCAATTACGTCTTTAGTAAATTGTTCTTCTGAAATTTGAAAGTCCTTCGCAATTAAGTTGCGCACAAGTCCGTAAAATCCATAAGCCGTATACACTTTAAAGTATGACATATTCACATGCATGTCATTGATAGTCATGAACTCAAATTGCTTTTCGTAAATGCTAAGAATCGCGTTAGGAAACCGTGTATGCATGCTTGGAAGTGTATCATCATATTTGACTAACTCGAAAAATTCCTTGTGTTCATAAATATACGCGATAAGTGCGAAAGATGGCACATCCAATGCTTTTGTATATGTCTTTTTGCCTGGCGTGTAATTCATGCCTGCTGACTTCTCTAATCCAGTAAACATCTTGTCGAGAATATCTTCCGCCAAATCGATCTTATCTTGATAGTGAAAATAAAACGTACTTCGGTTATAGGCTGCTTCTTCGACAATATCCTTTACCGTTACCGCCTGATATCCTTTTTTCTTAATTAGCTTGATTAAAGCTTCGTGAAAATGCTTTTTTGTCCGATTACGCCGCTTGGATGTCGAATCTTGTACATGTTCCATTAAGAAAGTCCTCCATTCGTCCAACAATATTGATTAATCTGTCTAATAAGCAGACATATGCCGTTCAGCTACTGATTGAGATATTTAAGCAAAGTATTACAATTTAATTGTAACCGATTTAATTCAATTATACTGGGGGAATTAACAATGGGGAAATTACAAAACAAAGTAGCACTAATCACAGGGGGAGCATCTGGAATTGGTGCCGCTACGGCTCGCCTTTTCGCATCAGAAGGCGCAAAGCTTGTCCTTGTTGACTTGAACGAGGAAAAAGGAAAAGAAGTCGAAGCAGAGCTAAAGGCGAATAACGCCGAAGCAATCTTTATTAAGACTAATATCACAAAAGAAGAAGAAGTAACAGCTTTGTTCAAGCAAGCAGCAGAGACATTCGGCAAGGTTGATATCGTCTTCAATAATGCCGGAATTGGCCGTGTCCATCCAACCCATGATTTAGATTATGCGGAATGGCGTAACACAGTAAATGTAGACTTGGACGGTGTCTTCCTTGTAGCGCGCGAAGCACTTCGCAGCATGCTTGTGAATGGCAGCGGCACAATCGTAAATACCGCTTCTATGTATGGATGGGTTGGCTCACCTGGTTCCGCGGCTTACAACGCAGCTAAAGGCGGTGTTGTGAACCTGACTCGCTCGCTTGCATTGGAATATGCAGAGAAAAACATCCGTATCAACGCGCTATGCCCAGGCTTTATTGATACGCCAATCATCCCAGAAGATGATAAAGTAACACTTTCGACAATGACACCAATGAAGCGTCTTGGAAAAGCGGAAGAAATGGCCAAAGCTGTTTTATTCCTAGCTTCTGATGATTCTTCTTATATGACCGGCAACAGCTTAATTGTTGATGGTGGTTATACAGCTCAATAACACATGAATGCAGCTCATCTCCTAAAGTGGAGATGAGCTTTCTTTTTATCACCAAACAGTATCTAGGTTGTCTGCATAAAAACGAATTGCCTTTTGATATGTTCGAATTTCTTCATCTGAACTTGTTTTCGCCAGCAAATTCAGGAGAATCTGGATAGCTTCTCCGTACTGCTTGCGATCATACTGCACCATGGCATAAAAACCTGAAGTGCTTTATTTTCCGGAAATAACGTTATGGCATTCCACAACGTTTTCTTCGCCTCCTCATATTCTCCTAGTGTTCGGTATGTACTTCCTAAGCCAAGGTAGGCTCCTTCTGCTTGCTCATCTGGTAACCCTAGCGCAATTGCCCGTTTATAATAAGGAACTGCAGCTCTTTCCTGTCCCAGCACATCAAAACTCCACGCACATTGATAATGTGTCTCCGCATGATCTGGATTAGCAGCTGCTAGTTTGACCAATTGCTTATTAGCTTCTGTAAGATTACCCGCTTCCCGTTGTGCGATTGCCTCTGAAATCTCCTTCATAGCCTGCTCTCTCCTCCTTCGTTAGTATTGCTCGAATGCGCTTTGCACATTACAAGATGATGGGTAGGTCCATTGCGGTCACAAGATTCTAAGCTGAGCATGATGTACAGCTTCTCCCGAATTCTATTGCTTTCCATTTTATCGGAAAGCGAGAGAGATTCTTAGATAATGCCGAAAAAGACGCCTCCTTTCTGTTATAATAATATAAGTTTAACCGTGTTTAGGAGGCTGTTTATGTTAAAGAAAAACTCCCTTTATATTATTTTCCTCGGCACAATCTGTATCCTTGCAGGAATAGGAATTATGATTTGGGCTAGTGATAAATTTTACTTAGGTATTGCTTTTGCTGCACTCGGTCTCATTTATGGCTTAGCAGGCATTCTGCTATATCACCGAGTAAAAAAGAAAGAATCCGAAACAATAAAAGAACAATCCGAGCAATAAGCTCTTGAGAGAAATGCGACCGACTTTAGCTGGAGGTAAAACTAATGAAACTTTCTATTAAAGTAAAGCTGGAAATCTCCCCATATGTTGCGGCAGGACTTGCAGCAGCCGCATGTATTCTTATCTTCAAGAAAATCCGAAACTGACCCGCTTTGCTGTTTAGCAAAGCGGGTTTTATTTGCATGCTTTTACGGAAGGAAGGGAATAGTCCTGCAAAAGGCACTGAAAGATAGGTGATGAAATGGAGAGAACGTATTGGAAGGAAAGCATTATTTACGAATTATATACGCGCAGTTTTAAAGATAGTAACGGCGATGGAATTGGCGACTTAGAAGGAATCTTAGAAAAGATAGATTACCTCGATTATCTCGGGATTGATGCTGTCTGGCTGCCGCCAATCTATGCTTCCCCTAACATTGACCATGGCTATGACGTAAAGGATTATCGTGCAATTCAGCCCGAGTACGGAACAATGGACGACTTTCATTCTGTATTGACTGCTTTTCACCAGCGTAATATCAAACTTGTTCTAGATTTTATTCCCAATCATACCTCCCAAGAACACGAATGGTTCCAGCAAGCTAAAACATCCAAAGATAACCCGTACCATGATTATTATATATGGCAGCAAGCAAAGTCTGACGGCAGTCCGCCATCTAATTGGACTTCCCATCTCGGTCACTCTGCTTGGACTTGGAATGAGCAAACAGAAGAGTACTACTTACACTTATATAGTGACAAACAACCGGATTTAAATTGGGACAACCCTATGGTACGTCGAGAAATGTATGCAATTATGCGTTTCTGGCTCGAAAAAGATATAGACGGTTTCCGCATTGATGCGGTGAACGTTATTTCTAAAGATCGCCGATTTCCTGATTCAAATAAGGATAAGCTGCAAGCCAAAGGCGAAGAATATTTTAAAAATGGTCCCTATGTTCATGATTATCTGCATGAGATGATAAGTGAACTGAAACAGGATTTTGAATTTTTTACAGCTGGGGAAACTTCTGCTGTTCATGATCATGATGTACTTAACTATACGAAGCCCGACCGAGAAGAATTAAATATGGTGTTATCCAGTGAGGCAGCTGAGCTTGCTAATCAAGAAAAGGATAAATATAAAACTAAAACGTGGTCTGTTCACGATTTCCGTGAAGTACTGCGCAAATGGCAAAAAGACGTCGGTGACAACGAAGGCTGGTTCGGCTTATATTTGAGTCATCACGATGCTCCAAGAATGGTTTCTACATTTGCAGATGATGGCAAGTATCGTATAACTTCAGCAAAACTGCTGGCTACTTTACTGCACACCTTGCGCGGTACGCCATTTATCTTTCAAGGGGAAGAGTTGGGGATGACGAATTATCCTCACTTTGACTCGATTGATTCCATAGAGGAACAAGAAGCCCGCAGCTACTATAACCTCAAAGTAACAGAGCAAGGTGCATCGAAGACCATGATTATGAAAAGGATTAAAAAGAAAACCCGGGATCACGCCAGAACACCAATGCAATGGGATACCTCCCCTCACGCAGGTTTTACAAGTGGAAATCCATGGCTGCCAGTTAATCCAAATTACAGTGAAATTAATGTTCAGGCAGGTATAAATAATTCCAATTCTGTATTGCAGTTTTACCGAAAGCTTATTCAAATGCGAAAAGAGAACCCCATCATGGTCTACGGTGAATTAGATATTATTCTAAATGATCATGATCAGCTATTCGGCTACATTCGCCGATTGGGTAATGAAGAATGGGTTATCCTGCTAAACATGACCGATAAAGAGGCCTTATACGATATCCCCAAAGAGTGTGTGGAAGATTGGGATAAAAAGCAATGTATGGTTAGAAATTATCCACATGTGGATAATAATAATAATATTCTAAGACCTTTTGAAGCAGTTGTGTATAAGTACAGGAAATGATGATTATTTACTTATAAGTCTTAAAATTTGATAAGTCTAAAAATAAAGTTCATTATTGAATTGAAGTACAAATTACCCATTACATTGGAGGTAGTATTTATGACAGCAATAGACGGTAAAGTAGCAATTGTAACAGGAGCGGCATCCGGAATCGGACTAGCAACAGCAGAAGCATATGCAAAAAAAGGTGCAAAAGTAGTTATTGCAGATTTCAATGCGGAAGCTGGTCAAAAAGAAACAGATAAACTGAAACAATCTGGTGCTGATGCATTGTTTATCGAGTTCAATGCTGCGGATGAAGAATCAATTAAGAGCTTAATCGATAAAACTGTTTCCCATTATGGTCAAGTTGATATTCTGGTTAACAATGCTGGCATTGGTAATGAAATGGGCCCGACTGATGAGCTATCTTATGAAGACTATCGCAAAGTTATCGCGGTGAACCAGGACGGTATGTTCTTAGCGTCTAAATACGCTATTAAAAATATGCTGAAAACAGGCAGCGGTGTTATTATCAACACGTCTTCTATCTTAGGCTTTGTAGCGCAGCCTGGTGCATTTGCATATAACGCTAGCAAAGGCGCAGCCAATACACTAACTAAATCTTTAGCTGTGGAATATGCTGATAAAGGTATTCGTGTTAATGCCGTCAATCCAGGTTTCGTTGAATCTGGTATGATGAACAAAGAAGCACTGGGTGATTTCTACGACACACTTGTAGCAAAACACCCAATCGGAAGACTAGGTAAAGCGGAAGAAATCGCACATGCCATTGTATTCTTAACGGAAAATGACTTCGTAACTGGCGAAACACTTGTAATTGATGGCGGTTACTTAGCACAATAACTAAATTATTATAAGCCTGCTTGTACACGTGTGTATAAAGCAGGCTTTTTCTTATTTCTCTATTACTTTTATCTTGCCTGGCAGGCTGTTAGACTCTTCTCCTCTCATTGACAATTAAACTGCAGTTATATATGGTATCCAAGTAGCAAAAAACTGGTGATAATCCAGAGAGGATATAAAAAATGGATTGGATTTTACTAGCAAAGTATTTTATCTTAGGTCTTATTCAAGGTATCTCAGAACCCATTCCTATCAGTTCCAGCGGGCATCTCATTTTAGCTCAGAATCTGTTCGGATTAGGCCTTGATGATCTTAGCTTTGAAGTAGTTGTGAACACTGCTTCTTTATTAGCTGTTATTCTTGTTTACAGAAAAGATATTATCAGGTTGATTTCATCGACCATGCAGTACCTACGTAAGCGAGAAGCATCTACAAAAGATGTGAAAGATGATTTTAAACTGGTTATCTACCTTATAATTGGGACCATTCCTGCAGGTCTATTAGGCGTACTCTTTAATGATTTCATTGGAGAACATCTCAAAAGCACGTTCACTGTTGGCATTGCCCTTTTGGTCACAGCTTTTTTCTTATTCTTTATTCGCAATTTGAAAGGAACAAAAGGCAGACATGCAATGACGTGGAAAGAAGCCTTACTCATCGGTATTGGCCAGGCAGTTGCCCTGACTCCAGGTGTAAGCCGTTCCGGAGCTACGGTTGTTACAGCCATGCTAATCGGCATGAAGCGCGACACAGCGCTCATGTTTTCTTTCTTGCTATACATACCAGTAAGTTTAGGAGCAAGTGTGCTTGAGATTCCGGATATGCTTCAGAAAGACTTCTCAAACGATTTGCTAATCGCTTACGCTTTAGCGTTCATCGCTTCCCTTGTTGCGAGCTTCTTTGCTTTGAAGTGGTTCATTGATGTGATGAAGAAAGGGAAGCTCGTGTATTTTGCTATTTACTGTTTAGTGATAGCAATTATTACGCTGTTTCTATTGTAGAGGGTAATAATACCGGCAAAGCATATGCTTGCCGGTATTATTATCTATCCAAAGCTAAAACAGAACCACAAAGACTTGCTATGAAATGCTACTTCTGAAAATGATATCCACATCTTCTTCTCCGATATATGAAACGATTAAAATTTCCCTGTCTGTAGCTTGTAATTTCTTGATATCACTTGTATAGAAATATATTGAATATAATTCGGAATATTGTTAATATTGGTTAACATAAAATTTGATGTATATTACACCTCTTATCTAAGTAAATAAAACAGGAGATTTGGTATATGAAGGTGCTTGTGAATGAACTTACAAAATTGATTATCTTCTTATTAATTATACTTTTTATAAGTATGATTCCTTTATTTATTAATTCTTCCGGAACACAATTGCCAAATGTAGATGCAACAATTCAGTTTGTCCGCAGTCTTCTTACTCCTCAGTCATTAACCTACAGCAATAATATCTCTGATATCGAACGCCCATTATTTCCTCTTATATTCATTGCATTCCGTTCGAGCTTCACTATATTTTTCCTATCGTTCCTATTATCACTCGGGCTTGCATTTCTTCTTTCCTATACACAGCTATTTATACCTCATCGTGTAAACAGACTCTTGCAAATATTTGTTTCTACTCTGCACTCAATCCCGGATATTGTATATATTATTTCAGCACAGTTATTGGTTGTAGCTGCTTATCAGCTTACCAGAATTCAAATCTTTCATTTTACAGGAGCAGGAGACGCAGAAGCAGTCGCTTTACCAGTTCTAGTACTCAGTATTGTTCCTACACTCTTTTTATTCCAAACGTTATCCCGTTTAATAGAGATTGAGTGGAAAAAACCATACATAGAGGTGGCAAAAGGGAAAGGTTTATCTCATTCTGAAGTTCTTCGTAAGCATTTACTAAGGAATGTATTCGTTCAGCTGTCCTACAATTTAAAATTTATAATTGCCACTTTACTAGGTAATCTGTTCATTGTAGAAGTTTTATTCAACAATTTCGGCCTGACAACATTCCTGCTTTCCTACACCCAACCTGCAATATTTTTCATTAGTGCCTTTTTGCTATTTATCCCCATTTACATACTGCTGAAGCTAATGGAGATTGCACTTTACTTTATGTTAGGGAAAGGAGTAGAACTATGAGAATTCTTTGGATTCCTTCTTTTCTTATTGGTAGTCTCATACTCGCAAGCTTACTGCTAGGCAGTATACTATACAGCCTTCTTTTTGATTCGTATATTGCACAGACTTCATTTGCATACAACGATGCTGGTGAACTGCAAGGACCCCCTTTCGCTCCGTTTGAGTTTTCCTTTCTAGGCACTGATCATTTTGGTAATCATCTTGCTCCTACACTGTTAATGGGAGCTAAGTATACAATTGGCGGTGTTATTGCTATTGCTCTAATTGGTATACTCATGGCTTTTGTATCTGGTACTGTCCTTGGCTTTTATAAAATTGATCAGTTGCGGATTCTGATTAAAAATAGTTTGTTTGCTTTCTATTTCATCCCTGGCTCTTTGCTTGCTTATCTTATCTTAAAGCCAATTTTATGGGAACCTTTCGAGGGTTTTCATTACTCCCTGGCTGAGCGGATCATAATTCAGATAGTAGTTATTGGTGTCTTACTTGCACCTCCCGCAACCTTGTTAGTTGCTGATACTGTACAAGATATTTTAATGAGAGAATACGCTCTCGTTAGTAAAACACTCGGCGCAACCCGACGGCACCTTTTTCGCGTTCATGTACTTCCTGGTATATTCTCAACTCTGCTGCAGCTTTTGTTCAACTGCTTGGTCCAAGCATTTCTCATTATTGGACATTTGAGTATTTTCAAGCTTTTTTTTGGCGGAACGAAAGTTAGTTACGATCCTTTTTCTCCATCCCCTCCTGCACCTATTACAAATGAGTGGTTCTCTTATATGGGAAATTATTATGATTCCTTTCTTACCGGAGCAACTTGGCTGTTATGGGTACCTTTACTGGCTATTGTATTGTCCATAATTTCATTTCAGTTGATGATTCGCGGGATCCAGCAATATGTAAAGCAATGAGAAGTTAATACCCCTTTCTATAGTTTACCCATTGCATAACATATAAAATGGCAATAGTCTTATGGAAACCATATTTGCGATAGCAGATTATACCAGGTTCTGTCTCCTATAGTATCGGTTTCCTTCCTTGTCATCTTTCGTGAGATTAACTTGTTTCCGTCAGCCTTTCATAGACTGGATTTTATTAATAGAGGGATACCTTGCTTTCTTTGGCTCTGGCTTATTATTTCATTTTGGAATTATATACTATTTAGGTAAAATAGCAGTAAGACTTTTCAGAGGTGAACTACATGCCTGTTTTATTGTAATCATTAGATGCAGTTTAGGTGTCGTGCGTTGATTTGCCTCAGTCTGATTAAGCTACTTTGCCCTAAAGCAGTACCAAACAGCTATACAACTTTAATTACATTACCTCTGTTTCACAGGATGCGTTCCATGAAGAAATACAGGAAACAATTACTAAAGCAAAACAAGGAGGAGACGTATGAAAAAGCTGAAGATTGCCAGTTTACCAGGTGACGGTGTTGGCAAGGAGGTTGTACCAGCTGCGCAGACAGTTTTGAAAGCGATTGCCGAGGTGCATGGCGGTTTGCAATTTGATTTCACAGCCTATCCTTGGAGCTGTGAATATTATCTGGAACATGACCAAATGATGCCGGACGATGCATTGGATCGCCTGCAGGATGCTGACGCTATCTTTCTTGGTGCAGTCGGAAACCAGAAACTCGTTCCAGACCATATATCGCTTTGGGGTATGCTGATTAAGATACGCCGCGAATTCGAACAGGTTATTAATATCCGACCCGCTAAGCTGCTGAAAGGAATTACGTCTCCACTTGTCAGCCCAAAGAACTTTGATTTGTTAGTTGTGCGGGAAAACAGTGAGGGAGAATACAGTGAAGTTGGCGGGAGAATATTCCGCGGAGAAGATGAAGTAGCGATTCAAAATGCTGTTTTCTCGAGACGAGGTACAGAAAGAGTGATGCGCTATGCTTTTGACTTGGCTGCCAAGCGCCAAAAACATGTGACGAGTGCCACAAAGTCTAATGGTATTGTCCATTCGATGCCATTCTGGGATGAAGTCTTTCAATCTGTTAGTCAGGATTATCCGTCCATAAACACAGACAGCCAGCATATTGATGCTCTTGCTGCCTTCTTTGTCACCCAGCCGCAGCGCTTTGATGTGATTGTTGCGAGTAATCTATTTGGGGATGTTCTAACAGACATTGGTGCTGCTATTATGGGCAGTATCGGTATTGCGCCTGCTGCCAATATTAATGTGAACGGCAAATATCCTTCCATGTTTGAGCCTGTACACGGCTCTGCACCGGATATTGTGGGAAAAGGCATTGCCAATCCGCTCGGTCAAATATGGACAGCGAAACTTATGCTGGATCATTTTGCTGAGGAAGAACTTGGTGAGAAGCTGCTGGATATTATCGAGGAAGTGACTGCAGCAGGAATCCTGACGCCTGATCTTGGCGGAAAATATGGAACGGACGATGTTACTGGAGCCATTCTGAAGAAAATAAAAGAATTGTAGAATAGGTTAAGAAACCCTAGACTTATATCCAGCCTAGGGTTTCTTAATATGCTAGCTAAAACCAACGTCTTCATTAGCCAATTCAGTTAATTACATCTTCTAAATGATTTTGAAATCCAAATACAACGTTCTTTCTTTCATCCCTATATACCTCATCCAGAAGGAATCTTGCCAACTTTCCTGATAAGACCAGTTCTTCTCTAAAAATATTGCGGATGCTGTCTATAAAGTAAGCTGGATCAGATTCATATAAGAGGAAACTAGAAGTTCCTAATTGCCAACCCTTCAAAAGCATATCCCGATTAATTTCAGGAAGCATAAAGACAATTTTGATAGCTGGAAATCGGTATTTTATATATTCAATTGTGGTAAATGCATGCAAACTAAGTTTACTTGTATCTACTAACATTACCTGTGGATTATTCTCTGCAATAAGCTGCACAATTTCGTCCACACAATTAGAGATTCCGACAACTTCCATATCTATTTCTCCATTTAAAATTGCTTGGATTCCCTGACCAAGTACGCCATTGTTATCAACTATCAAGATACGAATCATCTCTTCCAACCTTTCAAGCATAGAGTCCTGTTATCATTTACTATATGTCTCTAGCCTGTACAATTTCTGAACATTTTCACACAGCCCGTATGCTTCTGGTTCTTTCGGTTATCCGGTTGGAGTTAGTTGGGTTTCTATATAGCATTCTTATACAAAAAGACCAGAAGGAATATGAACTATCCTTCTGGTCTTATAACTTTGATATGTGATTTAATCAATCTATACTAACTTCTTCGACAGCTCGCGGTTCCGCTGCTGGAATAATACATTGTGAGATGAAACCATGCCGATTTTTTCTGCTGTAGGTTCCACATACTGTTTCGCTTTATTAACCGCGTTTGCTGCATCTTGGAAACAGCCCGCAATCAGGTTAACCTTGCCATCGTGTTTCAGGATATCTCCTGCCGCAAACAATCCTGGAACGGACGACTCGCCGCACGGTGTTCCTGCAATATAATAGTTATCAAGCAGCTTAATATCTACTTCACTATTTTCAATCAGATTCATATCACGCTCATAGCCGTGGTTAATGATGACTTCATCGATAGGCAGCTGTACAATTTCGTTCGTTTCGTGATTTGTCAGCTCAACACGTTCAATATTATGCTGATTTGGACAAGCTACCAACTTTGTAATAGAGGTGCAAAGGAAACACTTAGCTCCGCCGCACATAAGGCGTTCTACAGATGCTTCATGCCCTTTTAACGCTTCGTTTCGATACGTCACATATACCTTTTTAGCAACCGACTCCAGCTCATTTGCCCAATCAACAGCTGAGTTTCCGCCGCCAGAAATAATGACAGTTTTGTCCTTAAATCGCTGCATATCTTTTACCGTATAATTAAGGTTCGCTACTTCGAACTTTTCACAGCCTTCAATAGACAGCTTCTGCGGATTGAGGATACCTCCGCCAACAGAAACGATGATTGTCTTGGAGTAATGCTTTACTCCGCTTGCTGCGTGCAGTTCAAAGATTCCATCATCATTTCGTTTAATGCTTGTTACCTTCTCGTTCAATACCACTTCAGGATCAAAGGTCATCGCTTGTTCTGTCAGCTGATCAATTAGCTTACCTGCCGGAAGCGGTGGCATTCCGCCTACATCCCAGACCATCTTCTCCGGATACACATGCAGCTTGCCGCCAAGATAAGGCTGAAACTCAATAATTTTTGTTTTCATTTGCCTTAACCCACTATAAAAAGCAGAATACAATCCCGCCGGACCTCCACCAATGATCGTAACGTCATACAGCCACTCTTCCTGCATACTAATTCCTCCTTCACCCGATAGTGATAATCATTCTCATTATAATATATCGCAAAGTTTTCTGAAAATCAATGTTGACATGAACTTTTTCTGCCTTTATGATGGAATTAAGCGAGATTGATAATCATTCTCATTCTCATCGTATTGCCTTAGTGCCCTGTCCCCCTAACAGGGCACCCCCCTTCATATAATGTAATAACTTATATATAATGAAAGCAGTCATTGAATTGCGGAAATAAAATACAGTATTACAAATCTATGGATTGACCAGCAGAGACAGCGTCGCTTATTCTTGTTGAAGAATCCTATGGACGTAATATTTAAGACTTTTAAAATAACTTGAAGCCATACTTAAACTTCAGACTGATGACTCTGTTCCACAGAATCACTAGTTGAATTTATATTTAATGATAGCTTCCTAGCATCTTAGGAAGCTTTTTTACCTTATCTTACATAGAAAGATGCGTGGCTGATGAAGAACATATCGTTTCCATTAAAACTTATTGCTGGTGTTTTATTATCACTGGCCGCATTCTTTGTGGCTTTATCATTCGGTGCTGCAGATGTTTCTTTACGTGATGTATGGGGTGCGCTGTTCAGCAGTCCTACAAATGAAGATATGCTGATTATTCGGGAGAATAGACTGCCGCGGGAAGTAGGTGCTTTCTTTGTCGGAGCCGCCTTAGCTGTAGCAGGGGCTATTATGCAAGGCTTAACGCGTAATCCGTTAGCAGATCCGGGCCTGCTCGGCTTGACAGCTGGTGCCAATGCAGCATTGGCAGCCGCTATGGCGTTTATTCCGAGCGCAAACTACATCGTCATCATTATAGCTTGCTTTATCGGAGCAGCAATTGGAGCTGGGCTCGTCTTTGGCATTGGTTCTCTCCGCCTTGGCGGACTATCTCCAGTCAAAGTAGTCTTAGCAGGGGCTGCTGTGTCGGCATTGTTATATGCGGTCTCAGAAGCAATCGGCTTAAGCTTCGAGCTCTCTAAGCAAGTATCTGCGTGGACTGCCGGCGGTTTAGTCGGCGTGAATTGGACGCAGCTGCAGCTTGTTATTCCAATTCTGTTAGCAGGCACGATTCTTTCCCTATTTCTTTCCCACCAGCTGACATTGCTAAGCTTAAGTGATGAAGTGGCTGTTGGTCTTGGACAGAAAACCTTTGTTATTAAAGCGTTGTTATTTCTAGTGACCATTCTTCTGGCCGGAGCATCTGTTGCTTTAGTTGGAAACATGACCTTCATTGGCTTAATGATTCCGCATATTGTCCGCTTTTTTGCTGGAACGGATTACCGCTACATTTTACCGCTATCCTTTTTTGCCGGCGGGACTTTCATGCTTCTCGCTGATACAGCGGCGCGAACAATCAATGCACCATTTGAGACACCACTTGTGGCAATTGTAGCAGCACTCGGTTTGCCGTTCTTTTTATTCATCGTGCATCGAGGAGGTCGAGCTTACTCATGAAAACAGCAAAGAAAAGCAGACAAGCTATTGTGATGATTGCTCTGACCGCTTTAATTATTCTTACTATTATCATCGGCATGGGGCTCGGTCCGGCTTCCCTTTCTTATTCGCGCTTGCTGCCGACAATAGTAGGTAACGGAACTTTTCCAGAGTCTTTTGTGTTATTTGATGTGCGGCTTCCGCGTATTGTTATTACTTTGCTAGCGGGAATGGCCTTAGCTATTGCCGGAACCATCCTGCAGGGGATTACGAGGAATGATTTAGCTGACCCTGGTATTATCGGTATTAATGCCGGAGCTGGACTAGGTATTGCGCTATTCTTCTTGTTCATGCCAATTGATGCAGGAAGCTTTGCTTATGCCCTGCCGATTGTTGGTTTTGCAAGTGCATTCGTTACAGCTATCCTCATTTACCTATTCTCTTACAGCAAGCGCCATGGCTTGCAGCCGGTTCGCCTCGTATTAGTTGGAGTGGGCTTCTCCATGGCGTTATCTGGTGCGATGATTGTGTTGATTTCTTCAGCCGAGCAAACAAAAGTTGATTTTATTGCGCAGTGGCTGGCAGGGAATATTTGGGGAACGGATTGGCCCTTTATCCTGGCTTTGCTTCCGTGGATTATTATTATTCTGCCGCTCACGCTTTATATGGCCAATCGCCTGAATGTGTTAGCTCTTAGTGAGGAAGTCGGTGTTGGGATTGGTGTGCAGCTTAATCGGGACCGCATCATTCTATTGGTAGCCGCTGTAGCAATTGCCGCCGCTGCTGTATCGGTTGCGGGCGGTATTAGCTTTGTTGGCTTGATGGCACCGCATCTTGCCCGGGCACTTGTCGGAGCTAGACACCAGCTCGTGATTCCGGTTGCTGCTCTAATCGGCGGTTGGCTGCTATTGGTAGCCGATACAATTGGCCGTAATATTACAACGGCAGACGGGCTGCCAGCTGGAATTATCGTAGCCTTTATCGGCGCTCCCTATTTTCTGTATTTACTGTTGAAAAAATAAGAGGTACTGCGCCTGCGCAGTACCTCTTTTATTGGGAAGCAGAAGATTCCTTTTCCTTTTCTGCTTTATGTTGTGTATTTAAAAGCACCAACCCGATGATAACAAGCAGCAGTCCGCCAAACTTCATTAGAGACACAGCTTCCCCGAAGATTGTGACGCCAATCATAGCTGTTAAAGCTGTACCTGCACCAGACCATGTCGCATAAGCTGTGGACAAGGACATGGACTTCAATGTAAGCGATAGGAGGACGAACGCTCCAAGATATCCAATGACGACAATGATGGATGGAAGCAAAACAGAAAATCCATCTGACACCTTCAGCATGGATGAAGCAATTGTCTCTAATATGATTGCTGCTGCTAAGTATAAAGCTGCCCTCATTTTCCTTCCCCCCTTATTTTGAAATGTTCATTAGCACAAGGCCCACAAGTAAAACAGCAATCCCTAAGACACCTTTTTTATTAATTTTTTCTTTAAACAGCAGCATACCAATTATGACCGTCAGTACGGTCCCTACCCCGCTCCAAGTTGCATAGACGATACCAAGCGGCAATACTTGCAGCGTTTTGGATAGTGCATAGAAGCTGACGCCATATCCTGCAACTAATACAACTATAGGAATTATGTTCTTAAAACCGTTCGATAATTTCAGCATCGTCGAGCTTAATACCTCAAAAAGAATAGAAGCTGCTAAAAATAGATAGCCCACATCCTCACTCCTCTTCTTTATCTATACGCGCAAGCAGCTTGTGTAATAAGTCGGCTGCAAAATCAGATACACGCATCGTTCCAGCCACTTCGTTAAACCAAAGTCCATCACAGACAAAGCGAATGGTGGCAGCAGCTTCCCACGTTAAGCCGTCTTGTTCAAACCGCTGCTGCCATCTTGTATAACCTTCCTGCCAAACTGCCATAATTTCCGGATAATCACTAAAGATAGAAATAAGTGCTGTGCTGCGCGGGGAACCCTCTTTCTTAATATCTTCTAGTGTCGCCAGCGCATACGCTCTGGTAAAAGCTCCCTTGCCATTTTGCTCTGCAAGATGACGGGCCATTGCTTCTTCAAATTCACGAATTGCCGCGAAATTAAGTTCCTGAAATAATGCTTCTTTTGTATGGTAGTGATATAACAAGCCACCCTTACTTACAGCTGCCTTCTTGGCAATTTTCGCTAATGTGACATTACTCACGCCTTCTTCCAATATAAGTTCAGCCGTAGCATCTAATATTTTTCCCTTTGTATTCACATCTCCACCCCTAACCGTCCAGACGGTACAGTAAACTATAGCATATCTATGAACAAAAAAGGTACTGATTTCACTCAGTACCTTTACCACATCTGCTTATATGTAAATCATAGCTGCAAACTGCTTTGCCTATCACTTTGAAAAGCTAAGAGATAGGTTTTATGAGATACGGCACACTTACCCTCGGTAATGATTATTCCGTCTTATCCCTACAAGAAATAAGACCGTCGACAATAAGGTTACCGGTATGAAAATGAGAAGAATAGAACCCATGTCCATGCCGCTATCTCGTAGAAATACAAACAATAAAATACTGACGAATTCTATCAGGCCAGCAACGATGAATATTGGCAGCACTCCTGGAGCGATAATGTATACCTCCCTTCATAATCCGATAACACCACCCTAACATTTCCACATTATGGATAAAAGGAGAATACACTGTTTTCTCCATAGAAAAAGAAGGCACTCTAACCAGATGCATTGCCTTTACGCAATTACATCTGAAAGAGGCCTTCTTAAGCATATTGTTATTGTGTTACTGTTCCCGCATCAGCTGGATGGACGCCATGGCGATAGAAATCGGCATCAATCGGATCCAGCGGCTTACGGCCAAGGATAAGATCGGCTGCTTTTTCTGCCAGCATTAATACTGGTGCATGGATATTGCCGTTTGTAACATAAGGCATAGCCGATGCATCGACTACTCGAAGATTTTCAAGTCCGTGTACTTTCATCGTTTTCGGATCAACAACAGACATTGGATCTGAAGCAGGTCCCATTTTAGCTGTACAAGATGGATGAAGAGCTGTTTCTGCATCTTCTTTTACCCAATCTAAAATTTCTTCGTCTGTCTGAACAGAAGGACCTGGTGACAGTTCTGCTGCATTGTAACGCTTCATTGCTGGTTGAGACATAATCCTACGGGTCACTCGTATCGCTTCTACCCACTCTCGTCTGTCCTGTTCCGTAGAAAGATAATTGTAGACCATGCTTGGATACTCTTTTGGATCTTTTGAGCGGATTTTCAATGATCCTCGAGCATCAGAGTACATTGGCCCTACATGCACTTGGAAACCGTGATCCGTTGGTGCTTTTTGGCCATCATACCGTACCGCCAATGGAAGGAAGTGATACATCAAATTCGGATAGTCAACATCTTCATTGGAACGAACGAACCCCCCGCCTTCAAAATGGTTAGTCGCAGCCGGGCCTGTACGCCCAAGCAGCCATTGCAAACCAATCCAAGGCATGCGTGCTTTATTTAAACTAGGCTGTTCGGATACAGGAAGCGGACATGCATGTTGGATATAGACTTCCAAGTGATCCTGAAGATTCTCTCCTACACCCGGAAGATGTGCTACTGGCTTAATACCAAGTGAGCGAAGATGTTCAGCATCTCCAACGCCTGACAGTTGAAGCAGCTGCGGCGTATTAATAGCACCGCCTGAGAGAATAACCTCGCCAGCTTTTACTTGATGTGTCTTTCCATTTCGCTCATATGTTAATCCTGTCGCTTTTTTACCGTCAAAATCAATATGCTTCACAAAAGCACGTGTTCTTACTGTTAAGTTTTCACGTTTCATTGCCGGATGCAGGTAAGCACGGGAAGCTGACAGGCGGCGTCCTTTGTATACATGTTTATCAAAGGGTCCAAATCCTTCCTGACGAAAACCGTTTACATCAGGGGTTCTTGAATAACCGGCTTCTACACCTGCATTAAAGAATGCTTGGAATAGCGGATTCGTCGCTGGTCCGCGTTCTAATTTAATTGGTCCGTCATGGCCGCGAAGATTATCATTTGGTGATCCTAATGCGTTTTCTAAGCGTTTGAAATAAGGAAGACAATGCGCAAAGTTCCATGTTTCCATCCCTTCATCCGCACCCCAGCGTTCATAGTCCATCGGATTTCCGCGCTGATAAATCATTCCGTTAATGGAACTTGAGCCGCCGAGCAGTTTTCCTCTTGCATGCTTAATTCGGCGTCCATTCATATATGGTTCAGGATCAGATTCGTATTTCCAATCATAAAGGCTTTTACCTGCTGGGAATGGCAATGCTGCCGGCATTTGAATTAATAAATCCCATGCATAGTCACTGCGCCCTGCCTCTAAAACAAGTACACTTTTCGTCCCATCTTCACTTAAACGGCCGCCGAGTACAGAACCAGCACTCCCGCCTCCTACGATGACAATATCATATGTTTCACTCATATACTGTTCCTCCTTGAAAGTTGGAATTGGAAGGAAGGAATATACCCTTCTTCATTTATTTAATCTAGTTAGCAGTTATGTTTTTTTAAGATAATCACTTTAGAACCAATTAATAGATTCAGGCTTAAGATTTTGGAAGATATGCTTTGTTTCTGTATATTCTTCCATTCCTAGTCTGCCTAGCTCGCGTCCAATACCAGACTGCTTAAATCCGCCCCATGGAGCATGCGGAAAATACAGGTTGAAATCATTAATCCAAACAGTTCCCATGCGCATTTTCGCTACACAGCGCTCGGCTTTGGCAATATCATTGGTCCAAACACCGCCAGCAAGTCCGTAAATGGAGTCATTAGAAAGCTTTATCGCTTCCTCTTCTGTTGTGAACTTTTCAACCGTGATAATTGGACCAAAAGCTTCATCTTGCACAATGCGCATGTCTGTTGTGCAGTCTGTAAAAATAGTAGGCAGGTAGAAGAATCCTTTTTGCAGTTCCGGATCTTCTGGACGTTTGCCGCCAACCGCTAAGGTAGCTCCTTCTTCCATCCCTGTTTCTACATATTTCTCTACTTTCGCAAGATGTTCTGCTGAAATAAGCGGTCCCATTTGCGTATCTTCGTCAAAACCGTTTCCAAGCTTGAATTTCTTCACTCGCTCCACGAGTGCGTTCACAAACTTATCGTGTATGCTTTCTTCGACAATCAATCTGGTACCAGCAGAACAAATCTGTCCTGCGTGGAAAAACACACCGTTTAATGCTTGATCAACAGCTACTTCAAAATCTGCATCAGCAAATATAATATTCGGATTTTTTCCGCCAAGCTCTAGTGCAAGCTTTTTCACGTTCACGCTTGCTGCTTGCATGATTTTCTTTCCGGTCGCAATGCCGCCTGTAAATGAGATAAGGTCTACATCTGTATTATTAGAAAGCTCTGCTCCAACTGTATCGCCAGCTCCAAGAACTAGATTTGCAACACCAGCAGGTACGCCTGCCTCTTCCATTAGTTCAAACACTTTTATCGTAGTCAGCGGTGTAATTTCACTTGGCTTCATGATTAGTGCATTTCCTGTCGCAAGTGCCGGAGCAAGTTTCCAAGATGCTTGCAGCAATGGATAATTCCAAGGTGTAATTTGACCGCAAACGCCAACAGGTTCATGCACTACTTTACTAATAGCGTTTGGTACTGGGGAATTTATTAATTCTCCGCCATCTTTATCAGCAAGTTCACCATAGTAGCGAAATACACCCGCGATGTCATCCATGTCTCCGCGGCTTTCATCCATTGTTTTTCCTGTATCCAATGATTCAAGATAAGCAAGCTCTTCTTTGTCTCTTTCAATTAAATCAGCTATCTTCTTTACCATAGTTCCTCGCTCAATCGCAGGAAGTGATGACCATTCTCCTTTATCAAATGCTTCTCTTGCTGCCGTGATGGCTGCCTTCGTATCTGCTTCATCACCTTCTGGAACAGTGGCGATGATTTCTTGGTTAAATGGATTTATAATCTCACGAGTGTTTCCGGAGATCGCATTCACCCATTCACCATTTATGTATTGCTGCAGTTTTAGATTCATATGTATCAACTCCAATTTCAAAGAGTGTTAATTTTGTTAAGAATTTATTTAACGTTTTAAACAATACCATGTCTTTCTAGGGCTGTCAAAGCCATTTGAAAGATTAAAAAGAATTACAATTGATGCAGATCGTTAGGATTTATGGGATTACGATTGTTTTCACCTGAGAAAATGACTGCCTCGATTTGACATTTCATCTGAGTACGTTAACATATAGTCCGTAAATAACATTTGAAATATATTTAATGGGATTTACTTTATATATTGAAGGAGCGACCTTATGAGTGAATCTACTGAAGGATCTAACAGCAGACTAGAACAGGCGAAAGATAAAGTCATCGGCACCATTGCAGAGACGATGGATTTGTATGGGGTTACACCAGCTACAGCCAATTTATATGCGATGATGTACTTTAAAGATCAGATGACGCTTGATGAAATGCGTACCGAACTCGAGATGAGCAAGCCGAGTATGAGTACTAGTGTACGCAGGCTTCAAGAGATAAAGATGGTAAAAAGAACTTTTACACGCGGCTCCAGGAAACATACTTATATAGCGGAGAAAAATTTCTTCCGTTCCTTTATGGGCTTTTATTGTCAGATGTGGGAACGAGAAGTCAAAATGAATATGGAAGCTATTGAGGAATCTCAAAAAGATTTTATCGATATTATAAAAGACGCTGCCAACACACCAGAAGTTGCAGCTGAAGCACAGCAATACTATGATCAATTAGAAGAATCGAAGACGTACTACCATTGGCTGGACGATTTAGTAGCAAGTATAAGAAGCGGAAAGATATTTGAATTCTTACCGAAAGACCAGCCAGATTAAATGGCCAGAAGTGATAAGGTGGTCTATAGAAAGCAACTGCTATAGACTGCCCAATCAAATAAATATCTCAGTTTTCTGCAGAAAGATACTATTACTTTGTATTTTCGTTAAAAATTTTCTTAATATATTTAATTTAGGATGTATTTTCATTACTATACAAATAGATAAAGGGAGTTTTATTACATGAACAAATGGAGAAAACCACTTAGTCTTATTGCAGCAATTTTAATGGTCGCAGCACTGGCAGCATGCGGAAACAACAGCAGTGCTGATGCAGACTCAGGAGAAATAACGATTGGCCAAGTTAACTGGGCTGAAAATGTTGCTATCACAAATATGTGGAAAGTAATTTTAGAAGACGAAGGCTATGACGTAAAGCTAAACAACTTGAATATGGGTGTGACGATGAAGGCGTTAAAAGGCGGCGACTTAGATGCTAGTTTAGAGATATGGCTGCCAGTACAGGATGCTAATTATTTGAAGCAATATAAGGATTCCGTTAACTTCTCGGATGCTACTTGGTATGACAATGCGAAAGTTGGACTTGTTGTCCCTTCCTACGTAGAGAATGTTAATAGTATAGAAGACTTAAACGACCATAAAGAACTTTTCAATGGCAAAATAGTTGGTTTTGACCCAGGTGCAGGTACAATGGAAGTCACAGAACAACTGCTGAAGGATTATGACCTGAATTACGAACTGCTAAAAAGTTCAGAATCTGCGATGTTAGCTGAAATTAGGAAAGCAGTAAAAGATAAAGAACCAATAGTAGCACCACTTTGGAGCCCGCACTGGATTTTCTCAAAATATGATCTGAAATTTTTGGAGGATCCGCAAAATACATATGGCGGTGTTGAAAAAATTCACCATGCCACAAGACAAGGATTTGAAGAAGATTACCCTCAAGTAAGCCAGTGGTTTAAGAATTGGAAGATGAATGATCAGCAAATTGGTGAGCTGATTGAATATGTAGAAGGTGCTAATACACCTATTGAAGGCGCTGAAAAATGGGTGGAAGAAAATCAGGATTTGGTTAACGAATGGGTAAAATAAAAGCCATTTGTTATAAAGAAGTTGGTCTCCTTTATTATAGGGAGCCAGCTTCTTTTTCTTTTCTTGAGAAAATTAGATGAGAAGATTTGAGAAATTAGTTATGTACATAGAAGTTTCACATTATTTAATCACCATTGATTGTAATCGTTATCATTTTCTTATACTATAGACCTAGATAGTTTAACCCTCATAAGAAATAGGTGATCCTGATGCAGATCAAGCAAGTGCTGAATAACAACGTCATCACCGTCTTGGATGAACAGGACCAAGAACTGGTTATCATGGGACGGGGCATTGCCTTTGGTCGCAAAGCTGGCGACGAAGTAGATAAATCACGGATTGAGAAAACGTTTAAGCTGGACGATAAAGAAATGAATAAACGGTTATTGGAATTATTAGCGGAAATTCCTCTATCATTTGTAGAAGTATCCGAAGAGATCATCCAATATGCCAAAAAGCACACAAATAAAAAAATACATGACAATATCTATGTTAGTCTGACAGATCATATTTATTATGCTGTGGAAAGATTTCAGCAGGGTATAGATATTAAAAACGCACTGCTTTGGGAGACAAAACGGTTTTATCCGGAAGAATATCGGATTGGCCAGCACGCCTTGTCCATCATCGCAGAGAAGGTCGGTATTATTCTGCCAGAGGACGAAGCTGGCTTTATCGCCTTGCACATCGTTAATGCGCAAATGAACGAAGATATGCCCGTAATGATTAATATTACAAAGTTTATTCAGGATGTGCTTCATATTGTGAAGTTCCACTTTGGTATTGAGTATGAAGAAGAATCATTGGCTTATTACCGTTTTGTCACACACCTAAAATTCTTTGCCCAGCGAATTCTAAATCACCGCACACAGAAAGAAGACGATAATAGTCTCTTTGAAATGGTGAAAACTAACTACAGCAGGGCTTATGCATGTGCCCAGAAAGTACAGTCTTATATTCAAAAGATGTACCACGAGCAGCTTACGAATGAGGATATGCTTTACCTGACAATCCATATCCACCGGATTGTCCAGAAAAAAGAAGAAAAGAAATAGAGCCTGCCGTCACCGGCTGGCTCTATTGCTTTTTTACAGATCATCAAATCCGTTTAAGTCGCTTGTCTTCGTATACTGACGGGATTTTTGTTCGAAGAAGTCTGATTTTGTCCCGTTGAAGTTATCTGTATACGCACGGATCCACTTCATCGGATTCTTCTCATAGCCTTCATAAATTTCACTTAGTCCGAGCATGCGAAGCATTTTATTCGCACGATACTTCACGTAGCCTTCCATGTCATCTAAGTCGATGCCATCAATACCAGCTAGTACGTAGCGGCTCCATTTTGTCTCTTGCTCGACAGAATGACGGAATTCTTTATATACCCACTCGATGAACTGCTCGTTATTGTATTCTGGATTCTCCGCTAACGTCGCACGGAACAATTCACTAATAAAGCGGCCATGATGCAGCTCGTCCCGGTTGATATACGAGATCATCGTCGATGTACCGACCATTTTTTGATTTCGTGCTAAATTGTAAAAAAATGCAAAACCGCTGTAGAAGAATAGACCTTCTAATAACGCGGAATATACCATGGCCTTCAGCACAGTCTCAATTGTCGGGTTTTCAGCAAATTCGTTATACACTGTAGCAATGCGCTTATTGCGCTCCAGCAGTACTTCATCTGTACGTCCTTCATTAAAGGAAGCAATTTGATTATCGTAATTCGTAACCGATGCTAGTACATACGTATAGCTATGGTTATGCTCGCTCTCCTGGTCAGCTATTGTTGCCAAAATCGATTTGACACTTGGATCTGTCGAATAGGCAGCGACTTTGGAGGCGATATCCGTTTGCGGACCATCTAATGTCGCAAGCAAACCGATAATTTTCAAAAATGCTGTTCGTTCTTCATCTGATAGACTCGCGAATTGCTTCGTGTCGGCCACCATATTTACTTCATTTGCAGTCCAAAATAGACCGCGAATTGTTTTACGCAAGTCATAAAAATGCGGGTAAGCCACGTTATCCCAATGCAGGATACCGCTCGCTTCGCCATTGAATAATGCAGTTGCTTTATTTGGATGCTTCGGTTCAAGTACCGTTGCTTTCATCAATTTAGCCATTCTACTACTCCTCTCGTCCATTCCACTACTTCTTGTTCTTGTGATCCTCTTGGTGACTGCTCAATCTTGAGCGGTGCAAGCGGCGAATGATAAAATTTCACCAGCTTGTCCGCTGCCATACAAAACATATCCTCGCCGCCAAACTGGGTATCACCTGTGCCGAACACAAATACTTGCTCCGGCTTATATCCGACATCCGCCACAAAATCCTTCACAGCAAACGGCGTATCTCCTGAACCCCATGTATACGTTCCAATTAGCATCGCATCATAATCCGGCACATGCGGAAATGGCTCACTGCCGCTTACACAGTAAAGCGTAACGTCGTGTTCCATATGTGACAGTTCTTTCGCAATCAGCTCTGCAACTTCTTCGGTGTTGCCGCTGACAGAAGCATAGGCGATGAGAAAGGTTTTTGTTTGGATAGGCTTCGGCATTGTAGAGATTCCTTTTTCAGAATGCACTTGTAATCAGTCCAATCTGTTCATCATTTTAACATAAGGGCTTATTTTTAACATAATCCGTTTTAAAACTACATTCCCCCTATAATAGCAGAGAAACCTATATATAGATACAGGTAATATTACATTATATATATGTAGTATTATTCTGTTAATTTTCTTTTAGCCACACACAACTAATAAAATAAGCCAACAATCGCCGTCGGCTTATTTCTCGCTCATTTTCTTTAGTTCCCATTTAACCAAAATTACCATTAAATCGAAAAGCATGTAAATACTGCAGAACAGCAGAGGGAAACCTATATTTATGATTTCTTTCTGCATTAGATTCTCGTATAGCCAAAACATAAAAAATGCCGTACCAAGTAAACAGTAGCGTTTCAGCAAGTAACGGTGATTTTTCACGTTTCCCACTCTATAAAAGACCTTCGTCTATATATGGAATACCCGCACCAATAATACAGAGAATTCCACCTGGATAATAGGTCATTACACGATCAACTTCTTCATAGGACATCCACTTGGCTTCAGCTATCTTATCCGCATCTTGAATTTTAATTTCATTACTAATTTGCTCTGCACGGAATGTCACAAAGACAGCGTGCTCGTTATTGGCTAACATCTTAGCTTCATTGACTGCCAAGATTGTTGTTACTTGGATGTCTAGCCCGGTCTCTTCCTTCGCTTCCCTGACAGCAGCTTCTGCAAGTGATTCACCTGTTTCCACCAAACCACCAGGCAACGTCCAGCTGCCGTTCTTCTTATTAGATACCATAAGAATTTGTTTTGTTTCTTCATTATGAATCAGTGCATAAGCTACACGAACTTCTTTCATACTCATCCTCCTGCCGATCACTTTAAACCATTATATACCAATTGCATCTACATGTATTGACCCGAAAGATAATTATCTATATAGTTTAGTTTAGTTAACTTAATTATTAGAGGTGTGTTCTGTGAAGCAATTACTTAAAAACAAACAATTCGTCTTCGTTCTGCAATCGGAGTTATTTTCTGTTCTAAGTTTTTCTATGTTTATGATTACTATCTCCTGGTATGTTGTAGATGTGCTGCATCATCCGCAATATCTAGGGTTAATAATGGCTGCTGCTTCCATCCCGAGAATGTTCACGATGCTTATCGGCGGCGTGCTCGCTGATCGTATACAAAAATCCAAAATACTTTTTGGCACTCGACTGATTCACGGGCTCTTAATTGGAATCTTGCTAGTTGGACATTCTCAAGATGCACTTTCTATTTGGTTATTGCTAATTGTTTCTTTCTTTATCGGATGTTTTGATGGGTTATTTTTCCCTGCTCTTTCATCCTTAGTTACGACCATTGTGTCTCAGAAGCAACTGCAGTCTGCCAATACACTTATTCACAGTTCACAAGAGCTGTTCTTTCTAATTGGACCAATTGCCGCAGGAGCTATCTTGCATTATTTCAGTTTCAGCGCTACCTTTACTGTTAGTATTGTCGCTGCAATAATCAGTGCGTGTTTTGTTTATCCAGGATTTATTAAGGATAAAAAGCCGGAAAAACCAGAAGTAAAAGTTACCTTTATGACAGAACTCAAAGAAGGCTATCGTTACTTACGGTCTTCCTCAATCTATATCTCTGCTATTAGTATTATCATCATTGTAAATTTCTTTGTGTTCGGCCCAATGTTCCTTAGCCTGCCTATTCTGGCAGAACAACTCGGGGGCAATGCGCTTGATCTTAGCTTTTTAGAGGCTGGTTTTTCGGTTGGCTCTTTATCAGCTACGGCCTTGCTGCTTTTCATTTCATTTAGGAAGAACCGCGGGAAAATGGTGCTCGTATTCCTCCTTGCTAGTGTCCTATCGCTTGGATTATTCAGTCAAATCCCTAGTTTAGGCTGGTTAATTCCCGTCGCAGCTCTGATTGGCTTCTTTGGCTTCTTCACTTATATTCCAACGGATGTCATCATTCAAGAAAAAACGGACCCAGCCATGATGGGAAGAGTCATGAGTATTGTATTTTTAGCTTCTACTGCCTTTGATCCCATCTCACAGACTTTATTCAGTTCTCTGATGACCCTTGGGTTCTCCGCTCGTTTCTTACTAGCTGTATTCGCTAGCAGCGGGCTAATTCTAGCAATCGTCGTGTTTGCAAAAGCAAAAAAATGGCGTAATATGCAATAAAGAAGCCATTAACGGAAGGAAACGATGTACGTGAACAATTCCTATAAAGAAATTATTCGAAAAATGAATGAAGCGTATGAAGAGTTCGGTATTCTTATCTCAAGAGAAACTAGTAAATTAGATGATCTAAATCTGACTGTTCAACAAGAGTTCATTCTTTCTTATATTTCTAAAAATGAGCAGATTACAGCCAACGATATCGCGGCGGTATTCGACATTTCTAAAAGTGCGGTTAGTCAAGTGCTATCTAAATTAGAAAAACGAGAAATGATTACCAAGAAAGCAAACCCTTCAAACAAACGAGAGTATTTCCTAGCCCTTGGTGTTAATGGTCATAAATATATGGAAAGTCTGCTGCAGCTGGATGACATACTAATCGACAAGTATTATTCAAAGATTGAGATAGAAGCATTACAGCAAATGACGGAAACCATGCTTCGAATAAATGAAGTGATCCGTGAACAAAAAAAGTAGAGGAGCTGCCAAATTAAATTGGCTACTCCTCTTTCTTTTAGCTCAAGCGAATGATTGTAAGTGATGCACCCGTTGACCCACCACCAACTAATACCGCAGTCCCAACTAAGCCAAACAACTGAAGCGCGACCGTATCTCCAGCTGTAAGATTTACAATTACATTTCCTTCATAGTTGGAGATAGAAACTGCTGGAGCTACCACTGTGCCTGCTACCTGTGCTCCATTTACAACAATACGAGACGAAATTAATAACGCAGCTGTCGTAACGAGTTGATACGTAATATAGTACCTTCCGGTTGCCGGTACCGTAAATACCGTAGACCCACCATTCGCTGTAAAGCCATCCAGGTTCTGCGCATTCGGCAAAGTCACGTTCGTACCACCAAGAATAACTAGCACTGTACTACCCACTGTATTTGCGGCATACATAGAGTTTGCTGTAACAGAAGTTCCCGTTGCTCCGGTGATTCCTGTAGCCCCAGTCGTTCCGGTTGCTCCGGTGATTCCCGTTGCTCCGGTGATTCCTGTTACCCCAGTTGTTCCGGTTACTCCTGTTATTCCAGTGATTCCGGTGGCCCCTGTAGTTCCCGTTGCTCCCGTTATTCCCGTTGCTCCTGTAGTTCCCGTGACTCCTGTAATTCCAGTTACTCCCGTGATTCCCGTTGACCCAGTAGTTCCCGTTGCTCCCGTGATTCCGGTCTCTCCTGTTATTCCGGTTACTCCCGTGATTCCCGTAGCCCCTGTAGTTCCCGTTGCCCCTGTTGGTCCGGTTACTCCCGTGTTTCCCGTGATTCCCGTTGCTCCAGTGATCCCGGTCTCTCCTGTAGTTCCCGTTGCTCCAGTGATTCCGGTCTCTCCGGTGATTCCGGTTACTCCGGTGATTCCTGTAGCACCAGTCGTTCCGGTTACTCCCGTTATTCCAGTTGCTCCAGTGATTCCGGTTGCCCCCGTTATTCCGGTCCCTCCTGTTATTCCAGTTACTCCGGTGATTCCTGTAGCACCAGTTGTTCCGGTTACTCCTGTTATTCCAGTGATTCCGGTTGCCCCTGTAGTTCCCGTTGCCCCTGTTGGTCCGGTTGCTCCCGTTATTCCCGTTGCTCCCGTTATTCCGGTTACTCCCGTTATTCCTGTTGCTCCCGTTATTCCTGTTGCCCCAGTTACTCCCGTGATTCCCGTTGACCCAGTTGTTCCGGTTACTCCCGTAATTCCAGTTACTCCTGTAGTTCCCGTTGCTCCTGTAGTTCCCGTTGCTCCAGTGATCCCGGTCTCTCCTGTTACTCCCGTGATTCCCGTAGCCCCAGTTGTTCCGGTTACTCCCGTAATTCCTGTTGCTCCTGTAGTTCCCGTTGCTCCTGTAGTTCCCGTTGCTCCTGTAGTTCCCGTTGCTCCTGTAGTTCCCGTTGCTCCTGTAGTTCCCGTTGCTCCTGTAGTTCCCGTTGCTCCTGTAGTTCCCGTTGCTCCAGTGATCCCGGTCTCTCCTGTTACTCCCGTGATTCCCGTAGCCCCAGTTGTTCCGGTTACTCCCGTAATTCCTGTTGCTCCTGTAGTTCCCGTTGCTCCTGTAGTTCCCGTTGCTCCAGTGATCCCGGTCTCTCCTGTTACTCCCGTGATTCCCGTTGCTCCTGTAGTTCCCGTTACTCCTGTTATTCCAGTTACTCCCGTGATTCCCGTTGACCCAGTAGTTCCCGTTACTCCAGTGATTCCGGTCTCTCCTGTAATTCCGGTTACTCCTGTAATTCCGGTTACTCCCGTGATTCCTGTTGCTCCTGTAGTTCCCGTGGCTCCGGTGATTCCTGTTGCCCCAGTTGTTCCTGTTGCCCCAGTTGTTCCTGTTGCTCCCGTTATTCCCGTTGCTCCCGTGATTCCTGTTGCTCCCGTTATTCCTGTTGCTCCCGTTATTCCTGTAGCACCAGTCGTTCCTGTTGCCCCAGTTGTTCCTGTTGCCCCAGTTGTTCCTGTTGCTCCCGTGATTCCCGTTGCTCCCGTGATTCCGGTCTCTCCTGTTATTCCTGTTGCTCCTGTAGTTCCCGTAGCCCCAGTTGTTCCAGTTACTCCTGTTATTCCGGTTACTCCCGTGATTCCCGTTGCTCCCGTGATTCCTGTTGCCCCAGTTGCTCCCGTTATTCCTGTTGCCCCAGTTGCTCCCGTTATTCCTGTTGCCCCAGTTACTCCCGTGATTCCTGTTGCCCCAGTTGCTCCCGTTATTCCTGTTGCCCCAGTTGCTCCCGTTATTCCTGTTGCCCCAGTTACTCCCGTGATTCCCGTTGCTCCCGTTATTCCTGTTGCTCCTGTAGTTCCCGTTGCTCCTGTAATTCCGGTTACTCCTGTAATTCCGGTTACTCCCGTTATTCCGGTTACTCCCGTTATTCCGGTCTCTCCTGTAGTTCCCGTGGCTCCGGTGATTCCTGTAGCCCCAGTTGTTCCGGTTACTCCTGTTATTCCAGTGATTCCGGCGGCCCCTGTTGGTCCGGTTACTCCGGTAATTCCAGTTACTCCCGTGATTCCCGTTATTCCGGTCTCTCCTGTTATTCCGGTTACTCCCGTTATTCCGGTCTCTCCTGTTATTCCGGTTACTCCCGTGATTCCTGTAGCACCAGTCGTTCCTGTTGCCCCTGTTGTTCCAGTTGTTCCTGTTGCCCCAGTTGTTCCTGTTGCTCCCGTGATTCCCGTTGCTCCCGTTATTCCTGTTGCTCCCGTTATTCCTGTTGCTCCCGTTATTCCTGTAGCACCAGTCGTTCCTGTTGCCCCAGTTGTTCCTGTTGCTCCCGTGATTCCGGTCTCTCCTGTTATTCCTGTTGCTCCTGTAGTTCCCGTAGCCCCTGTTGTTCCAGTTACTCCTGTTATTCCGGTTACTCCAGTGATTCCAGTGATTCCAGTTGCTCCCGTGATTCCTGTTGCCCCAGTTACTCCCGTGATTCCCGTTGCTCCAGTGATCCCGGTCTCTCCTGTTATTCCTGTTGCTCCTGTAGTTCCCGTAGCCCCTGTTGTTCCAGTTACTCCTGTTATTCCAGTTACTCCCGTGATTCCAGTTACTCCCGTGATTCCTGTTGCCCCAGTTGTTCCCGTTACTCCCGTGATTCCCGTTGCTCCCGTGATTCCTGTTGCTCCTGTAGTTCCCGTTGCTCCCGTAATTCCGGTCTCTCCTGTTATTCCGGTTGCTCCCGTAATTCCCGTTGCTCCTGTTATTCCGGTCGCTCCGGTGATTCCCGTTGCTCCCGTAATTCCTCCTAGAAGTAGTGTATAATCTGGAGAAGTTGATGGCAGTCCAGTTGGAGCAGCTACATCCGCTATATACAATCCGCCTTCATAACTTACTACTTGACCTGCAGGATAAAACGGTGCTGCTGCAGCACTAAATGGAACCACTCCGCCTAGTCCAATTCCAGTTGCACCTGTAACGCCGGTTGGTCCGGCAGCACCGGTCGAACCTGTAACTCCTGTAACTCCGGTCAAAAGTGTTGTGTAATCAGGTGAAGTTCCTGGTAACCCGGTTGGACCGGCTACATTTGTAATATACAGTCCACCTTCATAACTTACTACTTGGCCCGCCGGATAAAATGGCGCTGCTGCTGGATCAAACGGCACTACTCCGCCTAAACCAACTCCTGTAGCACCGGTTGCTCCCGTAAGACCTGTTGCTCCTGTTACACCAGTGATTCCTGAAAGCAGTAATGTATAGTCTGGCGATGTTCCTGGTACTCCAGTTGGTCCCGCAACATCAGCTATATACAATCCGCCTTCGTAGCTCACTACCTGACCTGATGGATATGTTGGCGCTGCTGCCGGATCAAATGGAACAACTCCTCCAAGCCCAATTCCTGTGGCTCCCGTTGCACCAGTTAGCCCTGTTGCCCCAGTGATTCCCGAAAGAAGTAACGTATAGTCCGGGGATGTTCCTGGTAAGCCGGTTGGTCCGGCAACGTTCGTTATATATAGCCCACCGTTATAACTAACAGCCTGACCCGCCGGATAAAAAGGTGCTGCCGCTGGATTAAATGGAACAACTCCGCTTAAGCCTGCTCCTGTTGCTCCAGTGACCCCTGTCACGCCCGTAACACCAGCTGGACCTGTTGCTCCTGTTGCACCCGCAGACGCTAACAGCGTATAATCTGCCGACGTTCCTGGTATCCCGGTTGGCGAAGCAACATTAGCAATGTATAAACCGCCATTATAGGTGACAACTTGCCCAGCAGGATAAGTCGGCGCTGCTGCAGCACTATATGGCACAACTCCTCCAAGCCCAATTCCAGTGGCTCCTGTAGGACCAGTTGGACCAATTGGACCAGGGAATCCAGTGGCTCCAGCAGCTGCTAAAAGTGTGTAATCAGGCGAAGTGCCTGGTACACCGCTTGGGGAAGCAACGTTTGAAATATAAAGACTTCCGTTATAAGTAACAATTTGCCAAACCGGATAAAACGGGGCAGCTGCCGGATTGAATGGTACGACACCTTGGAGCCCGATACCTTGTTCTCCGGTAGCTCCAGTTGGTCCTGTTGGCCCGGTAGCTCCGGTTGCAGTGACAATAGCCCTATTAGAATAGATTGTACCCCTGTTACATCCCTCTCCATTATTCAGAGGAGCCAATTTATTACACCTCCATAATTTCTCACTGCTCACAGCTTATGCACAATTTCATATATACGGAACGGTTATAGATTGCTATTTTCCTAAAAAGACAAGACAAAAAAGCCCGGGACAAAACAAGATTAATTCATCCGAAAAGCGAACGATTACTAGATTGTTACCTATTTAATGCAGCCAGCTGACAGCTGCTTTCTCTCCAACTCTAGAAGTTATCGTCGGACAAGAAGTAGGGACCGACAAGAAAATCGCTTCTTATTTTCGAGGAGTCTGCGTATTCTGCCTACACTAGTGAAGGTTACCCATAACAAAAATCAGCGTAGTGTATTTCCGAAGCGATGCTCTCATCTAAATATCCAAGGCAAAAAATCCAAGCAACGCTGCGATTAATTGCAGTATTGTTTGGATTTTTATATAGCTTAAACAGTTATGTCTCAGCCTCTATATGTTCGTTACCTGTTTAACTGCTGGTCTGCAACAACATGCACATCAATGTTACGCGTCTGCCGCATAATCGTATTCACAATGGACCCTTTCCAAATTTCCTCCCACCTCGTCCGAGCTGATTGTCCAAGCAATACCTGTGTAATGTAGTATTTTTTTGCTTCTGCTACTATTGCATGCGCCACACGCTTGTTGGTTATTTTTAATAAAAAATGCGCGTTAAACTTTGCACAAAGTCCGCGTATATATGTGATTTTCTCTTCATCTGTCTCTTTACTGCAGCTTATATGCAATACATAGAGTTCGGCTCTTAAACGATTTGCCATTCTGTATCCGCGTCGTACGAGCCTCTCTGCTGTATTCAGATGCTGTACACAAATTAGAATCTTTTCATGCACGCCTATTGGACCTTTAAAGTCTGCCCCGCTCTGGCGTTCTAGTTTCTCATCTACCTCATCAGCTATTTCCCGAAGCGCCAGCTCACGCAGTGCTGAAAGATTTGTCAGCTTAAAATAATGCAGCAAACTCTTTTCAATACGCTCGGCCGGATAAATTTTTCCCTCTCTCAATCGTTTTTGTAATGTTTCTGGTGTTGTATCAATCAGTTGGATTTCGTCTGCTGTCTGAATAAATAAATCCGGTACACGTTCATTCACCCGGACATTCGTAATGTTTTGTACGATATCGTATACGCTTTCCAGATGCTGAATATTAACTGCAGCAAGCACATCGATGCCTGCATCCAAAAGCTCCGTTACATCTTGATAACGTTTGGCATGTTTACTGCCAGGAATGTTCGTATGTGCCAATTCGTCAATCAGAACCACTTTCGGCTGACGCAATAAGATTGCGTCTACATGTAATTCTTGATAGGAGCGTCCCTTGTAATGAACTGTCTGTAATGCAACTTGCTCCAGTCCTGACAATTGGGCTTCCGTTTCCATTCTCCCGTGTGTCTCAATTAAACCAATCACAACATCTACATTTTCTTCCAGCATTTGCTTTGCATCAATCAGCATCTTATACGTCTTTCCAACGCCAGGTGCAGCGCCTATATATAACGTCAAACGCCCTCTCTTTGAATTGGATACCGCCTCTTCATTTATCTTCATCGCGCCGCTTCTATATCCATATTTAACTGCAAGACATTTACTGCCGGAGAACCTACCAGCTCTTCCATTGTCGTTGTCCGATTTTGTTCAATTAAATGGTATAGTTCTTTGTGGGTAATACCGCTGGCTTCCGCGATACGCGGCACCTGATATATCGCTGCTTCGACAGATATGTGCGGATCTAATCCAGATGCTGAATTTGTAATTAAATCAGCAGGAACTGATTCTCCATCAGGATTTAATAGCTGCTGTTCTTGGTTTGCTTCCGCTGTTCTTGCTGCTAGTTCTGGATTCGACGGGGCATAGTTTGGGCTTCCAGAACCGGATGCATCATATGCGATACTGGAAATCCTTCCGTGAAATAAGCCCTCGTCAGAGAAGGACTGCCCAATCAACGAAGAACCTATAACTCTCCCATTCTCATCTTCTATCAGACTTCCATTTGCTTGGTGAGGGAAAAACAACATACCGATTCCCGTAACTAGCAAAGGATAAATCACAGCACAAACAACCAAGCATACGGCACTTAATCTTAGGACAGGCAGAAGCTGGTTCATATGGTTAGTCATATTGTCTCCTCCTAAAGAAACGAACTCAATATTAAATCAATCACTTTAATTCCGAGAAACGGTATCAATACGCCGCCCAAACCATAAATAAACAAATTCTTACGCAGCAGCTTGTCAGCAGAGACAGGTTTGTATGCAACACCCTTGATCGCGAGTGGAACTAGTGCAGGTATGATCAGGCCATTGAATAACAAAGCCGATAAGATTGCTGAAGCAGGTGATTCCAGCTGCATAATATTTAAAGCGTTCATTTCCGGGATAGCTAACATAAACAGTGCGGGAATAATTGCAAAGTATTTTGCTAAGTCATTAGCAATACTAAAAGTTGTTAATGCACCTCGCGTCATTAACAGCTGCTTCCCAATGGCAACAACTTCTATCATTTTCGTTGGATCTGAATCTAAGTCGATCATATTTGCCGCTTCCTTAGCTGCAGTTGTCCCACTATTCATCGCAATTCCAACATCGGCCTGAGCTAATGCTGGTGCATCATTTGTTCCGTCCCCTGTCATAGCCACCAGCTTCCCTTGTGCCTGTTCCCTCTTAATTACTTCAATCTTATCTTCTGGCGTACTCTCTGCAATATAGTCATCGACACCTGCTTCTTTTGCAATTGTGGCTGCAGTGAGGGGATTGTCACCCGTACACATAACCGTTTTAATACCCATCTGCCGCAGTTCATCGAAGCGTTCACGCATGCCAGGCTTAACAGTATCTTTCAAATATATTAACCCTAGCAGTTCTGTATCCACCGCAACTGCTAATGGAGTACCGCCTTCTTTGGCAATGCTTTCTGCTTTATCTTTCAAATCGGCCGGTACACTTCCACCTCGTTCTGTTACCCAAGTCTGCACAGCAGCAACTGCCCCTTTGCGATAACTGCCCCCTTCTGCCAAATCTATTCCGCTCATCTTAGTTTCAGCTTGGAAAGGAACAAATGTGGCTGCATCCCATCCTCTCTCTTCTATTGTTACACCCCTTGCATTCGCTAAACTGATGACAGAGCGCCCCTCCGGTGTCTCATCTTTCCAGGAAGTAATGACAGAAGCTTGCATTAAGCTGTACGCAGAGACTGATTGTAATGGAATGAAAGCTGCTGCCATCCGATTTCCAAAAGTGATCGTCCCGGTTTTATCCAAAATGATCGTATCAATATCTCCCGCTGCTTCCACTGCACGGCCAGACTTCGCAAGTACGTTAAAACGCGTGACTCGATCCATCCCTGCGATTCCGATTGCACTGAGCAGACCGCCAATAGTAGTTGGAATTAAACAAACCAGCAGTGCAACAAGCATTCCTGTATCCAGCGCAAAGCCAATATAATTTGTAAAGAACGGCAACGTAATAACAACGAACATAAAAATGATAGTCAAACTGATCAATACAGTATTTAATGCAATTTCATTCGGTGTCTTCTTTCGATCCGCACCTTCCACGAGTGCAATCATACGATCTAAGAAGCTCTCTCCCGGCTGGCTCGTTATCTCAATAGTCAGCTCGTCGCTTATAATTGTCGTACCGCCTGTAACAGAGTTAAAATCGCCTCCTGCTTCCTTCAAAACAGGTGCTGATTCTCCTGTGATAGCTGATTCATCGACACTTGCAATACCGGCTATTATGGTACCGTCCCCAGGAATTACTTCTCCTTCTTTGACACGTACTATATCACCTTTCCGTAAAGCAGCAGAAGCTATCATCACTTCTTTTCCACGCGATACACGCCTTGCCTGCGTTTCCTGTTTTGTGTGCTTCAACGTGTCTGCTTGGGCTTTTCCTCTTCCTTCTGCTACTGATTCCGCTGCATTTGCAAATAACACTGTTAGAAGGAGAATGAACGAAACACTCCAATAAAATGAACTGCTCATCGTTCTTGATGGATTATCAGGTAAAATCGCCAGCAGCACTGTGATAATAAATCCAAGCTCTACAATGAAAAGGATTGGATTTTTCACCATATAAACAGGGTTGAGCTTTACTACTGCTCCTACAAAAGCATTCTTTATCATGTTCTTTGTGAATAAACGGGTAGGAGAAGTGCTTTCCTCCCTAGCAGCTTGCATTGTCATTATCATTCACTCTCCTATAAAGTTACGTATTCTGCTATTGGTCCTAAAACAAGAACAGGCAGGAATGTTAGTGCACCCACTAGAAAGAAAGTGCCGACTAAAAGACTTGCAAACAATGGCTGGTCAGTTCGCAAGCTGCCGATGCTTTCTCGAACTGCTGGTTTGCCAGCGAGGGACGCAGCCACTGCTAGTAATAAAATGATAGATAAATAGCGTCCCAAAAACATTACAACTCCTGTTAAGATGTTCCAGAATACCGTTGCATCTCCGAGTCCTTCAAAACCAGATCCATTATTTGCAGCAGATGACGTAATCTCATACAAAACCTGCGTCAGGCCGTGATATCCAGGATTTGATATAGCTCCATTACCTGCTGGAAGATAAATAGCCAGTGCAGTACCAATCAAAATAAGTACTGGCTGGATCAGCAGTGCAGCCGCCAGCAGCTTCATTTCTTTACCCTCCAGTTTCTTACCCAGAAGTGCAGGTGTACGGCCCACCATTAAACCAGCAAGGAAAACCGCAATCATTACATACAGCATGACATTCATAAACCCTGCCCCAACACCGCCAAAGACTGTATTCAACAGCATATTCCCAAGTGCCAGCATGCCTGTAATTGGGCTTAATGTATCATGCATCGTGTTGACTGCCCCCGTCTCCGTCGCAGTTGTAATCACCGCGTACATCACACTGCCGATTACTCCGAAACGAGTTTCTTTCCCTTCCATGACAGCTTGTTGGATTAGCGGATTTACTTGAATTTCTGTAATTAAGCTTGCTATTCCCATGATGAAGAATACAACCGTCATAGCCCAAAAGAGCATGGCACCTTGCTTTGGCTTATTAATCATTTTTCCATATGTGAATGGAAGCGATGCTGGCAGAAGCAGCATCAGCCAATACTGCAGCATATTTGTATAAGCATTTGGATTCTCAAAAGGATGCGCAGAGTTAACTCCGAAAAATCCACCGCCATTGTTGCCCAGCTCTTTTATAACTAGAAAAGAACTAACAGGTCCGCGAAGAATAGTTTGTTCTGCTCCATTTAGACCCGTCGCATGTACAACTGCTGAAAATGTCTGCGGCACACCGAGAGCGATAAATATTACAGCCATCACGAAAGCTAAAGGTACAAATAATCGTGTAAGCGAACGCAAAAATGTCTCATAAAAATTTCCGATTGGTTTGCCGCCAAGCAGCCGGATAAAACCGATTGCACTAGACAATGCAGTAGCCGGAGCAATAAACATCATGAACAAAACAGCTGCTGTTTGAGAAAAGAGTGATAGTCCAGATTCTCCGCTATAGTGCTGCAAATCGGTATTTGTCATAAAGCTCACTGCTGTATTAAATGCTAGCGCCGGATCCATTCCTGCTATATGTAATGGATTTAATGGCAGCACACCTTGAAAACGGAAGATAGCATAAACAAACAACAAAATCACAAAATTTAACAGCAGCATGGCAGTTAAAAACTGCTTCCAGTTTTGCTGTTCTTTCCTCAAACCAGCTAATCGGTATAAGAAATTTTCAACTGGAAGAAATATTCTATCCATTCGAGAATCCGAAAATGCAGCAGCCATGTACAAACCCATTGGCTTTAACGTACATCCAATCAAGATTAGGATTACAGCCAAGACAAGCAGTGAAACCATCATCTAGAAGACCTTCCTTCTTTAAAATTTTTCAGGATGGAACAAAGCATAAACAAGATAAAGAATGACAGCAGCACCAATAACAAGCAATCCCGCTTGCACCATCATCGTGTTCCTCCCTTCTCAATTAATTGGACTGCAGCCCTAAGCAATACTGATAATCCAGCAAATAAAAGCGTAATTAAACTAATCATTATAAGATCCATGGTTATCTCCTTTCTCCTTTTGATCTACACCCTAAAAAAGTACATAAAAAAGAAGTCACAGAAGAGGGCCCTCTTCTGTGACTTCTGGGCATAACAAAATAAACGTGTGCCTATCACATTTTTGGCTTCCTCTCGAACGCTTGCGAAGTTAGCTGACGGATTCGGGCCAGAGAGTAGCCCTACTCATTTAGAGATTCACCCCATGTAACATATCTGTTACGGTTGGTTCCCCCGCTTCCTGTTAAAGGAATTAAGCGATTAAGATAACTATGAAGTTTTTTGTTCAATCTCTGAAGATGAACTTATTTTACGCCTGGCTTTCAGAATAGTAAAACGCTCATAAAACGGATTAAGACCAGAAACATAACCAAATAACCCCAAATAACAGAAAATAGTCGACCAAAATCAACCGCTGCTTAAATTATCGTAGTTTCTCGCTGATTTTCTTGCTCTTTCTTATTGTGATTAAAATCTAATAATTCAGTCTTTTTATCTTATTAGGTATGATCTAAACTCTGTGCATCTCCATTTTAGGTAATAACGTAGAATCGTAAATTAAATTCACCCCTCTTCCCCGGGAATGATTGGCACTGTTTTTCTCCATCTCGATACCGATCTTTTTATGGGGAAGAAACGTAGTGCAAGAAGCAAGAAGCTAGAGTCACTATCACCATAGTATGATTAGCCGGTCTTCCGTCCATACTGCTTGCTAGTGAGGTGGTAACGATGGAGGCAAAACCAAATCTATTATATTCCATGCTGGATGGATATAAGCCAATCCGTAATTTACTAGGATTAGGTGATCCATGTGTAGAGAAGATTGAAGATCAGTGGTGGATGTTTTTTGGTGGTTTTCAACGCAATTTTAGAAATAACTTATTCAGTGCCAGTCTCCCAAAAGGTGAACCTCTGACAACAGAAAATAGATGGCGTATCTCAACTTATCCTGGTAAACCACATAAAGCAAAGCCATTACTGCCGCAGCCGAAAGAAGCTGCTTGGGATCGTTATGGATTGCATGAACCTTGTTATGTGGAGGGGAAAGCGGACGGAGCACCTGTCCGCCGTATCTATTACACAGGACGAAGCGCCAGCAATGTGTTGGGAAATGAATCTCCTTACAGCATAGGCTGTCTGGAATTAAGGCATGGCAGATGGTTCCGGCATCCAAATCCAGTAATGATCGGAACAGTGCGGAATGACAGTGTCCTTGCGCCAAAAGTGATTTACGATGAAGGAAAATGGAAAATGTGGTTTGCTGCAACGCCGCACGAACCAGGCAAAGGCGATATCCCAATGCATGAAGTGTATGCCGCTGAAAGTGAGAATGGCTTGGATACCTGGTCGAAGCCGCGCTTATTTTTCACCCGAGAAGATGCCTTTACACATGCTCGGCCAAAGAAAATTAACAATACGTACTACTTGCTTGTCAGCCGCTGCGGCAATGCTTTTGGTGAAGATACGTATAAACCGCAAGATCTCTGGTTATTTAAAAGTGATAGTGCTAGCTTTACCAGAGCGGATTGGTCAGAAGCGCCAAAATTGCTGATTAAGGCTGATACGGGAGAGGATTGGTACCAAAACGGCATATTCGGCTCATGCTTATGCGTGGATGATAATGGCGAAATGGTGATCTTCTTTTCTGCTATCAACAAATCAATTTATTGGCTTAACGAAGCTGGAGCCAAACTTAAGCAAGGAAAGAAACCGCCATTCCCCGCACCATTCTATTTTACTGTCGGTAATCTGCGGGTAAAAGATGTACAAACAAAATAAGCAGGAAGTGCTACAATCACATTTCCTGCTTTATTACTTTCGCATTTGCTTTACATTCCGAACAAGCTTTGGTCCTCTTTTGATTCCCTCTACACCTGCCATACTGCAAACAGAAGCAATAATTATTCCTGCGCCCAATAACTTCGCTGTCATATAAAGTCCTGAACCAGCTGCGATATCAATAAGAAGAAATGAATAAATAGCAGTCGCGTTTACAACAATGATGACAATTTCTTTCTTCTTTACCGCCATAAAGCAAGCCCCCTTCACAATGTCCAGTGTATGCCAAGGAAAGCTTGACTCATGTTCAAATATTCACACGTTCTGCTCTTGCTTCGCTAACTTTTTGAACGTATTGCTGTGCAATAGAAGTGATTTTAGCAAAGTCACCTGTTGCTGCTGGTGCCACAAGATTCCCGCCAACCCCAACTGCCACTGCCCCGTTTTGCAGCCACAGTCCAATATTATCCAAGTCCACTCCACCTGTAGGCATTATATTAACTTGTGGCAATGGAGCTTTAACAGCCTTAATAAAGCTTGGTCCGTAAACACTTCCAGGGAAAAGCTTCACAATATCCACTCCCGCCTCCATTGCGTGTTTGATTTCAGCAATTGTCATACAGCCTGGCAAGTAAGGAACTTGGTAGAGGTTGCACATCCTGGCTGTTTCGGCATCGAAGGCCGGGCTGACGATAAAGCGAGCTCCTGCCAGGATCGCCAGACGAGCTGTTGTACTATCCAGCACTGTTCCCGCTCCGATTATGACATTATCATTCGCTTTATATTGCGAAGAAAGTTCTTTTATCACCTGATCTGCATCACGGACTGTAAACGTCACTTCAATTCCTGTAATACCACCTTCGATACAGGCTTCTGAGATCTGAATTGCCTCTTCTGGCGAATCAGCGCGAACAACAGCTACAATTCCTTGTTCGCTGAGCTTGGTTAGAACACTTGCTTTTTCCATTTGTATTCCTCCTATTTTATATAAGGCGTTTTACAAACGTTAACCGTTCCCGTATCATAAGATATAAGTAATGATCGCAATAGAAACGGAGTAATACCTATGTCTAATGTGCAATCACTAGAACGCGCTTTAACTATTTTGAATACGCTTTCTGATTATCCTGACGGTCTGACTATTGCCAAGCTTTCTAAACTTGTAGATTTATCAAAGAGCACCACACATCGGCTTCTTGCTACACTTGTTAATTTGAATTATGTGGCAAAGGATCTGGAAAATGACCGTTACAAAATTGGCTTGCAGACACTGTATGTCGCACGCAGTGTTTTGAATAACAATAATATTGCTACTGTAGCAAAACCATTTCTAAAGCAGCTATGCACTGACGTGAATGAGACCGTGCATCTTTGCTTGGAAGATAAAGGTGAGATTGTTTATATTGATAAGCTAGAAAGCAATCAAACCATTCGCATGTACTCCCGGATTGGCAACAGAGCACCCATGTACTGTACAGCTGTCGGTAAGGTGCTTTTGTCCGGTATGACCCCTGCACGATTGGATGAAATTGCTGATGCTACAACATTTTCAGTACGAACACCCCGTACCATCACTTCAAAAGAAGCACTTAAAGAAGAAGTGATAAGAGTACGGCAGCAAGGCTATGCGCTTGATGACATCGAGAATGAAGAAGGCATCCGGTGTATCGCAGCCCCGATTTACAGCCATGAACACCGCATCGTAGCGAGCTTTAGCATTTCCGGTCCGAGTAACCGTGTGACGATGGAGCGTGTGAATGACGAGTTGATCAAAAAGATGAAAAACTGCAGCCAAGCGATTTCTCACGCCTTAGGTTATACTGGTTGATATGAAGACCTTCCAAGCGGAAGGTCTTCATATCAGCCAATTGGCTCCCGTTTCATGAATTGCCGCAGTTCTTCTCGGTTTGGCAAACCATCATTGTCTCCTGGGGACATAACTGCCAGAGCACCAATTGCAGCTCCTCTAGCAATGCAGTCAGACAACTCCAGTCCTTCCAGCATTCCGCTTACAACGCCGACCGCAAAACCGTCTCCTGCTCCAACTGTGTCGACGACTTCCTTTACCGGAGAGCCTTCTGTATAAAATTGCGTTCCATCTGCACAGCTTGTAAACGCTCCTTCTGCGCCTAGTTTTAACACGACATGCGGTACACCTGCCGCATGGTAATGCGCGGCAATATCCTGTACATCACGCTTGCCGGTTAATTGTTTTCCTTCAGCAATCCCTGGGAATATAATATCGGCCTGACTAGCTAGGGCATTGATTACCTGCACCATTTCCTCTTTATTCGGCCACAGACCTGGACGGATATTTGGATCAAACGATATTTGCAGACCTTGTTCTCTCGCTTCTTTCATCATTTGGAATATAAGCTCACGGCAGCTAGCTGATAAAGCTGGCGGAATACCAGTAAGGTGGAGATGATCATATTCCGCCCACTTGATTTTCTTAATCAGCTTTCTGTCCATATGAGATGCCGCTGAACCTTTCCTAGCTGAAAATACCTCTGGATCTCCACTCTTCACTTTCTGCTTCCATTGCATGCCTGTTAGATAAGCGGCATCATAATGGATAGAAGATGTATCTATATTGTTTTTCTTTAAGAATTTATGAATGTTTCTGCCAAACGGATCTAACCCAAGCTGTGTTATATAGGTTACGTCATGCCCCAGCCGCGCCATTCCAATGGAGAAGTTAACCTCTGCTCCGGCGATAAAGCGAGAAAAGTGTTCCGCATCATCCAATAATCCTTCCTGTTCCGCAACAAACAACGCCATCGGTTCCCCGATTGTAAGAATCCTGCTCATCTTTCAACGTCTCCTTTACGTAAAGAGAGACATACTGTATATGCCTCTCTGTTTGTTTTATACAGTATTTGAGTTAATATTGTCCGAATCGATCGTAGAATCATCCGAATTTCGCTTTTCCTTCTTCTTCATATACTGCGCCCAATAGGCCGTAAGAATTGGGACAAGAACAGAAGTAACAACAACAGATGCTGCCACTAGTGCAGTAGCCGCTTCTGCAATAGGCATGAACTCCGGTATCATCGTCGCAATAATCATCGGGTTGGCAACAGCTGCTCCGGCTGTACTTGACGCTGCAATTCCAGCGGTTCCGTTTCCTCCTCCAATGAACTTATCAGCAAGCATAAGCGGTATACCGGTAACAACGATAACTAGAACACCAAGAATAATTCCCGCAATACCAGTATCAAGAATGACGCCCAGATCAATGGAGTTACCTAATGCAAAGCCGAAAAATGGAATCATTGTCTGTGTTGCTTTGGAAAAGAAAGTCCGAAGATCGCTATCGAGGTTTCCTAACAGGAAACCGACTAAGAATGGAAGTACTGCTCCTACAAATACTTGCGGTTCAAAAGCAGCAAGTCCAGTGGAACCGAGAATTACCATTGTCATGAGCGGACCAGATTCCAAAGACATAAGTACAAATGCTCCGGCTTCTTCCTTTGATCCATACTGCTGCATAATGGATGCATATAATCCGCCATTGGTCATATCCATCGCTGCAACAAGTGTTAAGACCGAAAATCCAGCAAACAAGCCCGTCTGAATGCCGCCTTCAGGCAGGAACTGCGCTGCAACAATGGCCACAACCCACGCAACCGCAATTTTCGTGATGACAAGTGTGCCAGATTTCCGAAGAATGGTACCAGTCGATTTCAACTGAATGCCAGCTCCCATACAGAAGAACCAGACAGCCAGAATAGGAACGGTACCAGTCATGAGTCCACCTGTAAATGACCCAAAATAATCTGCTGAACTTGGTGCAAAGGTATTAATGATTGCCCCTAAAAATAACGGTACGAGCATAAGCCCGCCAGGAATTCTCTCCATCGTCTTCATTATTTTCATTTTGCATCCCTTACCTTTCGTTATAGGTAATCGAGCAAAAGAAATTGAGATATTTGAATCACACGAGGTGATATGCTATTTTAATAATGATCGCCCAGATCATTGGATGAGAGGGTGGCATACACAAAGATGTTCCAGATCTTTGGTCACCTTCCCAGTCCTCTCAATCTCTCTTTCCCGTCAATCAGCTTTGACGCAAACTATCCATCTTCCCTATCTTGCGAGCCAGCCACCATCAACAGCTAGTACATGACCATTCATATAGTCGGATGCTCGGCTTGCCAAAAATACTGCCACACCCATTAAATCAGACGGATCTGCCCAGCGACCGCTTGGAATTCGTGATAAGATTTCGGCATTTCGCTTTTCATCCGCGCGAATTGGCTCTGTATTCGCTGTTGCAACATACCCAGGTGCTATGGCGTTTGTCTGGATATTATAGGCTCCCAGCTCATTCGCAAACGCTTTCGTCAGTCCAGCTACTGCGTGTTTGCTTGCTGTATAGGACGGCACGAACTTTCCGCCTTGGAATGACAGCATAGACGCCACATTAATAATTTTTCCGCCGCCTTGTTCTTTCATCACTTTCGCAGCTTCCTGCCCTAACAAGTAAACAGCATGCAGATTCACATCCATGACTTTATCCCAATCTTCTTCCTTGTACTCTAGCAGCGGCGTCCGAATAATAGTCCCAGCATTGTTTACTAATATATCAACTCTGCCAAATACATCTACGCAGCTAGCAACTACTTGCTTTACTGCCTCTCTATCTGTCAAGTCAGCTTGATGGAACTGTGCCTTGCCGCCAGTCTGTTCGATCAGTTGCTTTGTTTCCTCCCAGTCATCTCTATGTGTTACTACGAAAACTGCTGCCCCTGCTTTTGCCAAAGCGACCGCATATCCTTGGCCAAGCCCTTTACTGCCGCCTGTTACGATTGCAACCTTGCCTGCCAGATTAAAATAATCCATTGAAAAATCTGTTAAGCTCATTGTTTTCCTCCTTTAGCGCAGCTCATCCATCGCCACTTTATCCATGTCGGTGTATGTCTTGTTTTCACCAGCCATCCCCCAGATGAATGCGTAATTGCTTGTCGCACTTCCGCAATGAATGGACCACGGCGGAGAAATAACGGCTTGTTCATTTTTCATAACAAGATGGCGGGTTTCCGTTGGTTCTCCCATTAAATGAAACATGCGGGCTTCCTCATCCAGATCAATGTACAAATAGGCTTCCATGCGGCGATTGTGGGTGTGAGTCGGCATTGAATTCCAAACGCTGCCACTCTCAATAATGGTGATACCCATGGCAATTTGACAGCTCTGGATACCTTCGAGGTGAATAATACGGCGGATAACGCGTTCGTTAGCACTTTCCTTCGCTCCCATAGCATCACCGGGAACATCTTGGAAAGACACTTGTTTAGTAGGATAAGAAGTATGCGCCGGTGCTGAGAACAGATAGAATTTTGCAGGAGTCGCTTCCTCACTACTTGCAAAAAGTAATTTCTCATTGCCTTTGCCGATGTAGATACAATCCTTGTTCGCCATTTCGTACGATTCACCATCTACTGTAATCGTTCCAGTACCGCCAATATTGAAGATCCCGACTTCCCGTCTTTCCAGGAAATAATCTGCTTTAATTTCATTATAACTTTCCAAAGCAATCGCACTGCCAGCTGGTTGGATACCACCGATGATTGTACGGTCCTCCATACTGTAGACAAGTTTGGTTTCTCCAGATACAAATAGGTCCTCAACTAAATAATGTTTTCGCAATTCCTCTGTCGTGAATGTTTTTGCATGCTCTGGATGCGTCGCATAACGCAGTTCCATTCCAATCATCTCCTTCCATCATTTTCGTTGCTTCCTCACAACTATGAAACCCCTTACATTTGGTTTGAAATAAAAAGCATCGAAAGTTCGATACCTCTTAACGTTCCACCATGTGGTACGGTGTTTCATTATGATTATTATAGCGCTTTCAACGCTGTAAATCCAGCCTAATCCTTAAATATGTTATATTATTTCCTTTTTTTATAAGCTGGTTTTATCCATCAAATAAATCTGCTAACTATCATCGTAATTATCCTCTTGCCAATTCACTTCCAGTCTAAAAATCTGATAAAATAGCACTAATAATGATGAAAGGGATTACAGCTATGAACCCGACCTTAGAAATGATCTTCTCCATATTTGAACGTGCTGCTTTACTGCTGATTATTCTTTTCTTCCTAACCAAAATCAAAGGGTTTAAAGAAATTCTGCAGAAAGAGCATCACTCTGTTAGAGAACTTAGTGTATTAACAATCGTCTTCTGCAGCTTTGCTATTTTTGGCACTTACTCTGGGATTGAAGTGGAAGGATCTCTTGTTAATATCCGCACAGTGGCTATTATTGCTGGAGGGATATTATTCGGACCGTGGGTTGGTATTATTACAGGAATTGTTTCCGGTTTACATCGCTATCTCATCGATATGGATGGGATTACTTCGCTTCCTTGCTTGATTACTAGCATAACAGCCGGCTTTGCCTCAGGTTTTATCAATAAAAGGATCAAAAAGCATCGCTGGTGGTATGTTGGGATTCTCACTGGTGTGCTGTGTCAGGGACTAACGATGACACTAATCATTATACTTAGCGAACCTAGATCGCTAGGAATTTCCATTGTAGAGCAGATTGTTATACCAATGATGGTAGGCGAAGTAAGTATTGGATTACTAGTCCTGCTCGTCCACAACATCGAAGGCGAGAAAAAACAAATAGCGGCTGCGCAAGCAAAACTTGCATTGGATATAGCGAATAAAACACTGCCTTATTTCCGTTCAATTACGCCTGCTTCCTTGCAGCGTATCTGTCAGATTATTAAAGAAGAAATTGGTGCGGATGCTGTTGCCATAACAGATACCGAAACTGTTATTGCCTATCATGGACTAGGTGCAGAACGCTATCAAAACACATCTCGCATTGTAACCGATATGACCAAAGAAGCACTATCGAGCGGGGAGATTGTCATACGAAATGAAGTGGATGACTTGCATTTGCCGCAAATGCACTGTTTGCTCATTGTTCCTTTTCAAGAAGGTCATGAAGTCACAGGCGCCTTGAAGATTTATTATGAGAAGAAAAACAGAATCACAGATTCTCTGCAAACACTCGGCATTGGACTAGCGCAAATTATCTCAAACCTTATGGAAATATCACGGATAGAGCAGATTAAAGAAGCTGCTAATAAAGCAGAGTTAAAGGCATTGCAATCGAAGATCAATCCGCATTTTCTGTTTAATTCGCTTAACGCTATTGCCTCGACAACGAGACGTGATCCAAACCGCGCACGTGAACTGATTCATAACTTGTCCGGCTACTTGCGTTACAACTTGGAGCTGCATGATGAAATGATTGCTATTGAAGAAGAACTCAAGCAAGTTCGTGATTATGTAGAAATTGAGAAGTCGCGCTTTGGGGATAAGCTTCGCATTATCTATGATATTGACCCTGTGCAGATAAAGGTACCAAGTCTCTTGCTGCAGCCTTTAGTCGAGAATGCTATCCATCATGGTGTGCGAAAAAGCAGATGGCAAGGCGCAGTTTACCTTTCTGTAAAAGCGCAGCAAGACTTTATTCGAATAAGCGTATCAGACACAGGTGCTGGCATTGAGAAAGAAATCGTTGAAAAGCTTTATAAAGATGAAGCAAGCGTTAAAAATATTGGATTGGCAAATGTACATCAGCGAGTCCGTCTTAATTACGGAAAAGGTTTAACGATTAATCAGCTGGATCCTGGCACGGAGATTTACTTTGATATACCGGTAAAGGAAGGAAAATAACTATGACGTTACGCGCAATCATTGCAGAAGATGAATTCCCCGCTCAAGAAGAGCTGCAATATTTAATTGAAACATATAGTTCAATTGAAGTAACAAAATGCTTTGATGATGGCTTGGATGTACTGAAATATTTTCAGGAAAACACAACGGATGTGCTTTTCCTCGATATTAACCTGCCTTCGCTGGATGGGATGATGCTTGCTGGAAGTTTAGCCAACTTCAAGCAAAAACCAATTATCGTGTTTACAACTGCTTATAAAGAACATGCCGCAAAAGCATTCGAGCTGGAGGCTTTTGATTATATTTTAAAGCCATATAGCGAAGAGCGTGTTGCCTCGATGCTTAAGAAATTGGAATCAAAAGGACAAGCACCAGAGCCCACCATTCCAGAACCCAGCCAAGCAACCGAACGATTGAATGTGTGGAAAGAAGAGAAAATCTACGTAATCAACGTACAAGATATCGCATACGCCGAAGCTGACGAGAAACAAACAATTGTTCACACAAAAGAAGGTATCTACACCTACCCTGGTTCCATCAGCACATTTGAAGAGCTGCTGTCATCCGGCATGTTTTTCCGTTGTCACCGCTCTTATATTGTGAACACAGAGCGAATTCATGAAATTCTGCCTTGGTTTCACAATACGTACCTCGTTAAAATGAAAGGTATGGACGAACAAATACCAGTCAGCAGGAGTAAGGCAAAACAATTTCGACAAATCATGCGCCTTTAAGGACCATTCGTTCCCCTGCACAGGCAATTCACGAGAAAACGCTTTCAGATACATCTGCAAAGGATATTATAAAACTATAAAACAACGCAGATGAAATGAGGGAATTCTCATGAAAACAGAAACAAACCGTTGGCTGATCGTCCTCGGAACGATTATTACTCAAATTGGTCTTGGTACCATTTATACTTGGAGTTTGTTTAACCAGCCATTGGCTGATGCATATGGCTGGAGCACCTCCGCTGTGGCAGTCACCTTTTCGATTACAAGCTTTGCTTTAGCAATTGCTACTTTATTCGGAGGAAAGCTGCAAGATAAGTTAGGTATTAAAAAGCTTGTTATTTGTGCAGGTATCTTGCTTGGAGCTGGCTTGATGCTAAGTTCCCTCGCTTCATCACTATGGCTTATCTATCTGCTCGCAGGTGTAGTCGTAGGCTTTGCAAACGGTATTGCTTACATTACAACACTATCTAATGTGATCAAGTGGTTCCCAGAAAAGAAAGGTCTTATATCTGGTATTTCTGTAGGTGCTTTTGGTACAGGAAGCCTTGTTTTTAAATATATTAACCAATCCTTACTTGCTTCTGCAGGTGTACAAGGTACATTCTTGATTTGGGGAATCGCTGCACTTATCTTAATTAGCGGTGGCGCCTTCTTGCTGAAGGATGCATCACCGCAGGAAACAACCGCAAGCGCCACTCAAAAGAACTTTACTGTTAAGGAAATGCTGAAAACGAAGCAAGCATATATACTATTCGTCATCTTCTTGACTGCATGTATGAGCGGATTGTATTTAATCGGTATTGTGAAAGATGCGGGTATGGAGCTAGCTAATCTTTCTGCTGCCACAGCAGCAAATGCTGTCGCTATCGTAGCAATCTGTAACACAACAGGACGTGTCGTGCTAGGGGCTCTTTCTGACAAAGTAGAGCGGTTATATCTAGTGGCTGCAGGATTGTTTGTTACAGCTGGTGCTGTTGCGGTACTTAGCTTGGTGGAGCTCTCCACATCCTTATTCTTTGTTTGTGTAGCAGCCGTTGCCTTCTTCTTTGGCGGAAACATCACCGTGTTCCCTACGATTGTAGCAGATTACTTCGGTCTGCAAAACCAAGGTAAAAACTATGGTGTCATTTATCAAGGATTCGGTATTGGAGCACTAGGCGGATCCTTTATTGCTACCTTACTTGGCGGTTTCCAGCCCACATTTGTAGCCATCAGCATCCTTTGTGTCATCAGCTTCTTTTTAGCTGTGACAGTTCGCAGTCCGCAGCAGCCAGCAGCTGTTAAGAAGCAGCGCGAACGCCAAAACACAAGAGCCGTACCGTCTCAGCAGCACTAATCAGAAAACCAGGAGCAGATCTGCTCCTGGTTTTATTTTGTCCGGTTATCTGTAGCCAAAATAGAATACATATAATGATCTTCAAACTTCCCATCTATTCGCAGGACATCACGCTCCAGCCCTTCCCGCTGGAAACCACATTTCTCTAACACAGCGATGGAGCCTAGGTTTCGCGGCATGACACCTGCTTCTACACGATGGAAATGTGCTTCTCCGAATGCAAAATCAAGCACAAGCTGGACTGCTTCTGTCATATAGCCTCTTCCGTTGTGTGCTTCATCAAGCGAATAGCCAATCATGCACCGCTCTGCTGTTTTACGTTCAATAAAAAATAAAGATACAGTACCAATCAATCTGTCTTCACTCTTCAGGAAGATACCAAATTCGTATCCCTTATCTTCCTTCCAATCTCCTAAGGCAGCTTTAATATTCTTCTGATACTTGCTATGTGTATAATCGGAATCGTTTCGTTTCACCGGCGAAATCGATTCAAACAGCTCACGGTTACGCAAGTTCAAATCTAAGAGCTTTTTAGTATCTGTTTCCATCAATGGTCTTATTAGCAATCTATCACTCTGATACAACTGATCGCCCCCTTTATCTTATTATACAAACTAAGAGGGAACTGTGCATTGCCGCTACAGATCCTCCCCACGGTAAGACATAATCAGATAGCTGGCACTGATTGGATGATAATCTGTTTTCGGTGAAGGGCTTTTCACTTTCCCTTCAATTTTATTTTCTGCTGTCAGCCACTGATACCACGCACCGTGCTCCGGATCGATAAAAACATCCTGCACATAACGAAATAGGTCTTCATAATGTTTGCTATAAATATCATTGCCTGTTTGGCTATGCAGCAGTGCTGATGCAGCTAAGGCTTCTGCCATAACCCAATAGGACTTTCCTTTATCAATAATCTCTTTGTCCGGACTCATCGCGAAATATATCCCGCCATTGCTTGTATCATGGTAATAGCTCCAGCCCGTTTGATACAATTCTTCCGCTCGTTCCAATAACCAGCTCGTCGGCTGATGAAGATTTAACCAAGCTAATAGTTTGCTCCATTCCAACTGATGCCCCCCGACAAAACCGTATGCCCGGAATTCATCTCTCGTTTCGCCATAGTTGAAACGTTCATCCTTCATCCATGCTTCGTCGTAGTTCTCCCAAATGAGTCCGTTACTTTGAGCTGCGAGCTCATTAGTTACTTTGTCTGCGATGCTCAATGCTTGATCCAAATAATGGCGCTGATCAGTTGCTTCATAAGCTGTAATTAACGACTCACACATGTGCATATTACAGTTTTGTCCGCGATATTCAAGGAAGGTTGACCAATCACGGGTCGCTTCATCTTTATAAAGCCTGGCAGCCGGCTCATACAATTTCTCCGTCAGTACTTGATAAATATCTGCAAGCAGCTCGTCCGCTCCTTCTATCTCGGCCTCCACTGCAGCGACGGCTGCTCGGAAGATAAATGCATGCCCGTAGGTTAACTTCTTATCATCAGTTGCCCGGCCCTTTTTCCATTCTGTGTAATAACCACCGTAAACCTTATCTCGCATTTTATTCTGGAAGAAGTGTACGCCATGTTCTGCCGCTTCCTTATATTCCTCATTTTCTGTGAGTGTGTAGCCGACACTAAAATCATACAGATGTCGCGCTTGCCCAACGATGTGTTTTGTTTTACTGTCTGTTAACGATCCGTCCATATAATAGCCTTCGTGATAACCGCCATATTTCCTGTCTAATGCTTGCGGATAATAGAATGCAAGTGTTTCTTCTATATGCTGCAGCAGCCCTTGTCTGGTATGAAAATCAATCGTATTTTTCACGTCTAGGCACCTCTTTCGTTTTGGTATGTGCCTTTTATTTTCCCTTTTTTGCCATAGACAAACGACTGCTAAAGATGTGTGGACACTTTAAAACTGCTATATAGTAATAAAATAAATATAAATTTTTGGAGGACGCTGCCACACGAAACCACTCAATGTTTATTCTCAGCAGACCCTTAGGGATTCCTCGTAGTATGCTTGCACAAATATATGGCATTGCCGCTGACTCTAATGCCGGAATATAGAGCTTTCTGCTGTTACATCAAACGCAGTATCCTGGGTTGGCAATCCGGGATTAAGTGTCATTATTTTATGCGCCGTATCGTAATACCAAGTGCTTAGCTAGACCATACACAAAAGAGGCTGTCGCTTACTGACAGCCTCTTTCTGTTGATTCAAAATATAAATGATGATGCAGCTGGCACCCTGGGTTGAATGCTGCATCACAATGCGGACAGTGTTCTGTATCCATGTATGCATGGATGCTAAGCGTTTTTTTACACACGCCACATAGTATGGCTTGTTCATGGAACTGTTCTCTTGGCCAAACAGCAGCTTCGTGCCCAGCCGTCTCTTCATGACATTGATAACAAGGATAGAATTTGTTACAGCAAGCAAACTTGATTGCGATCACATCAAGCGGAGAGTGATAATGTTCACATCTTGTCTCTCCATCAACTGTTTTCCCATGTACTTGGCACATCTTAATTACCAATATGGAAGTCAGAGAATGGATAGAACGTCATCTTCACTTCTCCGATTACTTCTTCTTTTGGTACAAAGCCGAAAATTCGGCTGTCCTTGCTGTTTGTACGATTATCGCCCATGACGAATAGCTTTCCTTCAGGTACAGTTTGTTCGCCAGTTAGTTCTTTTAATCTGAAATCACCGGTAATCATATCTTTCGGAAGATATGATTGGTCCTGCACTGCTCCGTTTACATATAACACATTATCTCTCACTTCAATCGTATCACCCGGTAATCCAATTACCCGCTTGATATAGTGGGCATCTGCATCTGGTGCGTTAAATACGACAATATCGTCTTGTTCAATCTTAGATATCTTGCTGACAATGACATGATCACTGTTCTTATATGTCGGCATCATCGATTCGCCGTGGACAGTTGATGGTGTGAACAAAAAATAGCGGCAAGCGAAGGCAATAATGACAGCAATGCCAATTGCTTTTATCCAGGAGAGAATCTCTCTCGTTGTTTTGTTTTCTGACATAATCCATTCTCCTAACCTATCTTTTTGTGAAGTATAGGGTACATTTCTTATTTTAGCAGTGTCAAAGATAGATGCAAAGCAGGATCTTTCACTGAAAAGCTGCTCTTTTCGTCACATATGATTTCCTTACAGTGATCCGCTTCCAGCCAAACCTTACTCTACGCCCGGCAATCTTTATGCAGCTTAAGACCTGCTCGTTCAGCTATAACAGCCGCCACTTCGTCTATTGTTAATTCATCTGTCACCAGCTTATTCTCAAATATTGGATCTGCTAAGCCGTTCACACAGCGCGGAATCTGCTGGGCAGGCCACGAGTTCTCTTTGTCCCCCCGATTGACTAAGCGCCTACCGAGTGTTTCAGCTGAAGCAGCTAGCACAAAGTGGAGAACCTCGTGACCATCTTTGCGTAGTTGTCCAATAATCTCTTGATAGTTAGAAGAATCTGTAATTGTCATTGGTACAAGAATAGTCTCCTCTGTGTTCGTTGTAAGGTAAGCTAAATGGTCACGCACAATGGACCGCCATAAGGGATGATTCTGAAAATCTGCTTTTTGCATGGAATCTGGTATATTCTTTCTTATATAAAACCCCGCTTGTTCTGGATCGTAAAGGAAAGCGAGCGGAAGCCGATGCTGGAGGGTGATTGCGGTCTGTGTTTTTCCTGCACCGAAAGCACCGTTAAGCCAAATAATCATTTCTTCTGTTGGCAGACCATGACAATATTGCCGTCAGGATCTTGGAAATTAAAGAATCCAACCGCCTCATCTTCTTCCAACTCCCGTACTATCTTACCGGCTTGTGCTGTTTTCTTGTATGCTAATTGAGTTTCTTCTGTTTCAAGCATAACGGCCGGACGTATTCCCGCTACATTATTTCGGTTATCATCAATTATGAGACCTCTTTCGTCTCCCAATTCCATAAACTGAACCGGCCCTGTTGTTGGGTGAGGTTCTGATTTCCCTAATAACTTTGCATACCAATTCGCCACTTCATTTGCATCTTTCACATGATCAAAGACACTGCTAATATGGAATTCAGCCATCTCTCACCCTACTGTTTTTTGGATATTTTACCACAAAGAGCCAAATGATAATATAGAGAATTGAACAAGAAAAAAGGACAGGCAAATTACATATGCTGTCCTTTCATGTACTGTTCTGTATCTATCAGTATACCGAACATCACACCAGCTCATCCTCAAAAGAAAGATTAACGGGGTCTTCCTGTATCTCATAAGACATATCCAAATTAGTTGTCGGAACAGATTCATCCACTTCTTCAAAACGAAACCCATCTGCCCAGACCTGTCCCTTGCCAGAAAGAATCACGCCGAATGAGATAATCGCACTGTTTTCCGGCACATCCAAGACAATACGGTATCTAGTCCAATTTGTTGTACCTTTAATTGGCCGGTTGCTCATGTTATCAAATTGAATAATATCCTCTGAAGCATTATCGACCCGCATCCACATACTAGCAATGCTATCCACGTTTTCTGTCTTGAGAAAGCAGGAAAGCTGCATGCGCTTACCTACATACTTTTCAGCCTTAAATTGCTGCATCATTGTCGCGAATTCCTCTGCTCCCATAACAGTCTTTGATTTTAAATAACCTGATGCCTTGCCTTGATGCACGTGCTTATAATCAATTCCCATCTCGTAGTTATGCGGATCTGTCCCGCTCAATATCCAGCCTGTTACTGTTTTTTCTTCCATATTCTCCTCCTTCTGATGCAGCACAGCATGCATCATGCGTCGAAATTTTCCTGGCGGCAGCTTGTAATACTTTTTAAAAGCCCTCGTAAATGCTTCTTGGGATTCAAAATGAAACATAAACGCAATATCCAATATGCCCATCTCAGTATGCAGCAGCATGGCCGATGCTCCTGCCAATCGTCTTCTGCGGATATAGTCTGCGAGTGTTAACCCGACAGTAGTTTGAAACAGTCGATGAAAATAATATTGGGAAAATCCTGCTTGGCGGGCCACCTCTTCAGCTGAAAGAGATTCATGTGAATTTTTTTCTATATAGGTGAGTGCATGATGGATAGCTTCCTCATGAACCTGCATACATCTGCCTCCTTTAATTACAGCTTACATCAAGCTACTGACTACTTTTTTGATTTTTTTTGCTAAATTGTAAAACTTTCTCTTCTAAACTAAATTTAAAGGAGTGATTTATGTTGGATGCTTTATATGAAGCAGCAGTTCAGTTAATTGAAAGGCGTTATCCAACCGGGTGGGGAGGAGCTGCGGCAATGCTTGCGAGCGATGGCAGCATCCTCACAAGTGTTGCACCAGCAGTAATAAATGCCGCTACCGAGTTATGCATGGAAGTAGAATCAATTCTGGAAGCCCATAAACTAGAAGCAGCTGTCACCCATTCTATTTGCGTAACAAGAGAGGATGAACACAGTCCTTATAAGATACTCACACCATGCGGCATCTGTCAGGAAAGACTCCTATATTGAGGTCGTGATGTGCAAGTAGCAGTGACGCATGAGGGGGAATCTATTCAGTATGTATCCTTACAGGAGTTACAGCCTTATCACTGGACATATGCTTATCACGAGAAAGAGATATTTAAAAAATAAGAGACTGGGACAAAACCCAAAAAATGAGTAATTAAGATGAGGCAGGCGTCTCCGAGAATTCGGAGATGTCTGCCTCATCTTTTTATCGTTAATGTATCGTTTATAGAAGCAAAAAAAGGACCCCTCTGATAGAATTAAGTTACGACACAAAACACAAAAGAGGAGGGTCCTTATGTTTAAACATTATACCATGTGTGAAGTCGTTTTACCTCTAGATTTGGAAAGAAAATTACCTGAAAATGATATTGCTTTTACCGTTAACCATTTAGTAGAAAGTATTCCAGATGAAGCTTTTGACGGTTTCCGTCGGGAAACCGGACACCCTGCTTATCACCCTCGCATGATGATGAAGATTATTTTATGTGCCTATACGCAATCCGTTTTCTCGGGCCGTAAGATTGAGTCATTACTTCAAGACAGCGTACGCATGATGTGGCTTGCCCAAGATTATCAGCCCAGCTATCGCACCATCAACCGATTCCGTGTGAACCCTCACGTAAAAGAACTCTTACGCCAGTGCTTTGTCCAATTTCGCAGCCAGCTGGTTCAAGAAAAAGTCATTGAAGAAGAAGCCATTTTTATTGATGGCACCAAAATCGAAGCAAATGCCAACAAGTTTACTTTTGTATGGCGGAAGTCCACTGAGAAATACAGTACGCAATTGGTGGAAAGATCGGCTCAGATGTATGAAGAACTGTTGGAGCAGGAAATTATCCCCGCAATCGAGCTGGAGAACCCCGAAGCCCTATCGGGCGAAGAGTTAACAAAAGTAGCAGAAAAACTGGACGAAAAAGTGCAGGAATACGATCGTCGCATAGAAGCAAGTGATGATACTGCCGAACGCAAGCAGCTTCGTTCCGAACGTAAAGCACCAAAACAGTACCGAAAGCAAGTCAATGATTTCATTAAACGGAAATCAAAATATCAGGTCGACATGGAAATCTTCGGAGACAGAAATAGCTACTCCAAAACTGACCATGGTGCCACTTTTATGCGCATGAAAGATGATTATATGAAAAATGGCCAGCTTAAACCTGGGTACAATGTGCAGCTGGCTACTGAAGGTCAATATGCCCTGGCCTATGATGTGTTCCCGAATCCTACGGATACGCGAACTTTCATCCCTTTCCTTGATAAGATTGAACGGGACTTTTTTGAGCTGCCCGACTATATTGTCGCGGATGCCGGATATGGCAGTGAGCAAAATTATGATGATGTGGTAAATAATCGGAAGCGCATCCCTCTCATCACCTATAATCACTACCGAAAAGAAAAGCAAAAGAAATATAAACAAGATCCTTACCAAGTAGCTCACTGGGATTACGATGCCGAAGGCGACTTTTTCACTTGCCCGAATAACCGGAAATTAGCGTTTCGGTACCTATCCGAAAGATGCGACAAATTTGGATTCAAGCGTCATTATCGCGTGTATGAATGTGACGATTGTACTGCTTGTCCCTTACGTGCAGAATGTACGAAAGCGAAAGAAGGAAACAACCGGAAAATCTATTACAACGAAAGATGGGAAAAACAAAAAGCATATACCCAGCAATTACTCAGCGAAAAAGAAACAGGGAAAATTTACGGGAAACGTAAAATAGATGTCGAGCCAGTCTTCGGATTTCTGAAGGCTCATTTGTGTTTCACTCGTTTCTCGGTACGAAGTAAAGAGAAAGTGGAAAACGAATTAGGATTCGCCTTCATGGCGGTGAACATCAGGAAGTTCACCGCCCGATCAGCAAGTATAGTAAGGAATTCAAAAAATATCAGATCAAAAAAGATCTCGGTCACCATTTTCCTGGTGACCGAGATCTTTTTTGTGTCAGAGAGGAGTTATGTCCCGCTCTCCGGGTCTTCTAATATATGTTTTTACTGCTGGAGCTTCATACTGTCGGAATTTCTCCAGGAGATTAGCAGAGTTCGTATCGGATATCGTCATATCACGATACTTCTCATGCATGAACTTTTCATCTGCCATATGGTTGAATAAATTGATCAGCAAATCATAATAGCCTTCCACATTTAAAATACCGAGCGGTTTCTTATGCAGACCAAGCTGTGCCCAAGTGAAGATCTCGAAGAATTCTTCAAGCGTTCCTGGTCCGCCTGGCAGTGCAACGAATCCATCCGCCAGCTCTGCCATCTTGGCTTTTCGCTCGTGCATAGAAGAGACAACCATCAATTCAGATACATGCGAATGTGCAACCTCTCGTTTTTCCAGAAAGTCAGGTATAACGCCGATTACATGGCCGCCGGCTTTCATAGCACCATCTGCAACTGCTCCCATCAACCCTACACTTGCACCGCCATAGACAAGCGTAAGCTTCTGTTCGGCCAGCGTTTTTCCTAGTTCTTTAGCCGCCTCCATGTAAGCCGGAGATGCACCTTCACTAGAACCGCAAAATACAGCAATACGTTTCATACCTTCACTCCTTTTTGATTAGTTCCAACTCAGTACTCGCTACTTCTATACCATTTGCTAACAGCGCAATCCGATGCACACCTGGATAGTGCACCCTGGTCGTCAAATCACTCCATTTATGTACGCGTTCCTTGGCAATATCTTCACCTGCTGCAAACACGCGATCAGAAAGAAGGAATTTCTTTGTTGTGATTTTCCGTTTTTTAATAAAATCAATGCTATATTCAATACGTAATTTTGCCTGTTGCTTCACATGGAAAGCATAAGCGAGGGTAACTGTTTCACCAATATTCACTCGCTGTCTATCTGCTGCAATGGCAACATCTGCTAGTGCGCCTTTGACATCTTCATATCCGAACAAGGCCAGCACTTCTGGTTCTCCGCTTCGCAGCAATGTCCGGCAGCCGTGCCGAATAATCCAATCTGTTTCCTTAGAATAGTCATTCCAGCGTTTTGCGGTTTGAATAACAAGCTCAGGATGATCTTTGCTAATATCATTTAGATTGTTGGCAACACTTTTCCGTACATACAAAGAAGGATCGGCTTTGAGTAATTCCAGCACTTCCAGAACAGGCTGCGGTTCCGCTTTGAATTGACTGATTGCTTGTCCCCATGGCAGTCTTGGTCGACACCCTTCACTTGCCAGTCGGCGAACGTGATGATTTTCTGATTGCGCCCACTCCTTCATCTTGAGCATAATACGCTCTGGCGCTCTAATCAGAAACGGTCTAATCGCAAATTCAGCCGTCGATCTTTTCGTAAATACCTCCAGAGCATGCAGCGAGATTTCTTCATGTGCAGGATTTTGCCCAAATACTTCTACAAAATCAGGGATAAACAAATAAGGAAACCCTTCGTATTGTGCTTCGATTGCTAACAAGATGGTTACCGCCTCTGGATAATCATCTGGCAGCAGTGAACCCAGCACTAGTGCTATGCGACGTATTCTTGCTTTTAGCTCCAGCTCTTCCCAGCCGTCATCCATCACATCAGCCAAGAACTTATTCTCTTCAAATTCGCCATATTCCTCTTTCACTACAGAAGCGAAATGTTCAAGAAATTCTTTCGTATACATCGCCTTCATTGGCTCTGCCACTTGTACCGCCTCCATATTATCTGTATCTATATTTTACAGGAAAGAAGCGGTAAACTACAAATAAGCCCCTGTTAAAAAATTCTGCTTAAAAATCGCACAAAGAATACAATCGCAAAGTAGCTAAGTACCAGACCTGCACCAATCGAGACCCATTTCACGACTGTCTCATTGACAACTTTCCTTGTCCCAGCCACGATGCTCATTAGCCCAACATCATGAACCTGAATACCTGCCAATACACCAAGTCCGGCTACGATGAAAGAAAGCTCGCTCCCTTCTGCAAAACTGCTGGATAGAAACGTCCCAAACACGCTAATCCAAAATACAAGATTACTAGGGGAAACTGCTACAAGAAGTCCATTCTTGTAGGATGAAGCTAGCCTTTTTGTCGTTTTTTCGCCGCCTAGTGTGATCTGCTTGTCCGCATTTTTAATACTATCGTACGCAATATACATTAAAAAGATTGCACCTAACAGCCACATGCCTGTTTGAATGGTTGGAGCAGCTAAAATGGGAGCCAGCCCAAGAAATAATGCCAGCATCAATAGGAAGTCAACTGTCATCCCGCCGACACCTACCATCCATCCATGCCAGAAACCATTCTTTAACCCTTGCTTGGTCATTTCAATCGTCACCGTACCAACTGGCAAGGCAATAGAGAAACCTAAGAGCACGTTTGTTAAAAATAGTGAAATCATTACAATCACCGCCTTCAGATATGGTTTAATAATACAATTATGTTAATAAAAATACAATAAGAGGAGCATATATGATGTACAGTAAGCAACTTGTCCACCTTCGTCCTATAGCGGTATCCGATGCAGCGTATCTCTTTGCATTCTGGTCTGATCCCGAAGTGACAGCTTTCATGAATATTTCGCCCATGCAACGTGTGGAGCAGGCAGAAGAAATGATTGCATACATTACCCAGCTTAATAATGCGAATCGATACACAATTGTATTGAATGAACATACAATTATCGGAACCTGCGGCTTCAACTATATTGACTCTGCGAATCAGCGAGGTGAAATTGGCTATGAATTAGGAAAGAAATATTGGAGAAAGGGATATATGAGTCAAGCATTGCAAGCTTTGCTTCAAGAAGGATATTTCCAATTAGATTTAAATAGAATAGAAGCCAAAGTGGAACCTAAAAACAGTGCATCACGTATGCTGCTTGAGAAATTTGGCTTTCGGCAGGAGGGCACATTACGACAATACGAGAAACGGAATGGCGTTTTTCTGGATATGATTTTCTACAGTCTGCTGCAGACTGACTATACAGCTATATGAAACTTCCAGATAAACTATTCGTAGAATAAAGCAGTGTGTATGTATGAGGTGATGATAAATGAGCAAACGAAATAAAAAATCTAAGATTCTCATTGCCTCTCTTTTACTACTAATAGTAGTAGGTACCTTTGCTTTTGTAGCTGTATTGTATTATTTCAGCTTTCTAGGTGCTTTCAGCATTTTAGATGTCTTCTATGAAACACCAAAGCACTTAGCTGTCTTTGTCGGCATCTATCTTATTTTAAGTATCATCGGAGAATTTTTTGTCAAAGGTATTTACTATGTTAGAAAGAGAAAGCGCAGGGCCGATACGTTCTCTGAATACATGCTATTATTCTGCATGAACTTTATCATGAATTGGCTGATCATTTCCATGATTGATGGTCTTTATCAACCTGTTCATGTAGAGTGGTACACAGAAATTGTTCTCGGAGCATTCATTTCACTGGCAGAAGTTCTTCTGGATAATGGCAGTAAAAAGGAGAAAGATGACCGCAGCAACTAACTGCGGTCTCTTTCCAATTGATTAGTAACCGCCGCCAACGTAAGAAGCACCGATGATAATCAACAAAATGAAAAGCACTACTAAAAGTGCGAAACCGCTGCCGTAACCGCCACCGTAACCTTCAGACATGATATCCCCTCCTTTTCTTTTCAAGCCATTCTATGTAGAAGGAAACCAATGCGTACCGACTAGCAGCATAGAAAATTACAAACAGCAAAAATCGCTTCCGAATATAGTCTTTCTACTGCATTCGGAAGCGATCATTTTTGCTTTTTCAATGGTTCACACTGCTCTCATATTTATATTAGTTGTTGTTATTGTTGGAACGGCCGCCTTTAGAGCCAATCTCTTGGAAATGCTCCTGATCGTGTTGCTCTGCGTTAGACTCTCCGCCTTTGGAGCCTATCTCTTGATAAAATTCTTTATCATGATTTTTAGATGTTGCTTGTCCGCCTTTTTTGCCTGCTTCTTCATAACTCATTTTACCGTTGTTACTGTCTGCCATGTTAATCTCCTCCTCAAGAATAATATGTCTCTTTTGTAGTAGCTTAACTAGTAGTGTAACGATGCGTGGCCACGCTTAGTAGATGTATTCCCGGATCACACCTATCTAAACAAGGAGGTCTAAATTTAGGAGAAAAGTTGGATGATACATAATGTCAGTTTTTTTATTCGGCATTACGCCTTAACCTATTCCATAAGTACACTTAACTACGCGAGCAACGTAAAAGAAGCAGGCGTCATTCTGCCTGCTTCCTCCTAAGTTAGGCTGCACATTTCCAGCTTTTATCGTGCCCTTTTCCCTTGCCTTTTCCTTTATCTGCTCCTTTATGCTTACCATTATCTGTTTTACATGGAGCAGGAACGGGTTGTTCTTCTGCAGGTTCTTCTGCTTGTACAACTTCCGTAATGTTAGCTGGTGATACAGGTTTCAACTGATACGTTCCATTGAAAATGGCGGATACACCTGTAATGTTTACTGCATCTCCTTCATGGAACTGTGAAACGAAGGCGGAATAATCTAATCCAATTCTGTTATCGACCCGCACGCGTGTAACATGACCGTCTGCTGCTGTTGCATCAAACTCAAATGTACCGTAAGTGTTAACTTCTTCTATGTTTGTTACTGTTACTTCTGTCAGTTTTACTAGCTGCCCCTGATTTGTTTCATCAATCGCTGAAACGACTTTCGGCGCAGGAACCTCTTCTTGGCCAATCACTTCAGACTGGATAATGTCCGTCAATTCAACTTCATCATTATAGGTTGTCTTTACACCAGTAATTTGAATACGATCTCCTGGCTGGAAGCTTTCACTATCCTGGAAAACATAAATACCGGCAGAGTCGTCTTGCATATAAAAACCTTTGCCTCCGAAGCTGCCTGTTTCAGAAGTTACGATACCTTCCACTGTTACTACTTCTCCGTCCGCTACTGTGCGTGCCTCCTGAATAGGTGCTGTGTCTGGCAGCTTCACTTCATCTCCAGGCAGGGGTTCAGCTGCTACATTGCCTACTTGAACTGATTTTGTCAGTACATTGCCGCCATCCTGCCGTACTCGCAAGTTGGCTGTACCATCCGCCGTTGCAGGATTTAGCTGTCCAGGGACTTCCACTGTCGCTCTCCCTGTTGCATCAGCTGTAACAGAGAAACGGCTGCTATATCCGTAACTGCTTGGCCATGTTCCTGTTGTATTGAACTTTCCGATTTGCTGACCGCCTGGCAAATATGTGCCTAACTGCAGATCAGTTAGCGTTTCACCTGGCTGCAGGTTTTCTACTACTAGGCGTACTTCAAATTCCTGTTGTGTTGGCAATGTAGTTGGTGTTACAACGCTGTATGTCGGATTTGATGCCACTTCATCAGATCCGTATGCACCAGCAGCAAACGTACTTGGATCATACCAGCGATAGCCTGTTGGCGGATTTCTCCATGGCTCTGCTTCTGTTTCAGTTGTCAGTTCTGGATTTTCATTTATTTCTGCTGTCTCAAGAAGTGGTGTTTCTTCACTAAGTGTGATAGAAGTTTCCTCGAAACTTGCGTAGGTTTCTTTCTCACTCAACCAGTTCATAACATTCAGCAAGTATTGGCCGTTATTTCCTTCTCCAGTAAAGCCATCATACGTACGCTTCGTGCTGCCGCTATCTTCTCGAAGGTACTTCGGTGTAGCATCTTCTACTGGTGAAGAATCTCCAATAAAGGCCGCTTTCCCTTGTTCAACTTTTGAGATGGCAGCAAAAGCCCCCTCATCAATCCCGCCGTTCGCGTATACTCCCTGATCAACAGCATTCGGCCAAGCCGGGATATTTTCTGGGAAATAGATAAGTCCTTTCGCTTTTGCAGGGTCGAGAATTGTCAGAGTAGCACCTGCATGGGACTCTACAACTTCAATTCCTTCTGTAATTCCGAAAGAATCTTCCTGACTAACGACAGTTTGTCCCGCTTCAATATCGCCAACTGCATTGAAGCGGAATCGAATCCCAAAATTGTCACCAAGCCAATCAGAACTTTCTACACCTTGCATTCGGTCAGAACTTGCTTCGTCCGCTGTCATTCCTTTTGCAGGATTATCAAAGGCACCGCGACGGTATCCATTGAAAATCTCACCAGAGTCCCAGCGATTGTAGTTGCGATCCGCATTATAATGATCGCCAATGAAGAAAATACTGCCGCCCTCCTGTGTATAGCGCAGCATCGCATCCTGTTCCGATGCTTTAAATGGAATATTCGGTTCCGGAATCACAAAAACGTCATAAGCGCTTAGATCGCTGTAAGTAATTGGCGACGTTTTACGCAGCTCTTTTACATAATAGCCATCTTTCGCTAAAGCATCTCCAAAATCAGAAAATGCACCATCGATTACCCAATCGGATGCACCTGCTGTTTGTCCGTGCGTATTATCAAATAATACCTTTTTGCCGTTAGCTTCGCCTGTCGGCTGCAGCTCCGGCGCCGGATCAGCTGCTGTTTCCGCATCACTTTGCTGCGCATAGCCGAACAATGTTACAGGGATAAGTAAAACCGCCAAAATGAGACCTTTCCAATCCATCGCTTTCTTCACGAATAGATTCCTCCCTCTGTTATATAAGATGAGCATAGCAAATCCTCCACCAACTTTGGGTGCATTTACAAAAAAGCTACACAAGCAGAGAAATATTTACGTTGCTGTCATCTTACTGTATAAAAGGAACAACATTAGACTTTCTACAACCTTGAGGCACAAAAAAACTGCATGCTTGTGCATGCAGCTGCAGTTAATCTATAACGGATTGTGCCGGTGTGCCTTCCTTCAACGAAAAATCTTTGCTGGAAATATCGTTATATTGGATGTCCATATAAACAGAATCGGCTTCCTGGCCGGTTGCTTCTTTATAGTTTGCGAAATTATGATATTCCGCCTGTTTCCAAGTCCAACTCACATCCAAGTTCTGTTCTTCTTCGTAAACGTTTCGCTTTAATTGTGTGTTTGTATTTGTCTGGAAGTCATTCGCAATAAACAACCCTGTCTTACTTGCGGTAAAGACATTATGAGAAATTGTGTTATCTTGAATATCATGCTGCAGAAGAAGCTGACCGCCATATAAATCTTTCGTATCGTTTTGATAAAGAACATTGTACATAATAGAAGCATTCTTTGTACCGCCACGTTCCTCATCGTACCCGCCAATGGAAATGCCGGTATAATGGTTTTCATAAACCACGTTCTTCATTATCTTTATATTATCTGCATAGCGGCCTTTATGCTCGGACGTCGCTTCAATGCCTATATCATTATGAAACACTCTATTACGTTGGACCGTGACATTCTGAGCGCCGTCAATATAAATGCCACCTGCAGAATAATCTTCGCCATATGCTGGGTTTCCGTACGAAGAATTATTATGGACTGTGTTGTTCTCGACTGTTCCATTTCGTACGTAATCGGCTCCCGGATCCTCTGCTACACCTTCATAACCAATTAAATCAATGCCTATATTATTGTTATTTCGGACTCTGTTTCCTGATACAGTGAAGCCATCAATATTGCCGTTTAAGACGACTGCCTCGCTGGCACCAAGCGTCAATTCTTCTACAACATTGTCCATAATCTGAATTTGTTTCATTTCTCCAGTTCCATACACCGCAATACCATGTGCGTTTCCTTCATCTGAAGTAGTTTCTATATGCTGGATATAGTTCTGGATAATCGTGATCTGACTGCTGCTTCCTGTCACATAAATACCCATCACAGCCAAATCAGAAGCATTTGTCTTCAAATCTTGAATGGTTAATCCTTGAATTGTTATATAACTCTGACTGTCTATATGTAGTAATGCTGTATCTTCTTCTGGCTCCAAATCACGACCGCTTATAATGACTTTTTCATTATCGTAGTTACGAATGATCAACGGATTAGCTTTCTTACCACTATGGTTAACCTCAACACTGCCAAAATAAGTACCACCTCGTATATAGATGGTGGTTCCAGCTTGGGCTTGGTCAACTGCCGCTTGAATTGTACGCAGTGGATCCTCTTTTGTCCCATCGTTCTCATCGTCACCGTCTGTTGCGACGAATAGCTGTTTTGAAATGGTCACTGCTGCCACTTCTTTCTCGTTGTTTACTGTAATTGCATAGATAACTGCACCGATTAAGCAGAGTACTATCGCAATCAGGATGGATAATCTCATTTGCTGACTCTCTTCTATACGTAAATTTGCCAATCAGGCCACTGCTAGTATGATACAGTTGATACAGCTGTTTGTATAGAAGAAATCCGTATTCTTCACAATATCTTCATTGTCATAAAAATCGCTCTTTTAGCGCAGGAGATGGCAGCATGCATTCATTTTGCCGACCGAACCAGCGATAACGATTTTTGGCTACATAACGATACAATGTATTTCTAACAGGACGTGGAATAATCCATGCTGCGGCTGCTAGCTTCCACACTCCATCTAAGTTTCTGGCTATCCGAACTACAGCGCTCGATTCGGTATACACCTTTCCCTCCTCAACAAGTAAGATACTATCCACGTCATCCGGCAGGTGATGTTCACCAGCCAGCGCCACGCCAAAATCGCTTTGCAGAGATGCAAATTTAAAGTAAGCTCTTTGATCGTGTTTAATGATAAATTGAACACTAGTATTACAAAGGTTGCACACCCCATCAAAGAGAATGATTGCTTTGCTGTTCATGTTATACCTCCTGCTTATTTAGCAGCTTGCTTGTGATAATTCAGCTAACAAGCTTAATCCCTCTTCCTTTCTATATACCCTTATTTATCGTCTTTGAAAATTGTAAATTAAATGCAAATTAACTGCAGGGCAGCTAGCCCCGCAGTTTATACCTAGAAGAATAGTTGAAACAGTTTCACCGTTTTATGAGCAGCATCGAGTATCTGGTTGCATGCAGCAGGTATGATCGTGATGAGAGCTAGAAGAAGAGCCATATTATCATTTGGCTGTTTCGGGTTGTGGGGGTGTTCTTTCATGGCAGACAATCCTCCCTTCGAAATTGCATCGGCAGGTCTGTTGCATGGAAGCAGCATGAGTTAAGAGTAGGATAAAGTTAGTATCCCTCATACGTCATTCCTTATTCACGTTGTTGACAAATCGTCAACAACAGCGTACCTTTTAATGGTTAGGGGGATAATCTAATGGAAAAACAACGTCATACAAGACGCAATAAAAAACGACGAATAGGCAGGTACATCTTTCTCTTACTCCTTGTCTGTCTAATTGGTGCGGGTTCCTTTCTTTTTCTTACCGCGAAAGATGTAAAACAAACAGTTCACGATATCCAAAAGAAATCAGCAGCTATTGATGAAGGGATTACTTCCGAGAAGGTTAAGAAAAAAGAAAGGATTAATATTCTTTTGCTTGGTATTGACGAACGGGAATTTGATTCAGGGCGTTCTGATGCTTTACTGCTGATGTCTTTGAATCCCGCTGATGAATCTATGGATTTAATTAGTATTCCACGTGATACAAGGACAGAAATTATTGGCCACGGCACAGTTGATAAAATCAATCATGCCTATGCTTTTGGCGGTGTTGACATGTCGTTGCAAACCGTAGAAAATCTACTGGATATAGATGTTGATTATTTTGCAGAAATTAATATGCAAGGACTCGCTGACTTAGTGGATGCTGTCGGTGGCGTGACAGTAGAGAACAACCTTGATTGGTACGATGAAGGTTTCTACAAGAAAGGCTACCATTTTAAAGAGGGGAAAATAAGTCTGGATGGACAGCAAGCCTTGGGATACACAAGGATGCGTCACTTAGATCCAAACGGTGATTTTGGAAGGAACGCCAGACAGCGTCAAGTAATAGAAGCTGTTATAAATAAAGGGGCTAACATTAAATCTATCAATAAACTAGACGACATACTGAACGTATTGGGGAAAAACGTACAGACAAATATAAATCTCGCTTCTATGCGCCATCTTCTTACGGATTACCGCAATGTTCTTAACTCTGTCCAAGAGCACGAGATGAGTGGACAGGGTACTAAAATCGACGGTATTTACTACTTAGTGGTGCCAGAGGATGAGATAACTAAAATACACAACAGTATAAGTGATTGAGAAGAAGATCCGATGGAATCTTCTTCTTTATCATGCATGGATAGCTTTCTTTTGGAACAGAAGTACAAGTACGAGTAAACCTACAGCTATCCAAACGGTCAATAGACCAACAAATCTTTCGCTTATGCTGCCTATTGCTGCACCACCTAAGTAAAGGAGAATAGCAGATCCTCTAAGATATGTATCAACCGACAGCCCTCGAATGTTGTTTTCCTTCGTTTTCATCACACCTTCTACAAAAGCTGCCAGCGTGCTTGTCAACACGGTTGAAGATAGACCCGCAATATTAAGATTCCTGCCCGCTACTGTTTGTAACCCCATCGCCGAACTAAGTACCACTAGAATTGCAGATGACAACCCTCCATTGACTGGAAGCAGCACTACTGTTATAGCAACAAGTAAGAAAAGCACGAATTCTCCGTACAAGATACTGACTAGTTTTCCTGTCTTTCTTTGTACGAATACAGCAGCTGCAATTCCGATGACAAAGCCTGCTAATGAAAAGGCTGCATTACTCAAAACAGCCTGCCTTCCATCACCGATTCCAATTCCTAACAAGACAATGTTTCCTGTCATGTTGGCTGTAAATACATGAGATAATCCTATATAACCTACTACATCAACCACCCCAGACACAGCACATAAAAGCAAGATGACGGTAAGGTTCCATCTATTCTGCATATCCTTTCCCTCCTTTCTTATCCCTTTCTACCGCATCTATTGACAAGTTGTCAACAACCTTGTACGGTTAAGAAATAAAATTCAAAAGAGGAGTTGTCGTCAACATGGACAATAAGATAGGAAACGTTCTGCGTGAATTGATACGGGAAAAAAATCTATCTATCCGTGAAGTAAGCAGACGAACTGACATTGATGCAGCGATCATTTCCAAGATATTGCATGGGAAAAGAAACGTAACGGTTAATCATCTTAAAAAATTCAGTGACGTTTTGAACAGCTCTCACGAAGAACTGATGCGCATAGCGGGTTTTCTTGATCAATCAGAACCGTTGCAGACAGAGCAGCATTTAGAAGCATTGTGCAAACAAGCAGATCCTTCCTTTACCAGAGAAAGAGTGACACATCAATTGGCTGCTTATGAGGATATTGCATTAACCGAAGGCGGAAAACAAATTATTGAAAATAAGTTTGATGATAAACTCCAGTCCGTGGGGAGCGCTGGTAAACTAGTAAATGATCTCAAGCAAATGTTTTATAAATATCAGGCTGGTATTGGAACAAAACGGGAAATCGTCATTCTTGGTGCAGCGTTACTTTATTTCATCAACCCAATCGATGTGCTCCCAGATTATATATTCCCATTTGGCTACCTTGACGATACAATTGTCGTCCAAACCGCAATGGTTAATAGCACTAAATAACAAGAGGAGATACTTAATTAGAATCCTGGATGAATGAATTAATAACTGCCTTGGCTACCCAGCCATTACACTCTTAATAATGATAGAAATTATAATTCCGCCGCTGCCTTCTGAGGTAACCCTTCTATTTGGAGGCTTTCTTGCAGCTACCACGAATCTAAATCTAATCCTTGTCATACTAACTTCTACATTAGGAGCATTTATAAGCTCTGCTATTTTTTTATTGGGTTTGGACGTTATTTGATATAGACAAGCTCTCAAACTTATAAAAGCACTAATTTGACCTGAGATTCGTTATCTCCGGTCAAACCCACCTTCTGAATGAAGCTCCTGTCCTGTTACCCAGTAGCCATTGTCTCCTACGAGAAAGCATATTAACCTTGCCGCATCATCAGGTTCCCCAATTCTTCCCATTGGAAAGCTTGGCAGCAATGCTTGCCGTATGTCATCTGTCATCCATGTACTGTCTGTCGGCCCTGGATTCACTGCATTCACGTTGATACCTATAGAAGCCAAGTTAGCTGCTAAAGATTGGCTAAATGCAGTGATGGCCCCTTTTGTAGCGATGTAGGCCAGTTCTCCCGGCATTGGTCCTTTACTTTGTCCTGAAGTAAGATTCACGATACTTCCCCAGCTGGCGGGTTTCTCCTGCTCAAACAATCGTGCAAAACCTGTACAAAGGAGGAAAACACTGCGCATATTTACTGCGTAATGCCTATCCAGCTGCCTCTCATCCAATTCTTGATACGTACCGTTTTCCGAAAATGCCGCGCAATTAACCAATACCGACGGGATGCCAAGTCGCTGTACTTCCTCCAGAATATAGGTAGCTGCCCCAGATTCCTCTAAATCTACTTCGAGGCCTTCACATCTGACACCACAAGCATGCATCTCACTGACAAAATGATCTGGCCACGTTTCACCTGCTTGCCAATATGTAAAAAAGATATCCATTCCTTGTTCAGCCAATCGGCGGCACACAGCAGTTCCAATGGAGCGTGGATAGGAAACACCCGTTACAATTGCTAACTTTCTCATGGAAGAACCTCCCTTTTCATCTACTATTCATATTATTCGTGTACAATGGAAGTAAATCCTTTGAAAGGTGACCACTCTTGAAAAAACACCTTATCTTTCCTTCTGTTAGTATCTTCGTCATACTTGCTGTCTTTGGATGGTTGCTTTACAAAGCATTCACTGACATGTCCTTCTCTGGAAGTGACACCACGATGCTCCTTGTTATTCCATGCTTTATTATTACATGGCGCTCGAAAGAACAAGCAGCTTTTTCACTTTATGGTGCTTTTCTTCTTGTAACAGCCATATGTACGGCATTAGAGAGTTTCCAGACTGAGCAGCCTAGCATTTACCTCCTTATCACCCTTCTTGTCGGGACGCTTTTACTTCCAATTCAAATCCTTATTACGACAGCAAAAAAGCAGAAGTAGCCCTCCTGTTTTTTTACTCTGCTTTATCTTTCATTCGCCAAACGACATGTTGAAGCCTAAAACTTTGCATACTGCCTTATTATTCGACATGCAACAACAGCTTTTCTTCTTCAACCTTTACCTGTTCCTCGTGAAACACTTCTCACAATACAAAAAACTTCTCCCCCATTTTTCATAGGGGAGAAGCTTTTCTTTACTTCACTAAGCTTTCAACTGCATCGTCTACAATTTGTTCGTTTGCAATTGGGCCTGTATACAGCCAGCTTGTGTCTTTATCGTATTTGTAAACATTGCCTTCTTTGATAGCTGGTACATTCGCAAGCAGTGGATCTTCTAGTATTTCAGACCCATCGCCTTCATCACTATTGATTAAGAAGAGGTGATCCACATCCATTGTTGCTAGTTGTTCTAGGGAAACTGGATTCCAGTTTGCTGCTGCGCCTTCGGAGATTTCTTTCACGCCTTCTGGAACCGCGATACCTAAATCACCATAAAGCACTGCACCGCTGGATAGGTTTTCATTTACGATATAAAGCTTTCCGCCAACAAGCCAGACAGCTGCTGCTGATTCGTCTCCGATAGCTTGCTGAATCTGCTCTTTTGCGTCAGCAGCTTTTGCATCATAGTCATCGAGTACTTGCTGCGCTTTATCTTCTTTGCCGAAGATTTCACCGACTGTTTGCAATTCTTTGCGCCAGTCTCCGTTTTCTTCCGTGCCCATTACATACGTTGGGGCAATCTTGTTATACTGCTCATATTTATCACCTTCTACCATGGATGCGGAATCCATGATAATTAAATCTGGCTTGTAACTAGCTACTGCTTCAAAAGGAAGCGTCGAATCAATTGTTGGTACGTCTTTTAAACTGTCCTGCAAGTATCCTTGCGGGGAACCGTTATTTACAGACCATTGTGCTGCTGGAGTTATATCAAGTGCGACAAGATTGTCCTCCAAATATGAAGCAATTACGTTTTCCGGGTTAGCTGGAATTTCTACTTCGTTACCCAGTGCATCGGTCAACGTACGTGCTCCATTACTCTCTGCATTATCAGAAGCATTATTTTCAGCTTTATCACTTGAATCGTTGCTGCCGCAACCTGTTATAATAAACACAACACTGGCGAAGATAGCCAGAAGTAAAGACATACTCTTTCTCTTGAACAAGGTACTCACCTCTTATTTTTATGATATAATCTCCAATAAATGATAACAATTATCATTATCAATTACAAGTATATCTCTTATATTTGACATACATAGAGTAAAGAAAGCGGGTTAACGATGCAAGCACGCAGACTTTTGGGCACAATTATCCTTATCGCAGGTACGCTACTGCTGATTTTCTCAATCGGACTTTCCATCATTTACGGTGTTTCGGACATTTCTCTCAGCACTGTCTGGAATAGTATTTTCCATTATGATGCTACAAATACATCTCATCAAATTATTCAGCGTCTCCGGCTGCCTCGTGCAGTAGCAGCAGTCTTGATTGGTGCTATGCTGGCGGCTTCGGGAGCAATTATGCAAGGCATGACACGCAATCCGCTCGCCTCTCCGCAGATTATGGGAGTTACATCAGGAGCCACATTCATGATTGCGATTGCGCTCGTGTTTCTGCCTGGTTTGTCCAATGTACATTTACTCTTCTTTGCGTTTGCGGGGGCAGGACTTGGTCTTGGACTTGTTTTTGGGGTCGGTCTGCTGGCGCGAACCGGATTAACACCTGTGAAACTAGCCTTGGCAGGAACAGCCATCACTGCCTTGCTCGGTTCGTTTTCCAATACAATGGCTATCCATTTCGATGTGGCACGGGATTTGAGCTTTTGGTATGCGGGCGGCGTAGCGAATGTACAATGGGACACCGTGAAGCTGTTATTCCCTGCAGCAGTCATTGGAATGATCCTAGCACTATTCATTAGCGGCTCGGTTACTACACTCAGCTTAGGAGAAGATGTCGCTACTGGTCTTGGTCTTAAAACAGGCGCCGTGAAAGTTGCGGGTGTGCTTGTTGTTCTTATCTTGACAGGAGCGGCTATCTCAGTCGGCGGAACAATCGGTTTTGTCGGCTTGGTTATTCCGCATATCACGCGCTTTATCGTCGGACCGGATTATCGCTGGATTATTCCTTGTTCTGCTATCCTAGGCGGTATTTTGCTGAACTTTGCAGACATTCTTTCCCGTATGGTCAATCCGCCATTCGAGACACCCGTCGGCGCCCTTACAGCATTGATCGGCGTTCCATTTTTCATTTATCTAGCTCGCCGGGAGGGTAAGAATATATGATACATTCCACGAAAAAGACAAGCATCGCAGCGATTAGTATCATCGCCGCTATTCTTATTATCTTCTTCATCAGTTTGAATACAGGGACCATTCCAATCGGTCCTGCAGATGTCATCAAAACCTTACTCGGTACAGGAGACGGATCTTATGATGTGATTCTTTTTGATTTTCGCCTCCCCCGGATGGTGATTGCACTTTTGATTGGAATCGGCATGGGCATTGCAGGTGCCATCCTCCAAGGTGTATCTCAAAACGGACTAGCTGATCCAGGCATACTCGGTATAAATGCAGGTGCCGGCTTTGCTGTCGTTCTTTATATTTTCTTCTTGCAGGATCAACTAGCAGGAAGCGGTAATCTGCAAGTGTTCATTATGCCGATTTTCGCTTTTGCCGGTGCTTTTCTAGCAGCAGGCCTCGTCTATACGCTGGCATGGAAGAAAGGCATAACACCTGTACGTCTCATTCTAGTCGGTATTGGTATTAATGCTGCATTTGGCGGACTGATAATAGTGTTCCAACTGATGATGGAACCAAAAGATTTCACACAGGCCACCGTTTGGCTTAACGGAAGCATTTGGCAAACAAGCTGGAACTATGTGCTCGCCCTTTTGCCGTGGATTGTTTTGCTTGTGCCATTTGCTATGTATAAAGCTAAAGCGCTGAACGTATTAACACTTGGTGACCAGCTCGCAACAGGCGTTGGAGCTCCCGTCCAAAAAGAACGCACCTTGCTGCTGCTGACAGCCGTCGGATTGGCAGGAGCTTGTGTCTCTGTCGGAGGAGCCATTACGTTTCTTGGACTTGTGGCGCCGCACTTGGCAAGACGTATAGTCGGTCCGAACCACAAGCATCAGCTCCCGATCTGCGCATTAATTGGGGCACTCATTATGCTAGTTGCGGATACACTATCACGCACGCTGCTGGCACCATCAGAGATTCCGATTGGTTTGGTAGTCTCCGCAATCGGCGCACCCTATTTTATTTACTTATTAATTAAAGAATGAACCTCTGCAAATGCAGGGGTTCATTCTTTTTCCTCCGCCAGAATGGGATGTTTGGTATAATATGTTTTGTACAAGTTAACGACTCACTCAAGGGCGGTCTGACTCATTCCCCATAAGGGGGTGAGGCATATAGCGATACTCGAGCTCCTGCTGTCGATTGGCAAATTAATGTTTGCATTTGGCATGTTTCTGCTCGCATTGCTGACTTATTTAGACAATAAAAAATAGACCCCCTTGAGCCCTGAACAAGTCTAAGGTGGTCTATTTTCTCATGAAAATATTCTGAGTCAGCGCCATGATGGTCGCTTGTACACCACCAGGGTGCGCCAACACCCTGGTCTTTTTTTATGGTATTCATTATCTATGTTCAATATACCACTTCTCACGGCATTTCTTCAAGAATGGCAGTTAGAGCATAATCAAAGTATTTAAGTATCAAGTTTTGAGCCGTCTATATTTTCATATGTTGTTCAATCAGCCAACGATTTCCTAAGTCAAATTTAAATTTTTTAAGAACGTACTAAAGTTCTTTCCGATACAATATCCCGCAAGCTATCCACAATGGTTTGCTCACAAGTGTCACCTAACGGGATATCCACATGTGCATAACTTGCTAACTCTTCATGTTTACCTATCATGACCGCATACTTAGCATGCCGGAACATCTCAATGTCATTGGCGTCATTTCCGAAGGCGATATATTCCCTTTCCTTGATTCCTGCTTGTTGGATGGCTGTCCATTTATCAATACCCGGAGGGCTGATGTCTATAATCTCCTCTCCATGATGACGATGCACCCGTAATCCTAGTGCCTTTGCTTCTGCGGCTACTTTTTCTTGATCAGCCGATTGAAGAATGAGTATTTTTACTACCTGACTTAACTCGTCCAGCTGAACTTGTTCTGCGAGATTATCCGGATCCAAATTTGCCTTTATCGGATGCATCGGATCTCCTGTATACGCATAATTCCAATCTCCATCAATCAAATAAGCCGCGTTATGCATCTTCATTATTTCTTTCATAGCAGCAACTTGTTGAGATGAAAATGCCTGTAAGAAAACGACCTTTCCATTACGGGAAATAAGTGATCCATTCCCACCTATCAAGGTAGCTGAATGAAAGTGCTGATCAATAACCGGTAGCAAATCACGTATCGGCCGAGCTGATGCAAATAATATTTGATGGCCATTTCGCTCCAGTTCTTTGAGCATATTCATTATTTTTGTCGTGACTGGTTTGCCTTTAAAACAGATTGTACCATCTAAATCAAAGATAAAATTCATGCTTGTTCCTCCAGTATTAGTGCCATATGAATCTCTGTAATATATGTATCGTCTAATTTCATTGCATTCTTCTCAACTGCAAATTGCTTAAAACCAGCTTGTTCATATACATGCTTCGCCACATGATTGTTCGCAGCAACCACTAGATTTACTTTCTCTATTCCTTCTCGCTTACGTGCTACTTGGATCATATGCTTTATCAGCATTTTTCCATAACCATTCCCTTTGACTTCCGGAGCCAGGTATACGGCTACTAAATCAGCTCGGTGCTGCAGCTTCGTCAGTATCTCATAGCGCAATGTTGCATTTCCTGCCAGCACTCCATCTTCAAATATTCCATATGTTTCTGCTGTCGCGCTCTCTAAATTCGCTTTTACTTGCTCAATTGGCCGGTTTGCCGCTTCCTCATACGTTGTACTAAAAGCATCCGGATGATATTGCAAAGCTTGTAATCTTAGTTCCCAATATGCTTCTGCATCTGCGGCTGTTAATTTTCTAATGTTCATCGTTTTCCTCCAGTTTATGTTGGCAAAAATGAAACAGCTAGTCATAAGAAATTTATAGATGCTGCAGGTAAAGATTTCACTAAAGTGTATCTATATCCGCTTAGCCTATATAATACCCATCAAACAATCGCCCGCCATACGGTCGCAGACAACCCTCAGCCAACTCCACAATAGCTTGTTTGTCATGCCTCTGATAAAATGCTTCTAAACTTTGTTCAAACTGATCTGCTAGCACAGCATCCATGTTTCTTAGCTCTCGGAACATCCACTTCCCAGAACCAAGCCAATGTTTGTTTGTACGCAATGTAAAAACGGCTAAATCATGAATGATACTATTAGCTAAAAAATAAGCTTCTCCGCCTGCTTTTTTATCCAGAAGGTCATCGATCAGATTAGAAATCATGTATCGGTTATGATTAATCAGCCGTTCATCCCAGGCTAGCGGCCCTTGCGCAAGGATCCTTTTTGCTTCATCCTTCATCTTTAACAAAGCTTCAGAGTCTTTCAGCACAATTCCTTCGCTGGCCATTCTTGGCAAGGAAGGTATCGCACGTGCCGCATCATTGTGAAAGAATTCATGATATGCATCACCTGTATACACAAATACCTCGACCGGCCAGTCCTCATAAATTATGGATTCTCGATAGGCACTGTCTTTCCCTGTGTAAAGGATAATAATATCCAGATCGGAAGTTACTGTGGCTTCTCCTCTGGCACAGCTTCCAGCCAGCATAGCACCATCACAATCCGGGTGATTAACTTTGACGAATCTTTTAGCAGTATCTAATGGGTTTCTCAAAAGAATTCCTCATTTCCAATTGACGTTAATATCCAGTATCTGTATACTGAGCATACAACAAAACAAAAGCGTTGATAAGGACAAAATGCAAAGCGCCCCTATCTTAAAGAGAGTGAAGGAATTGCTGGGACCTTCGCAGATAAGCACATGCATTACCACCTTGGAGCTATTACGGGGAAATACAAGTATCCGTAATCGGGAAGACCGTTATCGAATTTTGGAGCATCAGTGTTTACTGATGGAATTAGGGTGGAACCACGACCGCAATCGTCCCTTTATGGGAACGCGTGCGGTCTTTTTGTATACATTTTTATAGATAAAAGCAATGCGAAGGACATGATCCTAGGTCATCCCCTTCCTGACAGAAAGCAGGGTCACCGGCTGAGAGCCCTGCAGGAAAGCGATCAGGATTACCACCTTCAAGCTATGATGGGGAAATGATAGTATCCGTCATCGGTAGAACCGTTATCTCTTCTATGAGCGCCAGTATTGGCGGAATTCAGGGTGGAACCACGGCCACAATCGTCCCTATTGAGGGAGGATTGTGGCCTTTTTTTATTTCAAAGGAGGATATACACATGAACAAACAAGCAGAAGCAGAAAAACGGAATCACCGTAAACTTGGACAGCAGCTCGAACTTTTCATGAGCATGGAGGAAGCACCAGGTATGCCTTTCTTCCTGCCAAAAGGAATGGTGCTGCGCAATAAATTGGAGGAGCTGTGGAAAGAAAAGCATGCAAAAGCGGGTTACGATGAAATTAAGACTCCCATCATGATGAAGCAGCAGTTATGGGAACAGTCTGGTCATTGGGATCATTATCATGAAAATATGTATTTCTCAGAAGTAGATGATCAGCGCTATGCCATTAAACCGATGAGCTGTCCAGGTGCCGTACTCATTTACAACAGCAAGCTCCGCAGCTATCGGGATCTGCCGCTGCGTTATGCAGAATTAGGACTTGTCCATCGACATGAATTGTCTGGCTCACTTAATGGACTGCTACGTGTTCGGTCATTTACACAAGATGACGCACACCTATTTGTTCGCGAAGACCAAATTGAACAAGAAATCGAAAAAGTACTGCAGCTGATTGATGATTTTTACAGCTTATTCGGCTTTGCTTATGAAGTAGAGCTTTCTACTCGGCCTGAAGACTATATGGGCGAACCTGCTATTTGGGATCAAGCAGAAGCATCGCTGGAGAACGTGTTAAAACGACAAGGTGTTGCATATAAAGTTAATGAAGGCGATGGTGCTTTTTACGGACCTAAAATCGATTTTCATATACTCGACAGCCTCGGCCGCAGCTGGCAGTGCGGCACTGTCCAGCTGGATTTCCAAATGCCAGAGAAATTTGACTGCAGCTATGTGGATCAAACGAACAGCCGAAAACAGCCGATTATGATTCATCGCGCTATTTATGGTTCGATTGAACGCTTCATGGCTATCCTGATCGAGCATTATGCAGGTGACTTCCCATTCTGGTTAGCTCCAGTACAAGCAAGTATTCTGCCAATTAGTGACGCACATAAAGATTATGCAACATCTGTTTGTGAAGAGCTCCAGCAAGCTGGCTATCGCGTATCCGTTGATAATCGCGCTGAGAAAATTGGCTTGAAAATTCGAGAAGGCTCACAGCAGAAAGTCCCTTACTTACTTATCGTTGGGGATAGTGAAATGCAAAACCAGACAGTAGCTGTTCGTAAGCGCGCGGAAGGAAATCTTGGGGAGATGTCTTTGGCGGATGTTAGGAAGCAGTTTGAACAATAAGAAAAAAGCGGATGCTCCAAAAGAGTATCCGCTTAAAAAATATCAATCAATTCTTTCGTATAATCATGTCTGCTCGTATCATATATCTCTTCTTTTCTAAACACATCGAGTAACTCTCCATCCTTCATTACCGCAATGCGCTGGCACAGCTGATAGACAGCGGCCAAGTCATGCGAAATGAATAGATACGACATCCCTAATGTTTGCTGCAGGGAACCAAGAAGCTCTAGGATAGCTCCTTGTGAAAGAACGTCCAGGCTTGCTGTTGGTTCATCCAGAACAATAAGCTTTGGTTCAATGCTGATGGCACGTGCAATGGTTACACGCTGTTTTTGTCCGCCGCTTAGTTCGTGTGGATAGCGGTCTGCTAATCCTTTTGGCAGCTCTACTGTCTCAAGCAGCTGCTGGACAAAGTCTTGTTTCGATGTGAAGGGAAAGTGCTTCAACTGCAGCTCATCTTTGAATTGCAAATAAGGATCAAGCAGTGAATCTCTAATTTTCAGCTTCGGATTTAAGGAAGCAGTCGGGTTTTGAAAGACTGTCTGCACATTTCGCCGGTAATCCCGCAGCTGCTTTCGATTGGCATGCGCGAGTGGTGAATCATTATATACAATCGACCCGCCATCCATCTTTTCTACGCCCAATAAACAGCGTGCCAATGTACTTTTCCCACAACCGCTCTCGCCTACTAAACCGAGACTCTCACCCTTTTGAATAGATAAAGAAACATCGTTCACCGCAAGTTTCCCAGGATTATAGCTTTTCTTCAGATTATTAATCTCAATCACTGTCATGACTTGCTAACCTCCCTGACGCGCATAGGAAGTGTTGGTGCAGCCTGTATCAGTTGTTGTGTGTACGCATGCTCTGGCTGATGGACGAGCTTTTGTTTTGTTCCCGTCTCAATAATCTTCCCATCTTTCATTACGGCAATTTTATCGGAGTAGCGAACAACATGACGCCAATCGTGTGTAATGAACAAGATTGCACAGCCTGTCTTTTGCTGTAGCTTTTGCAGTAAGGATAGTATTCTGTGAGCTGACACGCTATCGAGAGCCGTGGTTGCTTCATCCGCGATCAAAATATCGGGTTCCAAAAGAAGCGCTAGCGCAATGGATGCCCGCTGTAATTGTCCGCCGCTCAGCTGGAATGAATAACGCTTCGCAAAACTAGCATCCAAACCGACGGATTCAAGTGCCTCCCTAATCATATCTTTACGATGCGTCTTGTGTACGCCATGCGTTTGCAAGTATTCTTCCATATGCTGCTGGATTGTCAGGAATGGTGTGAACGAGCCATGATATTCTTGGAAAATATAACTGATCGCCTTTCCGCGCAACTGATTCATTTTTTCTTTTGGATGTTCCAAAACATTATCCCCTTGATACATCACTCGTCCGGAGGCTTTCAAATTGGGACCAAGCAGCTGACCGATTGCTTGTGAAAGCATCGTTTTTCCGCTGCCGCTCTGCCCTACGAGGGCAAACCATTCTCCTTTATCGATTGTCAGACTGACGTTATCAACAATTTTCTTTTCTCCATGTGATACCGTTACATCTTCTATCGCTAGAATCATGGCTGCACCTCCTTTTTCACATCAAATTTATCTCGCAGATAGTCGCCCAGTACGTTCGCCACTAAAACGACCGCAACAATTGCCAGACCAGGATAGACCATCATTTCTGGATTCGCTTGGAAATATGGTCTGGATTCATTCAGCATCGCTCCCCATTCCGGTGTTGGCGGCTGAGCGCCAAGGCCGATGTAAGAAAGTGAAGAAATAAGCAAGATGATCTTTCCGAAATCCAAGCTCGCAAGCACTAATACATTCCCAATTATATGCGGCAACAGATGCTTGCGCATAATCGTGAATGTAGACAAGCCATTGATTCTGGCAATCGTGACATAATCTTTCTGCACCTCTGTCAGCACCGTACTGCGCACCATTCGGGCATAGTTCACCCATTTAACAAGTACAATAGCAAATAATAGATTGCCAATACCCGGTCCTAGCAGTCCGCTTAAGACAATGGCAATGACTGTATCTGGGAAAGCGAGGAATCCATCGGCAATTCGCATAAATAACCGATCAACCCAGCCGCCGCGCAGTCCTGCCATTAAACCAAATGGAACACCGATAACGACTGCCGCCGCTAATGCAATCAAACTATAGCCAACTGTTAAACGGAAACCGAGCAGCAGCCTCGTCAGCACATCCCGACCTAGATGGTCTGTTCCGAGCGGATGTGCCCATGTTGGCGATGCTAACCGATTCCCTACGTCTGTCATGTTGGCATCATGCTTCAAATAAAGAAATGTATACGCAACAGCTGCTAGTACGATGAGCAGGATGATACTAATCAGCCACACTTTGGCTTTTTTTATTCTATTTTGGGAAAGAGCCAATACACTCATCTAGCTTAGCTTCCTTTCTTTAATCGAAGTTCTGGATTTACGTATCGATACGATAGATCTACTAATGTATTCACAACAAATACAATCGCTGCCATCAAGACAATATAACCTTGGATAAGCGGATAATCACGTTGACGGATAGAGTCGACAACGAGTTTCCCTACACCCGGATAAGCAAATAGCACCTCTACGACAACGACACCGCCTATCAAGCTGCCGAGACTGACGCCAAACACGGTAATGACCGGCGGCAGGCTGTAGCGAAAAGCATGCGAAAAGAAAATACGCTTTTCGGCAATTCCGCGTGCTCTTGCCGCCCGCACAAACTCTTGTCCAAGTGAATCTAAAAGACTGGAACGAAGCAGCCGCACATACACACCTGCAATCGCGAGCCCTAATGTCACTGCGGGCAAGACAAGTGACAGCAAACTGTCACGTCCCATCGTTGGGAACCAGTTGAGCCTCACAGCAAACATATCAATGAATATAAGTCCGAGCCAGAAACTTGGAACAGCTGCGCCAATAATAGAGAAATAGCGGCTGACATGATCAATCCAGCTTCCTTTATAAAGCGCCGATAAAGAACCCAATGGTATAGCAACGATAAGCATGACAATCAACGAACCGATTGTCAGCTCCAATGTAGCTGGAAGACCTGTCATCAGCATTTCCGATACTGGCTGATTCGTAATATACGAATTACCAAAATCAAGACGGATGAAATCCAGCAGCCATTTTCCGTACTGTACGATTAACGGGTCATTAAAACCCATATCCTCACGCAGTACCTCCACTTGTTCCTGGCTGACATTTAGTTCATCCACATTCAGAATGGTGAGCGCCGGATCGCCAGGCGCAAGACGCAGGAAAAGGAAACTGCAGAAGGTGACGAACAAAACGAACAGTACAACCTCTACCAATCGTTTCCCAATAATACGAAACATTACTTCACATCCAATTTATTTGTGATCATATAATACTCACTTCGCGTCGTAACCCAGTTTTTCACTTTTGTTTCATCGTAAGCTACCAGCGTATCTGGATAAATAACAAAGGAATTAATCTGATGTTCATCCACATAATTTGCTGCAGCTTCTGCTAGTTCGGCACGCTTGTCCGCATCAACTGTTACATTCAATTCATCAATAATCTTCGTTAATTCCGGTTCATCTGCTCCGCTGAAGTTCAAAGCGCCATCTGGATGATACGTTGCATTCAAGTAATAACCAGCGTCACCGCGCGGAGCTGTTAAGTTGCTATATGTGGCCAAATCCCAATCGCGATTTGCTGCCATGTACTCTTCAGGAATCTCAATTTGACGAAGCTCTACATCAATACCAATTTTCTTCGCATCTGATTGGAAGATCTGTGCAATCAACGGAAGATCCGCTCTCGCAGAGTAAGTCAGCATGGTCAACGTAAGTGGTTCGCCATCTTTCTGCATCTTACCGTCCTCTAAGGAATAGCCCGCCTTCTCTAGATACTCTTTCGCTAGATCAGATCCTGTTTCATGCTCACTGTAGCTAGGTGCAAACGGCAATGATTCCGGAAACGGCCCTTTTGCCGGCTGTGCATATCCTAGTAAGACTGAATCAGCAATCTTATCACGATCGATTAATGCATCTACTGCTTTACGAACATTCACATCCTGCAAAGCCTCACGCTGCATATTCATCGTCATCTGGTGCACACGGAATGTTTCTGTTGATTCTACTTTAATGCCATCCTTTGCTTCCAGGCTTTCAATACTTTCTACTTCCGGACGAAATACTACATCCGCATCACCAGATTCTAATGCTAATGACCGTGCGTTTGCATCTTCATTAAAGGAGAACGTTACCGAATCAAGTTTTGCTTTTTCATCCCAATAATCTTCATTCCGAACTAGTTCAAGCTTACTTCCCGGCGTGAATGATTCCAGTTTGAAAGGGCCCGTCCCAATTGGATTATTTACAAAGTCTCCTGCCTCTACATCAATAATAGAAACATTCGGGTTTACCAACTCAGAAATAAATTCTGGAAATGCCTGTGTATTCGTTACTTGTAATGTCATATCATCTGTTGCTTCAATGGAGTCAATTTTTAATGCATTCTGAATCGCTACATTGTCTTTCAACGAACGTTCCAATGATGCTTTAACAGCTTCCGCATTCATCGGCTCGCCATTTTGGAAGTTAACACCTTCTCGAAGTGTAATCGTCCACTCTCTGCCTTCATTTCTTCCTTCCCAGCTTTCAGCCAGCCAAGGCTCAATCGTAAGTGTTTCTTCATTCAGCTGTACTAGGGTTTCTGTCAAACCCGCTCGCAGAGGTACATAGCTGGAGTCCACGTTTGGATCCAAGGAGTTTGTTGCAAAGTTATAAACAAAAGTTAAATGCTTGCCATCTTTCTCTGAACCAGCGTTATCTGTACATGCTGCCAGCAGCAGGACTAGTCCAATTAAACCGATTACTTGTTTCCAAAGTTTCCTCATGCTTTTTCTCCCCCAATATATATGTATAAATTAATTCCGTAATTATTACGCTTTGTATCATATCGTAACCATTACGTTTTGTAAAGATAAATTTCCATAAAGATGCAGCAACACAAAAAACGGATCAGCTAGCTGATCCGTTAATGCGATTATTTTATTACGTATTGATAAGAAAGAGAACACAATCTTCTGTCTCTACGCTATTAGGAACTTTCTAAAAGAATGTAAGCAGTTCTCTATTAAAGGGAGTTCTTAATAACCTTATTGTAATGTACCACCGAAAGAATCCCAAAGAGAGAATAAAGAATTGTATAGATCACCATGACGATAATCATTGGCGTCAACATGCTAGTACCGAATAAGAACCAACCAGATCGAACTGCGAAGTAACTGTGAAACAGACCAATGACTAGTGGAATACCAAAATTGAACAGCTGCTTGCGCTGAATACCGCGGCGAAGATCTGTCGTTGTAAAGCCCAGCTTACGCAGAATTGTATAATTTGGTTTCTCGCTTTCTGCTTCATCCATCTGCTTGAAGTAAAGAATACAACCTGAAGTGACCAAGAATGTCAAACCAAGAAATCCTACAATAAATAGCACTAAACCAATGGAAGACTTCTGATCTTCAGCAACATCTATTCTTGAATCACTAAAATCCGCCGCTTCCAAGTTTAAGCTATTGAAAAGTTTATTCGCTTTATCCAATTGATCTTTTGCTTCAATCTCGTATCCAAAGTACATGGTATATTCCCGCGCAATTTCTGGATCAAGATCTTGTTTCAGCTGCTCAAATACCATTTCATCCACTACCATGGTTGGCAGGCCGCCCATGGTGTAATAGTTCGATATAGGATATGCATCTTGCAGTCCTGTGTAATGCAGTGCTACCTCTGAATCTTTTCCGTGAACTGTAACGTCCCCTTCACCCTTTAAAGACATAAAGCGCTGCAGCATCTCATTATAGCCCGTCAATTTCAACTCATCTGGCGCTACTTCTATGCCGGCTGCATCTTCACTAATAAGGGCCGTTTCCATCATTGAAGCATCAAAATTCACTTCTAACGCTGTTTGCAAGATATCCTCAATATCCAGCATCGTTGTATATACTTCTGCTTTGTTTTCTGTGTAAGTGATATTTGCCTCATCTAATACCTGACGGAAAGCTTCCGCATCCTTTTCTGTTAGCAAGGAGAAGTCCTTTCCGCCTGTATGGTTATAAGCTGCAGACTCAGCTGAGTAGTACGTGATATAACTTAAAGACAATAGCCCAATAGCCAAAGCAGAAACAGTGGTGATAATCGTTAACAGTGCAGCATTCGATTTCATCCGAAACATGATAGACGAAAGAGACAGCACTTGCTTAATATTTAAATAGCCGCCCTTTTGTTTTCGTATGAGGCTGATTACAAAGACAACCGACCCTTTGTAGAACAAGTAAGTCCCAAGAATGACAGCAAACAAGATGAAAATCATAGCTCCGAATAATTCCACCATGGTGGAGAAGTCTCCATCAAATAGTTTTCCTGACAAAATATAACCAGCGGCAATAAAGGCAATGCCGAAGATGCCAATTATAACTTGAAAGACTGACAGCTTGCGTGCTGTCATCTCTGTTTGTGACTTTACACGAAAAAGCGATAAAATCGTCTGCCGTTTAATAAAAATCAAATTCATCAATAAAATCAGCACATAAACACACAGAAATACAAGGAACGTCTGAAGTAAAGCTCTAGGTGAGAATGATAAAGAAGCAATTCCTTCCACGCCTGTAATCTTGAAAAGAACCATAATTAAGAGCTTGGAACCGAGAAAACCTAAAGCAACCCCAATCACTAAACTACCAAAATAAAGAATCGCATTCTCGGCACTAAGCAGACCAAAAACTCGATTTTTCGTCATTCCAATCAGCTGAAAAAGACCGATTTCCTTACTGCGCCGCTTGATGAAGATCATATTTGCATAAAGCAGAAAGACAGCTACAATTGCGATAAGAAGAATAGAAGCAACCCCAATACCAGCAGATCCCTTTACCGAACCTTCCACCGGATCCATTGACTTATCATATTGCAATGTGACAAAAGCAAAATACAATCCTGAGCTAAAAATTAACGCAAATACATACAAATAATAGTTACGCAGATTTTTCTTCAAATTACGGAGTATCAAGCTATTAATGTTCATTTTGCACCCCGCTGAGCACACCTTGCGTGGACATGATGTCTTTAAAGAAGGCTTGTCGCTCTTGCTGCCCTTTGTTCAGCTGTGTATAGATTTGGCCATCCTTAATGAAAATAACACGGCTGCAGTAACTAGCAGCGGCTGGATCATGTGTGACCATCACAATGGTTGCTTTCCGGTTCTGATTAAGTGAACTAAGCTTGTTGAGCAGATCGGATGCTGATTTCGAATCAAGCGCTCCTGTCGGTTCATCGGCAAATATGATGCTTGGCTCATGGATAAACGCACGAGCTGCTGATGTACGCTGCTTCTGACCGCCGGAAATTTCGCTGGGATATTTATGTTGAATATCAAGAATTCCAAGCTGATGGGCTACTTCTTCAAACTTTTGATTGGCTTCTTTTTTCGGCACTTTCTTGATAGACAACGGCAGAAGGATATTCTCTTTCACCGTTAATGTATCCAGCAGATTGTACTCTTGGAAAACGAAGCCCAAGTGATTTTTACGGAATTCTGCCAGCTGCTTTTCCTTCATATTCGTGATTTCATTGTTTTGAATGAGGATTGTACCGCCGCTTGCCTGATCAATCGAGGAAAGGACATTCAGCAGTGTTGTTTTACCAGATCCAGACGATCCCATAATGCCGACAAACTCTCCCGCTTCAATGGTAAGGTCGACACCTCGCAGCACTTCCTGTTTATTAAATTTATTGCCATATTTTTTTTGCACGCTTGTCGCTTCAAGAATTCCCATCTATTCGCACCTCTTTGTGTAATTTGTTACCTCAAGTATACGGATGCAGCGAAATATGCTCCTGCTTTTCAGCTAACAAACGAACAAAGCGTGTGACAATCTTGTCACACGCCCGTCATGCCAACCATTTCATTTCGCTTTGGGAAAGTGAGCGTAAAGCATGTGCCTTTTCCTGGTTCAGATGTCACGTCCATGTTGATTCGGAGTGGCTTCGCTGCCCTTTTCGTCAGATAAAGTCCCATGCCTGTTGCCGCTTTATCATGCTGAACTGTTGATGTAAAACCTCGTTCAAATATTCGCGGCATATCTTTTGCATCTATTCCAATACCGTTATCTTGAATATGTATTCGTATATGTCCATCCTGCTTTTCACTCTTGATGTGAATATCACTGTTTTCACTATACTTAACAGCATTGGATAACAGCTGCCGTAAGATAAATGTGAACCATTTTGTATCACTGAGCACCATTGTTTCCTTTAGGTCTATTTCAAATCCAATTCCCTTTTGCATACACCAAGACCTTAGCGATCTGATTTCCTGGCTTATTACTTCTGGTAGGTGGATTTCTTCTATAAATAAGTCGTTTTCGATGAACGTAATTCTTTTTTGATGGATTTGGGTATCCAACAGCATATGCACACGAAGCCATTCATACGTGAGCTGTTGCTTTAGAGTGGTATCCTCCATCCGCTCGATGATCAGCTGCATGGCAGTTAGGGGTGTTTTTACGTCGTGGATCCAAGAGAGAAGCTCATCTCTCTCTTGTTCCAAAGCTTCCCGGCGATCAGCAGAAGTTCGGTTTAAGAAACGCACTTGTTCTTGAAGACTTTCGTGCACAATATATTCATAAGGACGATCGGGCTCCGGCAAAGTGGAAGCGTCCAAACTCTTTTCCCAATCTTTTATACTGCGGTAATAGCGAGTTTCTCTAGGATAGCGAAGGAATAGAAAAATAAGCAGCAGCAGCCAGAATAATAATAAAAGATAAAAGATTGATGCAAAGGGAATCGTTGTATCCACATAAGCTACTAGCAAAAGCAAACAGGAAAGCAGGACAAACATACCGATCCAGCTCGCTTTATCACGAAAATAATTACGAATCATAACTTCTCCGCCTCTAATGCAGCGTATCCTTGCCCTACTTTTGTTTCAATATGCTGACCAAGACCGATAGCTTCTAATTTCTTTCGCAATCTGTTCACATTCACTGTTAGTGTGTTATCACTAATGAAGCGTTCATCATCCCATAAACTTGTAATGAGTTTTTCACGTGAAACAATCTTATTTTTCTGCTCAACTAACAGTTTCAAAATAAACATTTCATTTTTTGTCAGCTCTGCTTTTCCTATATCATTTTCCACTTCATTTTTCTCATAGTCTACCGTTGCACCATTCCATGTCTTTAATGTAACAGCATCCATGCTGTAATTATAAACGCGTCGAAGAATTGCTTGGATCTTAGCAATCAACACCTCGAAGTGAAATGGCTTTTGCACGAAATCATCTCCGCCCAGCTGCATTGCCATGACCATATCCATCGGATGATCTCTAGAGGACAAGAAGATGATCGGTACATTAGAATGCGCCCGAATCATACGGCACCAATGAAACCCGTCATAGCTTGGCAGCTGAATATCAATCAACACTAGCTCCGGCTTGATTTCCGAAAACTTCTCCATTACTTGCCCAAAATCATCGATTCCTTGTACTTCATATGACCATTGCGTCAATCGTGTCTTAATCTCTTCGAATAAGCTTTTATCATCTTCAATCAACAAAATCTTAAACACGTTCGTCACCCCATTCATCTTGCCTAAAATTGTAACGAATATCCCATATTTTTACTACCATCTATCGTAAAGATTGTTTCTATAGGAAGCATGTGCTAGAGTTTTCTCATATAAATAAAGCGAGGTTCTGCATGATGTTCGATCCAACTGTATTTGATAACTTGAAAGTAGCTTTTGAAAATCAGCTTTATGATCTGGACAATTTGGATAATGAAATTAATATCGTATCTCGGTATGACCGCGTGGAAATGGCAACTATGTCTCGCGAATTTCGCTTGGGCTTTACGATGCAAGACAACACCGACATCACTGCGGAGATTTGTTTAGAGGCATCTCTAAAAGATTTGGCAGATGAAATATTGGAAGCGCCAGACACAAATCCAGGCTGCACATTACGTGTATTCTTTGCTATGACTGTGGAAGATCCGCAAGCAGAATGTCCTGTTATAGAATCCATTCTAAATCAAATCTGGACACCTCCAAGCCGCCCAAAACAAACCTTACAGTACGAATTTGATAACCAGCAAGCCCACTACTTAAATACAGCAGAAGTCCATTTTGACCGTAAGATTAATGAGAATCAGATGGAGGATATTCCGAGTTTGATTGACCACATATTAGATTCGCTTGAAGCTTTGATGACAGAATAAGAAACAAACTGCAGATAAAGAAATACAGGCTGTTTCTGGCCCAAAACTAGAATGGGTCTCCAGATTTATCTCTACTAAACTGCGTAAGTATAATCTCTCACTTATCTGTTAGGTAGTTGGAATCAAATTTGTGATTTTTTCCCTTTACATCTACTATAACGCTTCATGAATGGTATGATAATACATGTTTTTCCAATATTTATCTTAAACATACCAAGGTGGAGGTTGAACATGCTTAGCAAACCAGATTTGAAAGGGATGGCATTAACCGGATTATCATTCCGGTGGGGAAAAGGAGTTTTGGCTGGTTTTTTATTGTACCTTTTTTTTGGCTTTTTAGTAGTCTTCTTATCTATACTTTCGATTCCCTTTCTCTATATTACAGACACAAACAATCTTAACTTAGTCGTATTATGTATTGCATTCTTACTGTTTTACACATTGCTCATGCCTTTGTCCGTCGGCACAAGTTGGTTTTACCTGCTTCTTATTCGCAATGAAACTGCTTCTGTTTCGTTGATGTTTAGTACTTTTAAATACTTCCCCAAACTATTTACTGTTGGTGTTATGAAGATCGTTTTAGTTTTTTTATGGTCTCTGCTGCTGATTATTCCTGGCATATTAAAATATTATAGTTATTCGCAATCAATCTATATCTTAAAAGATGAACCTAATCTTCGTGCCATGGAAGCCATCAGTGAAAGTAAGCGCCGAATGGAGGGGCATCGATGGAAGCTTTTTTGTATGCAAATAAGCTTTATAGGATGGTTCCTGCTAGGTGCCGTAACAACCATCAGTCACCTTTGGACATATCCTTACTACAAGTCGACTCGCGCAAGCTTTTATGAAGTATATATAAAACGTGATCTTTCTGAAACAGATGTAATAAGCAGTTAACTTACTAATTGGAGGGTAATAAATGAACTTGCTACCTGTTCCGTACATCAAGCAGCGACCTGAACTTCCTTCCGGCTGTGAAGTCACGGCACTGACAATGGCACTCTCCTTTTATGGGGAAACCGTCGACAAACTGGCATTAGCCCTTGAAATGCCTATGGACCATACCCCTGCAGCACGCGATGCCCACGGAACAATACAAGTATGGGGCGATCCCGAAGACGGCTTTGTTGGAGATCCATTTGATAATGGCATTACCATCAATCCAGAACCGCTGAAACAGTTGGCAGATAGATATCGCCCTGGCAGCTTGGCTTTGTATGGTGAAGCATTTTCCAGCGTTGAAAGGCATCTGGCAGATGGTCATCCTGTGTTAGTCTGGTTTACGATTCACCACGAGATGCCTATAGAACGTTTCTGGAAAACGCCTGCCGGAAAAACTGTACCAGCACCGCGACCGCTTCACTGTATCGTTTTAACTGGAACAGATGAAAACAATATCTATTTCCATGATTGTGAATCAACTGAAAAAAGCGGTGCACATGTAAAAGCAGCAAGAGAGCATTTTATTCGTATATATGACGCCATGGGCAGACGCGCTCTTGTCGTCACATAGAAAAACACGGTGTGATAACCGTGTTTTCTTCATTTCATCGCCTCATATATTGCTTGAACAACAGGTCCATAATCGCCGGTAGCATACGCATCTCCTGCAAAAAGATTGCTGTTTTGTTCCGGATTCACAACCGGTGTATGCTTCTTATTTGTCAGCAGCACAATGCCTAGATCATACGCAGGGTCAATAATGGTGACGGTACCTGTCCAGCCTGTATGCCCGTAAGCAGCTTCGCTAGCCAGTGATCCAAACATCCATTCCATTGTTCCTCCGCTTCCATTTCGTCTCCAGCCTAATCCATAGGTTTCATTCGTGGAAGAAGCGGTCGTAAATTGGTCTACCACCTCTTCGTCGAAAAAGTGATGCGTGCCATAGTCACCGCCATTGAGCATCACTTGCAGGAGCACTGCCATATCCATTGTCGTGGAGAAAAGACCAGCGTGACCAGCGACACCATTCATTGCGTAATAACTTTTTTCATCATGTACTTCTCCGATAATTGTTTCTTGGCGAATACGCGGGAAAGAGATATATCCATCACGAGTGTTGCCCAGCCGCTCTGTCGCAGCAATATCTTTCTCTTTAACACCTTTATCCAACGGCTTGAACATCGTATTTTTCAAATGTAGCGGCTGATAGAACGTTTCTTCTACAAATGTATCTAGCTGTTTCCCTGTTACTCGCTCTACGATAACACCTAAAAGCATATAATCTATATCACTGTATAGATGATCCGTCCGAGGTTCGTATTCCAGCGGCACTTGCGGTAGAAAGCCAATAGTTTGACCCCGATTTTGAGAGTAAAACGCGCCGGCTGCATTTGGATCATGAAACTCTATACTTGCAGGGAAACCTGCTTGATGTTGCAGCAAATCTTGAATCGTGATTGTATTCTTCCCTTTTATGTTTGCGTCCGCTTTATCGTTGAATTCCGGAATATACTTGCTGACTTTATCTATTAAAGCGATCTGACCTGTACTTACTAAATGCTGCAATGAAAAGTTAGTTGCGTACATTTTCGTATTTGAAGCCAAGTCATAAAGTGTTTCCTTCTTCAACTTCTTTGGTTGCTTCAGCTTCTCCAGACCGTCATACACTTGCCGGTAACCGTAACGAGACTCTTTGACGATTTTCCCGTCTTTTATGATGATTAAAGACGCTCCCGGAAACCCGTTCTCAATATCATTTTCTATTAGCTTATCTACTTTAGCTAAGCCAGCTTTTGTAAAACCTGCTTCTTCTGGAGTTTTTACCATCTCAAGTATCGTGGGTTCATTTGACACAGCCACCACCTCAGTTGGGACGAACAATAGCAATAACACAAGAGCCAAAACGGAAGTCTGCAGACTTGTCCGCAACATTCACATTCCTCCTTCGTCTTCTCTACTGTTTCCGCTAAAAAGAAATAAATCCTCCCAAAGCAGTAAAAACACGAAAAAAGCACTGTGCGGAGCAGCGCTATAAAGTCATTTCGTTTATTAGTCGATTAATTCTTTATTCTTTTGGTAGGACCTCCGGAGAGATGCATAATCTGTGATGAAAAGTATAACAGCTGTTGTTATACCAAGACCGAGAATATCGATTGGAGATGTCGATATTGTCTCGGAAAGATTGATAAGGAAGTACGCGCCAACAAAAAAGAGAAAGAACGTTATTGATTTCACTACTATTCGCTTTCGTTCTTTTTGAAAGGCTTTCTCCGTCATTATGTCGGTATATTCCATGCCTGACAGAATATAACGAATCCCTATATAAGCTGCTGAACCGAACAGCAGCAATAACAACACAAGCTCACCTTCCATAGAAATAAGACCTGTACGAGCGAGAATCAGCATAATAACCAGCACTCCCAGCTGCAAAATAGCAGCTTCGGCGAAGTAACTCATTATATTCCTTCTTTTATACTCATCATCCGGCAGCAAAAAACGTATCCATGTTTTCTCCATTCAGTCTACCTCCCAAAATAGATCATCCAATGTTTTTCCCAATGCTTTTGCAATTGCTACACAAAGCTGTAAGGTTGGATTGTACGCTCCTTTTTCGATTAATCCAATTGTTTGTCGCGTAACACGTACACGGCGTGCAAGCTGCTCTTGCGTCATTTTTTGTTCTATTCTGGTGATTTTCACTTTATTCTTCATATGTTAGCCCCTATGCAAATCATATATTGCATTTATAAAGTATACATTACACCCAGTTTAATTATTTGTAAATAGGAAAAGCATGCAATAGCATGCGTTAGTTTTCTTTCTTTAGCTTCCAAAACATCCATATTGCAAGCCCAAGCATAAACAAAGATTGTATACAGGTTAGCAAGATTAACTCTGTATTCTCATCTATATGGATATAGTGCAGAAATTATTTGTGGTGAGAAAAACAGAACCGGCAAGACAATGACAAACCATGTTTTAGAAAAGACAGCTAGACCCGCAAAGACAAGGAGTGACATAAAAATCAATGCTGTGTTCCCTACTGGACTAACGGTCAATACTGGTGTTTGTATCCAATCATTAGCAAATAGCAGGCCAACAAATAGGGAAATCTGAATGATACTAAATACAAGATAACTCAGGATTTCTGCTTTTTTTGAAACTTTATTAGCAGCAACATAACGATATAAACAAAAAAGTGCGAGAATGCTAAAAATGAACAGCACTGGATTTCCAATTAAAATTAGTAAGGAATAGCTCCTATCATTATCTAACGCTTTATCCATCACAAGATAAGCAAAAGCTCCCAGGATAATCATTGGCATATACAAAATCCAAAATCTGCCATCCTTAACTACTTCTGCCTCTACTTCCTTCATATAAGACTTGGGGGATTTCCCGATGATGTGCTCGATACTTTTCCCATTCTGTTCCGCCTCATACAGATGATCCTCAAGTTCCTCAAGCAGTTCATTCACTTCTTCTTCTTTTTTATTGCTGGCAAAAAGGTAAACACGCAAGTTATCGAGAAATGTTTGACTTTCTTTGGATAGTGTCATGATTGATTCCTCCTTAAAATGTTATCAACACTGGACGAAATTGCTGACCACCTTACTTCAAAGTCCTTCAATTCTTTCTCTCCCGCTGGTGTCAGCTGATAATATTTTCGTTTCGGTCCGCCAGATGGCAAAGCTTTGCTTGTTGTCGTTACGAGCCCTTCCTTTTTCATTCGCAGCAGTAATGGATAAATACTGCCTTCGCTGACCATCGTAAATCCATAAGCAGCAAGTTTTTCCACCATTTCATACCCATACGTTTCACGTTCGGCTATGATAGCGAGTAAACATCCTTCTAAAATCCCTTTTAGTAATTGACTAGATGACAAGATCAATTTCCTCCTCAACTATCTTGCTATACAAGGTAATTAGAGACAAGAAAGCCACTACTTTGTTTTACAAGATAGTAATTAAATTACCATATGTAACCCCAAGTTTCAACCAGTACTTTCCAAATATTTATGGTATCATCGATAGTGTAATAAACATATACATCATAGAAAGACCGGGGGAATTTTTGAATATGAATCAGACACTCAAACAGGATGCATTGGACAGTCTGAGCGGCAATTGGGGGAAAAGTGTACTAGCTGTTTTTCTGTTCACTGTTATCTCTTTTGTACTAAGTCTGCTAACAGATCCTCCGCTTCACATACCAGGATTCTTTGAGGAAACCACTTTACGCGATGACATTATTAGTAATATCCGAGACACAATCATAAATTACATAATATTAATGCCATTATTTATAGGTACAACCTGGCTGTTTCAAAGCTTTGTTCAGGATGACCGGCCATCATTTGGCTCTATCTTCAAGCCATTCACACGTTTTTGGCGGTATATGATGACTGGATTAATCCTTACTGTCTTACTCACTTTCTGGACGCTGCTCCTGATTGTTCCTGGCATTATTAAATACTATAGCTATTCTCAGACATTGTTTATTTTGCGTGAGAATCCTGATTACACACCCTTACAGGCTATTCGGGAAAGTAAAGCGAATATGCATGGGAATAGAAGTGAGTTGTTTTTTTTACAGCTTAGCTTCATTGGCTGGGCACTCTTAGGTATTTTAACGCTAGGTATTGGACTGCTCTGGCTCGAGCCCTACTTCCGCACAACGATGGCCAGTTTTTATGAACTAAAAATAAAGAGAGCGGGACATAACTCCTCTCTGACACAAAAAAGATCTCGGTCACCAGGAAAATGGTGACCGAGATCTTTTTTGATCTGATATTTTTTGAATTCCTTACTATACTTGCTGATCTGGCGGTGAACTTCCTGATGTTCACCGCCATGAAGGCGAATCCTAATTCGTTTTCCACTTTCTCTTTACTTCGTACCGAAAAACGAGTGAAACACAAATGAGCCTTCAGAAATCCGAAGACTGGCTCGACATCTATTTTACGTTTTCCGTAAATTTTCCCTGTTTCTTTTTCGCTGAGTAATTGCTGGGTATATGCTTTTTGTTTTTCCCATCTTTCGTTGTAATAGATTTTCCGGTTGTTTCCTTCTTTCGCTTTCGTACATTCTGCACGTAAGGGACAAGCAGTACAATCGTCACATTCATACACGCGATAATGACGCTTGAATCCAAATTTGTCGCATCTTTCGGATAGGTACCGAAACGCTAATTTCCGGTTATTCGGGCAAGTGAAAAAGTCGCCTTCGGCATCATAATCCCAGTGAGCTACTTGGTAAGGATCTTGTTTATATTTCTTTTGCTTTTCTTTTCGGTAGTGATTATAGGTGATGAGAGGGATGCGCTTCCGATTATTTACCACATCATCATAATTTTGCTCACTGCCATATCCGGCATCCGCGACAATATAGTCGGGCAGCTCAAAAAAGTCCCGTTCAATCTTATCAAGGAAAGGGATGAAAGTTCGCGTATCCGTAGGATTCGGGAACACATCATAGGCCAGGGCATATTGACCTTCAGTAGCCAGCTGCACATTGTACCCAGGTTTAAGTTGGCCATTTTTCATATAATCATCTTTCATGCGCATAAAAGTGGCACCATGGTCAGTTTTGGAGTAGCTATTTCTGTCTCCGAAGATTTCCATGTCGACCTGATATTTTGATTTCCGTTTAATGAAATCATTGACTTGCTTTCGGTACTGTTTTGGTGCTTTACGTTCGGAACGAAGCTGCTTGCGTTCGGCAGTATCATCACTTGCTTCTATGCGGCGATCGTATTCCTGCACCTTTTCGTCCAGTTTTTCTGCTACTTTTGTTAACTCTTCGCCCGATAGGGCTTCGGGGTTCTCCAGCTCGATTGCGGGGATAATTTCCTGCTCCAACAGTTCTTCATACATCTGAGCCGATCTTTCCACCAATTGCGTACTGTATTTCTCAGTGGACTTCCGCCATACAAAAGTAAACTTGTTGGCATTTGCTTCGATTTTGGTGCCATCAATAAAAATGGCTTCTTCTTCAATGACTTTTTCTTGAACCAGCTGGCTGCGAAATTGGACAAAGCACTGGCGTAAGAGTTCTTTTACGTGAGGGTTCACACGGAATCGGTTGATGGTGCGATAGCTGGGCTGATAATCTTGGGCAAGCCACATCATGCGTACGCTGTCTTGAAGTAATGACTCAATTTTACGGCCCGAGAAAACGGATTGCGTATAGGCACATAAAATAATCTTCATCATCATGCGAGGGTGATAAGCAGGGTGTCCGGTTTCCCGACGGAAACCGTCAAAAGCTTCGTCTGGAATACTTTCTACTAAATGGTTAACGGTAAAAGCAATATCATTTTCAGGTAATTTTCTTTCCAAATCTAGAGGTAAAACGACTTCACACATGGTATAATGTTTAAACATAAGGACCCTCCTCTTTTGTGTTTTGTGTCGTAACTTAATTCTATCAGAGGGGTCCTTTTTTTGCTTCTATAAACAGTAAATTAACGATAAAAAGATGAGGCAGGCATCTCCGAATTCTCGGAGACGCCTGCCTCATTTTAATTTCTCATTTTTTGGGGTTTTGTCCCGCTCTCTTATCATTTATATAAAATCTCGCAGTATCTTCTCACCCCATTTCTTAGTAAATACTTCTTTATCCCCTTCGAATGCATGCAATTCATGCTGCAGATAGAAATACGCCTCATCACACCACATCTTGCAGGTCAGATTCAAATGTGTCTGCCACTCTCCACGTCCAATATCCATTGTCCAGTCACATTGTACATTCGCGGATAACGGATCGCCTTCTTTGACTGTATACACATTTCGGTTTGTGCTGCCATATTCCAAACCGTTATCAGCCAGTTTTCGCGCACCTTCATCTGAATAATCATCCAATATCCATGTCTTGCTTACCAAGTCATAGTTAATTTGGCGTTTACGACTCTCCGGACGCAGAACCTCTTTTTCCAATACAGGAGCGGTCTCTGGCGCCCCGAATACAGAAAGCGTTTTATCTATCGCTTGTGCTTCTCTCGTTGGTAGCAGCAGCTTGGAATGATGACCGGGATAGACAGTGAGTGTCGCTTCTTTCGGAGAAGGCCAGGCATGCGGCCAGTAAGTTGGCGCTATTGCGACTTGCCAGCGGTGACCTGCTGGCAGTGCGTAACCAATATCATTCATTTGAACCGTCACAACAATCTTTTCCTCTGGTGTTAGAGCTTCAGGGAATTCATGGCTATTTCGATGGGTTAAGTTGAGCATCCCCCAAGTGATGCGGCTGACACTACCATCCGGAGCCACATCATTCAGCCGAACTGCTAGCAATGCTTGTTTTTGATCACTAGCAAGCTCTAGCTGCAGTTTCGGAGCACCAAGTATTTCTACTTTTTCTTCCAAGGGTGCACTGGTAAAAATAGTAGAAAATCCGTTTTCCAGACGCTGATCGGATGGCATATCCCCCGGCTGTCCAAATGGGCAAAATACGCCAGCATAAAGCCCATGCTGCTGCATGCTAGAAACTGTTATCGGTGAACCGTCTTCCGCTGCTTCCACCAATTCTTGCCCCGCCACATACAAGCCTTTTTGTATGATATTTGCTGACGGCCACTGTGCTTCTGCGACCCACCGTCCAGGCCGTTCCTCGTACTCTACTTCGGGAGGGAGACTCTCCTGCATCCAAGCGCGCAGCATGGGCTCGTCCATAATGCCTGTCTCTTTATCTTTCAGCCAGTAATCCCACCAACGCAAACACTCCTGCAAAAATCCAATAGATGGTCCTGGAATAGCTACTTCTGGATATTCATGCGCCCATGGTCCAATCAGACCTTTTCTTGGTACATCCAACCCTTCCATCATGCGCGGAATGGCATTTGTATAGCCATCTGCCCAACCTCCGACGGCAAAAACAGGCACCTCAATATCCTGGTAATCTTCATTCACGGAGCCGTGCTTCCAGTAAGCATCCCGCCGCTGATGCCGTACCCATTCCTCAGCAAATGGTGGTGTTTCCTCCATTCGCTGCATCCAATTCTCTCGCCATTTCTCTCCCACAATCTCCGGATCAGCAGGTCTTGCATTGTAAGCGAACATGGTCGATGCCCACCACAGCATATCGGAAGCGAGCAGTGCGCCACCTTTATAATGAACATCATCTGCATACCGATCATCTGTCGAGCAAATAGTAATGACAGCTTTCAATTCTGGCGGTTTTCGGGCAGCAACCTGCAGTCCATTGAATCCTCCCCAAGATTTTCCGATCATTCCTGTCTTACCTGTTGACCATGACTGATTTGCAATCCATTTCAACACATCTTCTGCATCATCTTGTTCTTGCGGAAGATATTCATCATATAGAATACCTTCTGAATCACCGCTTCCTCTCGTATCCACACGGACACTGGCATAACCGTGTCCTGCGAAGTAAGGGTGGCGGATGGAATCACGCAATGCAGTAAAATCATCTTTCCGGTATGGGATATATTCCAATATTGCTGGTACCGGCTCATTTTCTGCATCTTCAGGAAGCCATATTCTTGCCGATAATTTCACTCCATCTCGCATGGGAATCCACACATGCCGTATTTGTTTTATTTGATGCGGATAGGTCGTTTTTATTTGTAACTGGTTATCTCTTACATTAAATACCACTTCACAACTTCCTTCCTAGGCAAATTTGCTTTATCTAATGACTATGCTATACTTTATAATCATGATTATCTTATAACTTCGATTATACTACCATACGCGATTACGACTTAACAACCATGGGGAGGCGAGCACGAACGCGTATCAAAGGAGAACAACAGGCACAATGAATAAAAAAGAAATACAGAAAAGCCGAATGTGGAAATACTTCGTGGAAGCAACAGCAGATATTATCCGTGAAGAAGGATTAGAAAAAGTGACAATCCGAAAAGTAGCAGATCGTGCTGGCTATAACAGCGCAACACTATATAACTACTTTAATGACCTGTCGCACCTCAAGTTCTTTGCGTCTATGACTTTATTGAAGGAATATACAGACGAAGTTGTCGTTTATATGAGTCGATCTGATAAGCCTTTGGAGAAGTATTTACTAGCTTGGGAATGTTTTTGTATCTACTCTTTTCGTTACCCAAAGTTATTTGATGCTGTTTTTATCAAGGATCTTGGCGATAGCCCAGAAAATATGCTGGAACGGTATTACGAAAAATTCCCTAAGGATCTTATTGATATACCAAAGGAATTACAGCCGACATTATTAGAACGGAATATGTCCGATCGCGGACGCTCTGCTCTCGATATAGCGCTAGAAGCCGGAGAAGTAAGTGAGAAAAATGTGGATGCGATCAATGAGTTAACTATTCTTATCTGGCAAGGAATGTTTAATAATGTGCTAAATCATCGACGGTCTTATGATCCAGAACGGGCGATGCAGAAAACGATGCAATATATCACCGAAATCGTCCGGAATGAAGCGTTATTCGACTTCTCGGATAATAAATATGCACCGTAAACAGGAGGTTATCATGTGCTGACATTTGAAAATGTATCAAAAATTTACAGCGGCAGTAAAAAGGCAGTAAACAATCTGAACCTGGAAATACAAAAAGGTGAATTCATCTGTTTTATCGGCCCAAGTGGCTGTGGTAAGACAACTAGCATGAAAATGGTCAACAGACTGATTGAACCTACAGAAGGACGCATTCTAATTGACGGCAAGGATATTATGAAACAAAACCGCGTCCAAATGCGGCGGGAGATTGGATATGTTATCCAGCAAATTGGACTTTTTCCACATATGACGATTAGTGAAAATATCACATTGGTACCAAAATTATTGCAATGGTCCAAAGAAAAACGGCGTGAACGTGCAGCCGAATTGATCAAATTAGTTAATTTACCAAAGGAATATCTTGATCGCTATCCACAAGAATTAAGTGGCGGTCAACAGCAGCGAATTGGGGTGTTGCGCGCTTTGGCTTCCAATCCCCCGCTCATTTTAATGGATGAACCTTTTGGTGCCCTAGATCCCATTACCAGAGACGGACTGCAAGAAGAATTCAAGCATCTTCAAAAACAATTAGACAAGACAATCGTCTTTGTAACACACGACATGGATGAAGCAATCAAACTTGCGGATCGGATTGTTATTATGAAGGATGGAGAAATTGTACAAGTTGATACTCCTGATGAAATTCTCCGTAATCCTGCGAATGAATTCGTAGAATCCTTCATCGGAAAAGAACGACTAATTCAGACCCAACCCGATGTGAAAACAGTGGGCCAAATTATGAATAAGATTCCAGCAACAGTTCACAAAGAAGAGACACTGTCTGCTGCTATTCAGCGAATGAAAGAAAAACGCGTTGATTCCTTGCTTGTAATTGGAGACGACCTTACGCTTGAAGGATATATTGATGTGGAGGATATTGAGGAAAATCGGAAGAAATCCACACTTGTTGGTGAAATAGTTGAAACAGAGCTTTATCGCGTGAAAGAAGATAGTCTTATCCGAGATACTATTCAAAAGATGCTCCGCAGACATACCAAGTATGTACCTGTTGTTGATGAACAGAATCGACTTCAAGGAATCGTCACGCGCGCAACACTAGCTGATCTAGTCTATGACTCTATTTGGGGTGATGAGAATGACAATGAATAGGGAGGTGCAGAACACATGGATACATTAATACAATTCCTTCAAGACCAGGGAAGCACGCTTGTTTTGAAGACTTGGGAGCATTTATATATATCCTTAATTGCAGTTGTGCTTGGAATCCTTGTCGCTGTACCTGTCGGTGTCTTACTCACACGAGTTGAGCGAGTAGCTAATACCGTCATTCGGATTGTCAGTGTCATTCAAACCTTTCCAAGTCTAGCAATTCTAGCGTTCTTTATTCCCATCTTAGGGGTCGGTAAGGTGCCAGCTATTGTAGCCTTATTCTTCTATTCCATGCTCCCCATTCTCCGCAACACTTACATTGGCATTAAGAACACAGATAAGAATTTACTGGAGGCCGGCCGCGGAATGGGCATGACGAATATGCAGCTCATTCTGAGCGTTGAACTACCACTAGCTATTCCTGTCATCATGGCAGGTATCAGAGTTTCTACTGTCTACCTTATCGGCTGGGCTACACTTGCTTCATTCGTTGGAGCTGGTGGACTTGGTGACTTCATATTCGATGGATTGAACCTCTACAGACCAGGACTCATCTTGGCCGGAGCTATACCATCTACTATTCTTGCTCTTCTTGCTGACTTCATCTTAGGAAAAGTTGAGAAAAAGCTGACACCAACTACAAAGAGCGCCATGCACGAGACTGCATAGAAAGGAGCGACAAGCATTATGAAAAATAGAGGTAAACTTATTCTTTTCAGTATGCTAACTGTTCTGCTTCTGTCTGGCTGTGCACTTCCCGGTCTAGGCGGGGGTTCAGGTGAAACTATAAAAATCGGAACAGTTACAACCTCTGAAACACAAACAATGGGCTATATACAGAAATACATGATTGAGCACTATACCGACCTAAATGCTGAAATCATCGGTAATTTAGGGTCGTCCGTTGTGATGCATCAAGCGATGGTTAATGAAGATATAGATATATCATCTGTAAGGTATACCGGTACTGATTTAAGCGGTGCATTGCATATGGACCTTGTAAAGGATCCCGATAAAGCAACAGAAATCGTACAGCGAGAGTTTCAGGAGCAATTTGACCAGAAATGGTATGATACGTACGGCTTCGATAACACGTATGTCTTTTCTGTGCGGCAGGAGGTTGCTGAAGAAGATGGACTTGAGCAGGTATCCGACCTTGAAGCAGTTGCTGATGACTACCAAGTCGGTGTCGATAATAGCTGGATCAACCGTGAAGGAGTTGGATATGACCAATTTGTAGAGGAATATGGATTTGAATTTAACAACGTCTATCCAATGCAAATTGGCCTTGTATACTCCGCACTTAACAGTGAAAAGATGGATGCGGTTTTGGCATACTCCACAGATGCAAGACTGAAACAATTTGATCTGGCCACTTTAGAAGACGACAGGAATTTCTTCCCACCTTACGATGCATCTCCAGTTGTATCAAATGAAATACTGAGAGAACACCCAGAAATAGATGATATTCTGCAAAAACTAGTAGGAAAATTTGATAATGAGACAATCATTGAATTAAACTATCAAGCTGATATTGAGAAAAAAGAACCAAGTACGATTGCACGTGAATATTTGGAAGCTCATAACTATTTTGAAAATGCGTAAGGAGGTGGAGAAAAATGGACTTCTTAACAGAATTAGTGACGTATTACACTGACAATGGAGCATATGTGTGGCATGAATTCTACCGACATTTCCTAATGTCAGCTTACGGGGTATTATTCGCCGGTATCGTCGGCATTCCACTCGGTATTCTAATAGCCCGTTACAGCAAACTTAGTCCTTGGGTTATTTCCTTCGTGAATGTCATTCAAACTATTCCAGCCCTCGCTATGCTTGCTGTATTAATGCTGGTGATGGGATTAGGTACAAACACCGTCATCCTAGCACTATTTTTGTACTCGCTTCTTCCAATTGTGAAGAACACATATACCGGTATCCTTGGTGTTGATAAGACATTGAAGGAAGCTGGTCATGCGATGGGTATGACCAGGTTGCAAATCTTACGGATGGTAGAACTCCCCCTTTCGCTTTCGGTCATCATGGCTGGACTGAGGACGGCACTTGTTATCGCAATCGGGATTGCGACAATCGGTACTTTTATCGGTGCTGGAGGTCTGGGTTCTATTATTGTTCGAGGCACAAATGCTGCAGAAGGTGGTGCCATTATACTTGCCGGTGCTATTCCAACAGCACTCATGGCCGTATTGGCAGACTTTGTCATGGGATGGTTTGAACGACTGCTTTCTCCAACAAGAAAAATAGGGTAAAAAGAGATGCTCCGGATAAATTCCGGAGCATTCTTCATTCAAAATCAAACTTTATCTCCCACTGTTGTCTCAGCTGATCCATAATCCTCATAACATCCTTTGTATACGGCAATGTTACATGTGGAACATCGCTTTTAATCAATTCTTTCATGGCTCTTATTTCGTAACATAATGCGCTCTCTGTTTCTCCATTCTCTATGGTTTCCGTTTTTTCTTCTTCTACATAACAAACAGTTGCTTTCTGTGCACGCGAGAATCTCTCAATATCAATGAACCCATTTGTGCCCATAATTGTCGCACGTTCTGGTGACTCGACCATGAATGATAACGTGATAGTCGCTATTTGGCCTTGTTTGTTTTTAAGAATAATCCCCGCTTGCTGATCCACACCTGTTTCATGCTTGGTGACGGTGCTGATAATTTCGCTAGGCTGCTCTTTCATAAAGAGACGGACAAAGGATAAGGCGTAAACACCAATGTCGAGTAAAGCACCGCCTGCTAAGTCAGGGTTAAAGAATCGATTTGTCGGTACGTTTTCCTTAATGCTGTTAAAATTGACACTTAAAGATTGTACTTCGCCAATTTTACCGGCATCAATTAATTGATGCAGTTCTTTATAAATTGGCATATGGTAGATTGTCATTGCTTCTGCTAAGATTAGCTGTTTCTCTTCTGCTAAAGCTGCTAGCTCCTCAAGCTGCTCATAATTCACTGTAATCGCCTTCTCTGCGAATACATGCTTTCCATGCAGCAAGGCTTCTTTTATAGTCTCGTAATGGAAGGCATGCGGAGTTGCTATGTATACGACGTGAACATCGGGATCCTCGAGCACCCCTTGAAACCCTTCATAAACCTTAGGAATGTCAAATTGCTCTGCGAATACTTCTGCTTTTTTTTGGTTACGCGCCCCTACTGCGTGAATTGATTCTCCCTCTTTTATCAGCGCTTCTGCAAAATGATGTGCAATCGAACCCGGCCCTAAAATTGCCCAATTAATCATTTTTTCTCCCCATTTCCTCTTTGTCGTACTATACGTATACCCTAAAAAGCCATGGAATTAGCTTTATCCATGGCTTCTTTTTTAACTATATACTTTCTTTGGTATCTTAATTACTTGGTTGCCTGACACATACGGCGCAATATCATATTGCTGGAATACAAGGGCAATTCCATCGTCTGTATAAAAGAAGGCAGTTTTTTCGTTCAGCGAGATATCCTCTTTTTTTAGATCTGGATAGAAGATCTCTGGTCTTGCTTTTGCGTACGTATAAACATATTGCTTCACCTTTTCTTGCTGTCCTGGTGTTTGCAAAATATCCGTCAGATAGACGCGTTGTTTCTCCTTCAAGTCGTAGTTATACGATTCAACAACTGTAGAGCCGTGTGCGCCACCGGTAAATATATAGCTGCTCATTATTATGCTCAGCTTACCGTCTGTATTGTATTTAACTTCAAACTCCGTCTGGAAATCCGGTTTATACCCATATTTCCGTCCCGCTTCTTCATTTTGCTTCCGCATCGCTGCTGCTTTTTCTATATAATCCTTGAAATCTTTGTTTATCTTTCTCGTAAGCTTCATTGTTCCCGCCTGCTTAACCTGCGGGAATTTTAGTTCTTCTATATCATTGTAGTACTCTGTTTCTACAATGACATTCTTGGTCGGCGCTGCTTGGATAGGTTGAACCACTGTAAAAAGAGCAAGTAGCATTGCAAATAGTATTAGCGTTTTTTTCATCCGTTTCCCTCCACTGTTTTCTCTTTTACAGTGTGCGCAGGGAACGGATTAATTATGAGCAAGGAATTGAACAGCAAATTCCTTCGCACAAAAACTTGCTTTTCTGGTGAGAAAGAACGCGTCTAAATTCTTTCCTTAGCAAGAAAGGGACTGGTTATTCTTGGTCACTTGGCATCAATCCTTCTTTACTTATTTCCACTGTCCAACATGCGAAAGTACAGCTATCCCGTACTTCATGCTTCTCCAAGTTAAGAAGCAATTCCTCTGCAAGTTTCACGTCACTTTTATCCAAACTCTTCTCCCACAGCACTTGTCCATTTATAGATAAACCTCGACACTCCAACAAACCATCTGTTGTCAAAAAATTCTATTCATACCCCTCCGCAGCTGACGCGTTCCTGTCGTGTAAGAGGGAACTGGTAATGCCCACGAATTTCTCTCCCCAATCCATTCATAAAAATGCCGTGTATTTTGTTCAAATTCCCCAATTTGCGCTAATTGCTCATGGAATATATAGAGCTGGCAATCACCGACTGACAGCCACCACAAATAGGAACCCTTTCGAAAAACGAACAAGCAAGCAGTTTCTCCCTGGACCTGTTTGCAAGCTTCCAGAAAATTAGGATTTGATAATTGCTCTGTTACTAGATTAGGTATTTGATGAAAGGCATTCTCCGCATTGCTTGCTGCTCTCAAATCTTCCTCTGCAGCAAGAAAAGCAGAAGCAACCAATTCTGCACTTGCAGCAGAGTTATGTGCATCCATCAGCAGCATGAATTCCCAATCCCGCCCACTAAAAAGTAAAAATCCATCTTCGTTTTTTGTTTGTCCTGCTTGTGTCATGCCACCTAATCTGCCTAATACTACATGGCCTATTGCTTTTGTGTGTGATTGATTCAGCCATGCTTCCTGATTGCCTGTCCAACAGAATTTATCCATGGTGATACCTGCTCATGTATTGCTGTAGTTTACTTGAGACAAGCCGAATGTCTTCCTCATTGCCAAAGGGAGCGTCTGGCCAATCATAGACATCCATTGGTCCCCAGTGTTCTACCGGTGTTCCTGGATATCGCGGGACAATATGCATATGTACATGGGGTACTGCATTGCCAGACACAAGTGTATATACATGCTCAGCTTCCAAAACTTCCTGCAATGCTTGTGCTACTCGTTTCATCGTTACACCAAGAACCTCGGCTTCCTTCTCTGACAGATCTCCTATTTGCGGAACATGCCTTTTAAGATCCAGCATAATATGACCAATATAGGTTGGCTGGCCCTGCTTATCGATATGACTTACATAAATATAGTCATCTTCAAAAATACAATCACCATTAGCTTGAATACGCCCTGCATGCTTATCACAAATAAAGCAACCCATCTCTTTTCCTCCTTTTAAAAAAATGCCCATCATCTCCTAAAGAGACAATGGACATTGCGGTACCACTCTTTCTCAGAGAGCAAGCTCGCCCTCCTATGCTGATAACGGCAGCTTGCCGGTCGGACATTTCCTTCCGAACACTCCCAGCTGAGTTCAGATGATTCTCTGACTGCCTTGCACCATCCGGCAGCTGTTCACTGTGTTTATCTATTCCAAAAATTGTTTGCGGTTGAATGTATTTCGAAACAAGAGATCCCGCTGGTGATTGTTCACAAACATACGAACAATATCACTTACACCTTTAAGATGAATCAGCTGGTGACTTGTCATATACTTAATATCACCGCTATTTAAATGAATGGATAACTCTCCTTCACCTGTGCCTTCGGTATAGAGGACATAATCGATGTTCTCATAAAGCGTCATATCCAGGTAAGCAGGCTTCATTAACGGCTTATGCGTGAACAGAATTCGATTTTGTGTGACACCAACTATGCCGTTCTTTTCCTCTAGCTTACAAGGTGCGTAGAGAAAAATTCGTTCATCTTCATCTAAATACGTGGACAACACCTTCAGATCTCTTTTTTGTCCCATTCTCCGCGTTCTCCTCACTTAAATATACTCACTCACGACTTTATTCCATACCTTCTAAATATATATATCATTCTGGAAATTATGCAAGGAAAAGTAACAGCTGTTGCACTTCATAAGCAGTCAAATGTTTGCTAATCAACCTACATTTTACCAGCACCTTGTACAGAATGATACCACCTTGCACCGTATTTTCCAGTCCTTCCTAGACTTTCTTCTAGGAATTTAGGCTCTTTTCATTTCATTCCATATAGTGTTACGGTATGATGTTTATGTCTTTATTTGTTTATTATTAGAAGACAAGACCTGTAACAGAGAGGATGAAAGAAATATGAAACTGTTCCGTACACCGGTTGCAGTATTGTTATTCGCACTCACCCTTGTTTTATCAGCTTGCAGTAACGACGAAGAAGCTGCGGAGAAATCTACACCGACAGCAGAAGCTGCGGAGACAAACAGCGCCAAAACATTGCCCGCTGATTTGTCAAAGGCTGTGGCAGCGGATAATCCCTTCTTCCCTGACCGCCTGACAAGAGATGCAGTAGCGGAGAAGGAAATACTAGCTGAACAGAGCCTTGATCAGTCTCAAACTGCTGATAATTTGGAAGTAACCCTAGAGGGAATTCAATATACGAAGTTAACACCCGCTTCATCCTATGCGTCATCATTTACTGGCTTTCAGGACCCGAATAAAATTGTAGCTGCTACAGCAAAACTGAAAGTAAAGAATGATAGTGATCAGGCAATACCATTGAGTGAGCTCGGCGCTTTTCTGGAAACGTCAACCTATCGTATCTTGAACCATAATATACTGGAAGCAGATACAGGCGAAATTGATCCTGGTAAAACTTCTACCAAATATATTGTTTTTCTAATGGATCAGAAAGATTTCAAAAAAGAGGACACATTTTCCCTGCGGATCTCCAGTGTTTTAGATGACGAGGAAGAAGATCTGCTGGCAGCGGACTTAACGTTCGATTTGCCCGCAAATTAAGAAGAAGAGCACATGGCCAGGATGGCGCATGTGCTCTTCTTTTATTACGAGGCATGCAAATGAGACAGAAAGCTATAAAATCGACGAATGTCTGTAAGGTTTCGGTTGCATTTGGCACTATCTCTGCATACATAATTTCCGCGTTTCACGTACGTACCGTGACTGCGGCTGACTGGATCAGCCATGAAAAGACCAACACTTTCTAATTTATTGCATATCGTACAAATTCCCGGCTGTGAGGAAGGCGTAAACGTACCGCGAGCTGCTAATGTTCCTTCCTTATACGGCGCAACCAAGTACTTTGCCTGCTGACCGTTATCATTCCAGCCAAGATAAGAGGTTTTTTCTAAGTCTACTTCACTTAATTTCGGCAAGTACAGCTGCTTTACCTTTGGAAACAAATCTCGCAGCTGCTGCTCTGTATATGCAGGGAAAGGTTTAATAGACGGACGAAGCTGTGCCAAGTAAAGCTCTGCATCAATTTCATCGCTTACCGTTGAAATGCGCTCTAACATTTCTGCTTGTTCTTCTGATAACTCCTCGAAACGGTCTTTAATTTTCTCTTCCGCCAACGAGCGAAGTCCGTAGATCATATCTATATCTTTTACTGCAGCTGAGCTATTCACCAGCTGCTGCGCCTGCTCTTTTATATTATTATATTGGTCGTTTCGGATAAAGGCTTGCATGTGGACATCCCTCCGTTTTGATCGCTTCCTCCTATTTTAGCAGATAATGAGCAGGAAACAAAAAATGCAGGATAACGAGTTTGCATGATCAGCAGAAAATAAAAAAAAGCCCACCCAATATTGGATGAGCTAACACTTTATCTTGTTTGGCCATTGCCTGTCATGACATACTTATAAGTCGTTAATGCCGGCAGTCCCATTGGTCCGCGAGCATGCAGTTTTTGGGTTGAAATTCCGATTTCTGCTCCAAAACCTAATGCATGACCATCTGTGAACCGAGTGGAAGCATTATGGTAAAGAGCTGCCGCATCTACTGTTTTCATAAATACTTTAACTGCTTCGTCATCTTCTGAAATAATCGCTTCAGAATGTTTTGTTCCGTATTGATCAATATGCTTAATCGCTTCTTCGACTGAATCTACAACCTTCACCGCAACATCAAGGCTCAGATATTCATTGGACCAGTCTTCTTCTGTCGCTGGCTTGCAGTCAGGAAGCAGCTGAACCGCCGATTCATCACCATGTGTTTGAATGCCATTATCTTGTAACGCCTTCACGAATTCCGCTTTATGTGCCTGCAGCCAATCTCGGTGAACAATTAACGTTTCCAACGCGTTGCATACAGCAGGCCGATCTGTTTTCGCATTTAAGAATGTTGCCAGCGCCATTTCGACTTCTGCGCTTCTATCGATATACATATGACAGTTGCCTACACCTGTTTCCAGTACCGGTACGGTTGCTGAATCAACAACTGCTTGAATTAAAGATGCACCTCCGCGAGGGATAAGCACATCGATATGCTCTTTCATTGTAAACAGTTTTGCTGTTTCTTTTCGATTTGTTGATTGAATAAGCTGCACTGCCTCCGCTGGCACCTTCGTCTGTTCCAGTGCTCGCTTGATTACCTCAACAATAGCTTTATTTGTATGGATGGCAGAAGAACCACCTTTTAAAACGATACTATTACCGGATTTAAGTGCTAAACCCGTTGCATCAGCAGTTACGTTCGGACGTGCTTCATAAATCATGCCGATAACGCCCAATGGTACAGTAATGCGGCTGACTTGTAAGCCATTTTCCAGCGTCCACTCACTCGTAACCTTGCCAGTAGGGTCGTCAAGATCGACTACTTCCTTCAATCCGTTGGCAAAATCCTCGATACGATTTCTTGTGAGCTTTAAACGATCCAGAAATGCTGCATCAAAGCCTTTCGCTTCCCCCGCCTGCATATCTTTATCATTTGCGGCTAAAATCACTTCGTAGTCCTTTGCCAACTGATCGGCAACCGCCAGCAGTGCTTCATTTCTCTCATCTGTTGTTAAAAGTGCAAGCTGCTTGCCAGCTGCTTTGGCAGAAATCGCCTGTTCTTCAACTGTTAGTCCTTTTAATGTATGCTCCACGGTTTTCCTCCTTGTATATTATTGAATCGGTACAGTATGATCTAGTTCACAAACAAACGCTTCTTGATCGACAATCGTCTCTTCCATATTCTTCACCGGGCTCGCCAATGCCTGCCAAAGCTCGGATGCATCTTGGTTTACGATGCCAAGTCCAATTCTTTCTCCTGCCTCACTCTGAATTCGGACAACATCGCCTTTCTTGAAATTACCTTTAACTGTTTGGATATCACTCAAATTGATCAATATAGGTGATTGATTACTATGCTTCATGATAATTTCGCCAACTGGACCGGAATTGAAAGCAATCCACTGTTTTTTGCGGTTCAAATAGTCTATATCCTCACTCGCCTCAAAATACGTGCCTTCCGCATCTCCGCGCACAGAGCGATAGATAATGTCTTCTGCTGTTGCTTCACCAAGAAAGCCCTTGATACCAGAAGCCATCGCTATCTTGAAGGCATCCAGCTTGGATTTCATGCCGCCAGTTCCAATCGTACTGCCCGCATCGCCTGCTGCAGCTTCTATTTCCGGAGTGATCGCATCTACAAGCTCAATACGTGTCGCTTCCGGGTTCTTGGCTGGGTTATCCGTGTACAATCCATCGATATCAGAAAGAACTGCAAGGAAATCTGCTCCAACCAAACCTGCTACCTTAGCTGAAAGTGTGTCATTATCGCCAAAGCGAAGCCTATCAACTGTTACTGTGTCGTTTTCATTGATGATCGGGATAATGCCTCGATCTACTAATACATTGATTGTATTCCTAACATTATTATAGCGAGTTTCATCCAAGAAGTCGCCACGGGTAATCAAAATTTGTGACGCAACATAGCCATGCGACAGGAAAAGATCTGAATAAGCCTCCATCAGCAGTCCTTGGCCGATTGATGCAGCAGCTTGTTTTTCGGGGAGTGATTTTGGACGCTCCAAAAATCCTAGTTTGCGGTAGCCGGCTGCTACTGCACCCGAAGAGACAAGCAGTACTTCATACCCATTGTCCTTCAGCTTCACCAGCTGCTCTACTAGCTTTTCAAGCTTTTTGCGGCTGATTTCTCCGTGTAAACTTGTTAATGAACTGCTTCCTATCTTGACGACAATACGCTTTAATTCTGTTGCTGGTTTAGAAATGATAAGTTCCTCCAGTTTTCGATTTTTGACCGAGTGTTTGCAAAGGTACTAGCGTGTCAGCAATTGTTTCTTTAGATCTTCACTGATTTCATTTGATCGTTCTGCTGCAGCTAGAATGGCTTTTGTCATCGCTTCTCCTGCTCCAGCACCGTTTAATGTTTCCAGACCCGCTGCTGTTGTTCCGTTTGGAGACGTAACTTTCTTTCGTAAACTGGCTGGGTCTTCTTTCGTTTCCACTAACATTCTGGCTGCTCCCAGCATCGTCTGAATTCCAATTTGACGGGCTGTGTCCTGGTCAAATCCTGCCGCTACACCTGTTTCTGTGAAATGCTCCATCAGCTTATAAAAGTAAGCAGGTCCGCTGCCAGCCATCCCTGTGAATACATCCATTTGTTCTTCTTTAATCACAAACGCCTCACCAAAGGCCGTCACAAGTTCTGTCACCATGTTAAGCTGTTCAGCTGAAACATGATTTCCTGGTGCAATAGCTGTAGCTGATTCCCCAATGGTACTGGAGGTGTTAGGCATAATACGAACAACGGGTTGATTTTTGGGAAGATAATGCTCGATCTGTTCATTCTGGATGCCTGCCGCTACTGATATAAGCAGCTGTTCTTCCTGAACCTTGTCTTGCAAATCAATCAATGCAGCAGTTAGATCCTTCGGTTTCATTGCGAGTATGATGACATCCATACTGTGCCAATCCACATCACTTTGCGAAATTGCGGTAAGACCGTAACGCTCCTGCAGCTCACGAAGGCGTGCAGCGTTGCTTCGGTTCGTCACGAAAATCTGCTCATTCTGCAAGCTGTCTGATCCGCACATCCCCGCAATCATTCCCTCTGCCATTGATCCTGCTCCTACATACATAATCCGTTTGTTAGTTAAGATACCTAATCGCTCCTTTTAGAATATTTCGATCTCTGTTAACAGTTATCTATGCTATCACTATAGGATACGATGTCAAGGAATGTCACAGCGCAAAAGCCTGTCCCATCAGCGTTTCATCCTCAAAGACAACACGATGGAAGCGCTTTACAAGTTATATTGAAGAAGTTCAAGAAATGGTCATAATATCATGCTCTTTCCTACTTGTATTAGAGAGGAAATTGACCTACGCTTATGCTTGTACTACTACGCTTATTATTGGATTTTATATAGAAAAAGGAGTTGTCCAACGAATGGAGGCACAACAAAAGCCACCGGCACATAAGAAGAAACTGCGACGTCGTTCTCTTTATCAGTCTGTTTGGCGCTGGCATTTTTACGCTGGTCTGATTATCATGCCATTTCTTATCATTTTGGCTGTCACGGGCGGTATCTATCTCTTTAAACCACAAATTGAAGCTGCCCTTTATGCGGACTATTACGAAGTGACACCGCAGACGACTGCCGCAACTCCATCGGAACAGATTGATACGGTAGAAACAATCTATCCGGATGCAGCCGTAACGTCGTATCGACCAAGTGACAGTCCAGATCGTTCTGCTGAAATAGGCATACAGCAAGATGGTACTGCATTTACCGTTTTTGTCGACCCATATACAAACGTTGTACTCGGCAAATTGGAGGATTCCTATCGGCTGGTTAATGTTATAGAAAAGATTCACGGTGAACTCTTATTGGGAACTGTCGGGGATCGTATCGTAGAGTGGGCTGCTTGTTGGGCGCTCATATTGCTTATTACCGGCGTTTACTTAGGCTGGCCTAAATCAAAAGGAAAAATCCGCGGTGTACTTGTTCCGCGACTAAATAAAGGAAAGAAACTTCGTGCACGCGATTTGCACGTTGTACCAGCGTTTTGGATTTCCTTAGGTCTGCTTTTCTTAATACTAACCGGTCTTCCTTGGTCGGGATTATGGGGTAACAATTTTCAGGCACTAACAACAAATGCTGGCATTGGCTACCCGCCTTCCGTATGGGTCGGCGATGCACCAGCATCTGATGTGAAAACAAAAGAAATAGCCGATGTGCCATGGTCAGCTGAGAATTTGCCAGTCCCTGTATCTACTAACCAGCAATATGCACAGCTGTCTGTAGATGATGTCGTACAAATAGCCGATGAGGAAGGCGTGAAACCTGGCTATAATATCATGATTCCACAAACACAAGATGGCGTCTTCACACTGTCTGCATTCCCGCCGAATGCTCGCGATGAAGTGACGATGCATATTGATCAGTATACAGGCGCTGTTCTCGCAGACTATCGATATGATAATTACCACCTGCTAGGAAAGATTATTGCGTACGGTATTACCATTCACAAAGGAACTGAGTTTGGCATTTGGAACCAAATTATCGGCGTACTCGTTTGCTTGGGAATTGTCGGTATTGCAGTAAGTGGGTTTATTCTCTGGCTTTCTCGTAAGCCGGAAGGAAAGCTTGGTTCACCGAAGGCACCGTCTGATAAGGTGATGAAGGGTGTCATTGCCATCATGATTATTCTAGGCATTATTTTCCCGCTTGTGGGAATTTCCATTATTCTTGTCTGGCTGTTTGATCGATTCGTCATCCCGCGTGTACCTGCACTAAAACGATTTTTCAATGCTTAAGAAAGGGGGAAAGCAGATGCGAAGACTTGTCTTCACAGGGTTGCTACTGATGTTATTCCTGCTCGCTGCTTGCTCCGCTGATCCGGATGCAGCTGAACACTATGCCCAACGGAAAGAAGTGAACGTGAACATTGAAGTCCCTGACTCCATTGAAGCTGATTCCGTTCCTCGCATTGATGTATTGCTGACAAGTGATGGAAAGGCCCTCGACAAGGAAGCATCCGTTACCTTCCTTGTTTGGAAAGATGATAACAAAGCCGATGCAGACACAATTCCAGCGTCACGAAACGAAGAGGGCAGCTATCAACTGGAATATAAATTTGCATCGGAAGGCGTCTATTATGTAAAAGCTGACATTAACGTAGATAATATCCATCTGATGCCAACAAAACAGCTCCGAGTCGGTGAGTTGACAGAGGCAGAGAAACAAAAGATTCTGCAAGAACAAGAACAAAGAAAACAAAAGGACAGTGGCGGTCATCATCACCACTAATTGATAGAAAAAAGTCGTATTTTCGCGAAATACGGCTTTTTTCAATGGAAATTTCTGTTACGATAGAGTCATATCTTATTACATTATGAAATGGTGAAACGATGCAAAGACTGCAATCTTACTTTGAGAAATTCGATTATATATATTTTTCACTCATCGTACTGCTTGGGCTGACAAGCCTTGTCAGTTTATATCAAGTCCAAATTCTGCAGGGTGAATATTTTGTTGTACAGCAAATTGTCTGGTATGTCGTTGGTCTAGGAGGCTGCTTTGTTGTCTCATTCTTCCTTGATTTAGACATTATAAAGCGTCTGTCACTGTTTATTTACTTGTTTTTCCTGCTGTTGCTAATCGGCATTCTTGTTGCACCAGCTAGTATTTCTACAAAGATTAATGAAGCATACGGGTGGTACTCGATTGGCGGCTTTTCCTTCCAGCCGGCGGAGTCGATGAAGATTGGTTTGATCTTGTACCTTGCTCAGGTTATTAGTAAAGGGACCGAAGTACCACCTACTCTGAAAGAAGAGATGCTGCTTGTGGGAAAACTGACACTAATCACGTTAATTCCTGTTGGTGTTGTGATGCAGTTCCCGGATTTCGGAAATGCCATGGTTTATCTTGCTATCTACGGTGTGATGCTAATTGTTTCCCGTGTGCGTATGAAAACAATTCTTTTAATATTTTCGATACCTATCACGGTTGTGCTAGCATTGGCGATTACCTATTTCGCAGCGCCCGATTTTTTCTTTGACCGAATTCTTGGTATGCTGCCGAGTTACCAGGCAAGTCGATTCTATGGCTGGCTGCAGCCGGAGAAATATGCTATTTCGGGCTATCAGCTTAACCAATCGATTATGGCAATTGGGGCTGGGAACATGGGCGGCTATGAACAATTGCCGCATGTGCCATACGCTTACTCTGATTTGATTTTCGCTGTTATTGGCGGTGTGTTTGGCTTCCTAGGCACGAGCATTGTCTTGCTGCTATACTTCACACTTATTTACAAAATCATCATGATCTCACAGCGTTATCACGACTCCTTCGGTTCCCTCATCGGAGCTGGAATTGCTGGCTTTTTAACGTTTCAGATATTCCAGAATGTCGGCATGAGTATTGGATTGATGCCTGTTACCGGACTTGGATTGCCGCTAATCAGCTATGGAGGCAGTGCGCTTGTCATTACACTTGCTTCCCTTGGACTGATCCTTAATATGCGCGTGAATACGATGACGTTTATGTTCGGAAGCAAATAACGTTTACTTCTGCAAACAGTTGCGTTATATTATTCGTAATCACTACTATTAAGGAGAACGTATGCAGCATAAACAGTATTTAGCCTTAGCTTTGCCGCTGACCCTCTCAACAATCACAACCCCGCTTCTCGGAGTTGTTGATACTGCCGTTGTCGGTCAGCTTTCCGATTCTTCCTATATTGGCGGAGTTGCGATTGGCACCATTATATTTAATACCATGTACTGGCTCTTTGGTTTCCTGCGGGTCAGCACCTCTGGCTTTGCAGCGCAAGCTTCCACTAGTCTTAACACAGAAGAACATGTTATGGCACTATTGCGGCCTTTTGTGGTCGCTTTTGCGGTCGGTTTGCTGTTTGTTTTGATTCAGCAGCCCATTCTGCACTATTCCCTTTCCTTCTTGGGAGCGAGTGATGCAGTCAATGCCAGCGCTTCCGCTTACTTTTCCATTCGAATCTGGGGAGCACCTTTTGCACTTGCAAACTATGTTATCCTCGGCTGGCTGATTGGTATGAGTTATATTAAAGCAACACTTATCCTTCAGATCAGTACGAATGTGCTGAATATTTTTCTGTGTATCTTAGCAGTTCATGTGTGGGATTGGGGTGTAGCCGGAGTAGGCGCATCCACCCTCATTGCGGAGATTTTCTCTTGTGTATTCGGTCTCGTGCTGTTGCGGAAATATGCCGGGAGCATCTGGCAGCATCCATTGGTGCAGCTGCTCAAGCGCGCACTGGATCCTAAACCGATGTGGCAGATGATGAAAGTGAATCGTGATTTATTTATCCGAACCATTTGTCTGCTTGTTGTGTTTAATCTGTTTACTGCAAATGGTGCTGCGTTTGGAGAAGATGTTTTAGCAGCTAATGCGATTCTTATTCAGATTCATTATATGATGGCATACTTCTTTGACGGCTTCGCCAATGCCTCCAGCATTGCAGCTGGCCGAGCACTTGGCGAACGCAATGAAAAACTCTTCTCGCAGTCACTGCGGCTGTCTTTACAGTGGGGAATAGGTTTAGGTATTACACTTGCGCTTGTTTTCCTAGCAGGAAAGCAGTGGATTTACCCGCTCTTTTCGAACCAGCAGCATATTATTGATTTAACCAGCACATATGCAAACTGGCTTGTTCTGTTTCCGCTTGTTGCTAGTCTTGGCCTTGTTTATTACGGTGTATTCACCGGCATGACAGAAGTAAGGTTCGTGCGTAATTCCATGATATTAGCAGTGCTGCTTTATCTGGCTGCACTATTCCTGTTTCAGCCGCTGGGCAACCATGGACTTTGGCTCGCTTTCCTGCTGTTCAGCCTTGGACGCTCTGTTTTTCTTATCCTTTATGTACCAAAGCTGCGCCGCCTGTTTAAACAAACGGCAGCAGCATAAACTCAAGCTTGGTGACCGCCAATTTTTGTACTGCGCTCAATTGTCATTCCGGCAGCTTTATAACTGCTGGCGCGCAGTATGGCAGTCGTTCCAAAGCGAGCGCGGATTTGATCCATTGCTTTGCTCAAATCTTTTTGCTTGCTTTTGTCCTCAAACAAGCTGAGCTGCGTTGCTTCCTCATTATATAAATTGGTCAGGGAGACAGACACACGTCTGACTTCGTGGCCTTTTTGGTAATTCTCATAAAATAACTCCAAGCACAACTTATACATATCCGTCGTCAAATTGGATGGACTGGTAAAAGAACGAGAGCGGCTGAATCCTCCGCCGTACTGACTTGCATATCCGACAGACAGGTGTACGGTATTGCCTTCCTTCTTATCTCTTCTTGCTCTCCTGCAAGCCTCTTCGCACAGCTCCAAAATGATTGTCGGGATTTCTTCCCCCTGATAATTGCGAAGCAAGGTAATGCCATGTCCATAGCTCTTCTGCTCTTGTTTAACAAAATCACCAAGCACTTCACTTTCATCAATTCCCCATGCATGCCAATACAACTGCTCTCCCATAACACCATACCGTTTTTTTAACTGTTCCAAAGAAGCATTTGCCAAATGGCCAAGTGTGACAATGCCCATTCTGTTTAAATTTCGCTGCATTCGGCGCCCTATTCCCCAAATATCTTGTATCGGAACAGGCCATAATAAGCGTGGAACATCTTGATAACGACAAACAGCTATGCCAGAAGCCTGCTTTTTTGCGTGAATATCCATGACAACTTTAGCGAGAAACTTATTATCCCCAATACCGATTGCTGCCGTAACGCCAAATTGCTCCAATATATCAGCTTGCAGCTTAGCTGCTGTTTCTTCTGCTGATCCGTGCAGCTGTTCCGTCCCATCAAGTGTTACCCAAAACTCATCGACCGAGTAGACGTGGATGGCCTCCATCGGTACATACTCGTGAACCAGCTCCGTAATCGCTACGGAAACTTCTAAATAGTCCTTCATATGCGCTTCTGCAATCACGATGTCCGGATCTTCCGGCAGTTCAAAATAACGACTTACATTACTAACACCATGCTTTTTCTTCAATGCAGGACTTGCTGCTAGTACAATACTGCCAGGCCGCTTCGTATCTCCGACTACCGCAAGCAATGTCGTCATCGGGTCCAAGCCGCGCTTCACACATTCTACACTGGCATAAAAACTCCGCATATCCACACATAGCAGCTCATGCTGCTGAAATCCGCTGTAATCCATTCTCTCCACCTCCAAAAAGGGAACAAATGTTCTTGTTAATAGCTTACTCGATTTCTGGCGGTTATAGTAGCTGTAATTTTTGGATAGAGAGGAAAATGAGGAAAGAGTCTGCTTCCAACAGCTGAAAATCATACTATATTTTGGTATTATAGTTATGTAATAGGTGTTTTTTGAATAATTAAGAGGTGGGTATTGGATGAAAAAATGGCTAACTTTATTCTATATAGCGGCATTTTTAGCAAGTGCTGAGCTTATCTATCAGTTCGTTCAAGAAGTCAGCATTAACTGGTTTTATTTCGTCATATTAATTAGTCAGATAGGTGCTATATATGCAGCAAAGAAAGAACAGAAAGAGCAAGTCGCCGAATAACGTAGGCATATGTAAATAGAGATTGGAACAAAATAAGATTACTCCATCTTAAAAGCGAACAATTAATACATCTTAATGCAGTCCTTTGACGGCTGCTGCCTTTCCAACTTTTGCTGTTACCATTGAGCAAGCCTAGCTTTTGATGCAAGACACCGACAAGAAAATCGCTTCATATTTTCGAGGAGTCTGTGTTCTAGCTCTACACTAGTGAAGATTTCCCATACACAAATCAGCGTAGGAAATACACGGAGACTCCCGCAGTGCGTTCTTTGCACAAGGTGGCTCCCCAGCCGCCCGCAGGAAAGCGGATTGTATTTCCGAAGCGGTGCTCTATCTAAGTATCTAGTGCGAAAAATCCAAACAACGCTGCAATTAACAGCAGTATTGTTTGGATTTTCATGCAACTATTTTTTATTCCTTTTATGCTTCTATCTTTTTAAAGAACTGCGGCAAATGCTCTTTATGTGCTTCCAGCATCTCATCCACAATTTTCTTCGCTGTCTCATCAGAAGGAACTAGCGGGTTGATTGTCATTGCCAGCAGCGCCGTATTGTAGTCACCTGTTACGGCAGCTTCTGCTCCAACACGCTCAAATGACTTTATTTGCTGAACGAGTCCGCGTACAGCAACAGGCAAGTCACCAATTCCGATAGGTTTTGGACCATCTTTTGTAATGACACTGTTGATTTCAATGGCTGAATCATTCGGAATGCTTTGAATCGCACCGTTATTCACTGTGTTCACTGTTTGGATATCGCGTTTGTCATTGTAAATCGAGTTGATTAAGCTGCAGGCTGCATCACTGTAGTATGCACCGCCGCGCTTGGACAGCTGTTCTGGTTTATGCGCCAAATTTGGATCTTTATAAAGCTCGAACAAGTCACGCTCTACGCCTTGCACAACCTCAGCACGAGTTCCTTCGCTATCCGCTGATTCCAGCTCCGCTTCCAGCATGCTGGATGTTTTATAATAATAACGGTGGTATGGACAAGGAATCGCCTTCAATCCTTTGATAAAACCCGGCTCCCAATCCATCGCTTTGATATTTTGCATCGTCATTTTATTCTCTTCGCTCGTCATTTTATCAAGCACTGTCTCTGTCACATTCTCGCCGTCCAAGTATACATTCAAACCAAATACCATGTGATTCAGCCCAGCAAAGTCAATATGCACACGATCACCATCTGCCCCGAGCAGCTCTGCTACTTGCATTTTCATCATAATCGGCACATTACATAAGCCAACGACTTTATTGATATTGGAATAGCGAAGCACTGCTTCTGTTACCATACCAGCTGGATTGGTGAAGTTAACGAGCCAAGCGTTCGGACACAACTCCTCCATATCCTTGCAGATATCAAGAATAACTGGAATAGTTCGCAAACCTTTGAACAAGCCGCCCGGTCCATTTGTTTCCTGACCGATAACATTATATTTTAATGGAATACGCTCATCTTTTGCACGGGCATCCAATAGACCGACACGGAATTGCGTCGTTACAAAGTCGGCATCCTTCAAAGCTTCGCGGCGATCCAATGTCAAATGTACATCAATTGGAAGTCCTGCTTCTTTGACCATACGCTTTGCCATGTTTCCTACAATCTCTAGCTTTTCTTTTCCTGCTTCCACATCGACAAGCCAAAGCTCCGTAATCGGCAGCTCCTCATAACGCTTAATGAATCCTTCTACGATTTCAGGTGTATAGCTGGAACCTCCGCCAATTGTAACGATCTTCAATTTCCCCATGATTTCGGCCTCCTATTTGGTTATGTTTTATCTCTGCAAACAAAGCTTATATGCTGGAATGCATCCCAGGTCAAGTACAAATTCGTAAGGAATTTGTAAAGGAGCAGCTGAAAGCATACAAGAAGGTCATTTTCCGCTACAATAAAGGAAAGAAAGCGATTTCCAAAGAGGTGATGCACATGAGTAATATCAAGCAGATTGCCAAGCTGGCTGGTGTTTCCCGCAGCACTGTTTCCCGTGTCCTCAATCACCACCCGCACGTCCACGAAGAGACAAGAAACAAAGTACAGAAAATTATTGATGAATTGGATTATATACAAAACAGCAATGCTGTTCAGCTGAAAAAAGGCAAAACAAATACAATAGGCATTGTATCTCCTTCTATCAGCCACTACTTTATGCAAATTGTCCAAGGCATAGCGGAGGCAGGCGCTTCCTGTCATTATCAAACATTACTTTATCAAACGAACGGAAAGCCTGAACAGGAACTGCAAGCGTTGGAGATGCTGCGCCAGAAACGCCTCGATGGTCTAATTATTTTGCGCTGCGAAACTAGTTGGGAAAAAGTCAGCACCTATACAAAATACGGACCGATTATGACATGCGAGCCTTTGCAGCACTCGAAAATATCATCTATCTATATGAATCATTATGAGGGCTTCCAGCTCGGTCTGGAGCATTTGATAGAGAAAGGTTATACTCGCATCGCTTGCACAATCGGCCGAACAGACAGCAGAAATAGCCTGGAGCGAAAGAAAGCATTTGAGGATGTGTTGAGAAAACATAACCTTCCCATTCATAAGGAGTGGATTTTAAATGAGACATTCACTGTTGATGACGGACGTAAAGCCCTTCAAGAACTGCTAGCCAGGAAAAGAATGCCTGATGCAGTTATCCATGCCAGCGATTATGTCGCTGCCGGCATGGCAGCAGAAGCACAAAAGAATGGTATTCGTATTCCAGATGAGCTGGGTCTGGTCGGGTTTGAATCTGATCAAAGTGATATCGCTGGCCTCATGGAGCTGACACATGTACGTAATCCGCTTAAGGAAATGGGAGCTGAAGCATTCCGCCGCTTGTATGCCCTGTTAACAGCGTCTGCTTATACTGCTAGACCACTTTCCTTCTCGATTACCGAGCGACAATCAACTGCCAAAGCTGTGACGCAAGGGACATAAAATTATAGAAAATAGTAAATAGATTCGTTTCCTATGCTAGGATAGTCACATAGGAGGAATACATAATATGGTAATAAGGAAACTCACTAATCTTACAGTTTGTACAATCCATCTAGGTATACTAGTGTTTTGGCTGGCAGCATGGGAGAAGCTTTTCACCACATTTGGCCTTATCATCTGGGGCGCTGCCGCGTTATTAGGTGCCGGTCTATTCTTATTATGGAAACGCAGAGAAAGAATAGACAATAGTGATCGGTTAGTAGCGCTATCTACCTCTATACTTATTCTGCTGGCATTGCTATCTGCGCTCATTGAAATCAGTGTTTCGTCCATGCCGTGAAGGACGGAGGCACGTAGAATGAAAAGGAATAGCCTAAGCAGCTACTCCTTTTCACTAAAGTCATTTAAAATACGCCGGTGACTGCCGATCATCTTTTCCGGTAATGCGTCCAGCGGGAAAAATGCCAGCTGGATTGATTCCGTTTCGTCATGCACGAGCTCTCCAATATAAGAATTCGCACGATAAACAATCGTTACATTGTAGAATTCATCACCATTTGCAGCTACGGCAAAGTTATCTTTCCCAGAATACACATCGACCAGCTCTAGACCTTCAACAGTCAGTCCTGTCTCTTCTAACACTTCTCTAGCGGCTGTTTGTTCTGCTGATTCACCAAGCTCCATCAATCCTCCTGGCAAACCCCATGTTTCATGAGGGTGAACCCGCTGCTGCAATAGAACACGTTTTTCACGATCAAAAAGCAAACATAATGCCCCGACTAATATGACCGGCTGATGCCCAATATATTTACGGAGATTTTCTACATAATTCACAAGCATTACTCCTCTCTTCTTCATTTTACCAAATGTATACCCAGCTAATAGAATTCTTTGTTCCCGATGTGATACAGTTAAGATAAAGAGAACAAGGAGTGATTATATGGATAAAATCATGTTCATTCAAACCGGATTCGGCGTTGATGTTCATGGTCAAGACGTGACCAAGGCTGCCGTCCGCGCAGTTGTGAATGCCATTCACACAAACTCAATGCCAGGTATTAAGAGTGTGCTTCCCGAAAATGACTTACATAATATGAAGGTGAATATACGACTCGCAGTTCCTGCCGATAAGGACAAGCTAGATATCGAACAAGTAAAAGCTCGTATTCCATACGGTACCGTTACAGTGGAAGTTATTGATGGTGGAATGCTGACTTCAAGCGCTATTTTCTTAGAGGAGAAACAGGATAAAAACGACATGATGTATATCGTTAATGCTTCCGTCGAAACAGGCTGCTAACATGGTTGCTCACAAACTTTATAACATGGTCATGGTGCACACAGAAGATCACGTACTTTTATTAGACCGGCAGCATGATGATTTCAGCGGTTTTATTCCGCCTGGCGGGAAAGTCGACTTTCCGGAGAGTCTTATGTCCAGTGCCATACGTGAAGTAAAAGAAGAGACCGGGCTGGATGTGCAGGACTTGGAATACAAAGGTATACAGCATTATGTCGATGAGAAACAACATGTTCGTTATCTGATTTTTTACTATATCACAAGCTCCTTTTCCGGTCATTTACTGACAGAATCACGAGAAGGGAAGCCCTCTTGGTTCAAAAAATCAGATGCAATGGAGCTGCCTATGCAAGATGTTGTTCGTACAGCCTTTCCACTATTCTTTCAAGAAGGCACCTTCGAATTGTATCTTCAAGCAGGATCTGAAGAAACCGCTGACAAGGAAGCAGTTTTGTACACCTAAAAAGAGGGAGCCAGTCAGCTTCCTCTTTCCTTTACTATATACATTAATGTGATGCAAAAGCTGCCGAAGATGGCGCTTCCTACCGGATAATAAAATAGTGACGTAGAAATAACAGTGAATTGTTCTGCTACATGCAGTGTGAATAACTGCAGAAACGCAATAATCAGCATTGTAATACCTACTTTAATCCACATATTTAGCTCCCCCTTAAAATCTATTATATATCAGTTCCAGTTATTGTAACTTCTTAATAGGTAATATGATAAATAGAACATTACCAACTAGGTATTTTTACTTATTTTTTAGGTGTGAAGCATGATTTTCAGCAGTTTCCCACTTTCCCAACTTCCTGCATGCTTCTACACATTTATATGAAATCTGTAATTATTTCTACTATCATCTTTCCCAACTTTCCTTCTTATTCTGTCGGATTGTGTGAGAATAACTCACGAAAACCGCATGAAATCAGGCTCCTTACTGCTGCTCCCCCTTCTAAAGAACCATTGTGAATCTAGCAAACTTGAAGCTATACTATCTTTTAAGGAAAACTTTACCTACATACACCTTTTGTTTTCCGACTATTTAAACTATTAGCACAAGGGAGAGTGACATGCTTGAAGAAGAATAAATGGATGGCTTCTGCGATGGCAGCAGTTATTGGATTTAGCACTTTTACATTATCATTGACGCCCGCACAAGAAACAGAAGCTGCAACCGCAGAGAACGTACCTGCTGTAACCTATTCGCCGAAAACCACACAAGGTGGTCCTTTTGACAGTGCAATTGCCAATACAGATAAACTTATTGAATTACTGAAAGAAGAAGGAAAAATCAGTAGAGATGCTACCGAAACAGAAGCACAGGAAGCAGTGAATGCCTACTTGAAAGAGCGGGAAGAAAAAAGTGAAGAAGCTGCGAAGGAACCACTGCCAGAGGAATTAGAAGAAGCTAAGATTGATGAAACGGTCGTAAGCGACACGGATAAAGAGAATGGGAACGCAGATAATGCTGCGAGCCAGTCTAAGCGAGAAGATTCATGGAAGAAAGGGAAAGACAAAAAGAAAAACAAGAAAGTTGATAACGTAAAAGAAGAAGCATATGACGGAGAAGTCCGCAAAGATAAAGTACTTGTCTTGGCAATTGACTTCCCTGATTACCAGAACAGTTCCATTACACCTGAAGAAACAGATATGTGGTATGAAGATTATACACATGATCACTACCAAGACATGGTCTTTGGTGAAAAGGGCTACACTGGTCCCGATGGCCAAAATTTCACTTCCATGAAACAGTATTATGAAAATCAGTCTGGCGGAAGCTATACCGTTGATGGCGAGATAGCCGGCTGGTATACAGCAGATCATCCTGCTGCATATTACGGTGGAAATGACCCTGCTCCAGATGGAAGTGATGCGGCAGCTCGTGAATTGGTTTATGAAGCTCTAAGAAAAGCGGGCGAAGATCCAAATGTAAATCTTAGCGATTATGATCAGTGGGATCGCGATGACTATGATGGTGACGGTGTCTATCATGAGCCAGATGGCATCATTGACCATCTGATGGTTATTCACGCAGGTGTTGGTGAGGAAGCTGGCGGCGGAAACCTTGGCGCTGACGCGATTTGGTCTCACCGTTGGAATCTTGGCGGACTTGTAGCTGTTCCGGGCGGAAGCTCTACAAGTGACCGTTTTGACGGACAGCTGGCGGCATATGATTACACAATGATGCCAGAAGATGGCGCAATGGGCGTGTTTGCACACGAATATGGCCATGACCTAGGTTTACCGGATGAGTATGACACAAATTATACAGGTCAAGGTGAAGCTGTTGCATATTGGTCTATTATGGCAAGCGGAAGCTGGGCTGGTGATGTTCCGGGAACAGAGCCGTCTGGATTCAGTGCTTATGCTAAGGAATACTTGCAAAACGCGCACGGCGGCAACTGGCTTAGCGGTACAACTATTGATGCCAAAGATCTAGATGATGACGGAATTGAGCTGCTGTTGGATGAAGCAGTGACAAAAGGAACCAATAATGATGTCATCCGTGTGAATCTGCCAGATAAGGAAAAAGAGATTACAAAGCCTGCTAGCGGTACTTATGCGTACTTTAGCGGGAAAGGAAATGACGTTGATAACAATATGACAACAGCGGTTGATTTGACTAATGCCTCTTCAGCCGAGCTTACATTCAAGACGTGGTATGACATTGAACAAGACTGGGATTATGCTTCTGTTCAAGTAAACGGTAAGACCATCCCTGGCTCCATTACAACAACAGATAATCCGAATGAACAAAACCCAGGTGATGGGATCACTGGTACTTCTGATGGCTGGGTAGATGCAACCTTCGACCTGAGTGCGTACGCTGGTCAGGAAGTTGAACTTTCACTAAACTACTGGACAGATGTAGCAGCAAGCAACCCCGGGTTCTATGTCGATGACATTCAAGTGACAGCAGATGGGAGCTCTGTCCTCACAGATGATGCAGAGTCTGACAGCAGCTTTGCGCTAAATGGATTCGCAAAGGATAAGGGAGTTTCTTTATCCGAACATTATTACTTGCTTGAATGGCGTACGCACAACGGTGTTGACCTTGGACTTGACCATATTCGCCGTGGAGATAGCTTGATGAGCTACAATGAAGGTCTGCTAGTCTGGTATGTAGATAATTCCTATGACAATAACTACACAGGCACACATCCAGGTGAAGGATTCCTAGGTGTAGTCGATGCGGACCAAAAAGCACTTTACTGGAGCGATAAATCTGTGGCTTCCACACGATATCAAATCCATGATGCAGCATTTAGCAAAGACAAGTCAGAAAAAATGTTCCTTGATTATCGCGCTACAACTGGTTTGACACTTAAAGATAACCATACAAAGCGCTATGATGAATTTGAGGATGATGACAACTACTTGAATAAAGCACTCCCTGATGCTGGACGTAACGTACCAGAATACGGATTGGAGTTTGAAGTAAAAGCGGACAGCAGAGACGGTTCAGTTGGTAAAATTGAAATCTCACATGAAGATTAAATGATAAAGCAGGAACCTGTTAAAGGTTCCTGCTTTTTTTCGGTAGCAGCACGGTGAAAATGGTGCCTTTATCTTCTTCGCTCGCGACTTCAATTGTACCTTGATGGGCCTTTATAATAGAATGACTGATCGACAAACCTAGTCCTGCACCGCCTTGCTGACGTGTACGCGAACTGTCACTGCGATAAAATCGATCAAATATATGCGCTATATGCGCTGCAGGTATACCGGAGCCATTATCACGGATACGCATTTCCGCTGCAGCATGATTTGTTTGCAATTGTATTTCAACGACGCCTTGCTCGGGATTGGTGTGCTGGACAGCATTATAAAACAAGTTCAGCATCACTTGTTTCAGCTTATCTCTGTCAGCCTCCACCATAATCTGCTCCTGCATCAAAAGACGCAGTTCCCGATTCCCAGCCAGCATTTCAAAATGCGGCTGCAATTCTTCTAATACTTGATTCAAGTTCAATTGCTGTAACTGCAGCCCTTCTGATTGTTCAAGCTTGGTAAGTAACAGCAAATCCTCAACTAACTTCTTAATCCGCTGTGATTCCTTTAGCATACTCTCCAATGCAGGATATAACTGGTCAGAGTTACTCGCGGCTCCGCGCAGCAGTACTTCAAGAAATCCATGGATGGATGTGAGCGGTGTGCGCAATTCATGAGAAGCATCTGCGATAAAACGCTGCATCTGCTCCTTCGCTTCCCTTTCCGATTGAAACGAACGGTCAATTCGCTCAATCATTTGGTTAAACGCGAGTGTAAGCCGCTTAATCTCAACTTGTTCTGTTTCTTCATCCAGCCGTTCCGACAAGTTTTCCGCACTTGTTCGCTCAACCTTGCGAATAATCCGGTGCAGCGGATCCAATGCTTTTTTAATTACTTGTGTATACAGTAAGCCGCCTGCTCCTAATGCCAATACAGCTAATAGGATGAAGACTTGCAGCTGTCCATTGATGATATCTTCTAAAGGCGCTGTTTTTGTCCCTGCTTGCAAGTAGCTTGTTATATTACCAAAGCGGCCTTCCGCCATGATAACAACAAGCTGTTCATTCCCTTCTTCATCTTCTGTAACGATATATTGTGCGTCCTTATCGTCTCTGTTATTCACCGCCGTCTGAATATCCTCTTGCTCGAGGCGGGGGCTAGAAAGACTCGATTCCGCTGACAGATCTGTGTAGTTTCCAGCTGTATCTATCTTCGCCAAAGAATGATCAAACAGAAAGGGCTGGCGCATATCTGATACATCATCATTTAATAATACCGGCGGAAGTGAATGCAGCTGCGCTTGCATCGCATCCGCTTCATTTTGATAGAGAAAATCTTTCATTAAAATATACTGCAGGATACCGACTACGATTAGAATGATGGCTAGAATCAGACAAGATAAAGCCACGATCTGTTTATTAAGCGTTTTTGGTCTTACTTGCTGTAATCTTTTCTTCATCTCACATCCAGGCGATAGCCCGCACCACGGATCGTTCGAATCAGCTGCCGATCTTTGTCATGCAGCTTCTCTCGCAAAGACCGTATATACACTTCTACAATGTTTTCTTCTCCATTGAAACTGTAGCCCCATACTTTATCAAGAATGAGTGCCTTGCTCAGCACAATACCTTGATTCATTACTAAATACTTGAGCAGTTCATACTCTGTTGGTGACAGCTTTAGCACCTCTTCTTCCAAATAAGCTTCTTTCCGACGGTCATCAATTCGCAAAGGACCTGCTTGCAATGAATCACCTATTTCCGGGAATTGATTACGCAAGCGCGCTTGCATTCTGGCGAGCAATTCTTCAAAGCTAAAAGGTTTGACTAAGTAATCATCAGCTCCGTCGTTCAGCCCTTTAATCCGATCATCTACTTGATCCCTGGCAGTCAGCATAATAATAGATAGCTTTCTGCCTTTCTTTTTCAGCATGCGACATACCTCAAAACCATCCATCCCCGGCATCATCACATCCAAAATAACCAGATGCGGTTCGAATTGTTCTGCTTTGGAAATTCCTTGCATTCCATCAGCAGCACTTTCTACTATATATCCTTCATTTTGTAATCCCAGCATTAGGAACTGTGTAATTGTTTGTTCATCATCAACGATTAAAACTTTGATTTTTTCCATCCTGTTATCCATTCTTTCTTTTTTCTTCATTATGGAACAACTAGCTGAGAAACAGCTGAAGATTCCCGTTTTTTTTCACTTTCAGCAAACCTTCAGCTATCTTTCATGTGTACTTCAGCGCAAGACGCCATACTAGCAATTAGTTAGAGTCGGCATGACACAGACGCATTATAGCATGCTTGAAAAACATAAAGGAGACGGTGTAATGAATTTTATAAAACGTGCATTTTGGAGTATGAAAGCAAAAAAAGGTAAGACATTGCTTCAGCTGATTATTTTCACAGTCATATGTGTGTTTGTACTATCTGGATTAACCATACAATCTGCTGCCAAAGCATCCAGTGAGTTGGCAAGGCAAGAACTCGGAGGCTCTGTCACACTGCAGGTTGATCGTGAAGCAGCAATGGAGCAGCAAAGAAGTGAGCAAAGTGAAACAGATGGACCGCCGCAATTTACAAGTACCCCTATAAGCTTGGATGATGCAGCGTCTATTGCAGCTTTGGATCATGTGAATAGCTACAACTATTCTGTATCAGCATCAGCGAATGCAGAAGACTTCGATATTATAGAAAGCAGCACCTCATCAGAAAGTGACAGCAGTGATACTAATAGTGAACAGGCCCTTGGTGGAGATCAAGGCCGAGGCGGTATGGTACAAGCTGACCTGACTGTCAACGGTACACTAACGAGTGATGAAGCAGACAGTTTTAGCGATGGAGAAGCAGAAATTGTTGATGGTCGCGGTATTGAAACATCTGATGCTGGCAGCAATGTTGCTGTAATTGAGCAAACACTTGCTGAGGAAAATGATTTAGTAGTTGGTGATACAATCACAATCAGTTCTTCCAACGATGAAGATACAACACAAGAATTAGAAATTGTCGGTATTTATGAGACTAGTTCTGCAGGCAGTGACCAAGCAATGAATTTTTCATTCTTGAATCCGTACAACACAGTTTATGTACCTTATACTGCAGCAAATACGCTAAAAGGCGAAGATTATACGGATACCGTAGAATCGGTAACATATCAAATGGATGATGCAGAGAACATTGATGCATTCCTTCGTGCAGCTGAGAAGACAGATGTCGATTTTGATGTATATGAATTAGATGCAAACGATGATCTTTACCAGCAGATGGTAGGACCAATCGAAAACGTGGCATCATTTGCTAAAAATATCGTCTACCTTGTCACAGTTGCCGGTGCGATTATCCTTGCACTAATTGTTATGCTTTCTATTCGAGAGCGTAAGTACGAGATGGGTGTTTTGATGGCCATTGGTGAGAGCAAATGGAAGCTAGCAGGACAATTTGTAACAGAAATTGTGGTAACTAGCATCGTAGCAATTGGATTGTCTTCTTTATTCGGAAACCCGATTGCAAACGTGTTAGGCAATCAACTATTAGATCAGCAAACAACTGCATCAGCGGAGACTGCTTCAACTTCTATGCAGCAAGGACCTGGCGGCGGTGGTCCGATGGGCGGCGGTCCAGGACAAGCTGTGTCTGATGTATTCAGCCAGTCTAGTGACGCAGTCAGCAGCTTAAATATTAATGTGACGTGGGAAAATATCCTATTGCTTGTCGGTATTGGATTGGCAGTTGCGATTATCTCAGCACTGATTCCGTCCATTTCCATCCTTCGATTACAGCCGAAAAACATTTTAACTAAACAAGAATAGAAAGCAGGTATAAGTATGAAAACAGCTTTACTGTCATTTAAAAACGTTAGCTATTGGTATACAGATAAAGAAAATCCACTCTTTCAAACAGTAAATATCGATTTCTATAAAAATACATTCTACACCATTACTGGAACTTCCGGATCCGGTAAAACTACCTTCCTGTCTCTAGCAGGAGGGTTGGATAAACCGCGAGAAGGAGATATTGAATACAACGGAAAATCTATTCGCAAAATGGGACTTGGCAAATTTCGTCACGACTACGTCTCGATTGTCTTTCAATCCTACAATTTGATTCCTTATATGACAGCTTATCAAAATATAGCGTCTGCGATGGCTATTACTGGGACAAAAGTGGAAAACCAAGAGGATTTTATCTTAAAGATGCTCGCAAAAGTTGGTATTTCTGAAGAACAAGCAAAACAGCGTGTTCTCACCCTTAGCGGCGGACAGCAGCAGCGAGTTGCAATCACACGTGCATTCTGCTGTGATACCGAATTGATCGTAGCAGATGAACCGACAGGGAATCTTGATGATGAAACGTCAAAGGACATCTTAAAACTGTTTATTGATCTCGCTCACCAGGAAAATAAATGTGTCATTATGGTTACCCATGACCCTCAAATTGCAGCACAATCTGATGTTAACATCCAACTGTCCAACGGCAGTTTCCGCATGTTGCAGCATGTATAAAAGCTAATGAAAAATGCGTATCCATCAACGGATACGCATTTTCTTATTTCCTTTTTACTATATAACCGATAGACAAGATAACAATCCAGATTGGTAAAATGACAAGTGCCAGACGATAATCTGGAATATATGCCATGATTACAACGATTGCAGCTAGAAATAGCATGACAAGATAATTGGATATCGGATAGAACGGAAGCTTGAATGTCAGCTTCTTCTCCGCTTCTCTTCCTATTCGTTTCCGAAATCTTATTTGACTAATCATAATCATTGTCCAATTGATCACGATAGATGCTGTTGCAATTGACATCAAATAACTAAAGACTTTCTCGGGAAATAAGAAGTTGAGAATGACTGTGATAGCAGCTGCACCCGAGGAAACTAAGATAGCAGGTACAGGCGCTCCTGTCCGCTTGTCCACCTTTTGAAGAAACTTAGGTGCACTTCCTTGCCGGGCTAGGGAATGTAACATACGGCCATTACTATACAGACTGCTGTTATAAGCAGAAACTGCAGCAGTAAGAACAACGACATTCAGAATACCAGCAGCTGCCGGTATACCAACGCTATCAAAAATCTGGACGAATGGGCTGCTATTGCCATCCACTTCATTCCATGGAAAGATCGCCATAATGACGAGTAATGCGCCAACATAGAAAATTAAGATACGATAAACAACCTGATTGATTGCTTTGGGTATCGTTTTTTTCGGTGTCTCTACTTCACCTGCTGTAATACCGATAAGCTCCACTCCGCCGAAACTGAACATCACAAGAACAAGCGCTAATACGACGCCAGTCAAGCCATTCGGCATGAACCCACCTTCATCAAACAAGTTCGAAATTCCAGTAGGAACGCCGTCATTACCAATACCAGTAAAAATGATGAGCAACCCGAGAATGATCATCCCGATAATTGCTGCAACTTTTATAATCGCAAAGTAGAATTCAAATTCTCCATATAACTTGACACTCAATAAATTGATACAGGTAATCAACACTAGAAAACCAAATGCTGTTAACCAAGTCGGAATATCTGGGAACCAATATTGCACATAGATGCCGACAACGGTTAGTTCCGCCATGCTGATGGCAATATAGTTGAACCAATAATTCCAGCCTGAGATAAATCCAAAGTAATCGCCCATATTCTGCTGAGCATAATAACTAATCGAGCCAGAATTAGGTGAGTCAACAGACAACTCACCCAAAGCGCGCATAATAAGGAAGATCATCAATCCACCGACTAGATACGCAAGCGAGATTGCCGGTCCAGCTAATCCGATGGAAGAAGCAGAACCGTAGAACAAACCCGTCCCTATCGCCCCGCCAAGTGCAATCATCTGCACATGTCGGTTCTTCAACCCTTTGTGTAATGTATTCGGTGTTTGATCTTTTCTTGCCATGTCGATGCTCCTTACCAACTATCTAATAAATTGCCTTAATCTTTCTTAATGAAACGGCCAAATGCTTTACCAATTGGCAAGACAGTATGACCATAATGCCCATTTAGTACTGCTGCTGCAGAACCATAGAAAGATAATAGGGAAATGATTAACTCTGCAATTCCTGCAATTGTATGCGTTACTTCATATGCTATATCAAATGAACTTAAAGATAAACCGATAAATAAGAAGTCAATTGCCACGAAAATAAAGAACAATACTTTATGTGTACCCATAGCTCCAACTGTCATGAAGAGACTAAAAATAAGATACCCAATAAAAGCTACGCCCAACTGATGGCCGTCTGCTCCTGTCTGCAAGCTTTCTCCAAGTGCTCCAAGCTGCATAAGCCAGCTCATCCCCACGCCGAACCAGAAAAGTCCAAAAGCGCCAAAAGCTGTTGCTCCAAAAATATTATTGTGTTTGAAATCCTGAATCGAAGCGATCAGCTGTGCAATTCCTCCTAAGAAAAATGCCCATGGCAGGATCATAGAAAGTCCATCCGTTAAACCTAGCTTCTGAGAAGATGCAACAAGCGTTACCATTGCCAGACCGAATAATCCTAATGCACTCGGGTCAGCTGTAACGATCTTCACTGATGTTTTTGATGTTTCCAAAATGAATACCCCTTTCATATTTATCTTTATATTGGAAATATACGGGAGATCAATTGCAAGAAAATTTAGTATAATTATATGAATGCCCGTTTTGTCCAAATACAGCAGATTTTCTAATCATACACATTTTATAGGGGAGAATCTAGTCTATGCGTAAATTTAAGATTGAAGAAACCAGTATTTCATCCTTACAAGCAGACCTTGCATCCGGGAAAGTATCCTCCGTGACGCTAGTGCAGACATATCTGGAGCGAATTGCGAAAAGAGATTCAAGTAAAGACGGAACGAACAGTATATTGGAAATCAATCCTGATAGCTTATTTCTTGCTGAACAAATGGACAAAGAGAGAAAAGAACAACACTTGCGCGGAGAACTTCACGGTATCCCTGTCCTCTTAAAGGACAATATCAATACAGCAGATGGTATGCATACAAGTGCGGGTGCTCTCGTGCTGGCCCATCATTATGCTAAAACTGATGCCTTCATTGTCAAAAAGCTGCGAGAAGCAGGTGCCATTATTTTAGGCAAAGTGAACATGACAGAATGGGCTAATTTTATGTCCGATCCTATGCCGAATGGCTTTAGTAGCCGTGGCGGTCAAGTTCGCAATCCGTATGGCAGCTTTGACGTTGGTGGTTCAAGTTCGGGCACTGGAGCTGCTATAGCTAATAACCTCGCCGCTGTAGGTATTGGTACGGAGACCAGTGGTTCTATTCTCAGTCCCGCAAGCAGTAACTCATTAGTCGGGATTAAACCAACTGTCGGGCTCGTCTCTCGAACTGGTATTATCCCGATTGCACACAGCCAGGATACCGCTGGACCGATGACAAGAACTGTTCGAGATGCAGCGATGTTGCTCCAAGTAATAGCAGGTTCAGATGCACGTGATCCTGCAACACTCGCCGCACCCCAAGTACCGAATTATACAGAGTTTCTGAAGAACAAGGGACTGCAAGACAAGCGTCTTGGTATTGATGGACGCACATTAGAAAATTTAGATCCAGACAGACTGGAACTGATGGAGAGAGCATTTGCTGTCTTACGTGAGGAAGGGGCTGAACTTATTGATGTGTATGTGCCAGAGATCACGCGAGATTCAAGCGTCTTATTTCACGAGTTTAAACATGGGGTAAACCGCTACTTGCAGTCTGTGGAATCTTACTTACCGGCTCATACACTAAAAGAGGTAATTGACTGGAACCGCATGCACACCGATAATGCTTTACCATATGGTCAGGATCTGTTAGAAGCAGCTGAGAAAACAGACGGCACATTAAAACAAAGTAACTATTTAGCGGACCGTTTAGCAGATATTCACGACTCCCAAACAGAAGGCATTGATAAAATCATGACAGAATCTACTTTAGATGCTATTGTCTTTCCAAGCTATCATGGGTGTGATATTGCAGCAAAAGCGGGTTATCCTTCCATAACTGTTCCAGCAGGTTACACAAAGACTGGAGAGCCGTTTGGAATTACGTTTACTGCTGGTGCTTTTGAGGAATCTACCTTAATAGAAATCGGCGGCAGCTATGAAAGTGTCACAAAGCATCGAAGAGCTCCAAATTAATCTATTCTAAATTACAGTTGAAATCTCTTGCCTTGTATAGTAAGGTTATAGAGGTTTTAAATTGCATAAGAACTCATTAATTTGCATAGCCAATCATTAATTACAGCTTGTTTGTATGTATCTCTCAAGCGTAAAGCTGCCGAAGCTCGGCACATTTTGAGCGGGCACTATCTTTTTTATTTAGAATGACACTGTTGTATATAATAAGCCGTTCGGATAGAGCAAGTGTATCCGCTGCGGCTTTTTTTAGTAAACAAATAAAACAAGCCCATACTATAGACGAGGTGAAAGAAGTGAGCAAACAACATAACAAGACGGAACCTGGACTGCAACGAAAGCTCAAAGCCCGTCATTTGGGGATGATCTCCCTTGGAGGAACAATTGGAACAGGGTTGTTCCTAGCAAGCGGCGGAGCGATCAGCCAAGCAGGTCCCGGTGGCGCGCTGCTTGCATACGCTCTAATTGGCAGCATGGTGTTCTTCCTAATGACCAGTTTGGCAGAGATGGCAGCCTTCATGCCTGTATCCGGAAGCTTTAGCACATATGCTACCAAATTCATTGATGAATCACTTGGCTTTGCCCTCGGTTGGAATTATTGGTTCAGCTGGGCAACTACCATTGCGGCAGAACTCGTAGCTGTCACGCTCATTATGGATTTCTGGTTTCCAGATGTACCGTCTTGGATTTGGAGCGGTATCAGCCTGATCATCATGTTTTTATTGAATTATATTTCTGTTAAAGGCTTTGGAGAATCTGAATATTGGTTCTCTCTTATTAAAGTAATCACTGTCATTGTATTTATTATCGTCGGCGTATTAATGATCATTGGCATTTTTGGCGGAGAATCTCCTGGTTTCTCAAACTTCACAGTAAAAGATGCTCCGTTCAATGGCGGCTTTCTTGCATTACTTGGGGTGTTCATGGCAGCAGGGTTCTCCTTCATGGGAACCGAACTATTAGGAGCTGCTGCAGGTGAAGCAGATAATCCAAAAGTATCCATACCGAAAGCAATTCGATCTGTTTTCTGGCGAATTCTTTTGTTCTATATTCTAGCAATATTCGTTATTGGTATGCTCATTCCTTATACAACGGAGAGTTTGGCAAGCGAAGACGTTCGACTAAGTCCTTTCACTTTAGTGTTTGAGAAGGCTGGGATTGCTTTTGCTGCATCTGTCATGAACGCTGTTATTTTGACTGCTGTGCTGTCAGCTGGTAACTCCGGCATGTATGCCAGCACTCGGATGTTATGGAATCTTGCAAAAGAAGGAAAAGCTCCGCGTTTTCTTGGCAAACTGAATAAAAACGGCGTACCGGTAAACGCTTTGCTTGCAACAGCAGCTGTCGGATGCGCGGCCTTCCTTACCTCATTCTTCGGCAATGGTATCGTCTATACATGGCTCCTGAGTGTATCAGGAATGACTGGATTTATTATCTGGATCGGGATTGCTGTCAGTCACTATCGCTTCCGTAAAGCTTATGTGGCGCAAGGATATGACATCAAAGACTTGCCTTACACAGCGAAGTTTTACCCATATGCGCCGTTGTTTGCACTCACCTTGAGTATCTTTGTCATTATTGGACAAAGTGTCTCATCCTTTACAGAGAACGGATTTGACTGGGGCGGTTTTATTGCTTCCTATATCGGAATCCCGATCTTCTTGCTGTGCTGGATTATCTATAAAGTGAAATACAAAACAAAAGTGCATAAATTAGAGGATGTTGATTTAACAACTCCTGAACATGAAACAGCCCCGGACTAATGTCCGAGGCTGTTTTTTCATTACTAATAAGGCATTGATATAGCCAACGCGATAATGAAGATTAAATAAAGAACGAAAAGACCTTGATAGCATAAACCAATGATGGCACATACTCTTCCGCCTAAGTACAATGCTTTAATTGCCTCCGTATCCTCTGTAGTCTTAAGACTCTTGTTAGCAAATATAATTGCTATGATACCTGTAATAAGACCAATAACAGGCAGGAAGATAGCTAAAATTCCTAATGCTAATGTACCTGACGGCGAATAACGTTTTTCTTCCATGACTAAATCCCTCCCTTTTTCTCTCTATCTTTATTCCCGTACGAACTGCTTTTATAGCACATTTTCCAAATCATAGAAAAAGCATGCAGCTGCACCGCATGCCTTCCCATACTTACTTGAATACATTCTTCACTTTTTCAACCGTATAATGACTGCCGCCCTTATCTTGTACATCTTCTATCATCATACTAATCAGCATATCTTGCTTATCATAATCATATGCTACAAACCAGCCGTTTTCTTTCCCATTTTCATCATCTTTGCTTTGCTTCAGCTCAGCTGTACCAGTCTTACCCGCAATCGTTAAACCGTCCACTGCAGGCTGATGAGCTGATCCGCGTTCATCTTCTACAACACCGCGAAGACCCTCTGTAATCGCATTTGCTCCATCAGCCGGCAGAACATCCTCATGCCACACTGCAGGTTCAGCTGCTTTTGATTTCAGCAATGTAGGTTTAATCAGATTCCCATCATTTAAGAATGGTGTATAAGCAGCGGCTAAATGCAGCGGAGACATGAGTACTTGACCCTGACCATATCCAGAGTCCGCCAGCAATGTTTCACTGTTAAGACCATCATTTGAAACAGATGATGCTTTTGTTGGGAATGCGTAGTCTAATTCCTCATCAAAGCCGAATGACTCCAGACCTTTTTGGAAGTTTTCTGCCCCTGTATCCACCGCTGTCATAGCGAAATAAATATTATCGGAAGTAATCAGCGCATTCTCCAAGTCAACATCACTTAAACTACTCGATACACGTGTAACACTGTAGTCACCGAATTTGCCATCATTATCCCACGTTTTTCCTTCAATATGTTTCGCCTCATCAGGTGTGATAACACCATTTTCTAAGCCAACCGCTGCTGTTAACGGCTTGATTGTAGAACCAGGTGCGTATGTTTTATTAAACTTTGCAGAAAATGGACTGTTCTCATTATTAGACAGCTTTTCATATTCCTCTGCATCCCAGCCGAAAATGAAATTATTCGGATCATAAGATGGTGTGCTTACTAAGGCTAATGTTGCTCCGGTTTTCGGATCTATTGCTGCAGATGCACCGCTATCATCCTTCAGCTGGTTATAGATCTCTTTTTGCGTTTCGCTATCAATTGTTGTTTCAACATCTTCCCCATTTTGAACTTCGGTTTCTGCAATAATTTCTTGTTCTTCACTAGAGTCTGTGTAAATCTTCCAGCCGATTTCACCCCGAAGTTTATCTTCAAAGACAGATTCTAATCCAGTCGAGCCGACATAAGAAGTCGAACTATAATTGGAAGCATTGTCGTCTTCCTCTAAGAAATCTGCATCTACTTTCTTCACATAACCAGTCAAATGTGCTGCAGCTTCTCCAAGTGTGTAAAATCTGGAAGTAGTTTCTGTACTTTGTACACCAGGTAAAGCGGTCACTTCTTTCGCGAGATCACGCTCATCTGGGCGCAATGTCTTGATGGGAACATTTACCTCATCCGTCACCCAGCTTTGCTCTAATAGCGAATCAATCTCTTCCCTATCCATCTCCAAAATCTCTGCTACTTGATTCAAAGTCTCATCTTTTGTCTTGCCGTCAGCTTCAAGCTGACCTGGGATAAGTCCAATGGATGGTACAGTTGCATTAAATGCCAGCTCTGCTCCATTTGCATCAAGAATACGACCCCGCTCTGGTTCAATTGATGATATCCGCACACTTTCTTCTCCGTTCAACTGCGCAAAGATATAAGATGGATCCCAGTTTACTTTCCAAGCTGCCCCATCTTCTCCGTCCACTTTCACAAGCTCTGCATCCTTATCAAAAGCTACTTCTCCAGCAACCGTCTGCATAGAGACAGATAATGGAAGCTGCTGGGTATCTGCATCAGATTTCGCTTCTTCCTCGGAGACTTCGCCAACTTTCACTTTTAAATCCGTGACGCCAGCTTGTTCATAAATATCTGTATAACGTTTAACAAACGCTTCCTTGGTAATATCCTGTTGCGATTCTTCTGTCAACTGACTGTACATCTTATCGAAATCCTGTGAATTCCAATTGTCAACGAACTCATTCAAGCCATCTTTGGCTGACTGATCATCCGAACAAGCGGAAAGCAAGAATAGCGCACTCACGATAAATAAAACTGCTGCTAGACGTTTCATAGTTCACCTTTCCTCTTCAATATGCTGTCCCCAATTATAGCATAGCAAAGGAAAAACTTTGCAGAATTAACCCAAGTATTTCCCAGGAAATAACCTAACTATGTCGCTAATGAGCTTTTATTACAAGTTATCAAATAACAAACCGAACTGCAGAGAATCCTACACTAGAATTTTCAGAAGTTCGGTTTGTTTACGCTTTATAAGCTCACAGTTTAAGCCTCATACATGGGACACAATAGCTTCCATGCTGCCTCTTATAACGTAACGATCAATGTGTACAGGTAAAACGAAGTGATCCCCTTTGTGCAGCTGGAAAGACTGGCCGCCCAAAGTTATCTCTCCTGTCCCGGCAATGATGCTAACTTGCATGAAGCTATCAGGGGTTTTCACTTCTGACTCACCTGTTATGTGCCAATGATAAACGGAAAAATATTCGTTTTGCACAAGCTTCTGCTCTGTACAATTTCCTATCGTCACAGCAGGCTTTCTCGTATCAGTTGTTTCATGTGGAACAGTTGAAACGGCCTTGGCCGAATCTAGATGCAGATCACGTGTGTTTCCTTGATCATCTTCTCGGTCGTAATCATATACACGATAGGTAATGTCGGAACTTTGCTGTGTTTCTAAAATAACGATACCCGCACCAATGGCATGGATAGCGCCACTTGGCACATAAACAAATTCTCCTTTTGATACTGGAATACGGCGCAGCAGCTGATCCCATTCGCCTTGGTCAATCATTTGCTCTAACTGCTCTTTCGTTTGCGCATGGTGGCCGAACACAATCTCAGCACCTGGCTCTGCATCAACAATATACCAGCACTCTGTCTTTCCGTACGGTTGATTCTCTACTTTCTGCGCATATGTATCATCTGGATGCACTTGCACGGATAAATCCGTCTTAGCATCAAGTAACTTTACTAGCAAAGGATAATCTTCGTTGCTATATTCGCCAAACAATTCTCGATGATGCTGCCAGGCATCTAATAATGTCTTACCAGCTAAAGCGCCGTTCTTTATTTTACTTGGTCCGTTTGGGTGTGCCGATATTACCCAAGCTTCGCCAGTATGCTCCGATGACAGATTATATCCAAATACCTCTGCCAATTTGGTACCTCCCCAGATTCGCTCCTGCAAAACAGGATCCAGGAAGATAGGTTCTTCTGTATACATATATAAATCCTCACCTTCCGATTCTACTAACCTCCTTTATTTTACCAATAGATTTATACTGCTGACTATACTTTATTGTTGTTTGATTGTTCTGATTTATATATGATGGATATAATAATCTATCTTTTTACAAAAGCGTTTAGAAACTACCGAATGAGGAACTTATACAATGTACTCTAACAAAGGAAGGAAAGAAAACTATGGAGAAAGAAATCCATTATTCTACGAAAATTAGCGATGCATTTTTCCGCCAGGTCATTGATTATGTAGGCGCAGGGGTTGTCATTACAGATCCCGCATTGCCAGATAATCCGATCATTTATACGAATGCTGCCTTCGAAAAGATTTCTGGCTATCCGACGAAAGAAATCATTGGTCAAAACTGCCGCTTTTTGCAAGGTGAAAAGACTACTAGAACAGAAGTAGCAAAAGTTCGTGAGGCAATTAAGGAAGAGCGCTCAGTGGTCGTAGAATTGGAGAATTACCGCAAAGACGGGACAATGTTTTGGAATGAACTTGCTTTATACCCAATCTATGTTCCAAGTGAAGATAAACTTTATTTTGTTGGAGTTCAAAAAGATGTCTCTGACCGTAAGTCCGAAGAAGCAAAAACAGCAGGCTATAAACAGGAAGCTAGCTTGCTTTCGACGCCATTTGTCCCAATTACCGAGAATATCTGCATTCTGCCGCTTGTCGGTAATATAGATGCTCAGCGTTGGGAAGAAATATATCAGCGTATTTCTGCTCATGTGTATGATCATGATGAAGAAATTTTTATTATGGATCTCCAAGGTATCCAGGATTTAAATGATGATGTGCATAAAGGGATTCTGAAATTACAGCAGTTGCTTCAAGTGATGGGAGCAAAACTCATTGTAACTGGAATTGAGCCGAGCACAGCTAAAGCTGGTGTGAATCTGGCTGATTTTCGTAAAAACAATATATCTTTCTATGCCAGTGTACAGCAGGCTTTAGAAGGTATCCGTGCCTTGAATACTTAATATAATGGAAAGAGGCTGGGACAAAACGAGATTAATTCATCCTAAAAGCGAACAATGACTAGATCCATACTTTTTCATGCAGCCCTCTGATAGTTGCTGCTTTCCAAATCTAGCTGTTATAGTCGGACAAGAATGGCTTTTGAAGTAGATGCCGACAAGAAAATCGCTTTTTATTTTCGAGGAGTCTACGTATTCTTTCTATACTAGTAAAGGTCCTCATAACAAGAATTAGTGTAGGAAATACACGGAGACTCCCGCGGGAGGAAGGCTAGGGTAGACCCCGCAATGCGCTTTTTGCACGAGGAGGCTTCCCAGCCGCCCGCAGGAAAGCGGAGTGTATTTCCGAAGCGATGCTCTCCTATTCCTTCAATGCAAAAATCCAAACAATACTGCTTTTAATTGCAGTATTGTTTGGATTTTTATATAGCTTAAACAGTTTGTCCCAGTCTTTTTCAATGTATTTGCGACTTAATTATCTCTGTAATGGTTTCTTTCGGCAGTGGTTCATGCTGCCGCTCCCAGTCTGATATGAGCGCAATATAGGTTCGATAAATTAAAAATGCCAGAAGCTCAGGTTCATGCATTGTACTAATCCCTTTTTCTTGCTCCTTCTCGATCACTGACTTGATGTAATCGAGAATCATCCTCTCCACTTGTGTCAAAATCTCCAGCACTTCAGCTGTACCTAATTCCTTCGCTTCTTGTCCCAGCTTGATTAATAGCTGATGGTTTTCTCGGAAGTTTAGAATGGCATCCAGCATCGCCTGGATATTCTCATGGAATGCCGCGTCTTCATGTAAGGCTGCTTCTGCCGATTGCCGAAGATTCTTCATTGTTCGGTCAAGAATAGTAGAAAACAATGTTTCTTTACTATCAAAGAACGTATAGATTGTCCCTTTAGCTACCTTGGCAATCTTTGCGACTGATGCCATGGTTGTCGCTTTGAATCCAAATTGGCTGAATGACGTCTCAGCAGCCTCTATAATCCGTTCTTTTTTATCTATAATCATTGTTTTCTACCCCTTCTTTACATGGAGACCGCTGTTTCTTCTTCTGTCTCTTTTTTATATTTCCGTGTCTGCAATGCGTAAACTAAAATCGTCAATGCTAAGAATAGCACAGAAAAGATACTCAAGTAACCTGCTTGCTGCCAGAGAAATCCCCAGTCATCTCCAATCGAGATTATCTCCCTAAAACCGCTGATTGCGTACGTCATCGGTACAAACTTGTGAATGACTTGGAAAAATTCCGGAAGCAATGCAACCGGATACGTTCCCGCACCAGCTCCAATTTGGACGAGCAATACAATGATACCTAGGAAACGTCCGACATTATCTAAAGCAACCGTAAGCAGCTGTATTAACAGGAAGCTTGTTAAGCTAAAGAGGAGAGCAAAGACGAGCAAGCGCCATTCACTGTGTACTTGTAAATGAACAACATGGACGAGCATAATAACCGCAAATAACGATTGCAATATACTTACAAAGAACACAATACTAAATTTGCTTAGGAACCAAGAGAAACCAGATGTTGGTCTGCCCGCAGGATCTCGAAGCGGAAAGATGTTTGTAAACACGAGCGCCCCAACGAACAGCCCGATGGAAAGAATGTACGGAGCAAGCCCTTCTCCATAGCTATGCACTGTACTTAATTTCTCATTCTGCACATCTGTAGGGCTGGCAAACATCGTCTCTGTCTTATCACTGGTACTAACATTTGCATCTTCTGCACCTTTGGCCAGCTGATCATACAATTCGCTGCTTCCATCCGTTACACTTTGTGTTCCATCAGATAATGTTTTAGAGCCATCTGTCAGCTTGCTCGCACCATCCGCTAACTGCGGACCATTGATGTTCAACTGATCGAGTCCATTGGTGATCTTGGAGCTGCCTGACTGCAGCTGCCCTAAAGCGTCACGCACAGCTTGGGAACCGCTCACTAAAGCTGGTGCTCCATTTGCAGCTTGACTAACACCATCTGCATAAGCACCTATGCCGCTATTGAGTTCTGACTGACCAGATTGAATTTCTGCTGCTCCATTATATAATTTGCCAGCAGCCGCGTTGATATCCGTCAGTGCAGTTTGTGTTTGCTCAGCACCATCTGCAAGTTTTTGAATTTGACCAAGCTGCTTATTGATTCCTTCAAGTTCCTCTTGCACCGCTTCTGGGTCAATAGTTGGCAGTTGAACTTCTGGAACAGATGCATGATCAGCAAGTTTCTTTACCTGTTTTTGCAATTGCTGCTGCTTTTCCTCCGTTGTTAAATCGTCATTTGCCAGAGTAGCTTGCAGCTGACTGAGTTGAGACGTCTGCTCTTCCTGTGACTTCTGCAGCTGCTGTGCAACCTCGGCAAGTTCATCCAGACTAGTTTTTATAGTATCTCCGGCAGTTTGCACTTTTTCATTAGCAGCCGCTATCCCATTATTTAATTCTGGAAAACTCCCAGCCAATTGGCCTGTCGCTTGCTGCAGCTGATCTAGCCCGCTGGTTAACGCATTAGTGCCACTCACTAACTGATCCGACCCACTTGTCAGATCACCGCTTTTACCATTTAAAGTTTGCAAGCCTTTATTTAACTGTGTAATGCCATCATCTACTTCAGGATATTGGGAAGCTAGACTTCCTATACCTTGATTCAAATCCTGCATACCTTGATCCGCTTCTCCGACTTTCTCTGTATAAGTGGCAGTACTAGTTGATAAACTGGCTAAGTTTTTGTTCAAATTTTTTGCACCTTCATTTAATTCACTTGAGCCATCTGCCAGCTCTTTCGAACCATCACTTGCCTGTTTTAATCCATCTGCAACATCCGCTAAGCTAGTAAATACAGCGTGTGCATATTCTTCGGTCACTTGTTCAGCAACTTCTCTTTCTAATTGCTGAATCGCACTGTCCGTAATCTTGGAAGCCGGATAGTTCTTACCAGGGTTTGAGTAATAGTTAATATCCATTTGCTCCGGATTCTCATTGAGTAATGTTGCTGCGTTAGCAGAGAAATTTTCAGGGATTTTGACAACCATATAATAATCCTCTGCCTTTAATCCATCCATTGCCTGCTTTTCTTCTACAAATTGCCAATTGAATTTATCGTTATCCTGCAGATTATCCACAAAATCCGACCCAACATGAAGCTCTTTTCCTTCAAAGGTTGACCCTTTGTCTAAATTGACGACAGCAACAGGCAATTGATTCGTATTGTTGTAAGGATCCCAGTTTGCTGCTAGAAAAATAGCACTATATAGCAAAGGCACAACAAGAATACCGCATATCGCCAACAGCAACTTACGATCTTTCCATATACGCCGCCATTCCTTTTTCAACATGTTCATAACTTTCCCCCCTATATTCACTGTAACACTTATCCACAAATACCAACTGACCAATTTGGACTTTTGGTCATTTTACTGACTTATAATAGCAGAAAAAGCCTATCTGTACAATAGATAGACCTAATCCTAGCTAAGTATCCGCTTTCAGTATGTTATCCACTTTTAATGTGTACAACCTGTGGACAAGTTCCTTATACACAGTATTCCACATACTATAAACAAATTATCCACACACTTATACACATATACACAATCGCAATTCTTTATTTAGTGATAAGAATACTTGTTCGCTACCAAATAGAGTATCTTATCCTCACTGAATCCACAAGTTGTGCATAACTAAAAAAGCAGCCGCGAATGGCTGCTTTTACTGCTCTTGTTCACTTAGAGTGACTGTTGTTTCTCCACGCTGCCCATCACGATAATACGTGACTTTCATTTTGTCTCCTATTTGCTTTTCCTCATATAGATGCTTTCGTAACGCTGTCATATCCTTGATTGCCTGGCCATCAAGTTCCGTAATAACATCCAGTTCTTGCAGCCCGCTTTGCTGAGCAGGAGATGACGGTACCAGACTCCAAATATATACACCATTCTCGATATCTTCCGGCAAACCTAGATGTCCTGTTCTTTCTCCAGCCGGAATCTCATTCAAAGAATAAGCCTCCACACCTAAATATGGACGTTTCACTTGGCCATTCTGCTCGAGCTGTTCCATGACAGGTACCGCTGAATCTACAGGAATAGCAAATCCAATTCCTTCAACGGATGATTCTGCAATCTTCATGGAATTGATTCCAATTAGCTGACCTGCCATGTTAATAAGTGCTCCGCCGCTGTTACCTGGGTTAATGGCTGCGTCTGTTTGCATCACGTCTGCCTGCCAATCAGATCTGCCATCTCCATTGAAATCCTGCGGAACAGTACGATTGATACCGCTGATAATTCCTTGTGTAACGGAACCAGAGAAACCTAGCGGATCACCGATAGCAATGACAGGTTCACCTGTTTTAACAGAAGAGGAATCCCCAATTTCAATTACCTTTTCCACGCGGGAAGCGTCCATCTCCAGCACTGCTAAGTCGGTAAAAACATCACTGCCTAGTAATTCAGCAGAGATCTCTGCGCCATTATGCAAAACAACATCCACATCTGTTGCCCCTTCGACAACATGATGATTGGTCACCACATAAGCTTTGTTTCCTTGTTTTTTATAAATAACACCAGAACCGCTTCCTGCAGTACTTTCTTCTTGAGAAAACAAAGCATCTCCTTGCTGAAGATTAACAACCCCTACAACTGCTGGAGATGTTTCCTCCACAATGTCGGTAATACCTGATTGAACATCAACACTTACATTCTGCAAACCAGTATCTTGATTCGTATCAGACACTTGCTGCACAGTTCCCTCTTGCTGCGACTGTGATTGATTGTTCATTGTCATACCATTTTGATCAAGTCCATACGCAACAAGCAATACAATACCAGCACCGATAATACCGCCTAAAATAGCTGGCAGCAGCCAATTTGGGCGCTTCGGCTTTTTCGGTTCTTTGTGTTGATCATCAAAGTAATCCATATGAGCCTCCGTTCCTGCATCTTTTGATATAGTTTATCTTTCCACCGTTTTGGAAATTTAAACTACTTGGAAGAGCGGTGTTGGCATTTTTGGATCTGTATCATGCAGTTCAATATGTTTTGTAAGGTCAAAGCCTCGTTCCTCTAAGATGTTACCTACTGCAAGACGAGCCAGATCCTTCATGTTATTATCGCGGCTTAAATGCGCAAGATAAATACGCTTTGTGTTGTTATCAATTAAATCGGTGAGCGCCAAAGCACTATCTTCATTCGACACATGACCTAAATCGCCTAAAATTCTCCGCTTTACGTTCCACGGATAACTTCCCATCTGCAGCATGCTCACATCGTGATTTGCTTCGAAGATATACGCATCAGCCTTCTCCACAATTCCCTTCACTCGTTCTGAGACATAGCCAGTATCTGTCACTAAGGCGACTTTCTTTCCTTCATGATGAAATGTGTAAAACATCGGTTCAGCCGCATCATGGGAAACACCGAAGGACTGAACATCCAGATCACCAAATGTTTTTGTCTCCTCCATTTGGAAGACAAACTTATGATCTAATGGTATCTTTCCGATGCTATTCTCCATCGCTTTCCACGTCTTTTCATTCGCATAGATTGGTAAATCAAATTTCCGTGCTGCCACACCTAATCCTTTTATATGATCACTATGCTCGTGCGTGACCAGAATCTTTGTGAGCGAAGCCGGATCAATCCCCGTCTCCTCTAATAAACGCTGCAGCTCCTTGCCCGTTAGACCAGCATCCACCAGGATACGCTCTTTTTCTGTTCCGATAAAAAATGCATTACCAGAACTGCCTGAAGCAAGTACGCTAAAGCTTAATGTCATGCTGTTTCACCTCTTATTGTGTATCTTCTGTCTCTGTTTCTTTCTCTAAGTCTAAGTTGTTTATAAACGCTGACTCGGTTTGCTGGCGTATATAGGGATTATTATCTGGAAGCATCAAATAGAAATAATGCTTCGTATTATTAACAGTGATTTTGTAAGCAGGTGTATAATTCGGCTTGGATGAAAGTTCAATAATCGGATAGAAGCCTTTCTCTACCTCAATTGTATCCCCGCGTTCAATATACTGCTTTGCTGTCAGCGCCTTCACTGCCTGTTTCTCTGAATAATGATTCACTTCCCAGCCTTCCTCGTTTTCACTCTTCTTAAAGTTTTCAATATATGTCTGTGTGTAGTCAGTTACATGATAGTCCTCATTAATTGTTACCATCAGCAAACTGTCTTCACTAAAATAAGTCTGTCCTTTATCGGTTTCTTGAAAGAAAAGCAATTCTTTTCCTTGTCGGCCCCAGTACGCATAATCTTCTCCATGCAGAACATATTCGTTAACAAAGCTGTTTAAGTCATCAATAGACTCTTTTGTTTCCTTATCAAAAGGCAGCTCAACTGGCAATTCTACAGGCTCTTCAAATGTTGCAACAAGCTCTGTGCCTGAATTAATGTCAAAGTTTATATTACCCGGAAGCTCTTCCAAATCTTTTGCTTTAAATTGCATCTTTGTTGCTTCGTACTGCTGATTCGTTTCCGTTTCCTCATCAGAAAGCTCTTGATACCCCTTTACACTTTCTAGTACAGATGCTGTAGATTCTGTTTCCAGTCCAATTTGTTCCGTCTCTTCCTGCGGAAACAACTGAATAACGAGATAAACATTCAAAACAAGGAAGGCAAGGATAAACGTCAGCTTAATCTTATTCCATTGCATCAGTCTGTGCCTCCTGCCGTATTGTCCCCTACTTCAATCCATCTTCCATCAACTTCAATATACCAGTATGGTGATAGCTTGTATTTGTAGATATCTGAATCAAACTCTTCTAACTGATAACCAACTGCAACATCTTGTATGTCACGAGAAATGTAATTATTATCTGAAATCCAATTCTTTACTTCCTGAGCTGTCAGCGTTTTCTCCCCATCTGGCCGACCTGACGTAGAGCTTATATTAAGCAATGTTCTTTCGTATCTACCAGGCTCAGGGTGACCATACTGCATTTGGATAGATAAGAGTGACAATTTATTTTGCTGAAATACCGGGTAGCCATCTAGTATCATCCGGAATTCAAACGTGAAATTCCCTTTCCCTGCAACATCATATAAACGGAAGTTATTTGTCCAACCTTTATGTGAATTGATCGCATGAATTGCCGCCTGCAGCTGCTCTGCTCTGCTCGCTGCTCTCGTGGAAGAAGTACGATTTGTATAATAAGTACCATAGTTTCCGTTATTGCTAAATTTCACAGATTCCAAGCGATTGGAGTCAATGTATTGATCGCCCAATGTGATTGGATCATCTAAATATATATTTGAAAATTCATCTCTGGACACTGTCTCACTGCGAACAACTCTGTTTTCTATCTGAAGATTTTGCGGCAGATAAATCTGATCCCAAGCATTAGATTGATTTTCAGCTAATGGTACAGCTGCTAATAAATCTTCCTTATCATTTATAACATCATTTACGCTGTTTACAACGGTTGCCGTGACAACATTTTCTAGAGGATTATCCAAAGTCTCGTTTAGAAAGATCAGCGTAGTGGTGTTATCATCATTATTGGATAGGTATATTCTTGTGAATTCACCGTTTACCAGACTGCTTGTATCACTATTTGTCCCTTCTACCTGAAATAAGGTATTCAGCTGCGAATACGAGATTGTTACTGGATATACAAGTTCTATACTCGTATCGGGTATACTCGATAATTCACTTTGTTTCAGATTAGTCAGCGTCCATTCCGACAATCCATTCACAAAAGCCTCTTCTGTATCGTCTTTTGATGCGAAGACAAAGTGGTTATTCTCTTCATTGATATATACGTGGCTCGGTCTTACCAAGTCTGCAAGCTGTTTCTCTGTTCCATCTAAAGTCTGCGGCTCTTCCGTAATTAGATTATCTGATTCAAAACCGTTTGACTGAAATGTCCATACAAAAGCTGTTAACACCAAGCTAAGTGCCACAAGAATGACAAGTAAAATTGTATTAAATGTTTCCAGCTTCATCGCAGCTCACCCCTTTTCCGATTAAGCGGAATGGTGAAGAGCACAGTTGTACCTCTTCCTTCCTTGCTTTCAGCCCAAATCACCCCGTGGTGCGCATCAACAAGATCTTTCGCAATCGCTAAACCTAGTCCAGTACCACCTAGTTTACGTGTACGTGCTTTGTCTGTTCGGTAAAAACGCTCGAATATCTTGTCTAGTTTTTCATGCGCAATACCCATTCCTTCGTCAGAAATGCTGATGAGAAGCTTCTGGCTATCCTTACGAAGACGGAAACGAATTGTCCCGCCATCCGGAGAATATTTAATCGCGTTACTGATGATATTATCCAGCACTTGCATCATCTTATCTTGATCAACCGATACAATTGCTTCATCCTTCGGCAAATAGCGTTCAAAGTGAATATCCTCACGCTTGTTCATATCAAATCGGTCAATCACATGATGGAAGAATTCTGTAAAATCGATCCGCTGCCATTCCATCGTATAATTACTGCTATCCATTCGGGAAAGCTGCAGCAAGTCATTAACAAGACGTATCATTCGATCTGTCTCCTGTTGTGTTACATCAAGGAAGTGAGGGGCAATACCTTCGTCTTTCCATGCACCATCTGTTAATGCTTCTAAATAACTTCTCATTGTTGTCAGCGGTGTTCGGAGCTCATGAGATACATTGGAAACAAATTCCCGGCGCTCCTGTTCAATTTGTTCTTGCTCTGTCACATCACTGATTACAGTAATGAATCCGCTAATCTGCTCATATTCATCCTGCACAATCGAAAAATTACAGCGCAGAAGTAGATATTGATCATCATCACTCATATCAATAATAATGGAGCCTGTTTCTTGTATTTCTGTTATATCAACTATTTTTTCATTTAAGTTTAAAACCTCAATTAGAAATTGTCCGCGAACTTCTTCCGCACTGCGCCCAATCAGACTTTCTGCTGGCGCATTCATCAAGGTGATTGCTCCATTCCTGTCTGTTGCGATAACGCCATCTGACATATGGGAAAGCACGGAACTCAGCTTTCTGCGCTCGCCTTCTGTGCGCATATGTGCCTGCCGCAGTTCATCGTTCATATGATTAAACGTACGAGCAAGCTGTCCAATTTCATCTTCACCATATACATTCACTCGTTTTGAAAAATCCCCTGTAGCCATAACACGTGCTTGCTTTTGCATCTCTTTAATTGGCTTCGTTATTGCCCGGGCAATGAGAATTCCTAAAACGGCAGCAAATATCAATGCGATAAAGGTTGCTTGCAAGAAGATAATATTTGTACTCTTCAACTGACTATATACATCTTCTATTGATTTACGTACATAGATAATGCCGAGTAATTCCTCTTCTCCATTACTGCCTGTCCTCATTATTTCATCATAATATCGAAGCGTGCGATCACCGGTTTCTTCATCAATAACGATATTCGGTTGCTCTGAAGAAGGAAGAATACCATTATTGGTGATGGCCTGAATAATATTACTTTCTATTACACGAGCTCCTACCAAGTCCTGGCCGCCAGGTTCACTCGTACCTACCAGCTGTCTCTGGTTATCAATTACTTGTATTTTTGTATTATCCCCGTCGGAATAATTGACGAGCAGATCGGCAATATCTTCTTCTAAAGTTGGATCAGTAGGAGATCTTTCCTCTTCAAATTCCTGGACTAACGATTGATTCAGCCACTCAATATTGGACTCAAGTGAGACTCTGGTATTTTTAATAAGCTGATTCTCTAAGCTATTTGTAAAAAAGACGCCGATTAGCAAAAGTGCGATAATCAGCAGCAAAATATAAACCAGAACCAATTTCAGGCTCACCGATCGAAAGAAGCCTATTTTATTCATTGCTATTACTCCTGTTCAGGGCTGCGAAGATAATATCCTACACCCCTTCTTGTAATAATCCAAAGCGGGCTGCTTGGATTGTCTTCGATCTTCTCACGGAGACGGCGAACGGTTACATCAACTGTACGGACATCGCCAAAGTAATCATACCCCCATACCGTTTCTAACAAATGTTCACGTGTCATTACTTGTCCGCTGTGACGCGCCAAGTAATGGAGCAATTCAAACTCCCGGTGTGTTAATTCCACTTGCACGCCATCATTTGTGACTGTGTAAGCTTCTGGGTGAATAACAAGTTTTCCGATCTCGATATCTTTGTTTTCCTTGCTGTCTTCTTCTGGTATTTGTGCCTGTCTGCGAAGATTCGCTTTCACACGTGCAATTACTTCTCGGTTACTGAACGGCTTTGTGACATAGTCATCTGCACCAAGTTCCAGACCAAGCACCTTATCAATCTCTGCATCCTTGGCTGTCAGCATGATGATTGGCATATTGTGCGTCTTACGTACTTCCCGGCATACTTCATTACCATCTTTATTCGGCAGCATAATATCCAATAAAATCAAATCTGGATTCTCCTGCTGTACGAGTTCAACAGCCTCGTCACCGTCATAGGCACAGACTACCTCGTATCCTTCTTTTTCTAAGTTGAATTTCAATATATCAGCGATTGGTTTCTCGTCATCGACCACTAGTATCTTATGGTTCATCGTATTCCCACGCTTTCTCGTATAATTTTTATCTAAATGAATTACTTTTTCTTTATTAGTTTAGTTTGTGCATACTATTTCTATTTTACAGCAATTCGCAGAAAATGTCTTTGTACGGGGGGTCTCATGGGGTTATTTGGAAGTAAAAAGAAAAACCGCCCAACAGGACGATTTCTCATTTATCTTAACTATATACGCTTCTTACTTCATTTGTTTGTGTACGATCTGGTCCAACAGAGAAGATACTGAGCGGAATACCTGTCAGCTGTGAGATGCGCTCTAAATAATGACGCGCGTTAACTGGCAGCTCGTTCAAGTTGCGAACGCCTGTAATATCTTCTGTCCAGCCTGGCAGTTCTTCATAAACTGGTTCGCAATCAGCCAGTTCTTTCAAGCTAGCCGGGAAGTGTTCCATAATTTCGCCTTTGTAGCGATAAGCTACACAGATTTTCAATGTTTCGATACCTGTGAGTACATCAATGGAATTAAGAGAAAGATCTGTGATACCACTGACGCGCTGTGCGTGACGTACGACAACACTATCGAACCAGCCGACGCGGCGTGGACGGCCTGTAGTTGTACCGTACTCGCGGCCTACTTCTCGGATTTGATCACCAATCTCATCATGTAATTCTGTTGGGAACGGGCCATCACCAACACGTGTTGTGTATGCCTTCGATACACCTACTACATGATTGATCTTTGTCGGTCCAACACCAGAACCGATTGTAACACCACCAGCAATCGGGTTGGAGCTCGTAACGAATGGATATGTTCCTTGATCAATATCCAGCATAACACCTTGTGCACCTTCAAAGAGAACTCGACGGCCTTGATCAAGTGCTTCGTTTAGTTCAACGGAAGTATCTGTTACATACTTTGCAATCTGCTGACCGTAATCATAATACTCTTCTAAAATTTCTTCGACTGTGAATGGCTCACATTCATATACTTTTTCAAACAATCGGTTTTTCTCTTCCAAGTTTTGTTCTAACTTCTCACGAAAAGCATCTTTGTCCAGCAAATCAGCAATACGGATACCCATACGTGCAGCTTTATCCATGTAAGCTGGTCCGATACCCTTTTTAGTTGTTCCAATTTTATTTGCACCTTTCGCCTCTTCCTGCAGTTCATCTAATTTTAGATGATACGGAAGAATAACATGCGCTCGGTTTGAAATAACCAGATTATCTGTGCTGACGTTACGTTCGTGCAAATATTCCAATTCTTCAATCAATGCTTTTGGATCAATAACCATCCCATTACCTAATACACATTTCTTTTCTGAGAAAAAGATACCGGATGGAATTAAGTGAAGTTTATATGTGACATCATCGAATTTAATTGTGTGACCTGCATTGTTACCGCCTTGATAACGCGCAACAACTTCGGCATTTTGTGAAAGAAAGTCAGTGATCTTTCCTTTTCCTTCATCTCCCCATTGGGTTCCTACTACGACTACTGAGGACATCTGTGTGGCACCTCCGCCAAATAAACTATTTTTAACACCTCTAAAGTTTATCAATCCCCAAAACACATGTCAATGATACATCCGAACAATTATTCACTACCCACCATATTCGTTCGTTAAAAAACGCCCTATCATCTGATAAGGCGTTTTTATTATGCAGGTGGTATATCACTTTCCGAATATCGGTGATCTAAATCTACGAATTTATTGTATTCTTTTACGAATGCCAGCTCAACTGTCCCAACTGGGCCGTTACGCTGCTTAGCAAGAATAATTTCAATGATATTCTGTTTCTCTGATTCTTTGTCGTAATAATCGTCTCGATAGAGGAAGCCAACAATATCGGCATCCTGCTCAATACTTCCGGATTCACGTAAATCGGACATCATTGGACGCTTATCTTGACGCTGCTCTACTCCGCGGGAAAGCTGAGATAAAGCAATTACCGGAACTTCTAATTCACGCGCTAAAGCTTTCAGGGAACGGGAGATTTCCGATACTTCCTGCTGACGGTTTTCGCCTTTTCCTGAGCTAGAACCCGCAATGAGCTGCAAGTAATCAATCAGAATCATCCCGATGCCGCCTTCCTGCTTTAGACGGCGGCACTTTGATCGAATATCACTTACACGAATACCGGGAGTATCATCAATATATACACCCGCATTGGACAAGCTTCCCATTGCCATGGTGAGCTTAGCCCAATCTTCTTCCTGCAAGCTTCCTGTACGCAATCGCTGTGCGTCAATATTTCCCTCGGCACAAAGCATACGAGAAACAAGCTGCTCCGCTCCCATCTCTAAGCTGAAAATTGCTACATTCTCTCCTGCGTGGATGGAAACATTTTGTGCAATATTCAAAGCAAAGGCTGTCTTACCAACCGACGGACGGGCAGCAATGATGATTAAATCATTGCGCTGAAATCCTGATGTCATCTTGTCCAAATCCCGATAACCTGTTGGAATACCTGTTACGGAAGCACTTTGATGGTGCAGTTTTTCGATATTATCATAAACATCGATTAAAACATCTTTAATATTTTGGAAAGCACCGGAATTCTTACGTCCGGAAACTTCCATGATCGTTTTCTCCGCTTCATTCAGGACATCTTCTACTTCGTCTTCTTTCGCATAGCTTGATGTCACAATATCTGTAGCAGAGCGGATTAAACGACGTAATAAAGCTTTCTCAGCAACAATTTTACTATAATAATCAATATTTGCTGCTGTCGGAACGGCATTTGCTAGATCGCTGAGATATGATACTCCGCCGACCTCCTCCAACAGTTTTGCATTTGCAAGTGCAGTGGTGACAGTTACCAAATCAACTGGCTCACCTCTGTCAGACAAGCGCATCATTGCATCGAAAATGCGCTGGTGGCTGGCTCTGTAGAAATCGTCAGCGATTAACTGTTCGGAAGCTCTGGACAGTGCTTCTGGTTCTAAGAAAATTGCACCAATCACCGCTTGCTCTGCTTCTATATTATGTGGAGGGGTCCGGTCATTCCAGACTTCTTCCATCATGATTCCCCCATTTCTGGCATACTGCTTTTATTGTACCGAAATATCCCCCTTTTGTGTCAAAAGGGGGATGAAAAGCTATTGGTATTTTGCTGGAAAAATTATTATTGCTCGCTAATATGAACTTTAATTTTACCGGTTACTTCCGGGTGCAGTTTTACATCCAAGTCACGGTAACCAAGCGCACGAATCGGATCATCTAATTCGATTTTCCGTTTATCGATCTTGATTTTGTGTGTTTTTTTCAGCTCATCGGCAATTTGCTTGCTCGTAATTGATCCGAACAAACGGCCGCCTTCTCCGGATTTTGCTTTTACTTCTACAGTAATGCTTGCCAACTTCTCACTTAACTTCTTCGCATCTTCTACTTCTTGCTGTTCCAGCTGCTGCTGTTTATTTTCTTTTGCTTCCTGCACTTTTACATTCCCTTTTGTTGCAGGTGCAGCCAAGTTATTTTTAAGCAAGTAATTGCGTGCGTAACCATCTGGCACTTCTTTTACTTGTCCTTTTTTGCCTTTGCCTTTTACATCTTCCGTGAAAATTACTTTCATTCTTCATTTCTCCCTTCAACATATTCATCAACAATCCGCTGCAGTTCTTCTTTCGCTTCCTGTACGGTCTTGTCAGCAATCTGTGTGGCAGCATTGGTCAGGTGACCGCCGCCATTCATTTTTTCCATGATTACTTGTACATTCACTTGTCCAAGTGATCTGGCACTAATACCAATTCGTCCATCTTCACGTTCTGAAATGACAAAGCTGGCACTGACACCATCCATTGTCAGCAGTGTGTCCGCGGCTTGGGCAATCACAACCGGCCCAAACACTTGCCCTGCTTCGGCTGTCGAAATAGCGATGCCTTCCCGGTAAATCTCTGTATGTTCTATCAAATGCGCCCGCTTCACATACGTATCCAAATCTTCTTTCATAAAGCGCTGCACCAAGACCGTATCTGCACCCTTTGAACGAAGATTGGAGGCAGCATCAAATGTACGTGAACCAGTGCGAAGTGTAAAGCTTTTCGTATCGACGATAATTCCTGCAAGTAACGCACTCGCTTCTAGTGTAGAAAGTCGCAGCTTCTTAGGCTGGTAGTCCAATAGCTCGGTTACAAGCTCGGCTGTCGAAGAAGCATACGGTTCCATATAGACAAGCGTCGGCTTCTCAATGAATTCTTCTGCCCGGCGATGGTGATCAATAACGACAACATGCTCTGACTTGCTAAGCAGTTTCTCTTCTGCTACTAGTACAGGTTTATGTGTATCTACAACCACAACAAGCGTGTTCTTAGTCACTCGGTCCAGCGCTTCTTCCGGACTAATAAATTGCTCCCAAAGTTCCTCATCCGCTTGAATAGCTGTCGTTAACTTAGACACACCAGGATGGATATCTTGCTGATCCAATACAATATGTCCAGCTGTATCATTTGCTTCGGCAATCTTCAAAATTCCGATAGCAGCTCCAATTGAATCCATATCAGGCGCTTTATGTCCCATGATGAGTACTTGTTCACTCTGTTTAACCAGTTCCTTTAATGCGTGCGAAATGACACGAGCTCTTACCCTTGTGCGCTTCTCCATCGGATTTGTTTTACCGCCGTAGAAACGCACTTTACCGCCTTCTCCTTTAATCGCCACTTGGTCACCGCCTCGGCCAAGTGCAAGGTCTAAGCTGGACTGTGCAAGCTCTCCAAGCTCAGGCAATGACTGCCCGCCTGCCCCGACACCGATGCTTAAGGTAATTGGGATATTCTGATCTGTGATTAATCCTCGAATTTCATCTAGAATTTCGAATTTAGTTCTCTCTAAATCCCTCAAAATGCGGTGATTCAATACAGCAAGAAATCGTTCTTGTGAGGTACGTTTCAGATACAATCCTTTTTGGCGCGACCATTCATTCAATTGTGCCGTGACACGGGAATTTATTTGACTCTTAGCCGTATCATCTAAATTCTGGGTCATCTCTTCGTAGTTATCTAAAAAGATAATAGCTAAGACGGTTTGTTCTTCGTTATATAAGTTCTGTATCTCCAGCTGCTTTGTTCGATCAAACAAGTATAACAAGCGCTCTTCTTTCTTAATAACGGTCAAGAAGTCATAATCATCTAGCGTTATCCATACCTCGTTTTTCTCATCCTTGATTGCCGGGATAAGTGCTTCTGACAAATCATCCAGCGGCATACCCACAAGTGTATCCTCCGCAAATCTGTTCATATACGGGGTCGTCCACTCAATCTGGTAGTTTTCACTGTAAAGCACAATACCGATTGGCATTTCCAGCAGCGCTTCCTCACCGACCTTTTTCACCCGGTGAGACATCGTGGAGATATATTCCTCCGTTTGGTCTTGCATCCGCTGCTCCGTCACAATGCTGTAAAAGAAAGAAAGAGCCAGGAGTACTGTCAATGGCAGTCCAAGCTTCCATTCATAAAACCACACACAAACAAGCAGGACGACAGCAAGCGCATATGTCACGATCAAATGCTTACTTAATGTTGGTTTCTTAAATATCTCTGGCATATATGTCAGCTCCTAAACCTAAATTCCGCGACCATGCTATTTCTTGCTGCTCAGCCGTTCCCGAAGCCTGAATCCTATATCAATTATACCCAAAACGCGCACGAGATACAGCAGAAGAGGCCCTAAAAGGATACAGAATATAACAGCTAATATCGGAAATACCTTTGCTAGTTTCCGCTCATAAGCAAAATAAAACATAAACGAAAATCCTTGTATGATAAGCAATATTCCTGCAAACTCGGTGATGTTTACTACAAATGGATACAAACCGCCGTTTGGGTCTATATTGAACCAGCGAGCAAAGGATCCAATAAAGTAAATGAACAGCACAATAACAGGCAAGTTAAAACGGCGGAATGGCGGATACAAAATCTTTTCCTTCTGCTGCCGGTTATGAATCTTTTGCGCCAGCCATTGCGTTACGAACGCATACAAGAGAGAATAAATTGCAATCAAGGTTGGAACAAGAACGAAAATATAATCAATCATTTCGGTCACTTGTCCCCATCGTTCCTCAGGAATTGATCCACCCAAATTCTCCATTTGAGTGCGTACCTCTTGCATTGTTTCTTGCATGGTCGTCTGTGCTGTATCAATGATGTTAATGCCAGTTATTGCTTGCGTTAACACCCAGAAGATTGTCACACCAAGCGCATAACCTGCCGTTCCTTTTAGCAATGCTTCATAAGTTGATTGTTTACGATGCAGCGCATACCCCGTCATCGAGGCTCCGATTGCTATGGTTAGCGTAGTCAGTATACCCGCTGGACTCGCTATAATAGATAACAGCAGAATTGCTGCGGAAAAAATGAAACCTGACTTGATTCCATGCCGAAGCCAATACAATATAATTGGTACTGGCAAAGCACATAAGGCAAAAATCTTAATGAAAGGAACATATATAGCAACCAGCAGCAGTACAAGGTAAATTGCCCCCAGCATAGCTCCTTCCGTCAGTTGCCGAGCGTTTTTCATGAATCGTGACACCCCATTTAAATATGTAATGAAGCAAGTGTAGAAAAAGCACAGCTGCTTAGGCTGTGCTTGCGTTCGCTTGAAAGAGATGAAGGTGCACAAAATAGCCCTCTCATCTGAAGTAATGCTACCCACCAATTATACCCGAAAGCAAGTATGCAAACAAATGATTCGTAGGAAATAGAATGAGGCAAACGCAAACAGTTAATAGGACTATTTATAGGAATTGTCCTATCCGGTCAGCCAGTCTAGCAGTTAAGCCGTCAACATACATTCCTCATGCCTTTGTAAAATGAAAAATAACTGTTTATTTTTCTAAAACAAGACCTTATAATAGGTAGACAACCTTACATTAGATTTACATTAAATACTTTACACCTCATTAGTTACTAATGAGACGATTCTAAAATCGGCAGCATCGCGACAAGCATGCTGCCGATTTTTTCATTCCACATTTTTTCCACATATTTTCTACACGATCGAGAAGATATACAAGCTGACTGCGTGCTAAGATAATAATAAGATCAGAGGTTATAACAACAACAAAACGGGTATAGATGAAACTAACGAATATAAATCAACAGAAAGGGTAGGAATATCATGAAAAACAGTCGTTTTAATGTGATTCTTGCAGCAACATTACTACTGAGCAGTGTCGGTGGCTATTTGAACTCTATTCTTTAATATTTATTCTTCTTGAAGCTCTCCTGAAAAGGCAGAGCTTTTTTATTTTCCTCCATATAAGGCTTACCTTACAAATCTGTACTTGGAACATCTCATATAATATGTCAAAATATTTTTAACTTTATTGATAGGAGTGGAACGAATTGCTGACAGATTATCACGTACATATGGCAGAAACCGGCACTTTCACATTGGAATATATTCACGAATACCTTGAGGCGGCACGCAGCAAGGGAATTGAAGAATTCGGAATTTCTGAGCACGCATATTTCTTCCAGGAAACAAATAAAATCTTGTCCAATCCTTGGGTTGAAAACCGACGGACACTGCATTTTCAAGATTACCTAGCCTTCTTCGAAGAAATCAAAAAACAAAAACTCCCAGTGAAAATGGGTATTGAAATGGATTATACACCTGGTAAAGAAGCAGAAATAGCTGAATTTCTAGATCAACATTCCTTTGATTATGTGATAGGATCTGTTCACTGGATTCGCGAATGGGGAATTGATCTTGATATGTACAAAGAGGAGTATGAAAAAAGAGATCTGAAGCAAGTATATCGTGATTATTATGATCAAATTGTAACATTAGCTGAATCCAAGCTCTTCAGCTTTGTCGGCCATATTGACTTAATAAAGATTTTTGGCTACAAACCAGATGACCAAGCATTTGTAGAAGGGGAATATGACCGGGTTGTTAAAGCACTTGCGGAAAACGATACATGCATCGAAATCAGTACTGCTGGCTTACGAAAGCCGGTCGGGGAAATATATCCTGATCCGCTTCTTTTGCAGAAATGCTTTGATGCGGGCGTCGGTATTGTAATTAATTCAGATGCACACGCCCCTAAACATGTTGGTTATGCCTATTCCGAAGCAATACAGCTTGCCAAAAAGGTTGGCTACACAGAAATTCAGACGTTCGAAAAAAGACAGCGGAAAGCTGTACCGCTTGGCTGAAAAACTGCATAAATCCCTCGATTAGAGGCAATTTAGTGAATGGAGCTGCAGCTACTGCAAGCTCCATTTCTATGTTAGAAGCCCTTACAAGTCAGAATACTTTTTCTAGTTTCTATTTATAGCTGTATTTCCTATAATGAACTACATATCTTCATACATGCAATAAGGACAGAAAAGGAGTGACAGCATGAATCAACCAGAAAACGCAGCATTAAAGAAAGACATCGGACTTTTTCTAGGTTTATCTATTGTGGTAGGTACGATTATTGGTTCTGGTGTATTTATGAAACCTGGTCCCGTCCTAAGTTACGCTGGCAGCGCTGATATGGCCATGCTTGCCTGGCTTATTGGCGGACTTTTGACGCTTGCTGGCGGTTTGACAATTGCCGAAGTTGGTGTTCAAATCCCAAAAACCGGCGGGCTATATGCCTATCTTGAGGAAACATACGGCGAAATATGGGGCTTTCTTTGCGGATGGGTGCAGACCATCTTGTATGGACCAGCAATTATCGCTGCGCTAGGCCTTTATTTTGGGACATTAATGGTTAACTTGTTCGGCTGGAGTACGACTTGGACAGCTGGTGTTGGTATTGCCAGTGTCTTATTTCTTTGTATCATTAATATTATTGGAACGAAATTTGGCGGTATTGTACAACTGGTCACGACAATCGGCAAACTGCTGCCTATTATTCTTATTGTTATCTTCGGCTTTTGGAAAGGTGACGCAGATTTCTTTAGTGCTGTCCCGGAGGCACTCTCGGAGATAAATTTTGGTGCTGCTGTTTTGGCAACTTTGTTTGCTTACGATGGCTGGATCATGCTCGCATCTATGGGCGGAGAAATGAAAGATCCTGAGAAAACACTGCCTAGAGCAATGATTGGCGGTATTTTGATTGTTACAGCATGTTACCTGTTAATCAACGCTGCTATGCTTTATATTTTACCAGCAGCTGAGATTGTTAGCTTAAACACCAATGCGGCAAGCACCGCAGCGAAACTTGTGCTTGGTGATACTGGTGAAATTATCGTTAGTTTAGGGATAATTGTAAGCATCTTCGGCTGTTTAAACGGTAAAATTCTTACATTTCCGCGAATCCCATTTGCAATGGCAGAGCGCGGCCAATTGCCATTTTCAAATTTGCTTCAAAAAGTGCACCCTACATTCCAAACACCTTGGGTTGCAGTTGTTTTGCAGCTTGTATTGTCTGTCATTTTTATGCTTGTAAGCAATCCAGATAAACTATCAGAAATCAGTATTTTTACCATTTATCTATTTTATGTTTTGGCTTTTTATGCTGTTTTCATCTTACGAAAACGACATAAAGGAAAAGAACGTGCTTATAGCGTACCGCTCTATCCTTTTATTCCAATAGCTGCAATCGCCGGCTCTTTGTTTGTCTTAATCAGTACATTGTTCACAGACTTCCTAAGCTGCTTATTATCTATTGGAATAGCAGTTATCGGACTGCCAATATTTTATGCGTTGAAAGCGAAGAAGCGAGCAGAGTAATCTGCCCGCTTCTTTTCATATCGTAATAGCTGTTACATCAAAAATATCCGCCAGCTGCTTCAATTCTTGTACTTCTTCCGCCTGTGGTTCTTTATCGACCGTGAGCATCATAATGGCATCGCCGCCTTCATTAGATCGCCCTACTTGCATTGTTGCAATATTAACCGCGTACTTGGCAAGCAAAGTTCCCACACGACCAATAGCTCCCGGCTGGTCTTTATGGCGCACGAGCAGCATATGGCCCGCTGGTGTAACATCTACATAATAGTTATCAACCTTTACAATCCGCGCTCCTAGTCCATTTACTAAGGTCCCAGCCACTTTATGGGTGACGGAAGCTGATCTTGCTTCTACAGTTACCAGACTAGTGAAGCCTCTTGTGGTAGATGTTTTTTGTTCATTAATTGTTATGCCGCGCTTCTTAGCCAAATGTGTCGCATTGACATCATTTACATTTCCTAAGTAACGCTGCAGCAGACCTTTCACCGTATTCCGAGTTAACGGCGCAACCTCTTTGTCAGCTAGCTCCCCTGCATAATATACTGTAACTTCTTCAATGGCATCCGGCATTGTTCGTGCAAGGAATGCACCAAGCTTTTCAGCCAAATCAAAATATGGCTGGATTTTCCGCATTAATTCTGGTGAGACGGAGGAGAAATTGACAGGATGAATGGCTTGTCCGCCGCGAAGAATCTGCATCACATCCTTGCTCACATCAATCGCCACGTTCTCCTGCGCTTCCACCGTGCTGGCACCTAAATGCGGCGTTGCAATTACTTGCGGCAGCTCCAGCAATTTATGATGAACAGCTGGTTCCTCTTCAAATACATCCAATGCTGCTCCTGCCACCTTGCCGCTGATGATTGCTTCATATAACGCATCTTCATCAATGATACCGCCTCTGGCGCAGTTCATAATCTGCACGCCATCCTTCATCTTAGCAAAAGCATCTGCAGAGATCATATGCCGCGTTTCCTTCAGTAATGGTGTATGGACTGTTAGGAAATCACTAACTGCAAACACTTCGTCCAGTGTTCCATAAGCGATACCCATCTTGTCTGCACGATCCTTTGTTAAGAATGGGTCATATGCAACAACATCCATACGCTGTCCTTTGGCCCGATACGCAACCTCCGCTCCGATTCGACCCATCCCAACGATACCAAGTGTCTTTCCTTTCAATTCCACGCCAATATGTTGTTTGCGCTCCCAGCGTTCTTGTTTCAAAGCAAGAAAAGCTTGCGGAATATTACGAGCAAGGGACATCATCATAGCAACAGTATGTTCTGCAGCAGAGTTTGTATTCCCGTCAGGAGCATTGACAACAACAATGCCAAGTTCTGTTGCTGCTTCCAAATCAATGTTGTCCACACCGACTCCAGCGCGTCCAATAACTTTCAGATTCGGAGCTGCTTCCATAATTGCTCGTGTAACAGTCGTTTGACTGCGGACGAGCAATGCGTGGTAGTTTCCGATTTTTTCGATTAGCTCGGGTTCTGCTAATCCTGTGTCAACAGTCACATGGAAGTCATCAGCTAATGTTAGTGGAGCCATTCCCTCTTCACTTAACGGATCACTAATCAGCACATTGTATGTCATTATTTATTCGCTCCTTGCTCAAGATAGATTTGCTGGGCAGCCTGTGTACCTGCTCCTAGCGTTATCTGCTTTCCAATTTGCATGAGTCCAATTTCCACTGCACTAATGACTTGCAGCACATCTGCCGGAGAGCAATATCCCATATGTCCGATTCGGAAAATCTCCCCCTTCATATGTTGCTGACCGCCTGCAAACGCTAAATTGAACTCCTGCTTCACTTGCTTACGGAGCTGTTCAGCATCAAAATCTGCCGGTTTAATTGCTGTTACTGTCGGCGAAGCATATGTATCTTCTACTAGCAGCGGTACTTCCAACGCTCGGAAGGCAGCTCTTGTCATATCCCGCATTAAGCGATGTCGCGCATACACTTGCTCCAGCCCTTCTTCTTCCAACAGCGTCAAAACTTGCTCCAATCCAAACAGGATAGATAAAGCAGGCGTGAACGGGGTGCTGTCTTTTGCGATACCATCACGATATTTTGTCAGATCCAGATAAAAACGCGGCTGTGTGTTGGCTTCAATTACTTGCCATGCCCGTTCACTTACTACTGCAAAAAACATTCCGCCAGGCAGCATAAACGCCTTTTGTGTACCTGTAACGAGAATATCAATTCCCCATGCATCAAATTCTGTTTCCACACCTGCTACACAGGAGACGCCGTCTACGATAACCAATGCATCAGAAACTTCATGAATTGCTTCGGCAATCTCTTTAACTGGGTTCAGCACACCTGTAGAAGTCTCACAGTAGGTAACGAAGACAGAGCTGATTTCCGGATATTTTTGAAGTACTGCTTTAATATCTTCCGGATTTGCAGCTTCTCCCCATGTGACGTCTATCTGGTGAATATGCAGCTGATAAGCCTTCGCTATTTTGACGAAACGATCTCCAAAAGCACCAACTACCACAACCAAGACTTCATCACCAGGCTTCGCCGTATTAGCTACGGCCGCCTCCAAACCGGCAGTTCCGCTTCCTGTAACTAACAAAACATCTTGTTCAGTTCCGAAAACAGGCTTTAACCTTGGCTTAATGCGCTGCAGCAATGCAGTTGTTTCCGCACCGCGGTGGCCAATCATGGGCTGACTCATTGCCCGCTGCACACTCGGCGGTATTGGTGATGGTCCTGGAATACGTAGTAAAAGCTGATCTGGTAACATAGTTTCTTTTCCTCCTTGGTTTGTTAGATTTCTTCACAGGTAAAAAAGCCAATAAGAAAAGCCTTCCGCTCCCTTACCTGTTTGTAAGGGGCGAAAAGCTTGAATCTACTCACGCGGTGCCACCCTTTTTTACCGTCTGTGTCATTGCACAGTACAGCCTTCATTGAAGCTATGCGTAACGGGCATATACCGGACAAACCTACTTCATTCAGCCTGCCTATTCCGAAGTGCTGCCCTTTGCCGGATTATGCTAGTTTCCACCATCCACTAGCTCTCTTGGATAATCACTGTTCAAAGGTATGGTCTTCATCAACATAGTTGGTGTTTGGTTCAATTTTTTATTTATCATAGCAGACACACAGCTGATGTCAATATGTTTTCAAATAATTTTACCAAATGTGATTGTTCGGATTTTGCTGTATTCTGCTTCCTTATCGTTTTTTTGCTATACTGGAAAAAATAAAAAAAGTTGGAGGATTCATCATGCAAACCGAAGCAGCAGCCAAAAAGATAGCCGCAGCATCGTCAATCGCCATTCTGACTGGAGCTGGTGTATCTACCGCCAGCGGTATCCCCGATTTTCGTTCCACAAATGGTCTTTGGACAGCTGACGAAGCGCGGGAATATTATATAAGCAATCACTATTTTCATAAAGATCCTGAAGATTTTTGGAAGAAATATAAAGACATTTTTCGTGTCAAACTGCTGAAAGACTATGGCCCTAATAATGTGCATCGCTACCTCAAACGGCTGGAAGCAGATGGAAAACAAGTTAGCATTATTACACAGAACGTCGATGGCTTACACACACTGGCGGGTAACGAGCAAGTTATTGAATACCACGGCACGTTAAACAGTGCTACCTGTCAAAACTGCGGTCAATCTTATGAATTGGATTACCTATTACAAAATGATATACCTGCCTGTCAACATTGCCAGCATATAGTAAAACCAGATGTCGTCTTATTTGGTGATCCCATTACAGAGCATCATAAGGCAGAACGCGTTATCCAGCAGAGTGAATTAGTTCTTGTACTCGGTACATCCCTGCTCGTTAGTCCGTTTAACCTGCTTCCTGAATACGCCAGCTCCATCGGCAGGTCATCTATCTTAATAAATCGAGAACCTACAGTAATGGATCATCTTTTCGATATAGTCATTCATGATGATCTTTCGAAAATTGTACAGCAACTGCAAAAATAGCGAGTTCCGTATTAGGAACTCGCTATTTTTCATTCATATTTATAATGGTGTGCAGGCTTGGATTGTTTGATGAATAAGACGAACACAACTGCAGCTAGTGCGAATGCACCTGCAATCGTGAAAGCAAACTGAAAACCTGCTGTCATTGCCTGATTGGCATTCTCATTGGATACAGCTTGGCTGCCGCTGCTCATCAATGTGATAAACAATGCTGGACCAATTGCTCCTGAGATTTGATTAAATGCATTCAGAGAAGCACTGCCATGAGAATAAAGCTCTTCTGTCAGCTGATTGAGTCCTAAAGTTGTCATCGGCGTCAAGATGAGCCCAATTGCAAATGTAAAGCCAACATATAACAAAGTGAACTGCAGTTTCGTTGTATCAGTAGATATCGTCGTCATTAAACCAATCATCGCCACAAGAAGCACTGTACCTGTAATCGCAAATGGCTTTGGTCCGAACCGATCGGAAAGCCGGCCTGTAAGCAAGGCCATAATAGCAATCATAATTCCTCCCGGAAACAGGACAATACCAGAGTCAAAGGCACTAATTCCTAATGCATCCTGCATGAATACTGGCAGGAGAATCATTGCGGCAAAGAAGCACATCATCACGGTAATTGTCACAAGAATTGCCATCAAGAAGTTTTTGTTTTTATATGGGCGCAAATCTAACATTGGTGTTTTCAATTGGAACTGACGATAAGCAAAATAAGCAATCGCAAGCATGCCTACTAGTAATGCCCCAAGTACAATTGGACTCGTCCAACCTTGTGCACTGGCGCTGCTGAATCCAATTACAATAGAACCAAAACCGATCACGGCTAGAACAACAGATAATATATCAATCTTTGTACGCTTTGTCTCGAGCACATTACGAACATAGTATGCCGCAAACCCAAGCAAGATAAGTGTCAATGGCAATACGCTAATAAAGACGTAGCGCCAAGAAAACTGCTCCACTATCATTCCAGAGAATACAGGCCCGATAGCTGGTGCAAATAAAATGACAACCATCAGCAAACCTAACATAGACCCACGCTTAGCTAACGGCGTGATCGTAATAATAACCGTCGTTACAAGCGGGATAATAATCCCGGAACCAGAAGCCTGGATAACGCGTCCGATCAGTAAAACAGCAAAGTTAGGAGCGAAACCTGCAATCAGTGTTCCAATAAAGAAAAATGAAAGTGCAGTCAGCAGCAATTGCCGTGTCGTAAAACGCTGCATCAAATAAGCACTAATCGGAATAAGGATACCGATTGTCAGCATATACCCTGTAGATAGCCAATGTGCTGTTGTCGTTGGAATCCCCAAGGTCTCTTCTATATTCGGCAATGCAACATTCATAACTGTTTCGTTTATTAGTGCGATGAAGTTCCCCAACATTAAGACAATAATTAACGGAATACGGTTTTCCACTTGCACGTGTTTTTCGATTGGTTGTGTAGTAGCAGCCATATAGATGCCCCTTTCCTTCTGTTAGAATAAGAATCAACTTTTTCCATTATAGAAGTTTTGCTGTGAGATTCAAGCATCTTGTTTATATATGCCTTACACTGCCAAATTAATTATTTTCTGAAAACTAACCATAAAAAAAGCCCGTTGTGTAGGGTTAGTTTTGATAAAGTAACTATTAAAATTTATATACAAAAAAAGCGTCACCCAAAAGGATGACGCTTTTTCTTACTCGCTCACGTATGGCAATAGAGCCATTTGACGAGAACGTTTGATAGCGATAGTCAATTTACGCTGGTATTTTGCAGAAGTTCCAGTTACACGGCGAGGAAGAATTTTTCCACGCTCAGAAATGAAACGTCTTAGCAAATCAACGTCTTTGTAATCGATGTAAGTGATGCCATTAGAAGTGAAATAACACACTTTTCTGCGCTTCGCGCGACCACGACGTGCTGCCATGTTTGATTGCCTCCCTTATATTAAAATGGTAAATCATCATCAGAAATATCGATCGGTTCACCTTTATCTCGGAAAGGATCCTGATTATTGTTATTCTGATTTTGATTGTAATTATTGTTATTGCTATTGAAATTATTATTGTTGTTATTAAAGTTCGAGTTCTGATTTTGGTATCCAGAAGAACCTTGTCCGCCTCCTTGAGAAGCACCTTTCGATTCAAGGAATTGCACGCTGTCTGCAACGATTTCCGTTACAAAGACACGATTTCCTTCCTGGTTATCGAAACTCCTCGTTTGAACACGGCCATCTACGCCAACCAGACTTCCTTTGCTCATGAAGTTCGCCAGATTTTCAGCTGGGCGTCTCCATACAACACAGTTAATGAAATCTGCCTCACGTTCGCCTGACTGATTAGAGAAAGGTCGGTTTACTGCTAAGGTAAAGTTAGCAACTGCCACTCCATTTGGTGTATAACGCAGGTCCGGATCCTTGGTTAATCTGCCGACAAGTACGACACGATTTAACATCAGAACCCCTCCTTATTGCTCGTCTAGACGAAATGCCATCTGACGAATAATATCATCAGAGAACTTCGCTTGACGGTCGAATTCATTAATAGCGGCTTCATTGCCTTTTAGATTAATGACGTAGTAGTAGCCATCACGGTGATCGTTGATTTCGTAAGCAAGACGTTTCTTGCCTTTCTCGTCAACTTTCACGATTTCCGCGCCGTTATCAGTTAGGATTCCGTTGAAACGCTCAACTAGAGCAGTTTTCGCTTCTTCCTCGATATCTGGGCGGACGATGTACATGATTTCGTAATCTCTCATCCGTTTGCACCTCCTTTTGGACTTAACGGCCCTTATCTTTCATAAGAGCAAGGAGTAATCTTAAATACGTAATTACTCACAATAATAAATTATAGCAATATTATTGTCGTTAAGCAAGCTTATTTCGTATATTTGCAGATGAGGAACCGGCCTTATACGTTAAAACGGAAATGCATGACATCTCCATCTTTCACCAAATAGTCTTTACCTTCCAAACGAACTTTCCCGCGTTCTTTCGTAACGCTCATAGAACCGCCATCAACCAGGTCATCATAGGAAACTGTTTCGGCACGAATAAAGCCTTTCTCAAAGTCACTGTGGATGATACCAGCTGCTTGCGGCGCTTTGATACCTGTAGGGAATGTCCAAGCTCTTACTTCCTGCTCACCAGCAGTAAAGTAAGTTGCTAAACCAAGCAAGCTGTAAGATGCCTTAATCAGCTGATCCAATCCTGACTCTGGAATACCTAGCTCTTCGAGGAACATTTCTTTTTCCTCTCCCTCAAGCTCAGCAATCTCTGATTCAATCTTGGCACAAACTACAATTACTTGTGCTCCTTCATTGGAAGCAAACGCTTGTACTTTTGCTACATTTTCATTGGCAGATGGATCGGCAACTTCTTCTTCACTTACATTTGCGGCATAAAGAACTGGCTTGCTTGTCAGCAAATGCAGTCCCTTCACGATTCTTTGCTGTTCTTCTGTAAATTCTAGCGCACGTGCTGGCTGTTCATTTTCCAAAGCATCTTTCACTTTAGTTAGAACTTCCTGCTCAGCTACTGCTTCTTTATCTTTTTGACGCGCAAGTTTCTCTACACGCTGAAGACGTTTGTTAACAGAATCAAGGTCAGCGAATATCAATTCCAAGTTGATTGTTTCAATATCATCAATTGGATCCACTTTTCCGGATACATGTGTAATATTTTCGTCATCAAAACAACGCACTACATGAACAATCGCATCTACTTGACGGATATGGGATAGGAACTGATTGCCTAAGCCCTCGCCCTTACTTGCACCTTTTACGATACCCGCGATATCTGTAAACTCGAAAGCTGTTGGGATCGTTTTCTTCGGTTTGACAAGCTCAGTCAATTTATTTAAACGAGAATCTGGAACTTCTACAATGCCGACATTTGGGTCAATCGTACAGAACGGATAATTGGCTGATTCGGCCCCCGCCTGTGTGATTGCATTAAACAATGTGGACTTACCAACGTTCGGTAATCCGACAATACCTGCTGTTAAAGCCATGTAATCTTCCACTCCTTAAGTGTCCTGACCAGCTTTGATCGGACAACTGGTCATAATAAATCTGTTTACTGAACACTCCGCCCAGAGTTAGGGAAGATGGGGCAGCACCGGTAACTGACTTGTGTTCAGCATGCCAGACAGCCGTTGCTTTGTCCAAGTAAACATACGTAATTCTAGAGTACACTATTCTGCCTAAAACAGCAAAAATATCTAGCAATTTTAGCCTTATTAACTCATTTACAAACAAGAAAGTTGATTTTAAATCAAAAAACAGAAAGCTTGTCCACTACCAGGTCGGACAGGCTCTCTGTTTCACGTGAAACATGTACTAGTTTGTCGTTTCTTCTTCTGCATGTTCTAAAACTTTTTTTAGCTTTGTCTCAAACTTCCTCCGAGGAACAAGCACGCTGTGACCACAGCCCTCACACTTGATTCGAATGTCCATTCCAAGGCGAATAATCTTCCAACGGTTCTCCCCGCAAGGATGAGCTTTTTTCATTTGTACGATGTCATTTAACTGGTAGACCTTATCACTCATGAGCTTCCCCCCTCATTGCACTTTCTGCCATAAGATCTGCTGCCTCTTGTTTATTATACATGACCAATCTTGGAGCCGGAATACTAATATTTCGCTGTAACAGTCTTGTTTTTATACGGTTTCTAGCTACCCTCGCCACACCAAAGTGTTCCATTGGCAGCGTCTCAATTATTGCACGCATAACGATATGAGAAGTTGATAATGTCTCAACACCAAGTAATTCTGGCGTTGATTGAATTTCCGGAAAATCAGCCGGCATTTCCAGCAGCACCTGCATGATGACTTCTTCTGCTACGTGTAGATCCGCTTCATATGGAATATTGATATCTAGTACCGCCAAACTATTATGCACAGAGAAATTTGTTACTTGTGTAATATTACCGTTCGGAATAATATGCAATTCTCCTGTCCAATTTCGTATCTTACAAGTACGCAGTCCTATCTCTTCTACGTCGCCGCGCACGCCAGCTGTCTGGACATTGTCGCCTACCGAAAATTGATTCTCAAATATAATAAAGAACCCGCTAATAACATCCTTTACTAAGTTTTGCGCTCCAAAACCAATCGCGAGGCCGGCAACTCCAGCGCTTGCAATTAAGGCGCCAATATTCAAACCTAATTGAGACAGCACCATGACGACAGCAGTGAAATACACAACGTAAGTAAGTACATTTTGAATGAGCTTTCTCAATGTATTTTCTCGCCGTTCCGATACAATTGGAGACTTGATTTTTGCTTTTTCACGAATTGAATTATGAAATGTTCTATCAACAATATTGTTACCTACCCGCACGACAATCATAGACAATATGATGATCATTATGATCTTAAAAGCAGCTAAGCCGATGGTTGTCCAGAGTTCAGCACTTGTCAAATAGTCATATATGGTTGTCCACTGCTCCTCTACATTCATGATCTGTTTCTCCTCAATAGTGTTTTCTTTTTATAGTATCAAAATTCTATTTCATTTTGTAATAATTTAATAGTGGATATACGAGGATTGCAGAAAGCAGGTAAAGATTAGCGAAACCGAATAACGGGTACATAAAAGCTATCAAGTCTGCGAAGCCAAGCTGTGTCAGCGGCAGCATAACGAAGACAAGAATAGCGGCTTGTATCCACAATGGTCCCTTAAAATTCTTCCGAAAGCGCGATACGATACCTAGTATTCCTGATACAGCAGATGTGTAGATGGCTAACCACAAGACAATACTAATGGCAATAAACACAAGGGAAGGGTAGTTTTTCAAGATATAAAACAAAGGGATATCATAATGAGGAATTGCATGACTGATATGCATTAAATCATTATTATACAAGTACGTAAGCGCACCTATAATAAGTCCGCTGCCAATACTTGCAATCCATAGCTCTCCTTTTGTCTTCATCTGGCTGCCAATTGCGCCAATAATGGCAACGACGGGCAAAATATTTAATGCAGTAAACGGGAAAGCAGCTCGCCAATTTGTTTGCACACGCCAATCATGAAGCAAGTTAATTTGTTCATGTTTTGTATAGATGATTAGCACGAGAACAAGCCCTCCAACTAAAAGCGGCAGGATATAGCTATTCATCGATACCACGCCTTTTACATTCGTGGTGAAGATTAAGATGATCATCACAGCAATAAATAAGATACCAAGCCAATTCGGAATCTGATACATCGTGCCTGTGGCTCCTCCAGCAGCAATCATCACTACTGTCACGGTAAACAAATAAAACACAATTAAAACATCATACACAGCAGCTAATCTCTTACCAATCAGTCGTTCCAGCACTGGAATGTAATGCACACTTTTTTCCTTATAACTGATATGCAGAATTACTTGGCTGCATAACGTGAACAGAATTGTAAAGATGACAATAGCCAGTCCGCTTCCAAAACCAAAAAATTGCCAAATTTCTCTTCCAGAAGCGTATCCTGCACCGATTAAAGTTGCCAATATTAGAAACATCCATTTTAGACCTGCAGCCCACATCACAGTCCCTCCAATTTTTAACTGACCACGTATAGAAAAAGCAGAAAAGCTATATACTATTACCAATATGTGTATGGAGGATAAGCTATGAGCCTGAAAAGAATATTTACGAAAAAAAAGGAGTTCCGCTGCGACTATCAAGATCCCCTTCTTATGAGTAAAGCTTATGAAACAATCAGCTCATGGATTCCTGATGATCGTGAGATTGTTGTGATTTGCATCGGGACAGATCGTTCAACTGGAGATGCACTAGGACCAATTATTGGTTCCTTCCTGACAGAAAAACCGCTTAGCAGACTTCATGTGTACGGCACACTAGAATCTCCTGTCCATGCTGTTAATCTTGTGGAACGTCTGCAGCTAATAGAGAAAAGACATCCAAATGCGTTCATCATTGCAATTGACGCTTGTTTAGGCAGAACTACATCAATAGGATCCATTATTGTTTCTCCTACTCCACTGCGTCCAGGGGCTGCCTTGAAGAAGAACCTTCCAGCTGTTGGAGATGCACAAATTACCGGTATTGTGAATGCCAGTGGCGACATGGAATACTTTGTCCTGCAAAACACACGTCTGCATCTCGTTATGCAGCTTGCTTATAAGATCAGTGCTTTATTGTTAGCTGTTGACCACAGACAGGTACCTATCCTATCTCCCGACAAAACTGCTGCCGAACATTGATACGTTTCACGTGAAACATACAAAAAAAGCCAAGAGAAACTTGCTTCTTCTCTTGGCTTTATCTATTCAGCACGTTTAAAATCCGTTCTAAATCTTCATCAGAAAAGAACTGGATTTCAATTTTACCTTTTCGCTTACCGCGGTGAATCGTCACATCTGTTCCAAATTGATTGCGAAGCTGTGATTCAGTTTGAACAAGGAAGATATCCTTCACTGATTTTTTCTTGTCTGTTTCAGACACATTATTGTTCAGCTTCATAATCAATTGTTCTACCTGCCGAACATTCAATGATTCAGTTCTTATTTTCTCTACTAACGGCTGCAATTTATTCTTATCTTTCAGCCCTAATATAGCTCGTCCATGCCCCATCGATAACTCTCCCTGATTGATCAAATCACTAATAGCAGGAGGCAGGGACAGCAAACGGACGAGATTAGCAATATGAGATCGGCTTTTCCCTAATCGCTTTGCTAAAGTCTCTTGTGTAATATCTAATTCATTCATTAGATTGAAATAAGCTTGGGCTTCCTCAATTGGAGTAAGATCTTCCCGTTGAAGATTTTCCAAAAGGGCAAGCTCCATCATCTTTTCGTCATCCAATGATTTAATAATCGCTGGAACTTTTTTCATTCCTGCTGCTTTAGCAGCACGAAATCGTCTTTCACCAGCTACAATCTCATAGCCTTTAATACTCTTGCGCACAATTAGCGGCTGCAGAATACCGTATTCTTGTATGGATTGCTTTAATTCTTCAATGGCTTCGGCTGCAAAGACTTTGCGCGGCTGATACGGATTTGCTCGGCAATCACTGATTGTAATTTCCTGAATTTGATCTTCTTCCTTCATTTCTAATTCCGGAAAGAAAGCATTAAGACCTTTCCCCAACCCTTTGGCCATGCGCCATCACTTCCTTTGCTAAATCTAAATAAACCTCTGCTCCACGTGACTTCGGATCGTAAATAATGATCGGCTGACCATGACTAGGCGCTTCTCCCAGCCTTACATTTCTTGGAATAATCGATTGATATACTTTATCTTGAAAATATTTCTTAACTTCTTCAATGACTTGAAGTCCTAAGTTTGTACGTGCATCGAGCATTGTCAGCAGGACGCCTTCTATCATCAAGTGTTTGTTCAAATGCTTTTGTACGAGACGAATGGTATTCAATAACTGACTAAGCCCTTCCAAAGCATAATACTCACATTGAACTGGTATGAGCACTGTATCGGCTGCTGTTAATGCATTCAATGTCAGCAACCCTAAGGAAGGCGGACAATCGATAATGACGTAATCATAGTTATCTTTCACACTATCAATTGCTTTTTTCAGACGAACTTCTCTTGAGATTGTCGGCACTAGCTCAATCTCGGCACCAGCAAGCTGAATCGTTGCTGGTATAACATCCAAATAGTCAACTGCAGTCGGTACAAGTACTTTTTCTGCTTCTAAATCTTCAACAAGGACGTTATACACACAATTTTCGACATCTGCTTTGTTTACACCAACACCGCTAGTAGCATTCCCTTGCGGATCAATGTCTACAAGCAATACTTTATTACCTAAAAAAGCCAGGCAAGCACTCAAATTGACGCTGGAAGTTGTTTTTCCAACACCGCCCTTTTGATTTGCTATTGCGATTACTTTGCCCAATGGTGTCACCTACCTCAAACTCAATACGTTTATTTTATCACTTTTTCACCTAAACCAACGGATAAATTCATAGATTTAAAAAAGTTGCTCACTTTTCCTATATAAAATCCCATCTTGCAGTAAGATGGGATCCTATGAAGGCGTACATATAGTTAAGATTTTTTCGGTATCTTAATTGTTATTTGATAATAATCGTCCAAGTCTTCTTCTTCTGTCTCCAAATTGATACCAGTATCAGAAACCATAGACAGCGACTGACGTATTGTGTTCATGGCGATGCGCATATCTTTGTTGACACCCTTCATTTTCGGCCGTTTCTTTTTCGGCGGTGCATGGACCATGCGGACGATACGTGCCTCTGTTTCTTTTACATTCAGTTCTTTTTCGATAATCTCCTGCAGTATAATTTCCTGCTTCTCTGCATCTTTTAATACAATGAGTGCGCGAGCATGCCGCTCTGTTATCTTCTTCTCTAACAGAGCTGTTTGTACTACATCAGGTAATTTCAACAATCGCATCTTATTCGCGATTGTTGATTGGCTTTTTCCAAGCCGCTGTGCCAATGCTTCCTGTGTTAAAGAATGCAGTTCCAGCAGACGCTCATATGCAAGAGCTTCTTCGATGACTGTCAATTCTTCTCGCTGTAAGTTCTCAATCAGTGCTACAGATGCCGTTTCTGTATCTGACATCTCACGGATGATGGCAGGTACAGTTTCCCACTCCAGCGACGTTACCGCACGCCAGCGTCGTTCTCCAGCAATTAACTCATATCCGCCCTCTGCTATTTTCCGCACGACAATTGGCTGAATAATACCATGTGTACGAATAGTCTGGGCCAATTCTTTGATTTTCTCTTCCTGGAAAACCGTTCTTGGCTGGTATTGGTTCGGAACAATGTCCTGTACCGGCAGGTTCATTACTTCATCCTGATGCACATCGTTCTCCGTTTCCGCTGAATCCGATTTATCACCTAGCCCAAAAATACGGCTGAAAGGGTGTAACATCCTCAGACACCACCTTTTTTACAATCCTAATCTAGCAAGCAGGTACATAAGGAATAGTAAATGTTTCACGTGAAACACGTATAAAAAGGCGCAGCAGTTCTCTTTAGAAGCTGCTGCGCTTGCATAAGCCGAGCCAGTTCCTTATCTACTATTTTAGCATAGATTGGTTGAGAATGGTAAGCTTGTATGGTACTTCATCTACTAATTTTCTTTTCCTTATTCGATTGGTTCACGATTCGGAACACCGGCTTTTCGCGGGTATTTCTTTGGTGTTTTTCGACGCTTAGCGATGACAGCGATATTCCGCTCCCCGCCCTCTTCCGGCAAATCAAATGTGAAGCTTTCCACCAATTCACCACCAAGCAGCTGGATAGCAGATGCAGCATCTTGCAGTTCCGCTTCCATATTCGGCCCTTTCATCGCAATGAAATGTCCCTTTGTTCGGCAAAGCGGCAGACAAAGTTCACTAAGGACAGACATCCTAGCCACAGCTCGAGCTGTTACTAAATCAAATGATTCCCGGAAGCTATCATTTTTCCCGAAATTCTCTGCTCGGTCGTGATAAAAAGCGACATTTGTTAATCCAAGCTTCGTCGCTAGCTCATTCAGAAAAGTAATTCGTTTCTTCAGCGAGTCGACAATTGTTACCTTCAGGTCTGGATAGATAATCTTTAGTGGAATACTTGGGAAACCGGCACCGGCACCTACATCACAAATACTTTCATCCCCTTTAAAATCAAAGAAGAAAGCTGCAGATATAGAGTCATAAAAGTGTTTCAAATACACTTCGCCTTTTTCCGTAATAGCCGTTAAATTCATTTTTTCATTCCACTCTACTAATAGAAGAAAATAGTCTTCTAACTGCTGCTTCTGCCGGTCAGATAGTGTGATTCCTTGCTGTTCCAATTGTTGTAGAAAATCTGTTTGGTTCATCCTGTACCTCTTTTCGACGGATTATTGGTTTGCTGCTTTTGCAGGGCCACCTTGTTCGATATAAACGAGCAGGATGGACACATCAGCTGGATTAACACCGGAAATACGAGAAGCTTGACCAACAGACAACGGACGAACTTCTTGCAGCTTCTGACGTGCTTCAGTGGCAAGTCCACTAACATCATCATAATTGATGATATCTGGAATTTTCTTGTTTTCCATGCGTTTCATACGGTCTACCTGCTGCATGGATTTAGCAATATATCCTTCATATTTCGTTTGAATTTCAACTTGCTCTTTTACGTCAGCTGGCAGTTCTTTATCAGCTGGCACAATTTTTTCCAGCAAGCTGTACTTGATTTCCGGACGTTTTAACAAATCTGAAGCGCGCTGTGCTTCTTTCATGACAGATCCTACTTCTTCCATCAGCTCCAGCACATGCGGTTCTGTTTTGATAATAATTCCTTCCAAGCGTTTGCGTTCTTCTTCAATCAAGCGTTTCTTCTCTTGGAAGCGCTCATAGCGTTCCTCACTAATTGTACCGATTTGATGACCTATTTCAGTCAAACGCATATCGGCATTATCATGACGAAGCAGCAAGCGGTATTCCGCACGTGATGTAAGCAAACGGTAAGGTTCATTTGTTCCTTTCGTTACCAAGTCATCAATTAGAACACCAATGTATGCTTGGGAGCGGTCAAGGATAACAGGATCTTTTCCAAGTGCTTTCGCAGCAGCGTTGATTCCCGCCATGATACCTTGGCCCGAAGCTTCTTCGTAGCCGGACGTACCGTTAATTTGACCGGCTGTATAAAGGCCGGCGATTTTCTTCGTTTCCAATGTTGGCCAAAGCTGCGTTGGTACCATTGCATCATACTCAATGGCATAGCCGGCACGCATAATTTCTGCGTTTTCCAGTCCCGGGATAGTTTGCAGCATGTCTTTTTGGACATATTCAGGTAAGGAAGTCGACAATCCTTGCACATATACTTCTTCTGTATTGCGTCCTTCAGGCTCCAAGAAGATTTGGTGGCGCGGTTTATCGTTGAAACGCACAACTTTATCTTCGATGGATGGACAGTAACGCGGGCCCGTACCTTTGATCATACCGGAATACATTGCAGACAATCCTAGGTTCTCGTTAATAATGTTGTGTGTAAATTCATTTGTATACGTCAGCCAGCAAGGAATTTGGTCGGTAATGAATTCTGTTGTTTCATAAGAGAATGCCAAAGGCTCATCATCACCTGGCTGAATCTCTGTTTTGGAATAGTCGATAGATCTGCTGTTAACACGTGGTGGTGTACCTGTTTTAAAGCGAACCATTTCAAAACCAAGTTCTTCTAAGTGCTCAGATAATGTAACGGATGCACGCTGGTTATTCGGACCGCTCTCATAAGATACATCGCCGATGATTACACGGCCACGCATAAATGTTCCGGTTGTAATAACAACTGTTTTCGCGTAGTAAGCTGCCCCTGTTTCGGTAATCACACCTTTGCAGACGTCGTTTTCCACAATCAGACGCTCTACCATCCCTTGACGCAATGTCAGGTTTTCCTGACTTTCCAGTTGTTTTTTCATTTCTGTAATATACAGCGGTTTATCCGCTTGTGCACGCAACGCTCGAACAGCAGGGCCTTTTCCTGTGTTAAGCATGCGCATTTGAATGTGTGTTTTATCAATTACTTTTCCCATTACGCCGCCAAGTGCATCTATTTCACGCACGACAACACCTTTTGCAGGGCCGCCGACGGATGGATTACACGGCATGAATCCTGTCATGTCAAGGTTCATAGACAGCATTAGAGTGTTTGCACCCATTTTTGCTGCACCAATACCAGCTTCACAGCCAGCATGTCCTGCACCTATGACGATGACATCGTAATGTCCGGCATCGTATGTCATGTTCATTCTCTCCTTTTTTATTTACCTAAACAAAACTGTGAAAACAGCTGATCAATTAAACTTTCATGCACGGTATCCCCGATAATTTCACCGAGCAATTCCCATGTGCGTGTTACATCTATTTGGACAATATCCATCGGCATTTGCATTTCAATGCCATTCATTGCTTCCTGCAGCGAAGATAATGCTTGCTTGAGCAATTGAATATGCCGTACGTTCGATATATAACTCAAGTCGCCGCCATCAATTTCTCCTGCAAAGAAGGTATCTTTGATGGCTAGCTCCAATTCATCAATTCCCTTTTCCTCTATAAGCGCTGTTGTGATGACAGGACGGTCTCCTGCCAGCTTTTGCACTTCTTCCAAATCGATTCTCTGCGCAAGGTCTGTCTTGTTTACAATAACAATGACATCAAGTCCTTTAACAGCTTCGAATAAATGTCGATCTTCATCAGAGATGTCTTCACCATTATTCAGCACAAGTAAAATAAGATCACTTTGCTTCAATACTTGGCGAGAGCGCTCTACACCAATTCTTTCGACGATATCTTCTGTTTCCCGAATACCTGCTGTATCCACAAGCTTTAATGGAACACCACGTACATTGACATATTCTTCGATTACGTCTCGCGTAGTTCCTGCAATTTCTGTGACAATCGCCTTATTTTCGTGCACAAGTGCATTCATCAAGGAAGATTTTCCTACATTCGGACGGCCAATAATCGCAGTAGCCAGACCTTCACGCAAGATCTTGCCTTGCTTCGCCATCTCCAGCAGTTTCTCAATTTCTTTATACACATATTGTGTTTTCTCAATCATCATATTGTGCGACATCTCTTCTACATCATCGTACTCTGGATAATCAATATTCACTTCTACGTGTGCTACCGTCTCCAGCAGTTCCTGACGCAGCTGCTGAATGAGTCGGGAAAGTCTGCCATCCATTTGTTTTAGTGCCACATTCATCGCTCTGTCCGTCTTCGCGCGAATAAGATCCATAACAGCTTCTGCCTGGGACAAATCAATCCGGCCATTTAAGAACGCACGTTTTGTAAATTCTCCTGGTTCTGCCAGGCGTGCTCCTTCTTGCAACGCAAGCTCTAGTACACGATTAACAGAAACAAGACCACCGTGACAGTTTATCTCCACAACGTCTTCCCGCGTAAACGTTTTTGGAGCTTTCATAACAGAGACCATTACTTCTTCTGCAACTTCCCCAGTTACAGGGTCAATCAGCTTGCCATAATGAATGGTATGGCTAGGCACAGTCTTCAATGCCTTACCATCAAAAAGCTTTGCAGCAATTTCTACTGCTTCTGGCCCGCTTAGCCGCACAATGGCAATTGCCCCCTCTCCAACTGGAGTTGAGATAGCTGCAATTGTTTCATGCTGCATGCTTTTCACCTCTTTCTATTATTGTTCAGTTCATCTATTTATCCACAGTTTAATCCTGTGTTTGTGTTTATACTCACTAACTTATAAGAATAGCACATTTGTCTATTAAAAAGAAAGATATCCACAACAAAAAATACACTTACTAGGTTGTCAAAAATTGTCCACATGTGAATAAAGCACACAAAAATAAGCCTTGGCTATTGCCAAGACTTATTCTGTGATGGTTGGATAATGAGATAGCGATTAGGTTCTTTCCCTTTCGAATCTGTCTCAACATTCTGTTGTTTCTGCAGCACAGCATGGATGATCTTCCGTTCGCTCGCCGGCATTGGTTCCAGAGGTATCGCTTTTTGCAGCGCTAATGCCTTACTGGCAGCATTCACTGCTAGCTTTTCAAGCGTTTCCCGTCTTTTTGACCGATATCCTTCCGCATCGACGGTAACTGTAACATGATATGCTTTTTGCTGGTGCAGATATTGTTCGACGAGTTGCTCCAGTGCATTAAGCGTCTGTCCTCGTTTCCCAATTAATGTACCGAGATTTTCTCCGCTAAGCGTAAACATCACATGCTTTTTCTTTCGGTTGGTGATCTCCACCTGGACATTCGGCTGCAGGTGACCGATCACACTTTCCAAATAGGTTTTTGCTGCTTTCATAACATCTGTTTTTATCGCGACTTTTACTACAGCCGGTTTGGCACCGAATAAACGAAGAAAACCTTTGCTTCCTTCATCAATGATGGTTACTTCAACATCTTCTTTGGCAGCATGCAGCTGCTGAAGTGCCGATTGAATGGCATCATCTACGGTTTTACCGCGAGCAGTGAGCTGTTTCATTACTTTTTGCCATCAGCTTGCTGCTTGTTCCCCGCCATCATTGGTTTGTTAATCAATAATGTTTGGGCCACCATAAAGATGTTACCAACTACCCAGTACAATGCTAGAGCAGAAGGCAGGAACAAGGCAAAAACAGTAATCATAACTGGCATGATATAAAGCATCATTGTCATTTGCGGATTAGCCGCCATCGCTGTATTCCCAGCCATCATTAACTTCTGCTGCAAGAATGTTGCTAACCCTGCAACAATTGGCAAGATGAAGTATGGATCGGGCTGGCCTAGCTGCACCCATAAGAAATCATGTTCTTTAATTGCTTCCGTTCTGCTGATTGCTTGATAGAACGCAAGTAAAATTGGCATTTGAACGATGATTGGCAGACAGCCCGCCAGCGGGTTAACACCATGACGCTGGAATAGCTGCATCGTTTCCTGCTGAAGTTTTTGTTGTGTGTTTGCATCTTTGGAACTGTATTTCTTTTGCAGCTCTTTTAATTCCGGCTGAATCTCCTGCATCGAACGGGAGCTTTTCAGCTGTTTAATATTAAGCGGCAGCAATATTAGGCGGATAATCACCGTTACAATGATAATTCCTAAGCCATAGTTTTCATTGAACAATTCAGCAAAGTAGCGAATTACTTCGGATAAAGGAAAAATTGCATATTTATTCCAAAATCCAGTGCTTTCCGATGTGATCGGCTCCGAGTTCGGCGCACAACCTGCCAAGGCTGCGACAAGCAGCACGAGCGCTAACGCTAATATACCTTTTTTACGCACCATGTTTCCTCCTTAACTTCCTTACATAAGACTCTCTCTATTCTGTATCTTTATTATGGTTTTTCGTCTGCTTCAGAAGACGCGGTTTCCACAACACGTGGATCAAGCTTTTTTTCAGCTCATGGTATGACATATCTTTTGCTGGCTGTCTCGCAATGACAATATAATCATAGCCGCCAGCCACCTGCTCGTCCAATTCATGGAAAGCCTGTCTTAAATAGCGCTTTATCTTGTTACGCATAACAGCGTTTCCAAGTTTTTTACTGACAGACAGACCAATACGGAAATGCGCATCTCCGTTATCCTGCTTCTTATAATATAGAACGAGTTGGCGATTCGCAAAGGAGCGTCCTTTCTGGAACACTTCCTGGAATGCTTCATTCTTCTTGATTCGGTATTCTTTCTTCATAAGAGGATCCCCTCAAACATGCCTATTTAGCAGAAATAGTCTATTTAATTTGAAAGAAGGAGAATAAACACGGCATTTAAGCTTCTGGTTTATTCTCCTTCTCCACTCATGTAAAAGCACAGTCGGAACTGTGTTCGTACACTGATCAAGTATATAAAGTCAAAAAGACCACTATTACAGTAAGTGGTCTTATGCAGACAATACTTTTCTTCCTTTACGACGACGACGAGCTAGAACTTTACGTCCGTTTTTACTGCTCATACGCTCACGGAAGCCGTGTACTTTTTTTCTTTTACGGTTATTAGGTTGAAATGTACGTTTCATATATCAAACACCTCCCTCGAGGATATATAAAAAAATATTGCGAAAGGTCATAGACAGTCTTGAACATTATACTTTTAAATGAGCAAACATGTCAACCTCTCATTTTTCGCTGCTAATTGCCTTTCTTTTATCCACAACCCATGTTAATCTAATACACCTGTGCATAACTTTTTCCACACAAGTTTTCGACAACTTACTCACATAATCGCACCCTGTGGATATTTTTTGTCTACACGTACAAGTGTATGTGGATAAGTGTCGAATAAGCATTGCAACACAAGGATTATTCTGGTATCATGTTTGTGTTTTACTGATTGAATAACAAACGAGTTAAAAACTATTATCCACAAAGTGTGGATAAGCTGTGGACATCTATTCACAGCCCTGTAGATGCACTTATCAACAAGAAAGTGGACAACTGGAGAATCCTCTCTAATTCCACAATTTACGCGTTTTTTTTATCCACATTCATATAACCTGAGTTGCACGGCCTTTTTTGGCATGTCCGTATTTTTGTATGCCTCAGAAAAGGCCTTTTAATACCTACTATGATGCAGTTCCTGACTTAAGAGACTGCTTCTTTCAATTTTTTTCAGAAAGGGGGATGCCTG